>JALYKW010000051.1 GCA_030774575.1 Chloroflexota bacterium | reverse complement strand
TGGCGAGCGAGAACGCCGCTGGGGACACCACCCTCATCCTCTTCGCGGACATCGTCGACTCGACAGCGCTGACCGAGGCGATGGGGGATAGGGCCTTCCGCGCGACGGCACGCACGCTCGATGAGCGTATGCGCAGAGCTATCCGCGTCGCTGGCGGCAACGCCATCGAAGGCAAGCTCGTCGGAGACGGCGTGCTCGCCACCTTCCCGTCTGCCGCCAACGCCATCGATGCGGCGCTCGCCTGCGCGCGCGCCTGCGCGGCCACGGGCCTACAGTTGCACCTCGGCCTGCACGCGGGTGACGTGATCCGCGAGCAGGGCAACGTCTTCGGCGGCGCGGTGAACATCGCCTCGCGGATCAGCGCGCTCTCGGCGCCGGGCGAGGTGCTGGTGTCGGACATCGTGCGCGGGCTGGCACGTACGAGTGCCGGCGTGGTGTTCGAGGACCGCGGCGAGCACGCACTCAAGGGGATCGCGGATGCCGTGCGGGTCTATGCGGTGCGGAAGTCGGAGGGCGCCTGATGGCCGCACCGCAGGTCCAGTACGTGCCCAGCTCCGACGGGACGAGTATCGCGTTCTGCGAGATGGGCGAAGGCGTGCCCTTCATCCTTTCGTGCAACCTCTGGGAGCACCTCGTAGCCACGACTGCGGGTCATCAAGATCAAGAGGCGTGGCAGCAGCTGGCGAGGAATGGATTTCATGCGGTCCGCTACAACATGCGCGGCATGGGCATGTCCGACCGCAACGTGAGCGATTTCTCGATCGACGCCCAGATCGCCGACATTGAAGCTGTCCGCATGCGTCTAGGGTTTGAGCGGTTCGCGCTGTACGGCTTTGTGCATGCGACGCCAGCCTGCATCGCCTATGCGGCGCGCAATCCGGACAGCCTCACGCACCTGGTCCTCGAGGTCCCGTTCGCAAACGGGGAGGAGTGGTATCAAGCCGTGCCGACCCTAAAAGGACTCGAATCCTTCCGGGCACTCGGCGACGAGCAGTGGGAGCTATACACACTCACTCACGCCGCAGCGCTTCACTCACTGATGCCGGCTGTCGACAGTCGTCAGTTTGCCGCGCTCATGCGCCAATGCACGACACCCGAGACGCTGCGCCAATATTTCGCGGCGTTGCGGACGCAAGACGTAACGTCGCATCTGGCGGAAATTCGCACGCCCACGCTCGTAATCGCCCGTGATCGTATGGTAGGAATGGGCAACCAATTCAGCCAGATGGTCGCAGGGAGCATAGCGGGGGCTCGCTTGGCGGTGGTCGAACTCGGGTTGGGGATGCCGTCGCTGCGCGACGCAGAGCTGGTCACACAATTTGTGCTCGGCCGCGAGCCCTCACCGGCACCGAAAGCTGCGGCCCCGGTCGGAAGCACGTCCGCCGGCGCGGCGGGCACCGCCATCATCCTCTTCACCGACATCGTCGACTCAACGGCGCTGACGGAGCGGCTGGGCGACACGGCGTTCCGTACGGCGGCGCGCGCGCTCGACGAAGGGATGCGCGCGGCGATGCGGGAATCGGGCGGTGCGCCGGTTGACGGAAAGGTGCTGGGGGACGGCGTCATGGCGGTGTTCACGTCGGCGTCGCAAGCGATCATCGCCGCCCGGCGCTGCATCGAGCTGAGCGCAGAGAGCGAGCTGCGGCTGCACGTCGGTCTCCACGCGGGTGACGTGACCCACGAGGCGGGCAACGTCTACGGCGGCGCCGTCAACATCGCATCCCGCATCTGCGGCCTGTCGGCACCCGGCGAGATCCTCGTCTCAGCGACGGTGCGCGAGCTGGCGCGCACGTCAGCGGGTGTCACCTTCGCCGACCGCGGCGAGCACGCCCTCAAGGGAATCGCGGATGCGGTGCGGGTGTACGAAGTGCGGTGGGGGCGGCAAGGTCGCCCGGGAGACGAGGACGCCTGATGGCCGAACCGCGCGTGCAGTATGCCAAGACGCAGGACGGCGTGAGCATCGCCCTCTGGACGATGGGTCAGGGCGTGCCGTTCATCCAGATCCCATCGCCGCCGAGTGCCGCCTCGCAGGGGTTATGGCAGGTCGGCAGCGTCCGGCGTGGCTTCGAGCGGCAGGCGGAAACGCGGCTGTTCGTCCGCTTCGATCATCGAGGATTCGGTCACTCCCAGCGGGACGTAGGCCAATTCTCCATTGACGCCTGGCTCCTGGATCTGGAGGCGGTGGTAGACCACCTGGAACTGGAGCGGTTCATCCTGTTTGGGATGCGCCAGAGCGCCACCACGGCGATCGCCTACGCCGCTCGCCATCCCGAGCGGGTGTCGCATCTTGTGATATGGAATGGCTCGCCCCGTAACCGCGACTTGATCGACGTCCAACGCGCGACGGCAATGCTGGCCGTCGCCGACGCCGACTGGGAGTTGTACAGCGAGATTCGCGCCTACGACACGCTGCGTTGGTCCGGCGGTGAAGAAACGCGGCGCTTGGCGGCCGCATTGCGGGAGGGCACGAGCGCGGCAGCGCTGCACGCGGAGATGCAGGCGTCGCTGGAGATCGACGTCTCGAATGTCGTGTCACAGGTCCGGGCGCCCAGTCTCGTGCTGTATGGCGGCGACAGATCGGAGCTTCCGGGGGTGAACGTGACGCGACAGCTCGCGGCCAGTCTCCCCCACGCGCAGTTCGCCGTCATCCGGGGCCACCCGTACATGGGCGACGAGGGCGATGATTTCTTCCACGCTCTCGATGACTTCGTGGGGCAGCAGCCGGGCGAGCCGGATGCCGCCCCGTCGGCCATGGCCGTTATCCTCTTCACCGACATCGTCGACTCCACGGCGCTGACCGAGCGGCTGGGCGACAGCGTGTTCCGTACGGCGTCGCGCGCGCTCGACGAGGGGATGCGCGCCGCGATGCGCGAGGCCGGCGGCACTGCGGTCGAGGGCAAAGTGCTGGGTGATGGCGTCATGGGCGTATTCGCGTCGGCTTCGCAGGCGATCGCCGCTGCCCGGCGCTGCATCGAGCTGAGCGCCGAGAGCGAACTGCAGCTGCACGTCGGGCTGCACGCGGGCGATGTGACCCACGAAGCGGGCAACGTCTACGGCGGCGCCGTCAATATCGCCTCCCGCATCTGCGGGCTATCGGCGCCGGGCGAGATTCTCGTCTCAGCGACGATCCGGGAGCTGGCGCGGACGTCGGCGGGCGTCACCTTCGCCGACCGCGGCGAGCATGCGCTCAAGGGGATCGCGGATGCGGTGCGGGTGTACGCCGTGCGGGGCGTCCCATGACAAGACCGGAGATCCGGTACGCCCGGACCAGCGATGGCGTCAGCATCGCCTGGGCCGAGATGGGTCAGGGGCCGGCCTTGCTGATTTGCGGCCCAACGCCGTTCACGCATGTGCAAGAGCTGCCTGCGATCATGGAGTACAACTATGGCGCGGTGGCGCGCTCCGTCCGCCTGATCACGTTCGATGCGCGAGGCACAGGCATGTCCGAACGCGACGTTGCGGACGTGTCCGCCGCTACGCTGCTGATGGATGCCGAAGCCGTCATCGACGCCGCGCAGATCGACCGCTTCGCCGTGTTCTGTTATGGGAACTTGTTGTCGCTATCGACTGCCCTTCAACTTGCGACCGAACATCCCGAGCGAGTTACACACATTGCTCTTCAGTCGCCGTATCAAAGCATGCGCGACGTGGCTGACACGGCGTACGCCAAGGCGGGCCTGGCGCTCGCTGAGGCCGACTGGCCTTCCTACGCAACGGCGGTTGCTCTCGTCCTCGGCAGATTCGACGCGGCGGACAACCCGTGGCTCGGCCAGCTGGCAAAGGCTGCCGCTGCATGGGCAGATCCTTCCGTGGGTCTTCTGTACAGAAGATTGGAGGAGGCCACAGATGTGGGCGAGCTCCTGGCGCGGGTACGCCAACCGACGCTTGTCCTGAAAGATGAAAGGGTGGACTTCGTCCCCGTCCGATCTAGTCAGCGTATCGCCGCGAAGATCCCTGGGGCGCAGTTTCGGCAATACTCCCGCGCGCGGGGCGAGCATTCACACGACCTGCTAACGGCGTTCCTCGGGCTATCCGCGCCGACCACGAGCGCGCCCTCCGCGCCGTCGGGCACGGCGATCATTCTCTTCACCGACATCGTGGACTCGACGGCGCTGACGGAGCGGCTGGGGGACACGGTGTTCCGCACGGCATCACGCGCGCTCGACGAAGGGATGCGGGCGGCGATGCGGGAGGCGGGCGGCACGCCGGTCGATGGCAAGGTGCTGGGCGATGGCGTCATGGGCGTGTTCACGTCGGCGTCGCAGGCGATCGCCGCCGCCCGGCGCTGCATCGAGCTGAGCGCGGAGAGCGAACTGCAACTGCACGTCGGGCTGCATGCGGGTGATGTCACCCACGAAGCGGGCAACGTCTACGGCGGCGCCGTCAACATCGCCTCCCGCATCTGCGGGCTCTCCGCGCCCGGCGACCTGCTCGTGTCCGGCACGGTGCGCGACCTCGCACGCACGTCGTCGGGCGTCGCCTTCGACGATCGCGGCGAGCACTCGCTCAAAGGGATCGCCGAGCCGGTGCGTGTCTTCGCGGTGCGGAGGGACGGCGCGTGACGGCCGAGCCGGAGATCCGCTACACGACCACCGCCGACGGCGTTGCGATCGCCTATGCCGTTGCGGGCGAAGGGCCGCCGTTGCTTTGCGCTCGGGGGCTACTCACAGCAGGCCTTGACGACGAGATCGCGGGGTCTACGCAGCTCTGGCCGGCGCTCAAGGAGTCCCATTCCGTCGTGCTATGGGACAGCCGCGGCATGGGACTTTCGGGGAACGCTCCGGAGGCCGGGTTCGACGACTGGCTGGCCGATATGGAAGCCGTGGCCGAGGCGGCGAGCGCCGACCGCTTCGACCTCGTTGGCGTGCGCACGGCGTGCCATCTTGCGATGGCGTACGCCGCGCGGCAGCCGGACCGCGTGAATCGCCTGGTGCTGCACAACCCCAGCCCTCCGGGGTCCTCGGTACGCCGGCTGCAGCCAGCATGGCTCTTCGCGCTCGCGACCGAGAACTGGCACGACTTCGTCGACATGCTTGCGCTCCGCGAGCACGGATGGGACAGGGCGGACGTAGCCCAACGCTTCGCGGACCGGATTCGCGCGCACTTCACGTCGGCGCAATTCCTGCACCTTATGGATGTGACGGAATCGATCGATGCCACGCGCGATGGGGGCGACATCAAAACGCCGACTCTGGTGATTGATGATCGCGTCGCGCCCATGTACCCGGCAGGGCGCCGAGTACTCGTCCAACAGTTCGCGCGGCAACTCGCGGCCGCGATCCCCGGCGCGCAACTGGCGATCATCAAGCCGGGGGACGCGCTTGCAGCGCAGGTCGTCGAACGGTTCCTATCGGCCGGCAGGGAGGCTCCTACTCCTTTCCGTTCGGACGCGCTGCCTTCGCGTGGGCGTCAGGCCAGCGCATCCCGCACGATCATCTACACGGACATCGAAGGCAACACCGGCATGCTGCAGCGGCTGGGCGACGACGCCTGGCGCGCGGTGCTGCGCGACCACGAGCGCATCACGCGGGAGCTGTTGCGAGCGCACGGCGGCACGGAGGTGAAGACGATGGGCGACGGCTTCATGGCGTCCTTCGACTCCGCGACGAGCGCCGTCGAATGCGCCATCGACTTGCAGCGTTCATTTGCCGCCCGCAACGACACGGCGGCCGAACCGATGCTCGTCCGCGTCGGGCTGAACGCCGGCGAGCCCATCGAGGAGGACGACGACCTGTTCGGGACAGCCGTCACGACAGCGTCGCGCATCATGGGGCAGGGCTCCGGCGGCGAGATTCTTGTCTCCGATCTGGTGCGCGGACTCGTCGCCGGCAAGGGCTTCGTGTTCGCCGACCGTGGCGAGTTCGTGCCGAAGGGGTTCGACGAGGGTGTGCGGCTGTGGGAAGTGCGTTGGCAGGAGTGATCGCAGACAGCCAATCCCGATCGGGCGAGTTGCGGATGAACGGCGTCGACGAGCCAATGCGGGCAGAGGCATCATGACGAAGCCACAGATCCAATATGCCACCACTACAGATGGTGTCAGCATCGCCTACTGGACGCTCGGCGAGGGCGAGCCCTACATCATTGCGTTTACGCCGGGTGGTAGCAGTATCGAGTTGGAGTGGGAGTTCCCCGAAGCGCAGTGGGCGTACACGCAACTCGCGCAGCACCGCACGGTGGTGCGCCTGGACTTCCGAGGCGATGGCCTCTCGTCTCATCCTGGCGAAACACTCTCACTCGAGGGGTTCTGTCACGACCTTGATGCGGTCGTGGATCGTCTCGGCGTCCGGCGCTACGCGCTGCACGGCGGAACGTTCTCGACGAAGATCGTCCTCCGCCACGCAGCTGCTCACCCCGATCAGGTCTCGGCCCTTACGTTGTTCCGGCCGACCGTGGCAACGGGAAGTACGCATCCAGAGAATCCCGCAGTGCGCTTACTCGCGCCACTGGCGGACGCGGAACCAGAAATCTGGGCCGAGCTCATCGCCGTCGCGCTCGCCGGGCTCGACGATCCTGCATTCACGCGGCGTTTCGCGCGCTACCTTCGGGTGTTTCCTGTCCCTGCCGGCGACCGGGTAGTCGGCCCTGACCTTGCAGGCGAGGCTCGACGCGCTCTTATCGCAGCGGATGCGGCGAGTGACCTCCCCAATGTCGTGGCGCCGGCACTGGTGCTTCACCGAAAGACACGGTGGTTCGACATCAACATCTCGCGCGCGATCGCGGCTGCGCTACCCAACGGCCAGATGGCCGTCGTAGAGGGTTCCCTGCCCTATCCGTGGGACCCGCCGATGGTCGAGACTATTCAGCGCTTCCTAGGCGGCGCGCCGCAACCAGTCTCAGGTCTTTTGCAGTCCGTCGAAGCTGCTGGCGTACCGGAAGGCACGGCGGTGATCCTGTTTGCGGACATCGTGGACTCGACCGCCCTGACCGAGCAGCTGGGTGACGCTGTGTTCCGACGGCGGGCGCGCGAGCTCGATGCCACACTACGTGCGGCCATCGCCGAGAACGGCGGACGTACCATTGAGGGGAAGGTGCTGGGCGACGGAGTCATGGCCGTCTTCAACGCGGCCCGACACGCGATCAATGCGGCGATACGCTGTCGCGAGGCGGCGATCGCAGCTGAGCTGTCACTGCATCTGGGCATCCACGCTGGTGACGTGATCCAGGAAGAGACAAACGTCTACGGCGGCGCGGTGAACATCGCCTCGCGCATCTGCGTGCTCTCCGCACCAGACGAGATCCTCGTCTCGGCCACGGTCCGTGACCTCGCGCGGACCTCCGCCGGCGTCACGTTCGAGGACCGCGGCGAGCACGCGCTGAAGGGCGTGGCTGACGCGCAGCGCGTGTACGCGGTGCGGTCGCAGGAGTGAGCATGGAACCGCAGTTCCGCGCGACCTGATCACCGGATTTACCAGTCTGGTAGTCGCCCGTCGACGCGCGCGAAGCGCTTGACGGGGCTCGACGCTCACGTGTAACCGCCAGCCACCGAAGTCCGCATCCGACCTGCGTCGGATGTCGGCCGGCTAACGAGAGGCGTGCGCCACCGCTGGCGGCGCGGGCCGTGGTGCCCAAGTTGGTGCCGGGGTTCACGTGAGCTAGGTCAGCCGACCGTGACGATCCCGACCAACGACTACGATTGAAATAGGTGCACGCACGCGCCAAAGAGGGCTGCAAGTGACGAGAAGTGGTCCGAAATGAACGCTGCCCTCGCTGACAAGATCTGGTGGTAGGCGCCGCCACGGGCCCGGATCCCATCCTAGACTAGACCCATTACGGGGTGCATGCGCGACGGTTGGTGCCCGTTTGGTGCCCACTGCGCCGGAGTACTGGCCGATATCGGCCCCGAGAGCGCGGTGTGGGACGTCGAACAGACCGGCCTTCGCCGCATCAGGCCGTCGGGTCGAGGGCGCGTCTCGATCCGTCGGCGCTAGCATCGAGAGAAGCGGGATGCATCGTGATACAACTGACTCCTGTGGCGTCCCCCAGTCATAGCTGTCAATTGAAGCCCACACTCTGCCTTTAGCGCCTACCATTGAGAACCAGCAATGACGTCGTCAGCAGATCCCTCGCAGCACCCATACCTCCTCCTCGCCGTTGGGGACGCGGAGCCTATCACCATTTTGGAGGGCACTGGGGGAAGCAGAATCGGTGCGACACCGTACGCGACGCTCCAACTGCCCGCTGTTCAACGAGGTCAGCTGGCAGGGGTTGATCTCACAGACGAGGCGCGTGTAGAGGCGGTTGAACACGGCAATCGATTCCTTCAGCTCACAGGTTTCGTGTCGCGCCTCACACACGACAGAGACGTAACCCGGATCGAACTTCACGGAACGACGGTCGTCCTCCACGAACGCACGGTCGCACTTCGGCACGACAAGGTTCCCGGTCCAGAAATGATCTCCTATCTCTTGAGCCTGTGCGGCGTGCCCATTGGACGTCAGGACGTAGAAGGGCTCGAGTTTCCCGATACCGACGTGAGCTACGTCGGAATCGTGCCGATAGACGGCTGTGCGATCGAAGGAGCATGGCAGATTGGCAGGCTCGCGCTCTATGGCCGGGATTCCGCTAAGGACGACGAAGACCGACGCTTTGATGAACTACTTGCGTCAGAAGATGCCGTCACAGCTACCTCTGCCGCCCGCGGTCGAGTAACGGTCCAGGCTCGCACCTTTCTTGAGGCCGAGTCTCTAATCAGGGATGAGGTAGATCGAGCGTTGGACTGGATCGCCTTTCGCTGTGCAATTTCCGAGCCGCTGATATCAATCGGCGCAGAACAAATCAACGTCTCTTGGGTTCGCGCCCGCGCGCTCGGAATGCCTCGTAGCTCCAAGCTTGCCTACTGCCGCAGAACGACAGACGACGCCGCCTGGGTTCAGGAGATCGCGGGCGCTGCAGCAGCACCCCAGCTGACACTTTCCGACACAACCTACTTTTCGCAAACCTATCCCACGTTCGAGGCGCTGCTATCCGCCGAGCACAGTGAGCTTTCGGACGCGGAGCGCAGCATACTGCTGTCCCTCCACTGGCATCGCAGGGCTCGCCAAGCCGAACGCAGCGCCGATCGACTTGTTGACTACTGGACTGCGATTGAGTACGTCATCGCGCGTGCGCAGATACCCAAGCTCTTCACGAACCAAGAACTCTCGCTCATGAAAGATCGACTGAAAGTCGACTGGGAAGGCGACGTTCGTTGGAACGCAATAGTAGACGCAGTCGGATCCGCGAATGCCTCGCCTCTACCCCAACGACTTCGCTCATTCATCGCTGACAACAATGTGCCGATTTCAGCTGCCGACTACGAGGTACTCTGGTCCACTCGTCGTTGGCGCAACGACCTCGTACACGGGCGAAGTATCCCCCTGATCGATGAACCCACGCTGACGAAGCTCGGAGCGCTGGCTGAGCGCATGATTCTGCGGCGCGCCGCCGCTCACACGAACTCAGCTAAGTGAACGCAACTGGTGACTTGCCCGCCGCATCCTACGGCTGCGCGTCTGAGTCGGGGTCGACGCTCCCGGTTTCCGACTGCTCTCGCTCGTCCTCCATAGCCTTTTGGAGCTTCGCTCCCTGCTCGTAAAGCCTCCGCACGTCCTCGAACACCGCCGGCTCGGCCTGCTCCTGGTGCCAAGCAACCATCCAGGTCAGAAAGCTACGCGCAGCCTCACCGTATGGCTGCACGACGGTCTCGAGACGCCCGGGATGGCGCATCTTCTCCAGCCAGTCCTTGTCAGCGACGCTCCAGCCCTTCATTCCGAGTAGGGAGTCCACATTCATCGTCACCGCGACGTCCAAAGTGTTTGCCACAGCATCTATGCTCCACGTCAACGTGTACGGAGGGATCGTTTGGTGGAGGAACAGGTTGCGCATGCGCTTGATGACATGCGCCACAGACAGGTCCCGCCAACGTTCGGCAAGCTCTCGCGAGAACTCGGCGCCTAACTTTCCGACATATCGACCACCGAACTTGTCCAAATGATCGTTAACTGCCTGAGCCGACGCGAGGAAATTGAAGAGCAGGCGCATGATCTCGCCCATGACTCTATCTTGCTCAGCGCGCTTATCTTCCGCCGCGATGGACATGAATACTTCGGGCGTTGGAAGTGCCTTCAGCGTGCTCAGCAACCGATCCGTGTTCGCGAGGAAGATGTCGATGATCAGCGTGAGTTGTTTGAACGCCACATAAGAACGCCACGCCTTCGTTTCCGGCCAGCTGTCCATGAACGCGAAGTACGCATCCGCCGCCGGTCGTTCGCCTTCTCCGTCCGGGCTCACCTGTATCCACCCTTCAGTAATGATCGTGTACACCGGATGCGGCAGGTACGGCAGCGCTGCCGTCGCGCACGGCACCGAGCGATCACAGCACAACGTACGCGATCGCTGGCGCTGGGCTCGCGTCGCCAACCCCCATCGGTGCTGGCGGCTGGTCCATGCGCGGGAAGAGAGCCGTGTACGTCACGTCGGCGCCGACGATCGAGTACTTAGCTCCGTGCTTCGAGCGTGATGGCACGGACGGCTTCTGGCGGGTGCACCAAGGGCGCGCGAGACAGGGCTGCTACCGGCCGTTCGGGCGTCAGGCCGTCGTGTCGAGTGCGAGCAGCCTCCGCCGCGCCTTCCCGTGCCCGCTGTCGAGCGCGAGCACCGCCTCGTAGTTCACCCGGGCGGTCGCGGCGTTGCCCAGCTTCTCGTACGCGTAGCCGAGCGCGTACAGGTCCTCGGATCCCTCGGAAGGCGACCTGCGCAGCCGGCAGAGCTGCTCGGCGGCCAGCCTGCAGTTCAACCAGTCGGACTCGCGCGCGGCTTCGCGGTAGCAGTTCCTGAGGCTCTCGCGGGCTCCGTTCGGGGAGGGGTTCACGAGCGCATTATAGAACGGTCGTTCTGGCGCGACAACCCCGGCTGTGTTCGGCGCGGGGCTGCCCGGTACCGGCGTTCATTGTGAACCCGCCTCCGCGTGCGCCTCGTAACGCGACGACAGGTCGAAGACAATGCGGTGGAAGAACGCGACCAAAGCCCTGGTGACTCCATAGATGTACTCGCGAGGCATCTCAATCTGGAAGTTCTCCGGCGCACGCTCCTCGTCTCCATCTAGCCCGTTCACCGGCACGTTACGCGCGGCGCCGTCGCCTCTTCGCAGTTGCGTGGCTCTCGCTCGTCCTCGCTTATGGACGATCTTGTTCCTCGCCCAGATAAAGTCCTCGACGAATCGTCCATCCACCGTGGAAGGCTGCTCCACGAGACCGTCCGGTAGGAACGCATCGTCGACCCAGCGCTTCGGCGCGGCTTCGACTCCCGACAGGAGATCGACGCCAAACTCCGTCTTGTGGAAGTCCATGTAGACCCGCAGTTTCGTGCGGCCCTTGACCGTCTGCTTTTCCGCTTCGTACCTCGCTCGCGCCACAGGTGCATCACGTTCCAGACGCCGCTCGATCATGTCCAGCCAGTCCTCGGTCAGAGAACCTAGAAGGATAGCCACGGCGTAGGAGCAGTGCTGCTGAGAGCGAGCCACCATGTACTGCTGGTCGCTGAGATGTTCCGTCTGGTGGGAGACGTACTCCACGTCATCATCGCGTTCGATCTTGTCCCACCGCGCCTCTATGGTCTTCAGCGATCCGTCGAAGTGAGCGAGCGAGGACTCATAGAAGTCAAAGAGGAAACTCAGATCTAAGTTGATCCCCGTGCGGATCATCTCGTACAAAGACAACCTACCCCAGCGTCGCGCTCCCTCCGACATATCTCCACCTCGGTGCTTAGACAGCGAGACCAGCTCGTTGAAGTCGACGGCGAACGTCCACCCGCGTCGCACCGGAGTCGAGCACATTCGCGACGAGTTGCTTGAGCGCCTCAGCGGCGCTGTACATGTCGCTGCCCAGCCGCTTGCTGACCAGGTCAGGATGGATCGGGAAGTCGAGCTTCCGCGTCACCTTCGCCTCGCACTCTACACGGACTGGTTACGGCGAGCAGCATTATAGGAGTCGAGGAGCCGTGGCGGACGCCGGAAGAGTGACGACGCGCGTGGACACGGCGCGCGAGGCGGCCGGGTTGCGGGGCGCGGGACCGCACGTCCCCCACAGAACCGGCCCACGTTCGCGCACACGGCCCCAACGTGGCGAGGTGCCACCGATGTGGGGTGCATGGGGCCGGTGTCGGCGCGTGTGCGCACGTCCGCGCCGTGTGCGTGCCGAGCGCTGCCCGCGTCGTGCGAAGACGCGGCTAGGTCGACGACGTCCGATGGTCGCCGTCAGCCAGCCGTGCGCGAACCGGTCGAGCATCACGCCCGCTGGCGTTACCGCAGAGGATCGATCGTTGCTGGTGGACCTCATCGACGCCGACAACTGGCTGGTCTACGCAGTTGACGAACCTTGACTCCGTCCGGCGTTGACGACGTGATAAGCGATAGGTAAGGTTGCTGCATCGAGCGCGAGCGATGTGATCTGGCCAAAGCATACGCGCACATCACTCGGGGGTATCCGCGTCGTCTCGAAATGGATCCGTGAAAATGCAACAGCCGGATGCAACGGAACGCACAGCCTATCTTGACGAGCGGAAGCTACTCATCGACACGGAACGGGAGATAGCCCAAAGCTTCGATAAGATCCTAACGACTCTCTCGGCAGCGGCGCTCGGCCTCTCAATCACGTTCATCCATGAAATCGCCCCGCACCCTACGCATGAGTGGACCCTCGCGTGCGCGTGGGTCCTCCTGGGAGTCTCACTGCTCGGAGTCCTCGTAGCCCATTTGACCTCCCAATTTGCGCTGGGAAGGGACCGGAAGATCTTGGATGAAAGGGAGCGGCGACGGCAGGCAGGCGACCAGGCACCAGCCGCCTGCGAAGAGCGCAATTGGCTGAGCGCGTCGACGGCTTCGATGAACGTGGTTGCCTTGCTCACGTTTGTGGGCGGAGTCGGGTTCTTGGCAGGATTCAGCGGCACCAACCTTCCCTAGGGTCAGGAGATCTCAAATGTCTGATGAGCCAGTTCTTGAACCGAAGACCGAGGGCGAACCCTCCAAGAAGTTCACGTTCGTGCCCCGCGGCCTGCCAGTCCCATCCCAACCCATCAGGTTAGCTCCCGGCGTACCTGTTGTTGCACCCACTCCCCCGCCTGCGCCCGCTCCCGAAGCTCCGACGCCGCCCCCTCCGTCCGAAAACGAAGGCTAGCCGCCGGAATCATCGATTCGGGCCGGAGTCGCCTCTCCGGCACCGTCCGCTTGGCGCCGCGCGGCCGCCGGTAGGCCCGCACGACCGACCCACGTCCGCGCACACGGCCCCAACGTGGCGGGGAGCCGCGAACGTGGGGTACATGCGCGCGGTGCCGGGACGTTTGCGCCCCGTGCGGCGGTTGGCCCCGAGCGCGAGCCAGAACTTCCCTTGGCACCGCAGACACAACCTCCGCGTCGGCTCGTTGACTTCCCAGGGTGCGCGAGCGATGTATGCGCACGACGAGTGCCCCACTGGGGCGAAGGAGGACAGCGATGCCGATCGAGGACAGGAACCTGGAGCCGGGGACGCGCCTGGTGGCGCGGTACAAGAAGGAGGACCGCGCGTGCGAGGTCGTGCAGACCGACGAAGGCCTGCGCTACCGGCTCGACGATGGGACGGTGCACAAGAGCCCGTCGAGCGCCGGGAAGGCGGTGATCGACCACGCCTGCAACGGCTGGGTCTTCTGGAGCGTCGCGGGCACGGAGAAGCCGAAGCGCGAGCCGAAGGCGAAGGCCGAGAAGCCGAAGAAGGAGCCCGCGGCGAAGAAGCCGGCGAAGACGAAAGCCGCCCCGAAGAAGAGCGGCAAGGCCAAGGAGAAGGGCAACGCGGCTCGGGCGGCGGCGGCGAGCGACGCTTCGTACGGCTGCGGCGCGTGCGGCGAGACGTTCCCGACGATGAAGGACGCGACCGCGCACGCGATGACGCACACCGCGTAGCGAACCGACTCCCGCGACAGCGCGCACAACAGGCCTCACACGGGGCCTGCTGTGCGTCTCGTCGGCTCAGCCCCCGATTCGCTGCGGTACGCGTGCGCCGCTTCCGACGCGCGCCGACTCACCGCCTGCATCGAGGCCGCGCTGTTCGAGGTCGTGCGCTGCATGCAGACCGGGATGGCGGTCGCCGCAGCGAACGGCGGGGAGGGGGAGTGAGCGAGACGCTACCAGGACGCGCTCACGCCGACGGGATGGCCGAGCTGGGCCTGCATGCGCTCCGCGAGTTCCACAAACTCCACGAACTCCCGCAGCGCAGGATGCCCCTCACCGCACTCCTCGTCGTAGACGGTGCGGTACCGATCGGCAACCGTAAGCAGCGTGGCGGCCAGCCGCGACCGCAAGACGCCGGCGGGGATCAGGGCGTAGCCATCCGCGTCCGTGCCGACCGCGGCGCTTTCGACGCGTGCCATGCCGAATGCCTGGGCGGCACGCAGCGGATCACCGAACGCTTCGGGGACGAGCACGACCGTGGCGTATGGGCCGCCGTGGTAGGCCTCGCGCAGATAGCCGTTGGCGCCGCGGAAGGACTCCTCGAAGTTCCCGTCGAACGACGGCCCCGTGCCCCAGCTCATGAAGACGTCGATGCCCATCGCAGGACTCCTCTACGCCCGCACCGTGCCGTCGAGGCCGACGCTGGCGTCGCCGAAGAGGACCGCCGCCCAGGCCTCGGTGTCCGCGCGGTGGTCGCCGAAGGTCGTGGCGTGCTCGGCGCAGTAGTTGACCAAGGCGAGCCTGCCCTCCGTCGTGTTGGGGAACGCAGGCGAGATCGGCGTGCCCTCGCTGACCGTCTCGTACGCGGCGATCTCCGTCGCGCCGGTCGGCTCCGGCATGAGGTCGCCGTGCTCGGCGTCGTCGGAGACGTAGTCGGAGGGGAGCAGGGGCACGTGCCGGCCGCGCGCGTCCCTCGGGTGCCGCCAGCCGGCGGGGACGACGCGCACCTCGCGGTTGGGGACGAAGGCAAGGGTGGTGTCGTCCGGCATCGCGGTCGCTCCTCTCGCTACATTCACCGCTTCGGGGGCGGCGCTGGTCTCAGCGCACCTCGACGTACTCCAGCACGAGCCGCAGCACCTCGTCGTACGACCCGCACCGGTACGCACGCTCCACGAACTCGCGCGCCTCGTCGTCGTGCCCGGCGTCCAGCAGCGCGCGGCGGACGCGTCCGATCACGTTGAACACGTTCCCGTCCTCGCCGACCAGCGTGCACTCCGGCTTCCCGGCGCCCTCGTCCCCTGCGTGCATCTCGCGCTCCTCCTGCGACGCCGCCTGAGGTCGGTGCCAAGACCGCGCGGCGTCGCCCGTCATACATGGCTTCTCCGCGGCGGCAAGTCAACAGCGCGGCGATCCTCACGTCTGGTCGTGCGGCGTGAAGGAGCAGAACTCAAAGGCGGTCGGCAGGCCACGAGCGCGGGGACAGCGCCGAGGGCACGTACGCCGTCCGCCGCGATGAGCCGATTGCGCGTTGCCAGAACGTCTATAGGCTCGGTCGCAACTTCAAGACCAACCGCTGCCGTGCGTACCGGAACCTACGCTGCCGCGCCGCAGAGTAGTCATTGTGCGACGTGACTCCGTTAGGGCTCACCCTAACACCGAAGCCTCCAACCGAACCGTAGACTTCGATCATGGTCACGGTTACACAGGCAAAGCCTGAGCCAGCGGAGAACCCACTTCTGGTATTCGTGAGTTCGGTGATGGATGTCACCGTTGACGATCTTTCGGCCGAGCGTGAGTCATGCCGCAGTACAGTGAATGCTCTCGCCGTGACGAGAGCGTGGACTTTCGAAAACTCGCCGAGTTCAGCAGACCCCGTCGATGACACGTACCTCAAGAAAGTAGACGAGTGCGACCTGTTCATCTTGATTCTCGGTGGCGACCTGACGGACGCTGTCGAAAACGAATACGCACGAGCCGTCGCCAAGGACAAGCGGCGCCTTGTGTTCGTGAAGACCTGCGGTCGGAGCGCGAGAGCATCTGACTGGCTGTCGCAACGCCACGACGTGAAGTGGCAATCCTTCGAGTCAGCGGACGACCTCGCCGACCATGTTCGGGCTGCCGTCGTCGATGAGCTGATCAAGTCACACCGTCGCCTCAACCTCTCCGTTAAGGACTTCGACCAGATCGCAGTTCAACTCCGGAGCGAGCCGGTCAGCTTCATGGTGCGTACGATCACCGCCGGCGAGCTCAAGGAAGTAACAGAGGCGTTTCCGCAGCTAGTATCTCGCTACCCCGACTTTGAGGAATGGGTCCAGACGAAGAGCGTGGATATCTCAAAGGGCGCTGCCGTCGCGCTCGTTGCCTCTTATGGCTCTGAGAACGCCGGATTCGCACTCGTGAGCGAAAAGGGATCAGGAGTCCGAAAGATCTCGACTCTCTTCATCAAAACGCGCTACCAAGCACAAGGCATCGGACCGCGCCTGCTGTTTGGCGTGATAGAGCAAGCTGCGCGCGACGCGATCGAAAAGTTGTACATCACATTGGATGACGACCTGCGACCTACTCTCGAACCACTACTGTCGAGATTTGGGTTTGTCGTAGAGGGAGTGTCGGCCCGTAGGTATGGCGAAGGCCGCTGGGAATGGGTGTGGACTAAGCGGCTTCTTCACGGGCGGCTTCGGTCGGCTCAGCTTCATCGATTCGTTCAGCGTGTGATGTTTGAAGAGAGGGGGTACGCGGTCGAGAAGGTCAACACGCGTACGTTCAAAGCGATGGCGCGCTACAACGTGCTTGGCGACCCGTCGCCAAGTACCAACGCGACGCTCGTTGCCACATCAGAAGGATCCGACCCCGTGCAGCCTTACAAGAAGGCGAGTGCGAAGGCACAGGAACTCGGTCTACCCCTTGTATTCGTGAGCATGGAATCGCTGCCGCTGACGCCAAGCTACGGGTTATGTCTTGATGGACTCGACCTAGAAGAGCGGTTCTTTCCGATGTACGTCGAGGGGCGCTCGGAAGGGCTCGTGGTGGCAATCCAGGAGAAGTTCGTCCAGAACTTAATCCCGCAGTCGAATCAACTGCAGATGGTGCTCCCTACTCGGGTTCAGCTTCGGACCGACAACGTGTATTACAGATATCCGAATGTATTCTCGGCGCTTCGCCGCGGGAGTCCGATCTTCTTCTACGAAACGGCCCGCAAACAAGGTCAGAGCCAGTTGATCGGAGAAGGACGGCTCATCGAGTACGCTGTGGACGAACCTGAGGATCTGCTCGCGAAGTTCGGAAACCTCGGGGTCTACACTCTAGGCGAGGTGCAACGATCCACAACGAAGAAAGGCGAACACAAGGGCAAGGCTCTCGCCCTGCACTTCGACTGGTATCGCGAGGCATCAGCGCCACTTACTCTCACAAAGATCCGCACCATTCTTCCCTCGTTCGACCCACTGACGGCGCGGCGTGTGCAGCCCAACGACGCATTGGAGCTAAGGAGACTTGCCGGTTGGAACGTCGATACGCTCTCTTTGCCGTGAAACCTGAGTTCGCTGAAGCGTTGGTGGAGGGTCGTAAGCGGTTCGAGCTCCGACGCACGCGTCCTTCGCTGCGCACCGGGGACGTTGTTTACGTCTACGCGACGTCGCCTGTGAAGGCTGTGCTTGGTAGCTTTGTTTGTGGCAGCGTTGTAGAAGGATCACCCACAGGAATCTGGATCCAAGTTGGCGGCGAGGTAGAGGTTAGCCGGCGCCGTTTTCGCGACTACTTTCGGAGTGCGACACGAGCCTTCGCGATCGAAGTCATGTCCCCGAGAACCCTCAGCGAACCACTTACTCTTGACGAACTGCGCTTGAGCTTACCTGGCTTTTGTCCGCCCCAATCCTACAAGTTCGTGCCTAAGAAGCTGGGGCTAGCCGTGTAGTCAGGCGAACTCGCCGGGAACGCGCTGGCGAGCAGCGACTGCACAAGGCGTTCCGAGCGCGTCGTGGCTGATGCCAATCGCGCCTCGACCGCCTTAGCTAAGCTCAGCAGTCGGCGCACACGGGTTGCGATCTCTCGCTGCTCTGGTCGCGGAGACAGGACCGCGAATAGACGAGCGCACACGCACTAATCTCTTTCAAAACCCTGGCTCGTGAACTTCAGTTGCCGAGCGTTCTCGGTGACGGTCCGCACGACCTGATCCGGAGCGCCCGACGGGATCTCGGCCTCCACTTCGAGCGTCACGGTGACTTTCGCGCCGACCAAGCCCGTGAGATGCGCGATCACCTCGTCGGCGATGCGGCTGGCGTCGCGGCCGACGCGCTCTGCGTCGAGGGTTACAGTGCCGTGGAACCGCTTGGGCCGCGGCGCCACGGGTGGGAGCTCTTTGATCTTAATCTGCACGTCGTCGTCGGTGACCCGTCCGTCGTCTGGCGGCTTCGTCTCCGCATCCAACTGCTTGCGTGCGACTGCAGACTTCACAACCAGCGCCGACGTATCACCGTCCACCAGCGACACGATCTGCCCCCCGCGCAAGCCCCGGTAGCGGCCTGTGCTCTCGTCGTAACTGTCGGCGAAGGCGAAGCTATCTTGCTCCCAGGTCAACAGTGCCACACCATCGCGGACAGCGCCCAACAGCACCGAAGGGTCCTTGAGTCGCGGCAGGTAGGGATACCGAGCGAAGTCCTCGGCGAGTTGCTTTATGGCGACGTGATCCTCGCGCCAGAGCGGCACTCGGTCGAGCTCCATCCGCAACCGCGTGCCAGCGAAGCTCGTGAGCAGTAGCTCATCGCCGCGCAGCTTCTTGCTCGCTCGCACCGCGAGCGCGTCCTGCCCGGAGAGGCGGAACGCCTGCAACTCGACGGACGATTGAGGAGACGCTTGCGTGGACACCAACAACCACTGAAACGTCTCCGGCAGTCGCGCCGTCACGGTGCCGTCGGCAGCTTTCATCTGCGTCTCGGCCTGCTTCACCTGTTGCGGATCGAGGTTCAGCTGCACCTTCTCATCGAGGATGGACTCCCAGGCAAGATAGCGACGCGCCGCTTCATCGAGGTCCTGAAGCCGACTCTTGTCGGCGGCGAGGAATACCAGCGTGTTGGAATACAGTCGCGGCGAGTTTCCGCGGGACTTCAAGATCGCGGCGGCAGCGACTCCGGCGGCGTTATCTGCGTCTTTGCTATACGGATGCCCGATGTCGAGTACGACCAGCCGCGCATCGAGGTCATCGGGCACTTCCTGGCCTGACTGCGGCATCGCATGAACACGGCTGAAGTCGCCCCTCTGGTGCACGTCTTCGCGAACCCGATCCTCCAATTCCTTCACGACCTTGTCGGGTTCGCGCTTGAGCTGCTCGGCGCGGTCCTCCGCAAGCTTCGTGACGGTGGGCTGCGTCGAGTACCAGTAGCGGGACCCATCCTGGTAGAGATACGTGGCCGCGCCGGCCAGACGCCGTAGCGCATCACCGAACACGGCGGGCGACTCGCCAGGCATCACGCAGCCGAGCTTCACCTGCCGATCTTCGAGGCCGCGGTGAGCCGCGGCGGTCGTCGGCGCTGAGCCCATGTAGATCGTGCGCGCCACACGCCGACACGCCGCGAACTTGCCGAGGTTGGGCACCTCGCCATCGATCCGCAGCGGCAGCGAGTTCGGGCCGTCCACGTCCTTCTCGATCACGGGCACCCAGTTATCCGAGAGGTAGCGCGTCAACTCGAATTGGACGCGCGGATCGTCGATCGGAATGTTTGCCGGCAGGATGAGCGGGTTCCGGTCGCCCTTCTCCCACAGGCTGTGGATCACCGCCGCCATGAGGCGCAGCACGCCGCGCGTGCGCTGGAACTTCACCAGCGTGGACCAGTCGGTGTAGAGGCGGTCGAAGATCTCCGGGTGGATCGGGTAGCCCGCCTTGAGGCGCTTCTCGTAGTCGGCGTCGCGGCACTCAGGAGGGAACTCCTGGTGCTGCGTCCGGTAGAGGTCCGCGAAGGCGCGCGCGACGACGTCGCGGTCCTTGAACTGCGCCGGATCTGCGAGTGGCTCGAACAGCCGACGTCGCACGATCTCGAACCCTTCTTCGGCGCTCGCCGGCCGCCACGGTTGATCGCTTCTGCCAATCACGTTGCTCAATCGGTCGAGTGCTTGGCGACCGCGTTGGCCACCGACCTCGATATCGTCCCCTTGGGTGTGCGGTGAGGCCCCCGCGTCCGATGCGGGCAGGCTGATCACGAGCACGCAATTCGGAGCGATCCGGGCCGACTCGGTCAAGGCTTGGGCGAAGCTGAAGTGCGTCTCGAAGTCGCCTGCTGGCAGGTCGCTCTCGTCGTGGAGCTGGCGAGCATACGCTACCCATTCGTCGATCAGGATGAGGCACGGCCCATACTTCGTGAAGAGCTCACGTAGCCTATCGCCAGGGTTGGTCGCCTTCTCGTCGTCGGCGGCCACTTCTGCGAACGCGTCCTTGCCCCCGAGCTGCCACGCCAGTTCGCCCCAGAGCGTGCGCACTACCGTGCCGTCGGGCTTGGTGACGGGGTTGCCCGGCGAGATCCTGGTGCCTACCAGCACGACGCGCCGGGCGGTCGGCAGCTTCGTCGCCCCGGCCTCCTGCATCACGGCATCGACGCCGGCCAGCTCGCTCGGCGCGATGCCGGAGAAGAGGTGATAGAGCGCCAGCATCGAGTGCGTCTTGCCGCCGCCGAAGTTTGTCTGCAGCTGCACGACCGGGTCGCCGCCCTTGCCGGCGATACGCCGCACCGCGCCAACGAGCATCGCCTTCAGGCTCTCGGTGAGATAGGTGCGACGGAAGAACTCGCCCGGGTCACGGTATTCGTCCGTCCCCTCGCCGAGATGTACCTGCCACAGATCGGCAGCGAACTCCGCCTGCTGGTAGCGGCCGCTCGCCACGTCCTTGTGCGGCGTCACCACTTCGCGCCAAGGCGTGAGATTGCTCGCCGCGGCACTCTCGATGGCAGTACCCGCGCTCTTGCGCTTTTCGCCACGCACCTGCTCGTCGAAGCGCAGGCGCAACAGCTCCGTCTTCATCTTCTCGATCTCGTCCGCCTGCGGCGCCGAGACAGCAGTCAGCAGACGGCACGCCGAGTCGAGGGTGCGGTACGCGTCGTCCGTCGAGAACGCTTCTTGGTGCGCCCACTTGTTGCGCGCTGTACGCAGCTCGCTCACGAGCGTCCGCTCAGCCTGGCCGAGGACCCGCCGGAAGACGACGTTCCATGCCTCCCACAGCAGACGCAAGAGGACAGCCGCATCCCATGCCGAAAACGGCCGAGTGTCGAGCCGTTCATCGGTCATGAACTTCTGTGCCTCGACGAGCGCCTTCGCCTGGTAGAGATTCGTGAACTCCCGCTCAACGAAGGGAGCGAGGCCGTCTTTGAGCAGCTCTAGTGCTTTGCCGACGCGCTCGTGATTTGAGATAGCCATAGCTACTCCTAGCCTTCTGGGAGTCTGGGATTGGACACTTCGGGCTTCTCGCCCTTGCGCGCGAGGTCCGAGATCTCGGGCCAGCTCTGCACCAATCCGTTGTAAGCCGCAGCTTCCGCCGTTCGCTTCCTACGTTCGCAGAGCGTGTAGAGGCGGTAGCAGAGTTCGCGTGCGGTCTCGGCCTTGCCACCGAGCTTGGCAACGAGCAGCGCTGCAGGCTCCTCGCCCCCACCGACGGGCGCTTCGAGCACGCGGAGCAGGTGGTGGACCATCTCCCAGACCGTGAGGCGTGAGTCTGTGGCGGGGTCCCAGTCGTCGGGCAGTTCGGACGGCTTGAGCAGCCGCACCTTGCCACGGCTCGATGCCAAGATGCCCGCCTCAACCATGCCCGCGACGCTGGTGTTCTTGGACTTGGACAGCTGTTCCGCCACGCCGTACTCGCCCTCATCGAAACCCGACTGCTCGAACCACGTCAGTGCCCAGCGGCTGTCGGCGTCGAAGTCTCCCTCCTGCTCGGCCAGCGCCTCGTCGAGCGTCCGGTTGATGAGCGCTAGTGCCTCGCGCACCGAGAGCGGCTTGGCCTCGGCGTCGAGCACCTTGGCGTAGCGCGTGTAGACCGCCATGCCCGGACCGATGGCCGCCTGTGCCAGATCCACCGGCGCGATGTTGCCGCGCTGCAGGTGGGTGAGCGCGACGGGCAGCTCGGCCTTGAGTGCGGCGGCGAATTCGCCGCGCGTGGCGGTCGGCGCGTCGGTTGCGCGCGGTCGGCAGACGAGGATGATGCTTGAGGCGAGGGCACTGACCTGTTTCTTAAGATTCCCGATCAACTCCGTCCGCATCGGCCAAGTGCCGGTGATGGCGAATCCGGCGCGGATAACTGCATCAATAAAGGTCTCCCAGCCGGTGCTCGCGGTGCCATCCGCGCCATCGCTCTCGGACTGCTTGAACGCGTAGTAGATGGTGACCGGGAAGGCCGGGTGCGCCTGCTCGGCGAGGCGGCGCATCGCCTCGGTCATGCCGTCGAGGAAGAACGCCTCCGCTTTCTCCTTGCTGCCGTGACGATAGGGCGTGGCGACGAGCTCTTCGGCCTTGGGCACGGCCAGCGTGGCGAAGAGGTCAGGGAAGACTGGCTGGAGCGACCGACGCAGCCAGACGTAGAAGTAATCCGACAAGTCGGCGTAGCCGATGTTGTCGTAATAGGGCGGATCAGTCGAAACCACCCGATCGATAGAATTCGTTGTGTTGGCCGCGTCTTGCTGAGAACCACCCCCTCCCATCGGCAGCAGCGGCAGCCTCTCAAGCACCTTCCCGACTGCATGAGAAGTGATTCCAAAGCCGCCCCCGGCGTCTGATAGAGGATTGGCCTCCGCGTAGTCCCAGACCATCGGGATCGCTTGGCGCCCGAATGCTTGACTCAGGCGATCTGGATCCTTCTGCCAGGTCGCTTGGGTCGTGTTGGTCAGAGTTGCTTTGTCCACGCAGAACCCGAGGTACACCCCCACCGCATCAGCGTAGGCAGTGGCGCCCATGCCGCCGGCGGCGAGGTGCTTGTCGTCGTCGGGCAGGCCGGCGGAGAGGGCGTCGCGCTTCACCCGCTCGCCCGCTTCCTGCACCAGGTCGGACAAGGTCGTCAGCGCCACCAGCTGGCGGGGAGTGAAGAGGTCGCCCCATTGCTTCAGGCCGTAGGGAACGCAGTTGCCGCCGGTCATACGTGCGGCGATGTCGCCCTCCGGCTTCCACGTCGGCCCTGCCTCCGAAGCGACGGCCTCCATCTCCGGTGTTGGCGCGAGGTAAACCCGTCCGCGTTCGCCCTCTGCGACGATGGCCATGAGGCGTGCGCCCATACGTCCGGCCTTACCCTCGGCCTTTATGTAGTCGCCCGTGATCGGCGCCCCCGACATCAAGCAGGCAAAGTTGGCGCGCGAGAGTTTGGTGCCATTCTTCGCCGCCTCGGCATCCTTCGGCTTATCCACTTTCGCCGTAAAGCGGTAGCCGCCGCCCTCGACCAGCGGCTCGACGTAGGCCTCCCTGCCCGCCTTGGTGGAGAGCATGAAGGTGGAGGCGAGCGGCACGTCCACCTGCGCGAAGGCGGGGTTGGGACTCTTCACCGTGCGCGCCCAGAGCCAGGCGATTACGGTGAGCTTCTGGCCCGCGTACTTCTTCAGATCCGGTCGCTCCCTCGCCATCTCGGCCGTGATCTCAATCTTTGGGTACAGGTGGCCGATTCGCTTCTCGGCCTCGTCGCGCATCCACTGACCGTAGTAGCGCACGTCTTCGGCAAGACCCTGCGCGCCGCGCCCCTCGCGCGCGAGCAGCGTCTTCTCGCTGCGCGCCGCGGGATTCACCGGCGGCCTGCCAGCGAACTTGGGAGGGATCTCGATCATCGCCTTGTTGATCAGCACCGCCACCGGGTTGAGATCGCTGGCGTAGCTTTCGAGCCCAAGCCGCTGCGCTTCGAGGGGCAGCGTCCCGCCGCCGGCGAACGGGTCATGGAAGGCGGGCAGTTTGTGTCGGTCAAACAGCTCCTTCGCGCGCGGGTGATCAGCATTCTCGGCGCAGGCTGCGCGCCAGCTCTGCCAGATCTCGTCGCGCGCTTGCTGAAGCACCGTCTCGTTGGTGGTGTTCTCCCAGAGCACCAGCTTGCGGATGATCTCGAAGAGCCGCTCTCGCTCAATGTCGGCGACGCATTCTTCGAGCGTCGGCTCGGGCCCCGGCGCCGGAACCGACGAATCGCTCTGGCGGCCGGCCTCTTCATATTTGGTCTTGCGATCGGTCCATGCTTCGCGTCGATTGCCAAGCTCGCGGGTCGCGGCTCGCCTCTTGGCAGGATCGCTCAGCAGTGTCTCCACGTGTTCCGACGGGTCGTCCACCATCTGCGAGAAGATCACCGCCCGCGCCGCCGCCAGCGGTCGTCGCGCCCACCACAGATGCAGCGTGCTCGGGTGCCCGTGGCGGATCGACTTCTCTCGTGCGGACGCTATGTTGATCGCATCGAGCGGCAGCGCGACCTCGATCAGTTTCTTGCGGTACGTCATGCTACGTCGGGCCTCGTTGATCTCGTCCGATGCGTGTTCGGCGCACGACGCGGGGGGCGTAGATCCTTGACTTACGGGTCTACTCGGCGCCGCGGCGCCTAAACTCTCCCGGGCTCTCTATAAGGAACTTCCACGTCACATCGCTCGGCAATGACTATCGCGAGACGCCGGAAATCCTGAAAGCAGTCTTGTACGGCCTTTGCGTGGCCACCCAGCGCCCCGTCGGAAGGCTTCAAGAAGAACATCGGTTTTCGCGCCTCCTGCGCGAGCGGCATGAGGCTTCGGTAGTGCTTGAGCGCCGCCAGGCAATGCGGATCGTCTTCGATAGTTAGCATTGTTTGCGATGGTGTTTTGGCGAGGACTGCCTCTTGATAAACGCTCGGAATACGGGCCATCCATCGATCGTATGCCTTGACGGGACGATCCAGCCGAACCGCATGTTGCATCAGAACGTAACCGGCGGTTGCCATCAATCCTTCAGGGATTGACAAGCCCTCGACTGGATTTCGCGTGCGACGCTCTGCCCACTCACCGCCCCAGCGCCGAAGCGTGGGCCCAAGGTTCCTCAGCCCCTGCAAGGAATACAGGTCCGGGGCCAGCGGTATCACGAGGTGCTCCGCCGCAATCAAGGCGGCGCGATTAACCGCGCCAAGGTTAGGACCAACATCTATGAGCACAAGACCCGCATTCCGCTGCTGCGCGGCTTGTTCAATCACGCGCCAAATTGCTGAAAGCACTCGGAAGGCGCGCGGCTTGCGATCGAGGCAGTCTGGCCATTGGCTTGTCAGTTCGTCTTCGGAAGCCGATAAGGCAAGATCACCCACTAGCAGGCCGACCTTTTCGCTGATGTGCTCGACGTGAGGGGCTGCGATGTCGCCCGTGCCTTCGAGCAAGGGCTGAATGGCGCCAAACACCGTCTTCAGGTGAGACCCATCTGGCCACAACTGCTCGAGCCTATCGTCGTCAACGAACATGCTGGTCAAGTTCGCCTGCGGATCGAGATCCGCGGCGACGACGGGCAGGCCGAGCTCGGCATACATCCACGCCAGGTGATACACGAGCGATGTCTTGCCCACCCCTCCTTTGTTGTTGAAGAAGGCAATGGTTTTCATGACGGGGACCTCACGATCACACCAACGTAAGTGGGTTGCACGTCGAACTCGAGGGGTGGATTGCCATTCCGGGCTAGAGCCTCACGTGCCGTCGGAATACCCACGCCAAAGCTCTGAACAAACCCCAGCACCCGGAGGGCTTCGGCCAAGTTCGGGTTGCGGTAGTCGGTAACACCGGGTTGTCCAAAGTTGTCAGTGCCAACCACGCCGAACGGTCCGCCGGGACTTTGGATCTCGATCCTGTCGTCGTACCAATACACACGGACGGGAGTATTGGTCGCTTCGTACGTTCGGTGAAGGACCGCATTGCGCACAAGCTGCTGAAGCGCAACTAAAGGATATGGCTGCGTCCGTACCTCCACCGCTCCGCTCGTCAAGTCAACTTGAGTGCGATTGTGTGCTGTGAGCTTGTCGTCGATTCGCCGGATCACGTCTTGAAGTGTACCGTCGATGGACTGCTCGTCCGCGATTGGATCGCCGAGGTTGACGCCGGCGATGCGCAAGAACTGAATGTAGGCACCTGGTAGAAAGTCCCGTACGCTTACTCCGAGTACGAGGAGGCCCACGACTGTAGGTATCGGATCATCTGCCGAAACAACCATCTTGGTGGCGGCTAGGCGTTGCTCAAGGGTGCGTTCGTTCGCTGCGAGAACATCGCGGTCGAACGCGCCCGCCAGATAAGTGTCTTCGAACAGACGTGTGTCGATATCAGCGAGGGTCGCCGATGGTACACCCTGCACGTCAAAGGGTCGGTCCTTGTGCCGACGCTTTTCACTCAAGATCCGCTCGTCTTGCGCTGTTGCGATGCCGCGGCGAGGTCCGATGCGGATGAAGATGCGACCTCGAAATCGTACCGGCGGAGAGTCCGCTGGTTGAACAATCACCACCGCGATCGGGGAGCCGCGTAACATGCGTTTGGCCACAATGATCGTCGGCGGAGGAAGGGTGTTCCCGTCCGTCTTAATGTCGGATAGCTGCAGAAGCAATTCGTCAGTGATCTCGAGCCCAGATGGCGATCCGTCATCTCTTGCGCCTATGAACACCACGCCCGGCGTCTTATGATCCGGCAGGTCGTTGGCGAACGCGCACACAGCTTCGCGTACCCTGTCGGCCGTTGTCTTGAACGACTCCTTTCGTTCGACAAGATCTGATTCCAGATCCGACAGCATCCCTTCCAGGTCTGAATCCGCGTAATTCATCATCGTGTCTACCCCGGCCGCTGCGCGCGCGCCAACAGCTCTGCGAAGTCGTAGTTCACGCTCGTCACTCCAAAGTCCGGCTCGCGCTGGAAAGGCTGCCGCAGGTAGTGCGCGCGATGGTTGTCGTCGTCCATGAACTCGACGATTGCGAGGATGAAGTCGTCGGGCTTGTTGAGCGAATAGAGGATCTCATTGCGCGTGACGGTGATCGTCGGCGCGCCCGTGACGCGGCCTTTGACCTCCACAAAGCGCAGCTTGCCGGTGCCCGGCACGCGGCTCTCGATATCGTAGCCGAGCTTCTCGAACTCGCGATCGGTCGGCTCGAAACCCAGGCTGCGCTCGATCTCCATGACGACGGCGCGTGCGCGTGCGGCACTGGCCCGCGTGTCGGCGGGCGCCCTCGGCGCTGCCACCGGCCGCCCCGTCATCGCGGCGATCAGGCCCACGGGCACCACGAGCAGGCCACCGAGCACCACGGGCGGCAGCGGCGAGATCTGGGCTTCGAGCTTCAGATCTTCGAGCCGCTTCTGCATCCGCCCCTGCAGATTGTCCGCTCGCTTGCGGGCCTCGCCCGAGTTGAGCTTGGCGTTGGGTTTGCCGGCTTGCTCCTGATCCTTGAGTTGCTCGGCACGGAGATCCCAGTAGGCGATCTCTTTCGTCAGCCGGTCCTTCACCGCCGCCTCGGTCTTGGCGATGAGCGCGAGCTTGCCGTCCCGAACCTCCGCGAGGTGCTCGGGCACAACCTGGGCAACCGCGTAGCCCTGCACCTTCTGCTCCAGCTCGCGGGTGATCCACCCGCACTCGGGGCGATCGAGGAACGCCTCCACGTCCGGCTCGCCCTCGGCCAGGGGACGGTAGTCCAGATAGGGAGCGTAGTTCACGTGGCGCGTGGTGCCGTCGGCGTCGAGTTCTACGTAGAGCATCCGCTTGGACACGACGCGTCGCTCGCCCGACCGCGTCAGGCTGGCGTCCTGGATGGCGTGCTCTAGATAGAAGATCACGCGCGGCCGGGTGCCGGCGTCGCGCTCGTCGACTAACACGGTCCCGCGCTTCAGCAGGTCGCGGTGACGTTCGAGGGTGAGGTCGATGATGGAGTCGAGCAACGAATGACCGGGGCAGACGAAGGCGGCCAGCGGCTGACCCTGCGGAGCCACCAGCGACTTCTCGAAGGTGATGCGCTCGTAGCGCGGCAATACCGGCTCACCGATGCCGATCAGGCGGTCGCGGTTTCGCACCGGCGCTGGGACGTGCGTGACCTCGTACCGGCGCGGCTCTCGCTGCTTGCTTGTGCCGCCCAGACGCTGGAACGCTTCTTGAAAGAAGGACTCAATGTAGTGCGGCTGCAGCCGACGCGCATCGGCACGCTCCATGTCTTCGCGGATGCGGTGAACACGGCTCACGTCCATGGAGTCGTGGGCAAGCGCGTGGTCTTCGAGCAGGTCTTGAAGCTGTGCGCGGTCGAGCGCATTCTCGACCACCGTCGTGAGGCGGGCACGGACCTCGGGCTGATCGCCGTAGCGGATCGCTTCGATGAGCAGCTCGCGCAGAGCGCGCCCCTCGAACTGGAGCTTGCCGAGCACGTCGAACACCTGGCCGCCGAGCGCCTGACGGGCCTGCTCAAGCTTCTCCAGCAGTTTGCGATAGACGTCGCCCTCGCGGGTTTCCTCGGCCACCAGGTTCCAGAGGTGGCACACCTCGGTCTGGCCGATGCGGTGGATGCGCCCGAAGCGTTGTTCGAGGCGGTTGGGGTTCCACGGCAGGTCGTAGTTCACCATGAGGTGCGCCCGCTGGAGATTGATGCCCTCGCCGGCGGCGTCCGTGGCGAGCAGCACCTGCACCTCGGGGTCGAACTTGAACGACTCCTGTGCCCGCAAGCGCTCTTCACGGCCCATGCCGCCGTGGATCATCACCACGGCCTCCGCGCGGCCCAGCAGCGTGGTGATACGGTTCTCAAGATAGTTGAGTGTGTCGCGGTGTTCGGTGAACAGCACGAGCTTCTGGTGCGGCGAGGATGCGGGCGGTGGGATCTCGCGTCCGCCCGACGCGCTGATCGGTACGGCCACGCGATGGTCTGAGCCAGCGGTGGCGAAGACCTCGCCGAGAAGGCTCGCCAGCTCCCGCCACTTCGTGTCGGTGCCGCTGCGACGAACGCCGAGAGCCAGCGACTCCAATCCCTTCAGCGTCTCGATCTCAGCCTTGAGCTCAGCGATGGAGCGAGCGGCAGTCGCCTGGTCGAGGATCTCCTCCTCCGCGGCCTCGACCTCGTTGTCGGGCGCGTCTTCAAGATCCTCTACATCCTCCTCGTCCAGCGCCGGACTAGCGGGCGCGAAGATCGGCGCGGCCCGGCCTCCCCGTTGGAGCACCTCCAGTTCGCGCATCCGACCTTCGAGCCGCTCCCGGCGCCGGCGCAGCGATTGGTAGATCGCTTCGGGCGACGAGGCGAGACGCCGTTGCAGGATCGTGAGCGCGAATCCTACGGTGCCGGCGCGCTTGTCATTCTCGAGCGCCTCAGCGCGGTTGAACTCCTCGCGCACGTAGTCGGTCACCGCTCTATAAAGGTGGGCCTCGGCGTCCGAGAGTTTGTAGGGCACGGTGTAGGCGACCCGTTCCGGAAACAAGGGCGTGCCATCGAACTTGAGCAGGTTCTCTTTCACCATCCGCCGCATCAGGTCTGATACGTCTGCGACATGGACCCCGTCCCGGAAGCGGCCCTCGAAGCGGTCGCCGTCGAGGAGCGCCATGAACAGCTGGAAGTCCTCCTCCTTGCCGTTGTGCGGCGTGGCCGTCATCAGCAAGAAGTGTCGCGTGGTCGTCGAAAGGAGTTGCCCGAGCCGGTAGCGCTTCGTGTACTTGATCTCGCCGCCGAAGACCGTGGCCGACATCTTGTGCGCCTCGTCGCAGACGATGAGATCCCAGCCGGCGTCCGGCGCCAGGAGCTTCTGCTGCACGTCTTCATTGCGGGAAAGCTTGTCGAGCCGGGCGATGACGAGGTTGGTTTCGAGGAACCAGTTGCCCGTGCGCGCGGCTTCGAGCTTGTCGTTCGTGAGTATCTCGAACGGTAGATGGAAGCGGCGGTAGAGCTCGTCCTGCCACTGCTCGGCGAGGCTACCTGGGCAGACGACAAGACACCGCTGCAAGTCGCCACGGGCGATCAACTCCTTGATGAGCAGGCCGGCCATGATAGTCTTGCCGGCGCCCGGATCGTCGGCCAGCAGGAAGCGGAGCGGCTGCCGCGGCAGCATGGATTGGTACACGGCGGTGATCTGGTGGGGCAAGGGATCGACGACGGACGTGTGGACGGCCAGCACCGGATCGAAGAGGTGCGCGAGATGAATACGTTGTGCTTCGGAGACCAACCGGAAGAGCGCGCCGTCGCCATCGAAGCTCCAGGGGCGACCCTGCTCGACGAGTTCGAGGCGCGGCTCGTCGTGCCGGTAGAGAAGTTCGTTAGCGACTCTCCCGGATGGGGCCTTGTACGTGAGTTCGAGCGCTTCGGAGCCGAACCACTGAACATTGACCACGGTCACCAGGGCATCCGGGATGATGCCTCGGACGGCGGCGTTGGGCTGGAGTTCCTCAAGTTTCATGATGCTGCGATCGCCAGAGTGTCTCTCCTCGCATCGTCAGCGAGTGCGTGGATTGTAACCCGTCAGCGCTCTTGGGCCGTTCGCGAGCATGACCCCGGAGGCGTCGTTGCGGCCGTCCAACGCGCGTGCGTGATCCACAGTCAGCCGAGCCGTGCGCATCAAGGCCGACTACCCATATGGACTAGACTGTCGCAGTGACGGACCGGGGCAAGGCTAAGAACTCGTCACAGCGATACGAAAGCAGCTTGAGCAGGACGGGGTCAGACTTTACGCGCTCTCTACTAGAGGGTAACGCACGAGTAGGGTGTTCGAGCTCCATCGGATGCTGGTGACTGAACGCTAAGCTGGGAGGAGCACTTGACGTTCGAAGGCGAAGCAGACCTGTTGCGATTGGGCGCTCGAACAGATGCCGCGACGTTTCTCCGCCGCATCAAACAGGCCGCTCTAGGCGCCCTCGAGAGTGATTTGTCGGACGAGGCGCTGAAGGCCGGGCCGGATGATTACATACTGCGCGCCAACGCCATCGCGTTGGGCGTCGCAGATGCCGGCGCGCCCGAGATCGCTGATCAAATCTACACCGAATTGCTTACAAGGGTCGATCGCCAGAAGACGGAAGCGGGTGACCGTCGCCATCGCGGAGCGTTGCTTGCAAACCGCGCCTGGATGAACGTGATGTTGCGTCGCTACGACATCGCGATCCCCTTCATGCAATACGTTGTTCTGGTCGAGGATCCCGAGACATATGGAGTCGCGCCTGAGGACAGCTTTGGAAACACGATCCGGCGGAGTCAGCTCGATGATCCGGCGATCGACGTCCTCAGTAACGTCTTGAGTGGCGTCGCCCTCCACGTCGACAGAAAGATCTCGAGACTTGAACTGGAGTCGTGCTTCTCGTTCCTCGGAGAGAGCGTCCATGTTCTTTATGGCGTCATTCTAGAGTTGAAGCACAACATCGACTTTGCCCTAAAGGCCAGCCTCGGATCGAGCTATACAGCCCTGCGGCTGTTCGACGCGTTTCGCAGCTATGCATTCTTTCTAGAGGAACTCGTGGGTCGTCTGGCGGTAATCGAAGCTGGGCGACGAAAGCTCAGCGAGCCGAGTCACTTCAGCGGGATCGAACTTCGCCAAGGCCTAGCGTATTTGTTTGGCAGAGCTGGTGAGGAACGCTCGTGGTGGTCGAGGCTTCAGGCCGAATTGAAGGAGACCCGCGACCGGTGCCGGAACAAGCCCGTCGATGTGCAAAATGCTCGCCTTGAGGAATTAGCCGAGAGAGTGCCGACGAGCGCGGAAGACACGTTGGTGACTAGCATCGGCGTGTTGTACGTCGTAAGGAACCTCGGCGCACACGAAATCTATCCTCCTGCGTACCTGGTAGCTCCGGAGATCCACCTTGAACGTGTACTCGCGTGGCTCACCACGTCGGCCGTCCTGATCCAGCGAGAATACATCACGCCCGACGGCGCCAGCGTTCCCTGACCTGCGCTAGCTCGATCAGATTTGGCGGCGGCGTTCGTATCGGATCAAAGTGCGAGGTGACTCGGCCGTCGCGTCGGGACAACACTCCGACTCCCGTTCTTTCGGTGCACGGACCGACACGAACCGGCCTTCGTGTGCGTCAAGGTGGCGGCGGTTGCGAACCCCTAGCGCTAGGGTTGGCAGTGGACGACAACTCGGACGGCACGCAGCACCACCGCCGGGAGTCAGCATGCGGTAAGCACGTCTGCGTCGGCCGGCACCGCGAAGTGTGACGTGATCTTGCGCCCGGCGATGTCGAACACCTAGCCGCCCGAACCGTCGTCAGCGATCGCCGCGAGCGCATGTTTCAGGGCAGGAGCGTCCACGGTGTCGGTGCCATGCCGGTCCGGTCAGTCGCGACGTAGGAAGCACGGTTCGCCAACTGCCAGTGATCAAGCTGTCCGTCGTCGCAACACGATACTTCCTACCGCTAGCGCGCCCGCTCCTCCCGTCGCGACGAGTCCCAACCACCAAACTGATCGCGACCGCGCGTCTGAATCGGCGGAGCGAAGCGTGCCGTATGCGGCAAGCGACGACCCTTGGCGCTCGTCCCAACCGCTCAAATGCGTTGGAAACTGAGCGTAGTCTTGAGGAGTTGCTCGTGCGGTCAGGGACCAGCCATCGGAGTTCGCGATGGTCAAGAATCTCGTCTCAGGGTCGTCTGTCTGCGCCAAGATCCAATAAGTGCCCGGTCCTTGCTGAACCGATGTGCGGATCGGAATCGTGTTCCACCCGGTGACAGCCGTCGCCTCTTCGCTTTGCAGGATCAGGTGGCCCGGTGTGCCAGCGCTCTCAGCGGAGTAGAGCGCCATCCGAAGATGGGCGCCTGGGGCGTGGCGCTCGACGTAGATTGAGAGGTCCGCGACGTAACCGCCTCCCGAGATCTCGCTTCGAGATCCCGCCAACGAACCATACGCCGAAAGAGTTTCCGCTTCACCGAGCGCCGTCGTGCCGAAGACCGTGACAGCGCCGCCGACCGGCGTTGGTGTTCGCTTGCCATGCGCCTTCTGCGGCGTCGCGGTCGTGGTTGGCGTCTGGGTCGACCCGCAAGGTGTCGGAGACGGGGCAGCGGCGGTCCGCGTGGCCGTGGGGGTCTTCTTACCGCCGCTTCTGCCGCCCGACGTCAGATCAACCGCACTCCGCGGGCAGGACGAGACGGTGCTGGTCGGTGACGGAGTGAACGTCAGCGTCGCCGTTGCGGTCGCGGTAGGTGTCCCGGTCGCCGTATCGGTACTCGTCGCGGTTGCAGTCTCCGTCGGTGTGGCGGTCGCCGTCTCGGTCGGCGTCGCTGTATCGGTTGGTGTCGGAGTCGCCGTATCGGCAGGCGTTAGCGTGTCGGTCGGTGTTGGTGGAGTAAACGTCTCCGTCGGCGTAGGTGTGTCGGTTGCGGTTTCAGCAGGCGTGGGAGTATCGGTAGCCGGCCGATTGTCGACGGGATCGCACGCGTCGCCGATGCCGTCACCGTCGACATCAGACTGGTCCGGGTTGAAATCGGTCGGGCAGTTGTCCGGCCCGGCAGCGATCACCGGCGGGCCAGCTAACCCAAGCGGTCCATCCGAAATGCCGTCACCATCGGTGTCGGCGTTCGCGGGGTTGGTGTTGAAGAGGTCGATCTCGTCCTTGTCCGTGAGACCGTCGCCGTCGGAGTCGGCGGTACACGGGTCCAGGATGACGTTACCCGGGACGCCGACGATGGCGATGGTGCGGTCCTGGCGGCTAAACGGCGTGCCGTTGTCGCTGCCGTCCGCGGTGACGGTCACCTGGTAGAGGCCGCACGCCGACGTTGCGCCGAAGCTGCCACTGTATGTCCCGTCGCCGGCGTCAGTGAGCGACACTGACGCGGTGGTGTTGTCCGGCTTGGTGATCGTTGCGTTTACGGAGGCGCCGGCGTACGGCGTGGCGTTTACCGCGACGTCGGCGGAGAGGGCGATCGACTGGCCGACGTCGTAGTGGCCCGCGCCCGTGCTGGCCGTGACCGATATGCCGGCGGGCACGAGCGCCTGCAGGTCGTACGGCCATCCGGTTAGCGGCACCGTTGTTCCGGTCACGCGCATCGTCCACGTACCAGCCGCGGGGTTCGCGACGGTGTAGCGCGTCTCGGCGAGGCTGCCGAAGCCAGCGCCGGTCTCGTATGCCACGTCGGAGTCGGTCGTGGCAACGGGCGTGCCTCCGGGGCGGAGGAGTGCGAACGTCAGCGTCGCCGATGGGTCGTCGGGCGCGCGGAAGATGAACGTGCCCGTTGGCTGCGACGGTGGCATCGTGACCAGCAGATCTATCGTCTGCGACAGCGCGATGAGACCCGACTGCGAACCGATGGTGCTGGGAAGGGGTGCTGTTGGGATAGGCGTTGCTGCGGCTGCGGGTGCAACGACGGCCGCCGCGAAAGCACCGCCTCCGGCCGTGGCGAATCCGTTGGTTTGCAGGAGGATCTGCGCGACACGCCCTCGCACGCCGGGGTCGTCGGTCTCGCCGTTGCCGTTGGTCCCACAACCGACGAACCCGCTGCCGACACCAATGGCGCCGGTCCCAGTGAAGTGTAGTACGCGTGTTTGCGTGTCGGTGGCGGGAAACAGCTCGTAGTTGAACGCCAGAGCATTGGAGGCTGATGCGACGCTCACGATGCAGTCGTTGGGGAGGGGCTCAGCTGGGTTGAGCCCAAGCCAACCCGTCAAGACGTCGTATGACACACCAGCATGAGACCCCGGAAAGATGTTGAGATAGGCCAGCAGTGGGCTCACAATGGGAACCATGTCGCAGGCGCCCTGATCGAACTGGCCAGGCACGAAGTACCATGCTGCACAGACGGGGATGGCGGAGTTACTTCCCAAGTTCGGTGTGCCAAGCATCGTCAACGAACGCACGTTGCCTCGGCCGTTCAGGCGCTCGATGTAGAACCGTGAAACGAGGCCACCCATGCTGTGTGCGACAATGTCGACTTTGTCGACATGCCGCTCGCGTTTCACACGATCGATGAGATCGCGCAGGGCGTAAGCGCCGGCCGCGACGCCGTCGCGCGTCTTGTATTTGAGGCACTCCGTGCTGAACTGATGCCCGCCTAGGTTCGATGGGGTGTTAATGAATTCCTCGATCGAACCTGAACCGTTCAGCTCGCAGTTCGCATCGCCGTTGTGACTGATGTCGATGCCATGCACCAGCACGACGACCGGCGGAACCGGCGTTGCCGTTGGCGTTGCGGTGGGTGGAGCAGTCACACACGAATTGTCCGGACAGCGGTCGCGTACGAACACGTCCCCCCATCCGTTCGTGTCATCTGGCACGAGGTTACTCGCCTGCGAATCGAACGCCACGTAGCGGCCGTCAGCGCTAATGGATGGGACACCGCTCCAGGCGTTTCCGTCGGTGCCCGCGCTGTCCACACTTACCTGCTCCGTCGCACCCGTGATCCGATCGCGCACGAAGACGTCCGTAACGAGAGAGAATGCCACGTCACGGCCGTCGGCGCTGATAGCGGGCAATCCTGTAGCGTTGCCGTAGCCCCAGCTGACCAACTCGGTCTGGCCGGTCATCCGGTCGTGCACGAAGACATCCGGTCCGGCACCATTGGCGTAGCCAGGCGGCAGGAGGTTGGCCGCCATCGATACGAAGGCCACGTAGCGGCCGTCGCCGTTGATCGATGGGCCCCAGCTGGGGGAGTCCCCTTGGGTGCCGCCGCTGTCCACACTTACACGCTCCGTCGCACCCGTGACCCGGTCGTGCACGAAGACATCGTCGCGACCGATTGTGTCGCCGGCGACGAGGTTACTGGCGAACGAATCGAACGCCACGTAGCGGCCGTCGGCGCTGATGGACGGCCCTTGATAGCTGTAGCTATTCCCCTGGTTGCCCGCGCTGTCGACACTCATCCGCTCAGTGACGCCCGTGATCCGGTCGTGCACGAAGACATCCGGGTTGTCGTTCGTGTCGCCGGGGACGAGGTTACTCGCCTGCGAAAAGAACGCCACGTAGCGGCCGTCGGCGCTGATTGATAGGCGACCAGAGCTGTCGTCGTTCCCCTGGGCGCCGGCGCTGTCCACGCTCACCCGTTCCGTCGCGCCCGTCAGTCGGTCGTGCACGAAGACATCTCCGGTGCCGTTGGTGTCGCCGGGGACGAGGTTACTGGCGAACGAATCGAACGCCACGTAGCGGCCGTCGGCGCTGATTGATCGGACGCCGGCGCTGTCGACACTCATCCGCTCAGTGACGCCCGTGATCCGGTCGTGCACGAAGACATCCGGGTTGTCGTTCGTATCGCCAGGGACGAGGTTACTCGCCAATGACGCGAAGGCAACGTAGCGACCGTCGGCGCTGATCGATGACCCGCCGCTCGCCTCGTTCCCCTGGGCGCCGGCGCTGTCCAGGCTGACCCGCTCCGTCGTGCCGGAGCCCGCCGCATCGGCGGACAAGATACGCAGCATGGTCCTGCTACCGGCCAAGACTCCAGCGACGGCGAGGCACAACAAGACGGCGGTCAGCAGGAAGCGCGAGCGTCGCGGCATAAGGGTTCGCCCTCTCGGTTCGGCGTAGCGAGGTCTGACCGCGATGTTACGAGGCACGGCGGCGCGAGGTCAATGGCAAATGCGGTACAGCGCGTACCGCAATTGTGCTCGTCAGATCGCGGCTGCCGGGCTACAATCGCGGGCATGGACTCGGTGTGGCGGCACAAGCTTCGGGAAGTCAGGCTGAGGATCGGGATCAGCCAGCGCGAGGTGGCCGAGCGCACCGGCTTGTCGCCGGAGAGCGTCCGCGCCTACGAGACCGGACGACGGCGCCCGACACGGGAGCGCCTCGCCGCGATCCTGCAGGCGCTCGAAGCAACGGCGTACGAGGCAAACGAGATCCTTGAGGCGGCGGGCATGGTCACGCCGGCCACGCTGTTTCCGGGCGATGAATACCCGAACTACTTCTTCAGCGTCGACGAGCTGCAGGCGGAAGTTGAGCTTGTCGAATGGCCCGAGTTCGTGCTGAACAACGCCAACGAGGTTGTAGCCGCCAATTCGGCCGTGCAGGCGCTGTGGGGCATCGACTTCGCGCGCGAGCGCGAGACCCGCACGCGGGCGCAGCTCAACCTCTTGAGCGTGGCTAGTCAGAGGAAGTTTGCGGACCGCATCGTGAATTGGGATCAGTGCATAGCGACGCTCGCAGCCGTCTTCAAGGGACGGCCCGTCAACCCGGCGTCGCTGGATGAGCCGGACCCGTACTTCTCGGAAGTGCTACAAGAGTTCGCGGACGGCGATCCGGCGTTCCTTGCCCGGCTCGTGCAGGTCTGGGTGGCGACGCCCGGCCGCGACGCCAAGGTGCGCTGGAGCTATCGCATCGTCTGGCGGGACGACGAGTTCGGCGAGATGCGCTTCCGGTCAGTCGTGGGTACGGCGAGCGAGCCCGGCGGCCTGTCGTTCAACGACTGGCAACCGCTCGACGCCGAGACGTGGAACGTACTGGAGCGCGTGAAGGCGCGCGCGATCCTGCCCGCATCGCGTTGATCGCATTGGCACGCGGGAGACATCGCGGCGTGGCGCGCTCGCAATCGTCCGATAACTCGCCGACTCCCCGTCCTCCGTAGGTATCAGTGCGATGTGATGTGGTAGCCGGCAAAGGTGCTCCGTCGCGGAGCCTGCTGCCGTCGAGCGTAGCTGAGTTGCCCTCCAGTCGGGCGACGCCACACATCACTTCGCCGCGGGCCGCAGTCAAGCTCACGACCGACCTCGCAAGTTAAATCTGAGGTTCTTCGCCCGCGAAACCGACACTAACGGCTCTTAGTGTGCGTTGATTTGGTCGCCTGAGAGAGGAGGCGACCATGGGCGAGAGTGGACCCGAGAGCGAGCGCGCGGTTAGCGCTCGCGAGCGTGCGAAGAGGCTCGGCTGGCGGGTCGATCCGCCGCGCGATGTCGACGACGATCCGGGCGACGACGATCTGAGGAGCGCGCCTCGCCAACGGCCCCTGGGCGGCGCGACGGCGGGCGGCTGGGGGCGGCCGTGAGGGCGCTCACGCCGGAACCCACGGGCGACGCGTGGGCGCGCGCGGCCTACGCGTTCTTAGCGGAGAAGGAGAAGCGGTCCGGCAGCCGACGCACCGTCGAGAGCTACGGGCGGATGCTGCGCGACTTCCTCGGCAGGACCGGGCAGCCGCCCGACGAGATTACGCCCCAGGACGTGTTCGCGTGGGCGTACGGCGTCGGCGCGTCGGGCCGGGAGCCGTCGGCGACGACCGTCGGCGCGAGGCTCGCCAGCGTCGGCTCGTTCTACGCCTTCCTGGTGCGCATGGACATCGTCTCGTCCAACCCCTGCGATCAACTCCAGCGCCCGCGCGTCGAGCAGCCCCGCTCACGCGGCCTGAGCGCCGACGAGGTTCGGCGACTGCTGCGCGCGATCCCGGACACGCCCGTCGGGCTGCGCGACCGCGCCATCGTCGTCACGCTGCTGCTGACCGGCCGTCGCCGGGCCGAGGTGCTCGGCATGTCCGTCAGCGACGTCGCGTGCGAGCGCGGCGTCCCGTTCTACGCGTACCGCGGCAAGGGCGGGACGCGCGGGAAGCGGGAACTCCCGCGTCCGGCGTACGACGCGATCGTCGCGGCGCTCGCCGCCTTCGGCAAGGACCTCGCGACGATGTCGCCGGACGAGCCGCTGTGGCCGTCGAGCCGGGGAGGCACGGGCGTGACGAGCGGCGTGTTCGCCGGCAACCTGCGGCGCTACTACGACCGGGCGGGGCTGCCGAGGTCGGGTGTCCACGCGCTGCGGCATAGCGCGGCCAAGCTGCGGCGCGACGCAGGTGAGAGCATCGAGAACGTCAGCCGCTTCCTGGACCACTCGTCGCTCGCCGTCACGACGACGTACCTGCGGCGGCTGGAGGGTGAGGAGGACACGGGCTGGGCGCGCGTCGCCGAGGCGATCGGGCTGTGCGGGCCTCCCGGCCCCTGATGCCTCGGGGAGTCACCTTGATCGTGGGGTGCCGAGCGTGGGTGAGGACGCGACTGGGGCGTCAAGATCACCATCACACGAGGCGGTCGCAAGCTCGACGCCGTTCCCTACAAGTTCAACGTGCTGGATCATTCCTCGGAGCCGGGCATCGGCGACCCGGCGCCACCGAGCGTGCAGCAGACGCTGGCGAACGTCAGCGACATCGAGCAGATCGACTCCTCGTACCCGCCGCGGCCGCAGATGCACCAGATGACTGTGGCCGATGCGGTCGCATCCAGCCGCCCGACCGTCATCGCCTTCGCGACGCCCGCCTTCTGCCGCAGCCGTACCTGCGCGCCGGTCATGGACACGGTGATGGACCCGCTCTACGCGAAGTACGCCGCGCACGCCAACTTCATTCACATCGAGCCGTACGACCTCGCCAAGCTGCGCGCCGCGAACATTGAAGACGAGATCCCCGCCACGCGCGATTGGAAACTACAGTCGGAGCCGTGGGTATTCGTCATCGACCGTCAGGGCAAGGTCGCCGCCAAGTTCGAAGGCATCATTGGCCGAGGACGAAGTGGAACTGGCGCTCACCCGGGCGCTCAATGAGTAGCGCATCCGCTGCATCACCAGCTTCCAGCCTCTAAGACCTCCAACACCTCACCCCCCCGTCTTTTCTCCGGCGAGTCTGTGACGGTGACGCCCTCTCCGAACATCGGAGAGGGGCGTCGACCAAGCGTGGCACCGGTCGAGCGGCTGTCTGTTCGTTATGCGTGTGCCCCTGCATGCCCGCTAGAACACGGCCCTTAGGTTGGCGAGAAGACAAGCGTGCCGTCAAAGGCGCCCGGGTTGCACGGGCTCGGGGGATGGAGCAGCAGCTTTATCGGGGCTGGTGGGTAAAGCCGCGTGCCGCCGGTCCACGTTCCGGTAAGCACGATCGCCTTCGAGTCCTGCCAATGCCCCGACAGCGTCGCGGTCGACGTTGAGCTGTCGTTCCAGACGACCGATAACGTGCCGTCTATCACCTTCGCCCGGCAGGGGTTGGGAGGATAGAACTTCGTGATCGTGAGGCCGGTGCTGAAGCTCCCGGCGCTCGGCGTGCAGGAAGCGCAGCTCAGGTCGCCGGTGAACTGGTAGCCGGTAACGGTAAGCACGCAGGGCTCGCCGACGCAGCTGTAGGTTGGCGCGTAGGCGCCGCTCGCCGCGTAGGTGACCTGAGTCGCGGCGGCGCGGGCGGGCGAGAGCGGCGCGACCGCGACCGTCAGTGCGGCCAGGGCGACGGCGAGCGCGGGCAGGATGAACAGGCTGCGTTTCATGCGATCCCTCCTGGGTTACTGAGAAGGCGTGAGTATGCACCGCCTCCCCCGGCTATGTCAACCGCCGCGCGTCAGCTGACGGACCTCGCCACGCAGTCGGTCGTCGGCATCGTCCGCCACGATCGCACAACCGCAGACCGCCGCGGGGACGGCAGCCGTGCCAGTACTTGCTCGGACGCGGCCGCCAACGTTTCCCCATCGGGCCGAGGTTTGACAGGAACCGGCCGGGGTTGTGCCCGCGTTCGCGCGCCGCTCGACGCTTATGTCGCGGACGCTAACGTCACCGCCGCCCGCCGAACACGACCTGCCAGTCCGCCTCGACGATCCTTCGCCGGGCCTCCGGCGCGAGCCGCCGGCCGAATTGGTACGCCCACACGTAGCGGTCGAGCCTGAGCCGCAGGTTCCGCATCATCATGGCGTGGCGGTAGGACGGGGTGCTCAGCGGCGTGCCGCGCGGCAGGCGGTAGCGTCGTCGGTACTCGGCCGGCGAGAGCCCGTGCTTCCACCTCGCGTGGTGCCCGACCGACACCACCAGCGCGCCGCAGGCGTGGCAGGCGTAGCGCTCCGGGCGGGCGAAGTACGCCATCTTCCCCGGGCGTACGACCTCCCGGCCGACCTCCGCCCGCGACACGCGCGTCCGCACCGGCTCGGGCTGCCACGGCACCGCGACGTACACACCGGGCGTCGGGCGGAGGACGACGCAGCGGTACGCCCTCCAGACGCCGAGCGTGTCGATGAGGTCCTTGCTCCGGTCGGGCTGGAGGTACGGGTAGCGCTCGCGCGCTTCTCGCAGCGTGTCGAAGATCCTCAGCACGCGGTACTCCCGTCCCTCGTCCTCGAACTTGTAGTAGCGCAGCTCTACCCTCACGGCGGGTCCAGGCGCGGGGCATCCGTCGGCGGCGGTCCCCACCATGCTAGCCAGTTGTCCGGCCCCAAGCGCCGCAGCCACGCCCGCCAGATCGGCCAGGGCTCGGGGTGCCACGTCACCAGGATGCCGGGCGGCCCCACGCCGTCCAGGCGGCAGCGGGTCAGAAGGAGCTCCGGGCCGTCTTCGTCGGCGTCGTACGCCTGTCGAGACATCCTCGGTTCCTCGTTCATCACCTTGCGTTCTCCGTCCACGCAGCCCGCGCGGGCCACACCGTGGCACCCACGGTCACCCGGTGCGGCACCAGACCGGCTCCTCAGGCAGGATCGTCCTCAGGCCGCGCGGCGTCGTTTGGCGACCAGCGCGGCAC
>JALYKW010000050.1 GCA_030774575.1 Chloroflexota bacterium | reverse complement strand
AATCTGCCGGCGCGAATGTTTCACGTGAAACATTCGCGCCGGCAGATTCAGCTTCGCGTGGGTATGTCGTACAGCGTGACGGGCGTAACGTCAATCGGCCTGTGTTACGTCCGTGTGAATAGCCGCGTCCGGCGGGGTGCGTTACACTTAGGTACACAGAGCCCGCGCGCGACACGCCGGGCAGCCGCTCAGGATGCGAAGCGGCAGAGGCGACACCGCGTGGAAGAGATCTTCCAGACCGACCCCATCAGCGCCCTTGGACTCCCGCCCCCTTGTTCGATCGGACGTAACGCCAGCGTCGGCGAGGCGCTGGCGGCCGTCCAGAAGCACGGCATGGGCTATGTGCTGGTGGTGGAGTACGGGCGCCCCGTAGGGATCATGAGCGAACGGGAAGTGCTGATGCGGATCGTCGCCCGCGATGTGAAATACGACGAAAATGTCGATAAGTACATGTCGCACAACGCGGACACACTGACCCTGAAGGACCCCATAGCGGTGGCCATCCAGATTCTGAACGAAGGCGGCGAGCAGAACATCCCGATTGTCGACGAGCGGGGCATGGCGGTGGCCGTCCTGCGGACACTGGACATCATCCACTTCCTGGCGGAGGCCTTTCCGGCGCAGGTGATGAACCTGCCGCCGCGGCCGCACCAGCTGATCCCGGAGCCGGAGGGGGCTTAGTGACGACACTAACGCGAGAATCGGAGCACCCCGAGCATCCAGACGTCACGGAACTGGAGCGGGTCACCATCCGGTTCGCGGGCGATTCCGGCGACGGGATGCAGCTCGCAGGGACGCAGTTCACGAAGACTTCCGCTGTCGCCGGCAACGACATCAGCACCTTCCCCGACATCCCTGCCGAGATACGAGCGCCGCAGGGGTCCCTCCCCGGAGTCAGCGGCTTCCAGGTCAGCTTCTCCAGCCAGGAAATCTACACACCGGGTGACGCGCCCGACGTGCTCGTCGCGATGAATCCGGCGGCGCTGAAGACGAACCTCGCGGACCTCCCTCGCGGCGGCATTCTCGTAGTGAACGAGGACGAGTTCAACGACACGAACCTCCGCAAGGCGGCGTACGCGACGAATCCGCTCGAAGACGGCAGCCTGCAGTCATACCGCCTGTTCAAGGTGCCGATCTCGACGCTGAACGGGCGGGCGCTGAAGGACAGCGGGCTGACGCCGGTACAGACCGACCGCTGCAAGAACATGTTCGCCCTGGGGCTGATGTTCTGGATGTACAGCCGCTCGCTCGATACGACGTTGCGCTGGATCGACGAGAAGTTCGGCAAGAACAAGGCGGTGTCCGAAGCGAACCAGACCGCGCTCAAGGCCGGGTACTACTTCGGCGAGACGACGGAGATGTTCGCGGCGCACTACCACGTCCCCAAGGCGAAGCTCGCGCCGGGGCTGTACCGCAACATCACGGGCAACGAGGCGACGGCGCTGGGCTTCCTGACCGCGTCGAAGCTGGCGGGCCTGCAGTTGTTCTACGGGAGCTATCCGATCACGCCGGCCAGCGACGTGCTGGAGGAGCTGGCGCGCTTCAAGCGCTTCGGCGTCAAGACGTTTCAGGCCGAAGACGAGATCGCGGCCATCGGTTCGGCGATCGGCGCGGCGTTCGGCGGCTCGATGGGGCTGACCGGCACGAGCGGACCGGGGCTGGCGCTGAAGAGCGAGGCGATCGGGCTGGCGGTGATGGTCGAGCTGCCGCTGGTGATCATGGACGTACAGCGCGGCGGGCCGAGCACCGGCCTGCCAACGAAGACCGAGCAGGGGGACCTGCTGCAGGCGATGTTCGGCCGCAACGGAGAATCGCCGGTGGCGATCGTGGCGCCGGCGACGGCATCGGACTGCTTCAATATGGCGATCGAGGCGTGGCGCATCGCGATCAAATACCGGACGCCCGTGATCTTCCTCAGCGACGGATATCTGGGGATGGGGTCGGAGCCGTGGCTGGTGCCGGATATCGACTCGTTGCCGAAGATCGAGGCGAACTTCGCGCACGATCCGGCGACGTTCCAGCCGTACGCGCGGGATCCGAAGACGCTGGCACGGCCGTGGGCGGTGCCTGGCACGCCGAACCTCGAGCACCGCATCGGCGGGCTGGAGAAGGCGGACATCACTGGCAACGTGAACTACGAGCCGGCGAATCACGACAAGATGGTGCACCTGCGCGCGGCGAAGATCGCCGGCATCGTGCAGGATGTGCCGGACCTGACGGTGAACGGCGACGAGTCGGGCGGGCTGCTGGTGCTCGGCTGGGGCAGCACGTACGGCGTCATCACGACGGCGGTGCAACGCGCGCGGGCGCAGGGCAAGAAGGTATCGTCGGCGCACATCCGGCACATCAATCCGCTGCCGGGGAACCTCGGCGAGGTGCTGAAGCGGTACGACCAGGTGCTGATGCCGGAGATGAACCTCGGGCAGATGCGGCTGCTGCTGCGCGGGCGCTACCTGGTGGACATCGTCGGGCTGAACAAGGTCTCGGGACGGCCGTTTACGATCGCCGAGGTCGAGAAGAAGATCGCAGAACTGGCCGGATAGGCCCCGAAGGCAATAGGGAAAAAGAGATGGTTACAGCAAATCGCAATGACGGATCGGTCCAGGTGCTCACGCGCAAGGACTTCGTCTCGGACCAGGAAGTGCGGTGGTGCCCCGGGTGCGGCGACTACTCGATCCTGGCGCAGACGCAGAAGATCATGCCGGAACTGCACGTGCCGCGGGAGAACATCGTGTTCATCTCCGGCATCGGTTGTTCGAGCCGGCTGCCGTATTACGTGAACACGTACGGCTTCCACAGCATCCACGGCCGCGCCCCAACGATTGCGACGGGGCTCAAGGCCTCAAGGCCGGAGCTGAGCGTGTGGGTGGTGACCGGCGACGGCGACGCGCTGAGCATCGGCGGCAATCACATCCTGCACGTGCTGCGGCGGAACGTCGACCTGCAGATCGTGCTGCACAACAACGAGATCTACGGCCTGACGAAGGGCCAGTACTCGCCGACATCGGAGCTGGGGAAGCGCACGAAGTCGTCGCCGTACGGCACGATCGATGCGCCGCTGCACCCGCTGAGCGTGGCGATCGGCGCCGAGGGCACGTTCGTCGCGCGGTCTATCGACACCGATGCGCACCACCTGGCGGCGATGCTGCAGCGGACGGCGGACCACCGCGGGACATCGTTCCTGGAGGTCTACCAGAACTGCAACATCTACAACGACGGCGCATTCGCAGGGTTCGCCGCGAAGGAAGTGCGCGCCGACCGCACGATCACGCTCGAGCACGGCAAGCCGATGATCTTCGGCAAAGAGCGCGACAAGGGCCTGCGCTTCAAGGGCATGCGGCTCGAGGTCGTGCAGATCGGCGTCGACGGCGTGACGGAAGCCGACGTGCTGGTACACGACGAGACGCTCGAGGACCCGACGATCGCCTTCCTGCTGAGCCGGCTGGAGTATCCGGACTATCCCGTGCCGGTCGGCGTGTTCCGCGCGGTGTCGCGGCCGACGTACGACGGGCTGATGGCCGAGCAGATCGAGCAGGTGATCGCGGCCGAGGGCGCGGGCGACCTGAGCGAGATCTTCCACGAGGGCGACACCTGGACGGTGGAAGCGGAATGATCTGCCCCGAGTGCAAGCACGACAACATCGAGGGCGTGGACGTCTGCGAGAACTGCGGCGCGGACCTCTTCAGCCTGGACCATCCGGAGGGGCGGCAGGGCGACCGCGGGCCGAACTTCATGTCGGAGCCGCTGGCGGAGGTCCCGGCGCAGTCGCCGGTCCGCGTATCCACCACGGACCCGGTGGGGCTGGCCGTGCGGCTGATGCAGAACGCCGACACGGACTGCCTGCTGGTGATGCACGGGACGCAGCTGGCGGGGATCATCACGCCGTGGGACATCCTGCACAAGGTGGCCGGGCCGAGCGAGGACCTGAACGCCGTGACGTGCGGCGAGATCATGACGGCGGACCCGGTGTTCCTGCGCGACAACGATGACATCGCCGTGGCGCTGAACAAGATGTCGGTGGGCGGGTTCCGTCACATACCGCTGCTGCAGGGCGGGACGCCGACGGCGGTGGTGAGCATCCGCGACGTATTCAAGCACATTGCGCCGCATTTGACGTGAGCTGCGCTACGCGCGCGTTGGTTCTCGGTTTTCAGTGGGCAGTCCTAATCGCTCACCAGTCACCTTTTGGCGCCTAAGGCGGCGTCCACGCTTGACGACCGAAGGTCACGGGAGTCGAAGATGATTACTGGCCTTCCCGCGCAGCGGCGAGCGACCAACATTGTTCTGCACTGGGCACGCCCGGAAAGGGCCTGCGCCGCCCGAGTGGGCTAGACTCCACACATGCCACTTAGCAATGCGCACCAAGCTAAAGCCTGCGTGGGTTTCTTGTTCGCGGAGCCGGGAACAGACGAACCCGAGCCGATTGGTACGTGCTTTCTGGCAGTCCAACATTTGCCGAATGGTGACGGGGAATACTTGGTCACGGCGAAGCACGTTCTGGAAGGACTGCGGAAGGCTGGGGCCGGCTACGTGCGCGTCAGTGCCGCGCAGGGTGGCGTCGAGAAGATCGAGCTCGACCTGGGCGCCGGCGCGTGGCTTGTGCATGACGATCCGGCAGTCGATCTGGCGATTCAGCCGTGGAGTGAGCAATCCGGATGGCGTGCCTGGTCGATTGAGCATGACGGGTCTGCACCGCGTACGCCCGTCATGCTCCGCGAGACAGATGATGTGGCCTTCACCGGGCTAATGCGAAACTTCGTCGGAGCGACGCAAAATCTGCTCGCTATCCGAGTTGGAACGATCGCTCTGATCACAGACGAGCAGATCGAGGGCGAGTACGGCGCGTCTGAGTACTACGTCATCGATGCCCAAGCTTATCCAGCGAACAGCGGCGCACCTGTGTGGGTCGTTTATGCCGGTACCTGTTTCCTGTTAGGTGTACTGGCGTACCCGTTCCCGGCGCCAGCAGATCTCAGGAAGGTAAAGGGCACGGAGTCAGCCTACTACAACCTCGGAATGACGCTGGTTGTACCGTTAGGGAAGATCACGGAGGTGCTGGACGCGCATGGAAGATCACGAGGAGAGGCGCCTGGCGCCTAGCCGCGCTGCGGATGGTTGCTTGGGCCCACGGTGAAGATTGCGCCGCCCGTCGTGGCCGGTCTGCTCTTGGCGTGTGCAGTCGGATGTCAAGGAGGAAGGTCCAGGCTAAGCGATCCATACGAGTCGGTCGTGCCAACATGTGCGGAGACGGGCGTCGCGCCTCATCGCAAGTCCGTTCAAGAGTCGACTAACGTCTCCAAGTATCTTCGCGATGCGGGAGCCATCCGCCTCGTTGAGAGACAGTGCGAGGGTGCATCCCATTGGGTTGGCCTTGCCCTCTATCAATTCCCGACGCAAGACGCGGCTGCGGCGTACATGGCGCAGGAGAGGGCCATCGAAACCGCGCCCGCGACGAGTGTTACTTCAAGCTCGGCACAAGACATCACTGTGGACTGGCCGTTCCATGAGAAGCCGGAGGCGGTGCTTGCATATCGCTGGCCCGATTCACCGGAGCAGGTGGATGATTCGCACGTTGCAGTCTGGACGTACGCGGCATTCCAGTTCGCCGGGACGTGGGTCGGTGTGTTCAACGCGAAGTTCGCAGACGGTAAGGCGTATTTGGCGCCAACCGGCGAGTTACTCGTGCTAGGTGAGACGTTCGGTGACTCAAATCTTCAACGTCTCGCCAGTTTGACATTGGATCGGTGGTCGGAGCGCATTGGAAGGCTGACGAGCGCAACGCCGACGATCTCCGAGAGTGCTTGCTTGCACGTTGCCGCGGGGGAGACGATTGGTACCTATGGCGTCGAGCCGGGCGACCTAGAGCACAGTGAGGGCTATACGAGGTTCAGCAATCGACTGGACGAGCTCACGTACCATTGGACGCTAGAGCGGTCGAACTTTCTCAACTTCGACGCGCTCGACGAGAACTTGTTGTCAGTCTTCGGTCGCCGACCGTACAAACGCGAGGATTATCGAGACATTCAGGATTATTACGGGCAACGGTTCGCCGACTGCTTCGGAGAACCGATGCGCGGTCCAAAGAACGACACGAGCGTAGAGACAGCCTGCGTGGTGAGGGCATTCGGAGACCTCAAGGATCGTTTCGGCGAGGATGCGGCGGACTACACTGGTTCATACCGCGCCTGGGTACGTAAGAACTCCCACGACACCTTTGGAACTCGTGCGCTGTACGTCTCTGAAGCTTCATACGAAGCCGCGACCGGGAAGAGCGCCTTCAACAATTCTGACGCTTCGAATTACTTAAGGGGCCAGCTCGACGTTTGCACGAGGGGGACCTCCAGCAGCTAGCCAACCACCTTTGCGACCGTCTCCAGAAACTTTGGCGGGCCGCCTACTAGTAGCGTGGTGATGGCGGTCTCTTTCCACTTCGCGAGGTCGTCTTTTATCTTGGGGAGGGGGCCGATGAGGGCGGTGTCTTCGACCATGCTGAGGGGGACGGCGGCCATCGCCTCGCGCTTCTTGCCGGCGAGGTAGAGGTCCTGAATGCGGATGCACAGTTCCTCGTAGCCAAGCCGCGCGAGCACTTCGAAGTGGAAGTTGGCACCGCGCGCGCCCATGCCGCCGACGTACAGCGCGAGCATCGGCCGGATGACGTCGGCGGCGGCTTCGAGATCATCGTTGACGATAATGGGGACGCTTGACGGGATCTCGAAGTCGGCCATCGTGCGGCGGGCGCTCGGGCGAGCGAAGCCTTCGGCGAGAGCGTCGCGGTAGAACTTGTCGCTCTTGGGCGAGTAGAAGATGGGCAGCCAGCCGTCGGCGATTTCGGCGGCCATCGCGACGTTCTTGGGGCCCTCTGCCCCGAGGTAGATCGGCACATCGGCGCGCAGCGGATGCACCGTTGACTTCAGCGGCTTACCGAGGCCCGTGCCTCCCTGGTACGGCATCTGGTAGTGATGGCCGGAGAATTCGACCGGCGCTTCTCGCGCGAGGATGCGGCGGATGATCTCGATGTACTCCCGCGTGCGCTCGAGCGGGCGCGGGTAGGGGCGGCCGTACCAGCCCTCGACGACCTGCGGGCCGGAGGCGCCGAGGCCGAGGATGAATCGCCCGCCCGAGAGGTGGTCGAGCGTGAGCGCAGCCATCGCCGTGGCGGCCGGGGTGCGGCCGGAGATCTGCGCGATGGCGGTGCCGAGCTTGATGCGCGATGTCTTCGCGCCCCACCAGGCGAGCGGCGTGAGCGCGTCGGAGCCGTAGGCTTCGGCGGTCCAGATGGAGTCGAAGCCGAGGCGCTCCGCTTCGGCGATGCTGTCTTCGATGCCGGGAGGCGGGCCGCTGCTCCAGTAGCCGGCCGCGTAACCGAGTTTCATGGGTCCTCTTAGTCTGTAGTTGGTAGTTCGTAGTCGGGCGCTTCAGGCCGCGGCATTGTTGCACGCAACGGAGATTCGCGCGACGGGGCGCGCGTCGAGATGCGGCCTGGCCGTCGGCGGAGAGGAGATGCGCGCTCAAGGCCGAGTCGGGTCTCCCTACCGGGGACGGCGAGCGCTCGACAGAAGATCCTTCGCTTCGCTCAGGATGACACGCTTGCTTCGCTCAGGATGATGAGCACGCTTGCTCAGGATGACGAGCTCCGACTATATGACGCGCGCCGCCGCCGTGTAGGCGGTGAGTAGACCTCACCGTTGCAGACGCATCCTCGCGCCGTTGCGATCGCTCCGGACGACAGCGGAGATCGCGCTCGCGAGGAGTCTGGCTTTTGGGTGGGGGATGCATTGGTTATGATCGCGGTCACGACTGGAGGTGCACGTGCAGGCTGCGGCGCTCAAGGGTCCGCGCGCTATGGCGATCGTCGAGCTGCCGGATGACCCGCCCGGCGCCGGCGAAGTGAAGGTGCGCGTGGCGTACTGCGGCATCTGCGGGTCGGACATGCACGAGTTCGAGTCGGAGAACCCGCCCCGCGCGTTGGGCTTGATGCAGCCGGTGATGGGCCACGAGTTCAGCGGCACGATCGTGGCTGTGGGCGATGGCGTCTCTTATCGGGTGGGGCAGGCTGTCGTCGGGAATCCGGGCGCGGGTTGCGGGACGTGCCGTTACTGCTCGATCGGACGCGAGAATCTCTGCCGGACGGGCAGCGCCATCGGCGGCGGCATGGGGTACACGCGGCCGGGCGCGTACGCGGAATTCATCACGATACCGGAGCGCACGGTGGTGGCGCTGCCGGACGGCGCCGACTTGCGGCTCGCCGCGTTGACGGAGCCATTTGCGGTGGCGCGACATGCGCTCATCCAGGGCGGTTATCGAACGGGCGAGGTGCTTGTGATCGCGGGCGCTGGTCCGATCGGGCTGCTGACGGTGATCGCGGCGCGACAGATGGGCGGCGAGCGCATCGTCGTGTCGGAGCCGCTGGCGGGACGGCGGGCGGCGGCCGATGAGGCCGGAGCGTCGCACGTAGTCGAGCCGGGGGAGTTAGTGAAGACGGCGCAGTCGCTGACGGACGGCGACGGCGCCGCGATCTCGGTCGATGCCTCCGGACTGCCGGTGGGGATCGCAAGCTGCGTCGATGCGACGGCGCGCGGCGGGCGCATCGTGCTGGCGGGCGTTGGGGAGCAGCCGTACTCGCTCGACATCCTGCGGTCGATCATCAACGAGTACACGTACATCGGCGTGCTGGGGTACAGCCGGGCGGAGTTCGGGGAGGCGGCGCTGATGATTGCGCACGGCGGTGTCGATGTGTCGTCGGTGATCTCCGAGGTCGTGTCCGTCGAAGCGACGCCCGATGCGTTCGCGCGGCTCTCCGACGGACGCAACGGCCTGCGGAAGATCCTCGTCTCGCCCGATGCCTGAGAGCGCGCGCTTTACACTGCGGCCTATGACCGACGCGGATGTCGGTGTCGCCCTGTACATCGGGCGTGAAGCGATGGATGGACTTCGGCGCAGCCAGGGGCAGCAGGTCGAACCGTGGCAGCCGACGGCTCCCTCGACGCAACGGCACCTGCTCGGCACGGACCCGGGCGGCGCATGGATCGCCGAGATCAATGGTGTGCCGGTGGGCTACGCCCTCTCACTCGTACGCGGGCACATCTGGTTTCTGTCGCAACTCTTCGTCCAACCGGACCAGCACGGGCACGGCGTCGGCGGGGCGCTGCTGGAGCGCGCGCAGACGTACGGGCGTGAGGGCGGGGCGCGGATCTTCTCGGTCATCGCGTTGGGGTCCCCGGCGGCGCACGGGCTGTATATGCGCGCGGGGATGTTCGCGGTGGGCATCGGCTACCGGATGATCGGGCCGCTGGAGCCGTTGCTTGCGCTGCCGCAGGCGGACGCGAACAAGAAGCGCATCGTCGACTGCAGCGGCTGGCAAGACCGCATCGCCGGCCTGGACCGAGAGGTCTTCGGCGCGGAGCGGCGGCAGGACCACGCGTACTATCTTCGCAACGACGGCTTCGGTGAGCACGGGTCGTTTGGGCTGAGCCGTGACGGCGACTTGCTGGGCTACGGCTACGCGTACGCGTACGCTGACGGGGCGTATATCGCGCCTCTGGCCGCATATGAGCCGCCCGACCAGCTCCCGCTCCTCCGCATGGCGGCGGAGTGGCTCATCGAGCACGAAGCGAGCACCGCCAGCATGCTGGTGCTGTCGGCGAACAAGACGATCATGGGGGCGCTGCTGGCGGCGGGATGGCGCAGCCAGGGGTGGACCTTCCTGATGACGTCCGGACCGTTCGGGAAGTTCGACCGGTACCACCCGGCCGGCGGAGCGCTGCTGTAGCGCGATAGGTTGTAGGTTGTAGGTTGATAGGTGGCAGGTTGTGGGAAGTCAGCCGATCGCAGGTGCGCGTTGGTGATGGTGGGCACAACCGGTGTCTCGCCGCACGCGCGCTCAGCAGGCACGGTCACGTCAAAATCGGTACGCCGCGAGTTCGGGCGCCACGCGCGCTAAGATGGTCGCATGGCGAGTGATATCGACCTAGAGGATCGGCCTCCGCAAGGCACCGTAACGCGGAAGTGCGTGCGCGAGTTGGAGCGTGCGGTGGGGCGAGCGCGCGTGATCTCGACGCCGGAAGAGCTGATCGCCTACGAGTACGATGGGACGATCGAGCGCGGTAAGCCTCAGGCGGTGGTGTTCCCGGAGTCCGTCGAGCAGGTGGCCGCAGCCGTCCGTGTGGCGCATCGATTCGGGGTGCCGGTGATCCCGCGGGGCGCTGGCACGGGGCTGAGCGGCGGCGCTATCGCGACCATCGGTGGCGTGATCATCGCGCTGACGCGGATGAAGCGGATCCTCGAGGTCGATCCGGTGAATCGCATCGCCGTGGTGGAGCCGGGGGTCGTGAACCTCGATCTGAGCCGTGCGGTGGCGCGGCACGGGCTGTACTACGCGCCGGACCCCTCGAGCCAACGAGCGTGCACGATTGGCGGCAACGTCGCCGAGAACGCGGGCGGGCCGCACTGCCTGGCATACGGCGCGACGACGAATCACGTGCTGGGAATGGAGCTGGTGCTCGCCGACGGCGAAGTGGTGAACATTGGCGGCCGCACACGCGACGTCGCGGGGTACGACCTGACGGGGGCATTCGTGGGATCCGAGGGGACGCTGGCGATTGCGACGAAGATCATCGTGCGGTTGACGCGGATGCCGGAGTCGACGCGCACGTTGCTGGCGATCTTCGACTCCGTCGACGACGCGAGCAACGCTGTCTCGTCCATCATCGCCGGCGGGATGCTGCCATCGGCGCTGGAGATGATGGATCGGAACATCATTGCGGCGGTGGAGCCCGTGTTGCACTGCGGATTTCCGCTGGACGCTGAGGCGATCTTACTTATCGAAGTCGACGGGCTCGAAGAGAGCACGGCTGAGCAGGCGGACGCGATCGTCGCGATCTGCATGCGTCACGCGGCGCGCGAAGTGCGGGTGGCGGTCGAGGCGGCCGACCGCGAATTGTTGTGGGCCGGGCGCAAGACATCGATCAGCGCGCTGGGGCGGCTGTACCCGAACTATTACGTGCTCGACGGCGTGGTGCCTCGCACGAAACTGCCGGCGATAGTGCGCGAGACGTACGCGATCGCCGACCGATACGGTCTGGCGGTGGCGAACGTCTTCCATGCGGGCGACGGTAATCTGCACCCCAATCTGCTGTTCGACGAGCGCGTGCCCGGCGTGACGAAAATGGTGCTCGATGCCGGGGCGGAGATCATGCGGCTATGCGTCGACGCAGGGGGCAGCATCACGGGAGAACACGGCGTGGGGCTGGAAAAGCGCGACTTCATCGCATGGATCTTCGATGCGAGCGACCTTGCCGCAATGGCGCGGCTGAAGGTCGCGTTCAAGGCGGGGGAGTCGTACAACCCGTGCAAGGCGTTCCCGACGCACAAGGGATGCGGGGAGGTAACGCAGGCGCACGTGCAGCGGACGGCGGCGGCGATCGGGGCGGATATCTATGTCTAGCGCTGTCGTCGGGTCGTCCGTGAGTGATTTTACGGCTGCGGTTAGGCCGGTACTTGAAGCTGACCAGGTGCGAGAGCAAGGTCTGGCGCGATTCGCGGTGGATAGCAGCGAACCTGATGTAGAGATCACGCCGACATCGATCGGGCAGCTTCAGGCAATGCTAACCGAAGCGCATGAAGCCGGTATCGCAGTGATATCAGTGGGCGGCGGAACGCAGTTGGGCATCGGAAACGTGCCGGCGGCGTACGACGCGGCGATTTCGCTCGGGCGGATAGACCGTGTTATCGCCTACGAGCCGGCCGACCTCACTGTAACGGTCGAGCCGGGGCTGCGGCTCAGTGACCTGCAGGAGCTGCTGGCGACGAGCGGACAGTGTCTGCCGCTCGACCCGCCTTGCGATCCTGCGGCGACCATCGGCGGCGTACTGGCGACAAACTCGAGCGGACCGATGCGGCATGCGTACGGCACGGCTCGCGACTGGCTGATCGGCGCGCGCATCGTGCACGCAGACGGTGCGTCGAGCAAGTCGGGCGGGCGCGTCGTGAAGAATGTGGCCGGATACGACATGCACAAGCTACACATCGGCGCGCTCGGAACGCTGGGCGTGATCGCCGAGGCGACGTTCAAGCTAACGCCGCTACCCATCGCGCAGACGAGCATTGCCATTGGGTGCGGCGACGCACGCTCGGCGTGCAAGCTGGTGCTTGATGCGCACGACGCTGGGCTGTCGATACAGGCGGCGGAAGTGCTGTCGCCGACGGCGGCGCATCGGATGCTAGACGAAGCGCGATGGAGCGTGGTGGCACGATGCGCGGGCGGACAAGGGGCGATCGATCGCACGGTGCGCGAGCTGAATCGGCTCGCGATGGATGCCGGAGCGAAGACACAAGTGGTGAACGGCGAAGTTTGGGGGCGATGGTCGCCGGAGTTCGTTCCGAGCGTGCTTTCCCTGCGGATTAGTGTGATGCCATCGGCGGTGGCGGCAACGATCGATGCACTGGACCGCAGTCTGGCAGGTGCCGCGGCGCGGATCTCGGCCACCGTGACCGCGGGGCTCGTCCGGGTGCAGCTCGAGCCGACGCGTGATGAGGGCGCACCGGCACTCATCGGGCGTGCGAGCGAGATTGCGATGCGGAACGGCGGGACGATGATGATCGACGCGGCGCCGGTGGCGGTGAAGCGGTCGATGGATGTGTTCGGGCCAGTGAGACCAGACGTTTCGATCATGAAGCGGCTCAAGGAGCAGTTCGATCCGCATGGCGTGCTGGCCCCAGGGCGGTTTGCGGGGAGGCTGTAGTGACCATCGCTGAGCACGAGCACGTGCTGGAGCGGACGCCATCGCTCGGCGAGGACATCGCGCGATGCGTGCATTGCGGGTTCTGCCTCCAGGCCTGCCCGACGTACCTGCAGCTTGGCACGGAGACCGACTCACCCCGCGGCCGGATTGCGCTGATTGATGCTCTCGCGTCGGGGCGGGCGCAGCCTACGGGAGCGCTGGTCGAGCATCTGGACCTCTGCTTGCAATGCCGGGCGTGCGAGACGGCGTGCCCTTCAGGGGTGGCATTCGGGCGAATCATGGAGACGGGCAGGGCCACCGTGATGGAGGGCTCGCGCCGGCCGGCGATGTGGCGGCTCCGGGCGCTTCTGCTGCGGGAGACGCTGCCGCATCAAGGACGGCTGCGGGCGCTGTTTGGAGGAGCGCGGCTGTACGCGCGCTCGCCGCTGCAGCCGATGGTGCGACGGTCGAAGCTGCTGCGACGCTTCGCGCCCGCGCTAGTTAACGCCGAGGCATCGCTGCCGGAGCTTCCCGGTATGCCGTTCTCGCCGCCGGACCAGCCGGAGGGCCTGACGCGAAGCGTCGCGTTGCTGACGGGATGCGTGATGCCGCACCTCTATCCCCGCACGCACGCAGCAACACTGCGCGTGCTGAACCGGCTGGGTTATCGGGCGGTGTTCCCGGAGCAGCAGACGTGCTGCGGCGCATTGAGCCTGCACGCGGGCGATCGCGTGTTCGCGCGCGAGCTGGCTCGGCGGAACATCGATGCATTTCTGGCGGCTGATGTCGAAGCGGTCGTGGTGAACTCGGCCGGCTGCGGTTCGACGATGAAGGAGTACGGCGAGCTGCTGACCGGTGATGCGGTGTATGCCGAACGGGCGCAGCGGCTGGCGGCAATGACTCGCGACGCGTTGGAGTTCGTGGCAGAGCAAGATCTCGGCACGCTCCGCGAGTTGCCGGTGGTGGTGACGTATCAGGACTCGTGTCACCTGGTACACGCGCAGAAGGTGACGACGGCGCCTCGCGCAATCCTGCGCGCGATACCGGGGCTGGAACTGCGGGAACTCAGCTGGCCGGACCGCTGTTGCGGAAGCGCGGGCATCTACACCTTCGTGCAAGGGGCGATGTCGCGGCGGCTGCTGGCGGAGAAGATGGACGATGTGCAGACGACGGGCGCGAGCATCATCGCGACGGCGAATCCGGGATGTATGACCCAGATCGAGGCGGGACTACGGCAGTGCGGCATGGGGGGGCGCGTCGTGCACGTGATCGAGCTGCTGGACGCGGCGATGCGGGGGTAGACCTATCCCCTCGCCACGGCGAGTCTTCGACGGCCCTTCCCTGGGAGGGAAGGGAGGTTAGGGGTGAGCGCTGCGCACGTCGTGACGTATCCGCGACCATACTCGCCGCACGCGGGCGGACAGGACTGAAGATCCCTACGGCTGCTCGATGAGTCGTGCGCGCATACGGGCGGACAGGGACTAAAGTCCTGTCCCTACGGCTGATCCGTGAATTGTTCGCGAAGAGCGGATGTCACGAGGGAGATGTTTGCGTCTAGCGGGCGGCTGGCGTCGAGGCGGATTTTCTGGTGCGGCGGGATCTCGTCGGGGACTTCGAACTGGCCGCGCTGGGCAAGGTAGACACGCCAGCCAGCGTCCGACGCGCCGCCCGGCTGTTGCTCGCGCTGCGCGAGCTGGGCGCGGACGAGCAACTCGTCGGCCGCGACTTCGACCGCCAGTAGCGGCACGCCGCCTTCGGCGGCGAGGCGGCGTGCATCGTCGCGGTTGGTGCGACTGATGTAGGTGGCGTCGAGGATCACCGCGCGCCCGCGCGAGAGATGATCCCGGGCACGATCGTGCATCGCGCTGTAGACGTCGGCACGGGCGCGCGGAGTGTAGGCGCCGGTGTTGAGTTCCTCGCGCGCGGACGCGCTACGATCGACGTCCATACGTGCTTTTCGCACGACGTCCGAACGCAGGATGACGGAACCGAAATGCGCCGCCAACGCGCCGGCGAGGTAGCTCTTGCCGGTGCCCGAGAGCCCGACCATCATCACGAGCACCTGCGGATACCTTCCGGTGGCGTATTGCTGAGCCAGCACTGCGTAACCCCGAGCGCGGGCAGCAGCAGAGGCCTTCTCGGCGTCAGCGACCTCGGGTTCGAGGATCAAGAGGCTTTCGACTTTCGCGCGCACGTAGGCGCGGTAGCAACGATAGAAGCTCCAGACGAGGGGCAGCGTCTCGTCGTTGGTCTCGTTCAGGTAGGCGGCTGCGACTTCGTGCGCGAGTGCGGCGTGGCCGCGGAACTCGAGGTCCATGGCGAGAAACGCGATATCGCTGGCCACATCGCCGTAGCGAATGCGGTCGTTGAACTCGATGCAGTCCATGATGCAGATGGCGCCGTCTTCGCCGATGACGATGGCATCTGTACGGAGGTCGCCGTGGCAATCGCGGACGCGCCCTGACGCCGCGCGTTCGTTGAGCAGGCCTGCGTGCTCGCGGAGGAATTGCTCTACGTAGCTGCGGATCGCGCGGTAACTCTCCGCGTGGATGGGCCCGCCAACGGAGGATGCGGTCTGCTCGAAGTTCTCCTGCCAGTTGCGCCACACGGCATCGGTTCTGCCGAACGCGGCGATGCGGTCGCTCGTCTCTGCGGCGGCATGGAACTGCGCCATCCTGCGGGCGATGGCGCGGATGTGATCCCCCGTGATCGCCGTGCGGTCGAGCAACCGCGGCATCATGCGATCCGAGGAGACGCGGCGCATCTTCACGGCGTATTCGACGGCTTCATCACCACCATCGGCGGCGATGCGATAGCTGTCGCGGATTCGGACGACCGGCACGACGCCGAGGTAGACGCCGGCGCAGAGCCGGCGGTTGAGGCGCACCTCCTCTTCGCACATGAGCTTGCGGCGATCGAGCGTGCTGTAGTCGACGAAACCAAGGTCGATCGGCTTCTTGATCTTGTAGGCGAACTCACCGGCGAGCAGTACGTAGGAGATGTGCGTCTGGATCACCTCGACGCGCTGTGCGGGATGATCGTAGGCCATCGGATCGAGCAACGCTTCGATGAGCGGCGGGAGCTGAGATGCCATGCGGATTGAGTGCTAGCGGATGCGCGCGCGGACGATGGCGTCGAGCGGGACTTCGGGGCGTGCGCCGAAGTGACTGATCACTTCGGCGGCGGCGATGGCGCCGATGCGACCGCACGTCGCTAGAGCCATGCCCCGAGTGTAGCCGTACAGGAAGCCTGCGGCGTAGAGATCGCCGGCGCCGGTGGTATCGACCACGCGCGCAGGCTCCGCGGGCAGGACGTGGATCTGATCGCCAGCCACGATGACGGCCCCTCTCTCGCTGCGCGTCAGGGCTGCTATTTCGCACGTGCTGCGGACGCGCTCCAGGGCGGCGTCGAAGCGCTCGGCCTGGTAGAGCGAGGTAATCTCGGCTTCGTTTGCGAAGAGAATGTCAGCATGATGCTGGACGAGATCCAGGAACTCGTCGCGGTGACGTTCGACACAGAACGGGTCGGACAGCGAAATCGCGACCTTGCGGCCAGCAGCGTGGGCGATGTCGGCGGCCTTAAGGAAGGCTTGCTTCGCGCCGGGTGGATCCCACAGGTATCCCTCCATGTAGGTGACGGCCGCGGACGCGATCAGCTGCTCGTCGACATCGCCGGGATAGAGCTCCGCGCCGGCGCCGAGAAACGTCTGCATCGTGCGCTGCGCGTCCGGAGTGACGAAGATCAGGCAGCGGCCGGTGGCGGAGCCGTCGGTTGCGGGCGGCACATCGAACGCCACGCCGGAGGCGCGGATGTCGTGCCGGAAGACGTCGCCGAGCTGGTCCGCGCTGACTTTACCGATGTACGCCGCACGGCCACCGAGCGACGCGACTCCGGCGATGGTATTACCGGCGGAACCGCCAGAGATCTCGACGGCGGGCGGCATGGCGGCGTACAGCTCTTCGGCGCGCGCGCTGTCGATGAGCGTCATCGCGCCCTTGGTGAGCGACTGACGGGCGAGAAACGCCTCATCGGCGTGGACGATGACATCCACCATGGCGTTGCCAATGCCGACGACGTCGAACTGTGTTTTCGTCACATGCGCTCTCGATCCGATGTGCTTCTTCCCGCGATGAGATACCGGCTCACTGGCGCGGTGTCAAACTCGGGACCTATCCCGCAGCCCCTTCCCTAGGAGGGAAGGGGAGCTCGGCCGGGCGGTGTGCCGCGCTACCGCCACGCCCACGTCGAGCGGCGTGCCGTGTTAGCATCACGCGGATGCAAGTGCTCAAGGGGCTGCTCCTCCGAAACCAGGCTCTGTCTGCGGCGATGATCGCACTCGGCGTTTTGGTCGCTGTCGCGTGCAGCGCGTCCGACGGGGCGGCGGTGACGCGGACGGCTACGTTGGCCGGCGGCGCAACCGCGACGGCCTCCTCCGGCGCGACTACTCCAACGCACGCGTGCTCTGCACCGTATCCGACGGGCGCGGTGACCGCGGCCTCGGTGTTCTGCGCCGATCCGGCGACGTTGACGGCCGCCCGTGTGATCCGCATCGTCGATGGCGATACGCTGCACGTCGAGCTGAACGGGCGCGACGAGACGGTGCGGCTGTATGGCATCAACGCGACCGAGGTCGGTCAGCCCTGCTCGGCAGAGGCAACGGCGCGGTTGAAGGAGCTCGCCGGAACGCAGGTCCTGCTGCGACCAGACGCTCGGGATCGCGACCGGTACGGACGGCTGTTGCGCTATATCTATTCCGCCAGCGGGCTGAGCATCGATGCCGAACTGGTCGATGAGGGGCTGGCGCACGCGTGGCGGACGGACGGCGACCTGCGGTTCGCCATCATCGAGCTGGAAGCGCGCGCGGTGGCCGCGCATCGGGGATGCATCGCGTCCTAGATCACATCGGCAGCGTCGCTTATAATCGAACGCCGTTCGGAATTCGGGTGCGTAAAAGGAGGCCGTCCATGGGTACGCGATCAACGCAACTGGCAGAGCAGTTCGAGCAGGCGATCAAGGAATTTGAACAGGCCATTGATGGCTGCTCCGACTCGCAGTGGAAGGCGATGTGCGGCGGCGAAGGCTGGACCGTCGCAGCGACGGCGCAACATGTGGCGGGACAGTTTCCGCTCGAGCGCGAATATATCAGCGCGGCGGCGGAAGGACGTGAAGCCCCGGCCTACACGTGGGACGATATCAACGGCAAGAATGAGTCGCGAGCCAACACCAACACCGCCGCCACCAAGGCTGACGTGGTCAAGACGTTGCGGGACGGCGGTTCGTCGATGGCCGGCTACATCCGCGGGCTCAGCGACGAGCAGCTCGACCGGACGGTGAAGCTACCTCTCGCGGGCGGCGCTGCCGTAAGCGCGGAACAACTGATCACGGGCGGCGTGCTGATCGAGCATGTGACGGGACACCTGCAGAGCATGCGCGCTGCCGGTTAGCACCGGGAGATGCCAGATTACAGCAGCGCTACCGGCTGCTAGGCCGGGCGCTCTTCAATGATGGCGCCGTCGTGCCATTCTGGATCCGCTTCGATCATCTCGCGCAGCTGGCGATAGCGCTTGTCCTGTTCTGGCGCTGCCGCATTTTTGCGATACGACTCTTCGCCATCGAAGATCGCGAGGGTCCAGACGTCGCCGTTGGACTCGCGCAGCACGTAGCTGCGCTGCCAGCCGGCGATCTTGGCCCGTCCGCCATACTCTCGCTGGTTCATCTCGATGATGGCATCGAACTTGCCGGGCTTGGGGCGGACCTTGAATACGGAGCCGAACACGATTGCACCTCCCGTGGCTAAGTCTGGCCGTTGCTTGATGACCTGAGGGTAATGCCGTCGTCCGCGTCGAGCAATCGCCCGGAGCGCGGGAGTCGAATAACGCCGCTGTTACGTCGGGAGCCCGGTGTGGTTCAATTCGACCGGACGTAGAGGAGTAACCCTATGATCTCGGTCGAAGAAGCGCTGGAGCGCATTCTTTCGTTCGTGCACGTCTTACCCGCGGAGGAGAAGCCCATTCTCGACACGCTCGGCCAGGTGTTGGCGGAGGATGTCGTGTCGGGCATCGACATCCCGCCGCTCGACAATACGGCGATGGACGGATACGCAGTGGTTGCGGGCGATACGGCGAACGCGTCGGAGACGGCACCTACGTCGCTTCGCGTGGTGGGAGAACTGGCGGCGGGCTATCTCTTCGACGGGATGGTGACGCCGGGCACGGCCGTGCGCATCATGACGGGCGCGCCAATGCCTCCGGGTGCGGACGCAGTGGTGCCGTTCGAGGAGACCGACGAGCCGCAAGGACGGGCATTCGGTTCGTTCGCGAAGTCGCGCGACGTTGTGGGCGTGATGAAGCCCGCTCAGGCGGGCGCGAATGTACGGCGCGCAGCGGAAGACCTTCAACGCGGTCAGCGGATTCTCTCCGCCGGGACGGTGCTGCACCCGGCGCAGGTTGGAGTGCTTGCATCGATCGGGCGCGCGACCGTGCGGGTACATCGGCGACCGGTCGTGGCGATCCTATCGACCGGCGACGAAGTGCGGGAGCCGGGGACAGAGCTTCGGCCAGGGCAGATCTACGATAGCAACGCCTACAGCATCTCGGCGATGGTGCTGGCGAACGGGGGCGTGCCGCGGCGGCTCGGCATCGCAAAGGATACGGTCGAAGCGCTGACGGCCAAGCTGCGCGAGGGACTAGACGCCGACATGCTCGTGACGTCCGCCGGGGTGTCGCGCGGTGACTATGACGTGGTGAAGGATGTGCTGGCGAAAGAGGGAGAAGTCGATTTCTGGACCGTGTGCATGCGTCCGGGAAAGCCGCTTGCGTTCGGCGCGTTTCCGTCGAATGGGCGGCGGGTGCCGCACATCGGACTGCCGGGAAATCCCGTGAGCTCGATGGTGTCCTTCGAGTTGTTCGGGCGGCCGGCGATCTACAAGATGCTCGGCCGCAGCGACTGGCAGCGGCGTGTCGTGCGCGCAATCGCTGAGGAAGCGATTGCGAACACCGATGCACGGCGGGTGTTCGCGCGCGCCATCGTCACGCAGCGCGACGGGCGCTACTACGCCGCGCTGACGGGGCCGCAGGGCTCGGGGATACTGATGTCGATGGCGCAAGCGAACGCGCTGGCCGTGGTACCCGAGGACGTGCCGGGCGTTGGGCCGGGCGACGAAGTCGACGCGATGCTGCTGGAGTGATAGCGGTCGCGCAGGCCACGCTGGCAGCGGCGTCATACCGGCGATTCGCGTGCTAAATCGGTACACTGAACCGATCGAAGGTACCGGTTGCGGCGGTGTAACTAACGTCGACGTGCTGAACCACGGCGAAGCGCGGTCCGGTGTGGAGGCGGTCCAGTAATTCCTCCAACGCACGCTCTTTGCCCTCGGCGACGACTTCGACGCTGCGGCCGTCGCCGCCGTTACGGACGAAGCCGGTGAGGTGTCGAGCGGAAGCTTCGCGGCGGACGAAGTCGCGGAAGCCGACGTTCTGCACGCGGCCGGTGACGACGGCATGCAGTCTCTTCATAAGCGGCGTCGAGGCTTCCGCGCGTGCCTCATCACACGGTAATCCGGATGGGGATCGAGAAGACGTGTTCGGGCGTGCCGTCGCGGGCACTGAGGTTGTAGGCGACGAGTTCGTACGCGCCAGCCGCGATGCCGTCGAGGTCGAACTGTGTAGTCCAGTTCCCGATTGCCGGCGCTCCGGCGTCGGCGGTGACCTGCCTGGCTGCAAGTACCGCGCCCGAAGCAGCGCGCAGCTCGACCGTGAGCGCCGCCTCGAACACGCGCGCGGAGCCGGAGACGGCGAGCGATGCACCGCCCGGGACATCGGCGGCGCAGCGGGGCTGTGTGATGGCTATGTCCGGCACGTCCGGCGCTAACTGAAGTGAGCGAGTCACGACGTTGATTTCCGCACCGTCCTTCGGGCTACGGCTGAATGCGCGAATGGTGACGGTCTCGGCCTGGGCCGGCGGCACGAACGCCATCGTCGCCGTCCACGTGCCTCTTGTGCCCCTGCCGGACGTTGCCTGCACGGTGCGCTCGCACAGCGTGCCGGATGCGCTGGAGACGGCGACGGAGAGCACGGCTTCGAAGACGTCGGCTGTGCCGGAGATCTCGAACGGCACATTCACCTTCGCGCCTTGAGGCTGCTGGTCGATGGTGATGAATGGGACGTCATCGTCGAGATACGCGCCGGGACCGGCAGTCACGGTGGCACGCGGTGATGCGGTCGCGGTCACCGGCGTCTTGGAGTCGTCCGTGCACCCAGCTAACAGCGCGCCGACGGTGGCGGCGACGACGATCAACACAATCCGACGCAATATCATTGCACTTCCGCCACGTCGGCTTACCATCACATCGGGAGTATACGGGCGCAACCTGACGCCGTGCTATGCTCGCTGCGATGCGGATCGTCTTTCTCGGATCTCCTGATTTTGCACTGCCTTCGTTGCGCAAGCTGATCGAGTCCCAACACGAGATCGTTGCGGTGTACACGCAGCCGGACCGGCCTACGGGGCGCGGGCGGAAGGTTGCGCCGCCGCCCATAAAGGTACTGGCGCTCGAACACGGGCTTCCGGTCAGGCAGCCTGCTTCGATCAGCAAGCCGGAGATTGTGGAAGAGCTGCGCCAGCTTGCGCCGGATGTGGGCGTGATAGCGGCGTACGGGCAGATCTTGCGGCAGCCGGTACTCGACGTGCCGCGGCTCGGCGTACTGAATGTCCACGCCTCGCTGCTGCCACGGTGGCGGGGGGCGTCGCCTGTCCCGGCGGCGATTCTCGCCGGGGACGAGCGGACGGGCGCGACGATCATGAAGGTGCGGCTGGAGCTGGATGCGGGACCGATCCTAGCTCGGACGGCGCTGTCGATCCTGGCAGAGGACACGGCCGGGAGGCTGACGAAGCGCATAGCCGACGCCGGCGCGACCTTGTTGGTGGATGTGCTGCGTGCGTACGCCGCAGGCGACGCGCCACTCGAAGAACAGGACGAATCGAAAGTGACGCACGCGCCGGCGATCAAGAAGACGGACGCGCTCATCGATTGGGAGCGCGAGGATGCGCTGGCGGTGTGGCGCAAGGTGCGAGCGTACAATCCGTGGCCGATGGCGTACAGCTATCTCGACGCGCAGCCGTTGCGGATCGTGGAATGCGTGCCGCTCGCGCACGAGCCGCGCAGCGACAAGCCGGGGACGATCTTCGTGTTTACCGGCGTCGGGGAGCCGCCAGCGCTGGCGACGGGGTTCGGCGTCGTGACGGCACACGGCGACCTCGGTATCGTGCGGGTGCAAGGGCCGGGGGGGAAAGAGATGCACGCGGCGGATTTTCTGCGCGGGCACCGCGAGATCAATGGAAAGCGGCTGACGACCGAGCAGTGAATGTAGGCTGTGGCGGCCGGAGCGGAAGCTCCACGGCTCGCGGCGTATCGGGCGCTCAACGGCCGCTCGGGACGGATGCGATCACCCCGCGCGGGCTACGTCGGCGGGGACGATGACGCGGAGGGGGATCAGGTCGCCGTAGCGGTCTTCGACGGCGACGTCGTTAGGGGCGATCTCTTTGCAGGCGTTGCAGCGGATGCACTTCGCGTCGTCGACCGCCCAGGCGCCGTTACGCTGGACGATCGCCTCGGTGGGACAGATAGCGGCTGCCTCGGCGACGGCCGGCGTCTGGCCGGCGATGCGGTACCGGATGAGTTCGCCGCAGACTTTCGTCGGGCAGCGGTGCTCCTTCGCGTGGGCATCGTACTCCTCGCGGAAATACTTCATCGTGTGGTTCATGATGGTCGGCGAGAGCGCGCCATGGAGGCAGTTGGAGTTCTGCATCGACGCTGCCAGGGACGTGAGGCGCTCAATGTCGTCCTCCTCACCTTCACCACGCGCCGCGCGGCGGAAGATCTCGAGCATCCGCTGATTACCGCCGCGGCACGTGGTGCAGCGCCCGCACGACTCGTCTTCGAGGAACCAGGAGAACATCACGTTGAGGTCGACCACACAGGCGGTGTCATCGACGAATACGAGGCCGCCACCGCCCATGCCGGCACCGAGCGGACGGAAGGGCTCGGGCTCGAGCGGGAGATCGCCGACCACAGCGGCGGGCAGCAAGCCCGAGAGCGGGCCGCCCTGCTGGAGCGCCTTGAACTCACGCCCGTTCGCAATGCCACCGGCCGCAGCGAGCACAGCGTTCACCGCTGTGCCAAACGGGACTTCAATGCAGCCGACTTTCTCGACCGCGCCGGACAGCGTGAACATCTTTGTTCCGCAGTTCGTGTCGGTGCCGACAGTGCTGTAGGTGTCCGGTGTGACGCGCAACAGCGTGGTGGCGCAGGCGTAGGTCTCGACGTTGTTGACGTTGGTGGGCTTGCCGAGCACGCCGCTCTGCGCCGGGAACGGCGGCTTGATACGCGGCATACCGCGCTCGTCGTTGACCGACGAGATGAGGCCGGTTTCGTCGCCGCAGATATAGGCGCCGGCGCCACGCACTACTTCCGCAGTGAAGCGAACGCCTGTGTCGAGGGCGTCGTCGCCGATGATGCCGCGCTCGCGGCACTGCACCAGAGCGAGGTTGACGCGCTCAACAGCGAGCGGGTATTCGTCGCGGATGTAGATCCAGCCGTGGCTGGCGCCGGATGCGTGGGCGGCGATCAGCATGCCCTCGATGAGCATGTGGGGGTCGCTCTCCATGACGACGCGGTTGACCCAGGCGCCGGGATCGCCCTCGTCGGCGTTACAGACGAGATACTTTGGCTCGGCGGTTGCGTTGCGAAGGAAGCCCCATTTCATGCCGGTCGAGAAGAACGAACCGGAGTGGCCGCGCAGGGTCGAGCCTTTGACGACGTTGATCAGCTCGAGCGGGTCCATCTTCGCGGCGCCAACGAACTGCTGGTAGCCGCCGCGACCAAGATAGTGGTCGATGTTCTCGGGGTCGATCACGCCGCAGTTGTGCATGAGCCAGCGGGTCTGGATCTTCATCCAGGGCAGGTCGGCGAGGGCGGGCACACCGTCGGTCGCCGGGCCGGAGACGACGGCGAGAGCGAAGTCCTTAGCGATGCCGTTCATCGCAGTGGATGCGAATGCTTCGGCGCGGTCGGGCGCAACCGGGCCGTACATGACGGACTCTCCGCCTGGCGTCGTCACCTGCACGACGGGCTCTGCGAAGGAAAAGCCTGCGTCGCCCGTCCGCATCGTGTCGAAGCCGAGGCGCTCGCCGAGCGACGCCAGGGCGGCGAGGGTCTCGTCGGCGCGCGCGGCCAGCGATGAGGTGTTGATGGAGACGGAGAAGAGCGGCCGCGGCGGGTCTGCGACGGCCCTCCAGATTGGGCCGGCTTTGGCGCGCAGCTCGTCGTATGAGGGCATGCGCTAGGCCTTCGCCTTCAACTCGCGCACGAGACTGACGGCGCCGACCGATGTCAGCGGACCGACGACCTTGCCGTTGACCGAGACCTGGGCCGCGTGCTCGCACGTGCCGTTGCACTGCGCAAGATGGAGGCCGAGCTTATCGCCGTCGGTGTTCTCTCCCATCGCGATGCCCAGTTCACGCTCGAGGACCTGGCGCACGCGGTCGCCGCCCCGCAACCGGCAGGCGATACCGCTGCACCAACCGATCAACGTCTGGGGCGGCGGGATGAGGCGGAACTCGCTGTAGAACGTCAGCGCGCCGTAGACCTTCGCCTCGCTGAGGCGGAGCTGTCGCCCGACGACGCCGATGGCGATCTTCGGGATGTAGCCGTACTTATGCTGAACGCTGTGGAGCGCGCCGAGCAGGTCGCCGTCGGCGGGCTTGAAGTCGCGGATGAGGTGCTGGATCTCGAGCGTGGCTTCGTTGTCGAGCATGCGGCGACGGCTCCTATTGTGCGCAGTTTCACTATAGGTGAGGCCGGATCGCCGAACAAGATGACGCGCCCCTGGACAATAGACACGTTCAGCCGTGGTTCGCCGCGCCGCCGGCTGTGGCGTTATACGGCGGCGGTGGGCCTGGGCTCGCGGGCGGCGTGGTCTTCGACGACCATCTTCGCGACGTTCTCGCCCATGAGAATGCTGTAGTTCTGGCCGCGGTCTTCGGGATAGATCTGCGTCATCGTCTCCAGGTAGAGGCCATCAACGGGCGTCCGATGGTCGGGCTTGTGGGCGCTGTAGTCCATGCGGATGATCGGCTGGGCATACGGGGCCTTGAACAGCCAGCGCTGGTTCACCCACTCGGAAGAGAACTCAGGATTGATGCGCTTGAGAGCGGGCTCGAAGATCGACCACAACTGATCCTCATCCATGCCGAAGTACTCGTGCTGCTGGTGGAGGTAGTTCGAGATGTACAAGATGTGGTTCCCGCCGTAATTCTCCGGCCCGATGAAGTTGGTGTGCTCGACGAGGGCGAGGAACGGCATCGACCGATCGCCGATGTTCATCCAGTAGATAGGAGAGAGCGATCGCTTCATGGTGACGACCATGCACACGGCGCCCTGCCACTTCACGTGTTCGAGGCGGCGGATGTAGTCATCGGTGAGCGGCGGTGCCATCTTCTGAAACAGGGTTGACGGCACGGCCGCGACGACGGCATCGGCTTCGACGTTCGCGCCACTTTCCAGCACGACGCCGGTGGCGCGATTGCGGTCCGCGGTGATCTCGCGGATGCCCGCACCGGTATGGATGCGCACTCCGCCCTCGCGTAGCCGGCGCTCGAGCTCCTCCATGTAGACGGCGAAGCTGCCGATCAGGTAACCAAGCTTCTCCTTGCCGCCCTCGCGTGATGCGAAGCGCAGATGAATCTTGCTCCAGAGCCAGGCCATCGCGACCTGGTCGTAGGCATCGCCGTACTTGCCCTGAAGCAGCGGACCCCACATCTTCTCGAACACCTTCGGCGAGACGTTCTTCTCGATCCAGTCCTTGCAGGTGATGCGCTCGAACTCGGCCCAATCTTCACGTCCGCGCAGACGCACGGCCATCAGGCCGAGCTTGATGCGATCGAGGGGCGGCAGCGGGCTGAAACGGAGCAGGTCGAGCGCGGTGACGAACGGGTAGATCTTGCCGTTGTCGAACCAGCCGACCTTCGACTCGACCCAGCGCAGGCGATCGCCGACGCCGAGCTCGTCGATGAGCTTGATGATGGTGGTATCGGTGCTGAAGATGTGGTGGTAGAAGGCTTCGAGCTTGGAGCCGCCTACCTCAAATGTGCGGACGAGGCCGCCGAGATACGGGCTCGCTTCGTACAGTTCGACCTCGTGGCCACCCTGCATAAGACGATACGCCGTGCTCATGCCCGCGACGCCGCCGCCAACGATGACGGCTTTCACTTGCGAGCGGTCCCTTCGATTGCGGGACCGCCGGGGACGACGCGGGGCGGCTCGCCCGGACTGGGTGCGGGCTCGCCACGGCGGCTCTGTAACATGTCGCCGAAGCTGAACTGCATCGACCACATCAGGTAGAGCCCGATGGCAACGATGGGGAAGAGCAGCAGGGCGTGCAGGCCGATCGCGTACGCCTCCGAAAGCGCCTTGAACTGATCTGGAGCGACGGACGCCGCGCCAAACGCGACGATCGTCTTCGAGACGACAAGCTCGAAGGCGCCGACGCCGCCCTGCGTGGCGACAATGGCAATGGCGAGGTTGGCCGCGGCGGTGAGCAGCAGGAAGACGTGGAATCCCTCGTGGATGCCGAAGCCGCGCGCCACCAGGTAATACATGAGCGCTTCGAGCGTCCACGAGATGAGCGACATCAGCCACGCCGCCGCGAGATCGATAGGACTGCGCAGCGCCTGCAGGCCCTCGAAGAACGAGGCCAGCAGATCCTCTACCTTGGGCTTCAGTTTGGCCGGAGCGAACCGGTGCACCATCTGGTGTAGCAGTCGCCGACCGCTGTCGGAGAGCGCGAGGTAAAAGAGGACGGCGAGCGCCACGCCAAACAGCACGGCCATGACGAGGCCGAGACCGGCGAAGTTGAGCTCTTTGCCGAAGCCAACGGGGAAGTTCGTATCGCCGCCGGCGAACGCGGCGACGATGAGTACCATGGGCACCAGTGTGACGCCGTCGAAGAGGCGATCAACGGCGATGGTGCCGAGCGCGGTCGTCTTGCTGATCTTCTCCCGCTGGCCTAGCACGTAGGCACGGGCCAGTTCGCCCGCGCGGGCGGGGATCAGGTTGTTGGCCATGAGTCCGATGATAACGACCGGGTAGAGGCGCCTGGCCGAGACGCGCGTCACCGGCCGGAGCAGGTATTGCCAGCGGATGGTCCGCACCCATAGCGCGGCGTAGTACACGGGTATCGACGCCGCGATCCACCAGTAGTTGACGTGGGAGAATGCGTGCCGGAGCTTGGCCGGGTGCCGCACGTCGCTCGTGAAGACGAACAACCCGAGGCAGGCTGCGCTGACGATGATGCCGATCCAAAATCCTCGGCTCTTGAGCAAGGTGGAACTCCCTGGGGGCGAAACCCCCGGCCGAACATGCGGCTACCTTATGTTCGGCAAGGAAACTGCGGAAGTATAGAGTTGGCCCCCGAAGCAGGTCAATCGGCCGATCCACGCCGGGCCGCGCGTGCGAGTTCGGA
>JALYKW010000049.1 GCA_030774575.1 Chloroflexota bacterium | reverse complement strand
GCCGCACAGCGCTGTGCGGCGTACGGGGTTTCGATTTTTCGCAACCGATAGAGCGGGCGGCTCCGGCCGGGCGCTTTCCATGTAGCGTGATAGCGTGTACCGATGCCGTTGGCTACAATCGGCGCTGACCGCAGATGAAGGAGGAATCGTGGCCGAGTTCGTCCGAGTGGCCCGCCTGTCCGACATCCCGCCCGGCTCGATGAAGGGCGTCAAGGCGAAGGGCAAGGAGATCCTCGTCGCCAACATCGACGGCGAGGCGTACGCCATCGGCGACCGCTGCACGCACCTGCGCGGCCACCTGCACAACGGCTGCATCGACGGCACCGTGGTGGAGTGCCCGCTGCACGGCGTGCGCTTCGACCTCACCGACGGGGGCGTCTGCCGCTGGGTGACGCATCCCGCGTGGTACAAGCTGCTGATGGACGCGAGCTTCCCCGGCTTCCTAAAGCGCGGCGTGCCGTCGTATCCGACGCGGGTGGAGGGCGGCGAGGTCTACGTCGAAGTTTAGGTCGGGGTAGGTTGTAGGGGGATACAAGGTTGTAGGTGGTAGGTTTTAGGTTATGGGTTATAGGTTATAGGGAATGTGGGCCGGGCTTCGCCCGGCCGCTTGATTTTAGTGACGCGACCGTAGGGGACTCATTGTTCGATTCGCCGCTCTATCCTGTGACGCCGGAAGAGGCCGATGCGTTTGTCGCCGGGCAGCGGCACGGCACTCTTATCGCGACGGCGCCGGATGGGCACCCGCAGGTGAGCATCCTGCCTTTCGTGAAGGAGGGCGCCCGCATCGACCTGCACTGCGTCCAGGCGGATCCGACGTTCGCGGCCGTGCGCGCGAACTCGCGGGTGACGTTCTTCGTCTCGGACTTCCTGGCGTTCTCGCCGCACGACTGGATCGACGTCGACGATGCCGCCCGTGCGACGCTGCACTTCCGCGCGGTGACATTCGAGTGCCTCGCGACGGTCTCGACCGATCCCGCCGCCGTGGCCGCGGCGCTGGCGGCGCTGCTGCGCCGCCAGGAGCCGGACGCCACCTACCGCCCGATCGAAGATGATGCGCTCTACGGACCGCGCCTGCGGCGGCTGGCGGCGATCCGGCTCGAGGTCGTGCACCAGCAGGCGAAGTTCAAACTCGGCCCGGGCGCCAGCGTCGAAGCGAAGCGGCGCGTCGTCGAGGGACTGCGTCTTCGGGACGAACCCGGGGACGCGCGCGCCGCCGATGTCATCGAGGCGGCGATCCGCAGCCGGGGCGGCGAGTGATCGTCGCGTAGGATGCTGAACGGACATGCCACTGTTCCAATCCTTCGACGACGCATTGCGCTGGTTTCTGGAAGGCGGCGCTGTCGAGCCGCTCGCCGAACGCCGTGAGAGATTTACTGCCGGACGGGCGCAGTTCCTGTCGTTTCAGGCGCCGGTAAGCGAGACGGCGATCGCCGACGCGGTGCTCGACGCGCAAGATCAGATTGCGGACTTCGACGGCGTCGAGTTGATGCCGCTCGATCTGCTCCACATCTCGATCAGGGGCGCCGGCTTCCAGGTGATCGCGCGCACGCGGCCTGACGACGTCCTGCGTGAGGAGGTGCCGGTGATCGCGGCGCGCGCCGGCAAGATCATATCGAACACGCCGCCAATCGAGATCATGGCAGGACCGGTGAACGTCTTTCCCGACGCTGTGATCCTCGAAGTGCACGATGGCGGGGCGCTCGGCGAACTGCGCGCGAAGCTCGACGTGCTCGAACGGGAGGACGCGCTCGGGTACGAGGCTACGGAGTATCTGCCGCACATCACGATCGCGACCTTCCGGGATGCGTCGCCGGCGGCGGTGCTGCGGGCGCGCTTGCCGCTGCTGCGCGAGCTGCCGCCGCTGCGCGCGACCCTCCGGCGTATTGAGCTGGCGCGCTGGTGGTTTACGGGCGTCGATCCGGACGAAGAGCCGGAGCGCGATGTGGTGCAGTCGTACTTGCTGCGCGGCTGATCGCGGGGGAAGGCCGCCGAGGCACGGGCATTCCCTGAGGGGATATCGCCGCCATGATTACGCGAGGGCACTGATAGGCAGCGTAGGCGCCAGCACCCACACTCCTCTTACTTCGCCGGTGACGTAACACCGACGTTGACGGAGGCGAACATGCGGCAGCTTGGCGGGCGATTACCGGACGTGCGTATAGAGGTGGTCACCACGACGTTCGTGGCGTCCGGCAGGCCGGAGGGCGTCCATGACCTCGGCCGGTTTCTGGAGGGGTTGAATAATCCCGCGATGTCGCGGTACATCGAGCTGCACGACGCCGCCATCCGGCCGCTATATCGCGCACAGGCGGCGATCGACCTTGACGCGCCGATGCTGGTGCGCCGGGACGAGATCGTGTTCGCGAACTTCGAGGGGCCGTACTTCATGCACGGCGCCGTCCGGCCCGCGCAGATCGACGCACCGGCGCTTCTGATGGCGCCGCCGTTCCAGATCGCCGGGACGATCGCCATCGCGCCGGGGGCCGATGCGACAGCGGCGCTACGGTCAGCCGTCCACGGATTTCTGGTGGTGCAGAAGGCGCGCGTGTTCGACGCCGAGGGCAACGACCTCGGTCAGGGCGACCAGATCATCGTCAACGGCGCCGCGGTGCAGATGACCAGTTCGACGCGGCGGCACATCGCGGTGGCGCCCGCGAAGGCGACGCTACAGGCGATCGAGCGCGACGCCGCCATGGCGGAATCGCCGGCCGCCGAGACGGAGCGCGCGGCATAACCGCGAACTTCCAGTAACCCCGGGTAGTCCACCGATTCTGGCAAAAAGAGAGACTTCAGGTTTGGGCGGGTGCAGGGATGCGCCCGCCCGTTCTTCTTGGCGGAATTCCGACGCATCGTTGTTGGTGCGAACCTATCCCCCTCGCCACGGCGAGTCTTCGACGGCCCCTTCCCTCGCAGGGAAGGGGTGACTTAAGCGGAGGGTACGTTGTGGTAGACCGCCGGCGGCGTACCCATGCTGCATCGGTCCGCGGCATCGGTCTGGTGCGTGGCATATGCTGGCGTCGGTATGGAACTGCTGCGCTTTCAGAATGTGCGGAAGGACTTTGGGCATCGCGAGGTGCTCGCCGATGCGTCATTCCAGATCAACGCCAGCCAGAAGCTGGGGCTGATCGGATCGAACGGCGCGGGCAAGACTACGCTCGTGCGTGTGATCACGGGCGAGGAAGAAGCGACCGCGGGAGCGATCACGCGCGCGCCGGGGCTTCGGCTGGGCTACGTGCCGCAGCAGGTCGATTTCGACGAGCGGGAGACCGTGTACGAGTGCGTCACCGCACACTACGCGCCGCTCGAAGCAGCGTTGCGCGCGAGCGAAGAGCGGCTGGCGCGGGCGTCGACCGATGAACTGCGCGGCGCGACGGCTGCGTACGAAAATGCGCGCGCCGCGTACGACGCCGCGGGTGGCGACAGCATGCACTCGCGCGCGGCGGCGATGCTCGATGCGCTCGGGCTGGGCGGGCGGCAGGAGGAGCGCGTCGGCGCGCTGTCCGGCGGCGAGCGCAATGTGCTGTCGCTGACGAAGGCGCTGCTCGCAGAGCCGGACCTGCTGGTGCTCGACGAGCCCGGCAACCATCTCGATTTCGCGGGGCTGGCCTGGCTCGAAGACTTCCTGGCGGCGTTCCGCGGCGCCGTGCTGCTGGTCTCGCACAACCGATATCTGCTGGACCGCGTGGCGAACGGCATCGTGCATCTGGAGGATGGTCGCGTGCAGACGTACGCGGGGAACTACTCGGCGTACCGGACGGCGATCCTGCGGGCGAAGCTGGCGCAGCGCGCGGACTATGTCGCGGACCAGAAGCGGCTCGAGCAACTGGAAGCGTTGGTCAAGCGGTTTCGCGAGATCGCACAGCGCACGGCCGACCCCGCATGGGGAAAACGGCTGCGGGCGCGCGTGTCGCAGCTCGGGCGGGCGCGCGAGGACGCGACGGAGCGGCCGGCGGCCGAGGCATCGGGCATTCGGCTGGACCTTCGGACGGAGGCGAGCCGCGCGGACGTCGCGCTGCAGGTCCGCGGATACTCGAAGTCATTCGGCGAACGGCGGCTCTTCGACCATGCGGAGCTCGATATCGCTTGCGGCGAGAGAGTCGGACTGATCGGCCCCAACGGTTGCGGCAAGACGACGTTCTTGCGCGATGTGATCGAGCAGGGCGTGTGGGACGACGCGACGATCCGCATCGGCCCGAGCCTGCGGGTGGGGTACTGCGCGCAGGAGCAGGAGGTGCTCGACGACGACCGGACGGTGATGGCGCAACTGCGCGCCGATGGCGCGACGACGCACGAGCGGGCGTACGGCATTGCGGCGCAATTCTTGTTCAAGGGCGATGACCTGAGCAAGCGCGTCGGCGACCTGTCGGGGGGCGAGCGTAATCGGCTGCAGCTTGCGCGCCTCGTCGTGCAGCGGCCGGACTTCGTCATCCTGGACGAGCCGACGAACCACCTGGACATCCCGGCGTGCGAGGCGATCGAAGAAGCGCTGTCGAACTTCAACGGCACGCTGCTGGTGGTGTCGCACGACCGCTACTTCCTCGACAAGATCGTCGAGCGGGTGGTGGAGGTGCGCGACGGCGGCTTCGTGCCGTTCGACGGAAACTTCTCGGAGTACTGGCAGCAGCATGCGGCGCCGCGAAGCCGCGAGGCGGCGCGCATCAGCACGCGCAAGCGGCAGCGGGAGCGCGCCCCGGCGAAGGTCGAGCGCACCGCCGCGCCGAAGCGGTCGGCGTCGGACCTTGATGCTCGCATCGAGGCAGCGGAGCGGGAGCGGACGGAGCTGGAGGCGCGGGTAGCGGCGGCGTTCACGCGCGGGGACCATCGCGAGGGCACGCGGGCTGCCCGGCTGCTGGAGCAGCATCAGGCGAGACTGGCGGAGCTGTACGAGCGGTGGGCGGCGGAGGGCTGAGTTTTCGGCGCACAGATCACCGTAGACCTTCGGCATCGGTGTGGCGGAGCACTCTGGCGGTTGAGGCTGTAGTCTTTCGGTCATGAGCGACATTCGGGTGTTGGTCTCGGGCGGCGGGAAGATGGGTCGCGCGATCGTCGAGGCGGTCGATGCGGCGGATGGACTCGTGCCCGTCGGGGTGGTGGACGCGCTCGCGAGTGCGGGTGAGATCGTGCTGGCGTCCGGCGGCACGATACCGCTGCTGACGGATGCTGCCGCCGCGTGCGATGCCACGAAGCCGGATGTCGTCATCGACTTCACGAACGCGGCATGGACGCCGGAGCTGACGGCTGCGGCGGTGCCTCGCGGCGTGCGGCCGGTGATCGGCACGAGCGGACTGAGCGACGGCTACGTCGACGCGCTGACGCGCGAGTGCGCGGAACGCAAAGTCGGCGGCGTGCTGGCGGCGAACTTCGCGATTGGCGCGGTGCTACTGATGCACCTGGCGAAGGTAGCGTCGCCCTTCTTCGATGCAGCGGAGATCATCGAGCTGCATCACGACCAGAAGGTCGATGCGCCGTCCGGCACATCGATCGCGACGGCGCGGGCGATGCTGGAGGGACGGGACGGCCGGCCGTTCGCGCGCAACGTGCCGGACGCCACGCCGATCGCGCATGCGCGTGATGCTGAGATGGGCGGCATCACCATCCACAGCGTGCGGCTGCCCGGGCTGGTGGCGCATCAGGAGGTGCTGTTCGGCGGGCTCGGGCAGACGCTCTTGCTCCGGCACGACACGACGGGCCGCGATTCCTTCATACCGGGCATCATCCTTGCGGCGCGCGAAGTGATGCACCGGCGCGAGCTGGTGATCGGACTCGACGCGCTGGTGGGGCTGCAGTAGCGGCCGTTCTTTCTGCTCACCGCGGAGGCGCGGAGGGCGCAGAGCGGGTTGGAAGCGGGAGACGAGAGGCGGGAGGCGGGATGGAGATCCGCGTCCTCTGTGGTTCGTCCGTGACTCGTCGAAAACACTTCGGCTCAGCGGGGTTCGGCGAGGGCTTTCGCCCAGTCGGGGATGCCGGCATCCGGGATAGCATCGTAGTTCGGGAAGTATGGCTTGATGTCGAGCACCGGCGTGCCGTCGATGGCGTCGAGGCCTTCGACGCGGATGATGTTGTGGCGGCGCCGGAGCTGACGCACGACCGAAACGCCGAGCGGGCTCGGCCGCAACTGGCTGCGCGTGGCCAGCACACCCTGCTCCGGGATGCGCTCGTCGCCGCGTGGCGTGACGCTCATCCGGATCTCCGACTCGGGCACCTTGTCGAAGGCGAAGACGACGATGATGTGCGAGTAGCCTTCGATGCCCTCGAGTGCGGCGGCAAGCTCGTCGCGCACGATGATGTCGCTGCGGACGGCTGCCCACCCATCCATGCGCGGCTCGCGCACGTTGTTGCGGACGACGCCGATCGGGCGGATGCTGACGGGCTCTCGCGGCACGGTCGTGCGGCCGATGCCGAATCGGTGCGAGAACCAGTCGAGAAACTTGAGCCAGAGAGAGTGCATCGTTAGTTGTCGGTCGTCAGTCGTCAGTCGTCAGTCATCAGTTATCAGTTAGTCGGTATCGGTGGTAGGTGAATGGTGGGCCGGCTGTCAGCTGTCAGTTGGCAGCCATGAGCTTCGGCGGGGCGACGACTATGCGGAGGTTTTCGGCGGCGGGCATGCCGAGGGTGACACTGCGGCCTTCGATATCGACTGTGATGGTGGAGTTGTAGGCCGCCACTTCGCGGACGTCGACGCGGGCGCCTGGGACGAAGCCGTTGCGCTGGTAGAAGGTCATCAGGTCGTGGTCCTCTTCGGCGGGCTCGTTGATGCCGTCGATCACCCAGGAGTCGCCCGGTCGCGATGTGGCGAGCGGGCGCGTCGTTGGCCGGGTGGCGGGATCGACGCCGGGGAACGGGTTGCCGTGCGGGCATGTGGTCGGGTTGTTGAGGACGGCCATGATGCGGGCTTCGACGCGGGGCGTGATGGTGTGCTCGATGAGGTGCGCCTCCTCGTGGGCGTCCGCCCAGTCGAGGCCGAGGATGTCCACGAGGAGCCGCTCGGTGAGGAGGTGGCGCCGCTTGATCGACTCGGCCGCCTGGAGGCCTGAGGGCGAGAGGCGGATCTCCTTCGCAGCATCGATTTCGACGAGGGCGTCGCGCTCCATGCGATGGACGGTGTTCCAGACGGTGGGGGCGGCGACACCCATCTTGTCGGTGAGACGCGCGGCAATGACGCCGTGACCTGCGCGCGATTCGTCGTAGACGCGGGCAGCGTATGTCTGGTCGTAGATCTCCATAAGGTAGTCCTCAATCGTTGAGGACGGCTTGCGAGGCATGCGGCGATTATAGACCACCGCCGCCTCGATTCCGCGCTCCCCGCGCCAGTCCTCCGGGTGCGTTTGGCATTAGTGTTGACTAAGGCTCGGGTTTAGCATATGCTAAATCGCAATTGAGCAAGCACTAGATTAGTCGGCAGGGCATCATGCTGTTTTCGTTCCTGGTGACGCTGCGCGAGGGCATCGAGATCGCCCTCGTCGTGACGATCCTGCTCGGCTATCTGCGGAACATCAATCAGAAGCGGCACTTCCGAGAGATCTGGATCGGCGTCGCCGCCGCGACCCTGCTGTCGCTGGCATTCGGCGCCGTGCTCGAGGTCACATCGCACGAGCTCGACGGCCCCGTACTCGAGACCTTCGAGGGCTTCACGATGCTCTTCGCGGTCGGTGTGCTGACGTGGATGGTGTTCTGGATGAAGCGCCAGTCGGCTGGGATGTCGTCCGAGCTGCGGCACCAGATCGACGACGCGCTATCGCACGGCTCGGTCGTGGCGCTGGCGCTGCTGGCGTTCTCGGCGGTATCGCGCGAGGGCATCGAGACCGCGCTCTTTCTGTTTGCAGGGAGCACGAGCGCGACGTCGGACGCGCAGTTCTGGATCGGCGGCGCGTTCGGCTTCGCGATCGCCGTAGCCGCGGGTGCGGTGCTCTACTACGGGGCGGCGCGGTTGCCGCTGAGGCAATTCTTCCTGGCGTCGGGCATCGTGGTCATCGTGCTGGCCGCGGGGCTGCTGTCGAACGGCCTGGCCGAGCTGCACAGCGCGGGCGTCATCGACCACCTGGGATCGCGGCCGTGGGATGCGGACGGGATCGTCTCGATGAGCTCGACGGCGGGCAAGTTCCTGCACACCGTGCTTGGCTACGACTCCGAGCCGGCGATCGCCCAGATCGTGTTGTACTGCGCGTACTTGCTGGCCGTGCTGTCGGCGTACATGTTCCTGCCGAATGGTAGGCCGCCCGCGGCGGGCCACCGTGACGCCGGCGCGGCCAGCGCCCTCCTGGGTTCCGGATCGTAGATCCGCAGCACTTCTTCCGCTACTTGTAGTCCCGGGCGATGCCGGGGACCCCAACGCCACGCTCACTTCAGCGCGAGCGATGTCCCGCGGAGTAGCCTACGGTGTCACCAGCGACCCGCCCGCGCACGTCATCTCGGTCGTGACGACGGGGTTGCAGCTGCCGATCTCTGCGAAATCGTCGTGCGCGAAGCTTACATCCGCCAGCTCGACGCTCGCGGCGACCGGCGCGGCCGCGTGCAGGCGCAGCGTGCCGATCACCGTCGGCGTTGTGACCGATGTGCCGCCCGCGAGCGCGTAGCACGAGAGCAGCGCCGCGCCGTGCCCCGTCCCCTTCGCCGGATCGACGTCCGGCGAGGGCGAGCCGCCGCTGCTACAGCTCCACGCCGTGCCGAGCGCGGCCTCGTTGAAGTCGGGGTTGCCCTTGAGCCCGCCGCCGTTCTCGCCCGCCGGCGTGAGCAGCGTGTCGTCGTAGATCAGCGTGAAGTTGAAGGCGCTGAAGTTCCCCACGTTGTCGCCCAGCACGATATCGATGTCGATGTCCTGCGCGTCCTTGATCGCGAGCGAAGACTGCACGCCGGGCGTCGTGGGGTCCAGGTCGAGTTGGAGCGAGCAACACGTGACACCTGATACAGGCGGCGTTGACGCCACCGGCGGCGGAGTTCCCGAGACCTCAGTTGCAAGCGGTGCCGTTACCGTCGCATCGACCCCGGGCGTCAACACCTCGAACGCCTCGTAGACCGAACTGTTCAGCGCCGAGCCATCAACGGCGACCGTCTCGTCACTTACTGGCCGAAAACTCGTGGCGTCTAGATACACGCGGTAGGTAGACCCGTCCTTGTTCACGCGGGACAGGACATACGTATCGGTACTTCCAATAATCGCATGAGGGGCGGGCGCGCCCGGATTCTGCAACGCCAGTATTTGGGAGAAGGCCGTCGCGACGTTCGCGCGAAGCCCGTCAGGTGTAATGTTAAACCCCTTAGAGGTATGCGACTCGCCAGAAGCCACGTCAGTGTCGATGAGCGCTCCATTCACCAGCTGGACACGCTGATAGATCGTCTTGCCGCTTGGGTCGGTGATAGAATCCGCGTACCCGGACAGTGCCCCGGACGCATCAAAGGTAACCCACAGTTCCTCGCGGTGGTCCTGTGGGAGAACAAACGGCCCCGGTGCCGCGTGGCTGGGTGGTTCATGTATCACGGTAGCCTGATGAAACGTGCTATTCGGCCCAAGGTTGCTCATCAGCTGATCCACCGCGAGTTGCGCCCGATCAGCAGCGGCTTGAGCGCTCACGGTATGCGCCCTGCGGCCCAGCGCCTGTAAAGCAATCGTTACACTGGCGACTACGACGAGAACGAGAAGTATGAGAGTTAATCGCAATTTCAGCTAATGCCACTCCTAGTACGACGGCAGACCGAACGAGCACGCATCGTAGAACTGCGTGGGCCGTGGGTTGTCGCAGTCCCACGCGTGGAGTTCGTCGTTGACCGGTGGCGATGCGTTCTGCCATCGGAAGTCCTCATATTGAAACGCAGCTTCGCCCAGGAGGCAGTGTAGTGGGTTCATGTCGAACTGCCCCTCACCTGAGATTGTGAAGGGCGGGTTCAACGGTAGACCACTCGGATCGCTAGCGTTGCTGAAGTAACTCCACTTGACGTTATTATCTCCGTTACAGAACTCCACACCAGTAGTTTGCAGGAAGTCAGTGTCGAAGTACTCGAAACCGAAGGGAATTGTGGAGCCGACCGCGTAGCCGACTATGTGGACACTCCCCCAAAAGTCCCCTGAGCCGTCCCACGAGATTTCGAACTGGCCGTCGTGGCTTTGGTGTAACGTCGTCGGCCCACCGGGCCCACCAGGCCCCGCGCACTTGTATTTCGTGCCGTCTTCGGTCGTCACCTCGACGCAGCCGTGATCTACGCCACCTCCGCTTCCGGTAACGCCGTGGCACTCTTCGAACGCGGCGATTGATAGCAACCCGAGCGCCAGCATCGGTCCGACGGTGACAAGAGCACGGGTGCGGAAGCGAGGTATCCTTGGCATCGGAGCGCGAGCGTACTCCTCAGGCCCCCCTGTCAACTGTTTTCTCGCTATTTCTTCGTTGTTTCTCCACCGCGCAGGAATGCCGCTGCTACGTTCCGCGACGCTTGCGCAGCGACGATGTGATGCAGGCGGCGCGGCGCGCGGCGGCCCCGGTTGTGCGCGGCCTTAGTTCTTCGTCGTTCCCGGCACGCCGATGGCGACGTTGACGCGGATGAAGACGGCGATGTCCTGGCTGACGGCGCCGCCGCCGAGGCCGGCGATGTGGACGACGGCGGCATCGCTGCCGATGATCTTCGACGGGTCGACGCCGATCTTCAGCACGGCGGTGCGGTCGCACGGCGACGCGGGGTTGCAGACGAGGTCGCTACCGACGGCGACGCCCGCCTGCTGCGAGACGATCACCCACGATTTATTGGCGCTGACGCGCCACGGCACGATGCCGGTGCCGGCGTTCGAGATGCGCACTTCGGCCGGCGTTGCGGATTGGCCGGGGCGCACGTTCACGAGCAAGATCGGACGGTCGACGGCGAGCCTCGGAAAGCCGAGGACGGCGAGCCGCGCGAGCAGGTTGGGCTTCGGGGTGCCGTCCATGTGCAGCGGCTTCGGCGTCGGCAGATCCATCTTGTTGTACGGGTACTGGAAGTTGGCGAGGTCGAGCGGCGCACGCCAGTACGGGTTCTTGAGGTCGGGCAGCGTCGATGGCTGCGCCTTCCAGAGCGGCTGACCCTGCACCTGCGGCGGATGCGCGGCGCAACCGTACACCAGCTCCTGGTACGGAAAGAGGCTGCGGTTGTGGCTGAGGCCGTCGGTCGAGGGGCCGCAGCTGTAGGGAGTGCGCGGCCATGCGCCGTAGATCGGGTCGAGCGGGTGGTTGCTCTTGTTGGCGCCCGGTCCGGTGAAGCCGTTGTAGCTCCAGATGGCGTAGTACCAGTTCTCGACGATGTGCGGGTCGCTGTTCGTGTCGATGCCCATGATCGGCCGGTCGCTGGGGGCGGCGTTCCACTTGTCAATCAGGATCGCCGCGCCGCGCCCGATGTTGTAGGCGAAGTGCGTCGCGACGAGCGCCTGCTGGTCGCTCGGCTGGCCCGCTTCCCCGACCGGCGCGGTCATGCCGCTCGTCACTTGCGCGATGCCGTATCCGCAGTCGAAGGAGACGAGCGCGGGCCCGATAGCGCCGAACGGAAGCGGGCCGGCGCCCTGCGTGGTGAGGCTCTCGATCCAGCTGATCGACTTGAGCAGCGAAGGCGGCACGTAGACATCGGGCGCGTTGGTGCGATTGGCGCGCGTACCAACTTCGATCGATGGCTGCGAGAAGAAGGCGTCCTTCGGAAAGAGCATGTCATAGCCCGCGAGGTCCATCGCCTGCAGATACAGCTTGCGGTCCTCGGTCGTCTCATAGGTGGTGGGGGCATCCGCGAAGGCGCAAGCGCGCGCCGGTGTCGTCGAAGCGCGCAGCGGCAGCAGCGCCGAGAGCGCGATCATCATCGCGGCGGCGATGCGTGCCGGATGCCCGCCGAGCCTTCGTGCGATGCGCGCTACGTCTTTGCGCGCGCGCGTGCGTCCCGCATCGATCACCGGATCCACCCCACAATCAACACATCCACATCATCGGATACGCGGTCACGGTGGCCGTCGGCGTCGACCAGGTCGACGTGACCTTCGCCGGCGTCGAGCGGCGTCTTGCCATCGACGGACCGCACCGCGAGCTTGGCATCGTCAGGCGCCCATCCGAGCGGCAGGTCGATCGAGCTGTCGTTCGTGGTGAGGGGCTGCGTGTCGCCGGCCGTGCTGACGGAGAGCGCATCGCCGCCGCCCTGCGGCTTGACGGAAGCGATCGTCAGGCTGCCGTCGCTCTTCCATGCCGGGTTGAACTCGGTGCGGTCTGCGGTCGATGCCGCGACCGAGTCGGCGGCGACGCTGGTGCCGAGATCGAGCGTCTTCGTGATCACTTCGGGCGTTCCGCCGCTCTCGGCGACGGAGTACACGAGCTTCGCGCCGTCGGGCGAGAGCTTCCAGTCGCGGGCGATCTGGTCGCTGAGGTGCGCGAGCTTCGCTTCGCCGGAGCCGTCGGGCGCGACCGCGTAGAGGTCGGTGCCATCGTTGTTCAGGGCGGCGAAGTAGAGCTTCGAACCGTCAGGCGCGAAGGCGATGGGGAAGATGGAGGCCGTCGTCCACGTCGTGATGGTCGAGCGAGAGCCGTCGCGTGCGAGCAGCAGCAGCTCGAAGGATCCGGCCGCATTCTCGGCTGGGGTGTTCTTTCGCACGACGAACGACTGGCTGTCGGGCGACCACACCGGGGGCACAAGCAGGTCGACATCGTCGGCGAGGATGGTGGCCTTGCCGTCGGTGGAGACGAAGGCGGCGAGCGCGGGGCTGTCGGGCGCCGGCTTCGGCAGATCTGACGGCAGCGCGGTGTAGGCGATCGCCTTGCCATCGGGGGCGAGCACCGGGAAGACGCCGTAGCCGGCCGCGTGATCGATGGTGGCGATGGTAGTGCGCTGGGTGACATCGGACGGATCGACGGCGACGATGGTGTCGGCGCTGTCGCCGAACTCGCTGATCAGGAGCTTTTGTCCGTGGCCCTGCACCTGCTGGAAGGGTGTGGAGTGCGGGTTGTGGTCGATGACGTTGAAGGCGAAGAAGCCACCGACCGCAGCGGCGCCGATGGCGCCACTGACGAGCATCGGTTTTGCAGCCGCGGTGAGCACGCGGACGATTAGCATAGGCCGTTCACTTCTCCTGCCTGGAGGCTCGCCGGATGCTGTCCGGAACGATGAGCCAGCCTATATTCGTTCGCGACGGTACCCCGCCAAGGCGCCGCTATGGTTTCTGCTCGAGCGCGGCAGCGGCCTCAGGCTCGCTGTCGCCCCATGCCCGCTTGACGTGCCGGTAGACGTACCAGATCACCGCCACGGCGATGACCGCGGCGATCGGGTAGTCCAGCGGGCGCATCGCGCTGCGAAGGTCCTCCCAGTTGTTGCCCAGTTTATACCCGCCGTACGCAAGGCCGGTAGACCAGATGAACGCACCGGCGAATGTATATAAGGTGAACTGCCAGATCGGCATGCGCGCGATGCCGGCGGGCACGCTGATGAATGTGCGCACGACGGGGAGCAACCGCGAGCCGAAGATCGCCCAGTTGCCCCATCGGTTGAAGAAGCGGTCGGCGAGATCCAGATCGTGTTTGGAGACGAAGATGTACTTGCCGTACTTCTCGGCAGCGGGCCGGCCGCCGTAGAGTCCGACGTAGTACGCGACCCAGGAGCCGATCACGTTGCCGATGGCGCCGAAGAGACCGGCGATGAACACCCACTCCACGCCGCGGCCCTTGGCCTCGATCAGCTTCCAGCCGGCGAGCGGCATGATGAGCTCGCTGGGAAGGGGGATGGCTGCGGACTCGATCGCCATCATGATGATGACACCGGGCCAGCCTACGGCGTTGTAGAAGCCTTCGATGAAGTCGAGAAGATGGTTCTCGATGCCGCCTAGCAGATGTCCACCGCCTCCCGTGCAGTTCAGCCTGGCAGCTGGTCAGCATGTCAGCTGGTCAGCGCGTCAGCCACTGCCGCACCGTCGCCTCCGTGAGCCCTGCGGGGGCTCTCGACGGCCTCGCGAGTCTAGCCATCGTGCGGGAAGGGTGTCAACTTTCGGGCTGATCTGATCCTGCGGGGTGGCGGATGTTGGAGGTTGGAGGTTGGGTTTAGGCGGCGGCGCGGAGGGCGCGTGGAGAGAGTCAGTCTTCTTCAGAATCCTCGGAGGTGACGAGCGGCTCGAGCACGGCGATCAATGCGGGGATGTCGTCCAGAGCGGTGGCCCAGACGATGTCCGCACTTACTTGAAGATAATCATGCACGATGTGGTGTCGCATGCCGATCATGTCGGACCAGGGTATCTCCGGGTGGATCGCTCGGAACTCCTGACTCGTGCGACTCGCCGCTTCGCCGAGATTCTGGATGAGGTGCGTCAGCGCTAGCTGAAGATCCTCGTCGGCGTCGAAGTTCTCGCGACGGAGCCCTTGCAGACGGCTGGTAATCCGCCGGGCGAGCATCACCATGTCCAGCAGGAGAGACCTATCGTCAGGCGGCCGCATACACCAGTTGCGTCGAGTTGAGAATGCTCTTGCGCCTAATCCAGTTCGGACTCTCTTCGATGGCCTTCCGTTCCACAAGGTCCACATCGCGGCCGAGGAGCGCCTTGAGTTCATCTTCCATGTGCACCAGCGAAAACAGGCTGACTCGCGCGTCGGGTGCAAACGTGACGAGGACGTCGATGTCGCTGTCGGCATCGAAGTCGTCGCGGAGGACGGAGCCGAAGAGCTCGAAGCGGGTGATCTTCCACTTCTGGCAGAACTCCGCGATCTGCTCGGGCGTGACCGGCACGTTGGGGTGGATCGTTTCCATATTCGACATCATACGGGATGGCTGTGGCCGAACTGAATCTCGACTTCGGTTCGGGCGGATGTTGGAAGTTGGATGTTGGATGTTGGAGTGCGTGAGGGTAACTGCGTCGCTCGTGATGGGTGCGTGTTAGACTTGGATGAGGAGCATCCTCTTCGTTGATCTTTCTTCACAGCGACCTCATAGGCGTCAACTTCCCTCTGTTTCTCACGCTTGTTGCCTCCACGCTGTTCGCATTGCTGATCGGCGTGGGATTCCACGAGTTTTGCCACGCCTTCGTGGCGGACTCGCTCGGCGATGTGACGCCATCTCGGCAGGGGCGCGTGACGCTGAATCCGCTCGCGCATCTGGACCCCGCGGGGACGATGATGATGCTGTTCATCGGCTTCGGTTGGGGCAAGCCGGTGCAGTTCAATCCGTTTGGCCTGAAGGTGAGCCCGAAGACGGCTACGCTGCTCGTTTCGCTCGCGGGGCCGCTCTCGAACTTCGTGGCCGCATTCTTGCTGGCCCTGCCGATCAAGTTCGGCTGGGTGCCGTACATCAATCCGATCTCGAACATCCCGGCGGCGTTCTTCGACCGCGAGGTGCAGTCGACGGCGCAGTACATCGGGTTGTTTCTGACCGGCGCGGTGTACCTGAATGTGATCCTGGGCGTCTTCAATCTCATTCCGATCCATCCGCTCGACGGCTTCAAGGTTGCGCTTGGTCTGCTGCCCGATGACCTTTCAGCAGAGTGGGCGAAGCTCGGGCAGTACGGGCCCGGCATCTTGCTGCTGCTCCTCTTCGCGGTGCCGTTTCTTACCGGCTACAGCCCGCTGTCGGACATCATGGGGCCGACCGTGGTGCGGCTCGTGCGCTTCTTTACGGGCGTGGGGTGATGCTGCGGCGGGCACGGCACCGGGCCGGGCAGTTCTTCGGCGCGCTGCGGCCGCGGGTCGATGCGGACGAGCGCGCGGACGCGTATCGATATCTCACGGACAATCAGCGGCGCATCTTCGAATCGATGATGCTGCGTGACCAGCAGCACGGGATCGAAGTGTTGCGGCGGGTGCGCGCGTCGGCCGGCGGCGACGACGCCGCGCTGTGCACGGCGGCGCTGCTGCATGACTGCGGGAAGGGAAACGTGCGGCTGTGGCATCGTGTGGCGCACGTACTGCTTGGGGCGGTCGCGCCGGGGCTGCGGTCGCGCATCGCGAGCGAGCGGGGGGCTGCGTGGCGGCGGGCGATGTGGCGGCTGCTGCATCATGCGGACATCGGTGCGCGGATGGCGGAGGCGGCGGGGTCGGATGCGGAGGTAGTGCGGCTGATTCGCGAGCAGGAGGCTTCGGCGCCGGACGCGCGGCTGGCGCTGCTGCAAGCCGCGGACGAGGCTTGAGATTGCAGACGTTAGACGCCGGATGCCGGCGATTGATGCGAACGTTGCCGACCGAGTATCCAGTGCACAGCGTCGAGCACATCCTCGGCAACGTAGTCCGCGTCGACGTCCGCCCAGGTGTCGCGAAACTCGGCGAGCGAACCTTCTCCCAGGCCCGTGCGCACGAGAATGCCGCGGGCACCGATCGCCGAGGCAAGCAACATATCGAAGTCGCCTCTGTCCCCCACCACATAGCTGAGCCCTGGGTCGATTTGGAACTTTCGGCACGCATCGTCCACCAAGCCAGTACGGGGTTTGCGGCAATTGCAGCCATCGGCGCCGCTATGAGGGCAGCAGTACACGGCATCGAGCGATGCGCCGTCATCACGCAGTTCCTGTTCGAGCTGCCCCATTCGGTCCCAGAACTCATCCAGCGTGAAGCGTCCGTGCGCGATTGGACCCTGATTTGTGACTGCGATCGCGCATAGTCCAGCCTTATTCACCAGACTTACGGCCTCTGCAGCGTTCGAGTACCAGGTGAATTCGGGGAAGTCGCCGTCGGGGTCTCCGTGGGCTGTTCCTAGCGTTCCGTGCAGGTCGAAGAAGACGGCGGCTCGTGCAGTCACAGGAGGACGCTAGCATCGCTAGCGCGAGTCTGCAACGCGGTCACAAGCAGGTGCCTCGCCCGATTTCAGGGAGCGTCCGAGCTAGATGTTGGATGTTGGAAGAGGACGCTGGCCGTTAGACGCGGGGGCTCTCGCTATACGCCTCAGGCGGATAGCATCCGTGGGTGTAGAGTTAGGTATCGACCAATGCTGGGCCGGTAGGTGAGCAGATGGAACGGATAGCGATCATCGGGCTGGGGCTGATCGGCGGCTCGCTGGGCCTCGCCATCAAGCGGGCGGACATCGGCGAGGTGGAGATTGCCGGGACGGCGCGCACGTGGGATACGGTGCAGCGCGCAAAGAAGCTACGCGCGATCGATATCGACGCCGGCACGCCGGCGGAGGCCGTCGAGGGCGCGCGGGTTGTGATCGTCGCGTCGCCGATCATCGCGATGCAAGGGATCTTCGCCGCGATCGCGCCGGCGCTCGTCGAGGGGGCGGTCGTAACCGACGTCGCCAGCACGAAGGGCCAGGTGATGCGCTGGGCGAAGGAGCTGCTGCCGCCGACAGTGCACTTCGTCGGCGGCCATCCGATGGCGGGCAAGGAGAACCAGGGCATCGACGCGGCGGATGCGGATCTGTTTCGCGGCAAGCCGTGGGTGATCTCGCCGTCAGTGGACGCGAGCGAGGCGGCGGTGATGTCGGTGCTGGGGCTGGCGCAGGCGGTGGGTGCAGAGCCGCTGTTCATGGACGCGGACGAGCACGACAGCTACGCCGCCGCAATCAGCCACCTGCCGTTGCTGCTGTCGTCGGCGCTGTTCTCGGTGGCGCAGTCCAGTGCGGCGTGGCCGGAGATGGCGCATCTCGCATCGAGCGGCTTTCGCGACACCACGCGGCTGGCCTCAGGCTCGCCTGAGATGGCGCACGACATCATGGTCTCGAACAAGCAGAACGTGCTGCACTGGCTCGACCGCTACATCGACGAGCTGTCGCGCTTCCGGGCAGTTATCGCCGAAGGCGAAACCAAGGCCGTGCTCGAAGCCTTCGCGCGCCCACAAATGGAGCGCGAGAACTTCATGGAGAATGGCCCGCCCCGCCGCGACATCTCGCCGCCCATCGAGACGGCGAGCCTCAGCGATATGCTCTTTGGAACCAAGATCACCGGCTACATGAAGAAGCAGCAGGAGATGCTCAAGGCGGCCGAAGCGCGCGTCAACGGGAAGCGCCCGTGACGCAGCGCATGGTGCGCCCGGCGCGCCACCTGCGCGGCACCATCGCGGTGCCGGGCGACAAGTCCATCTCGCACCGCGCGGCGATGCTGAACGCGCTCGCTGACGGCGACGCCATGGTGCACAACTTCCTTGCTGGCGAAGATTGCCTCTCGACGCTCTCCGTGCTGCGCGCCCTCGGCGTCGAATCGACGCTCGACACCAGCGGCGAGACACCGGTGCTGCACCTTCGCGGCGTGGGCATCGACGGGCTGCGCGAAGCCGGTGCGGTGCTGGACTGTGGCAACTCCGGCACGACGATGCGGCTGATCAGCGGCGTGCTTGCGGGCCAGCCATTTCTCTCGCTGCTGAGCGGCGATGCGTCGCTCTGCGCTCGGCCGATGGCGCGCGTCGTGACGCCTCTGCGCGAGATGGGCGCGCGCGTCGACGGGCGCGACGGCGGGCGGCTCGCGCCGCTGGCGATACGCGGCGGCGGGCTGCATGGCATCCGCTACCGCCTGCCGGTGGCGAGCGCGCAGGTGAAGTCGGCGGTGCTGCTCGCGGGGCTGTTCGCTGACGGCGAGACGATCGTCGAAGAGGGCGAGGCGACGCGCGACCACACGGAGCGCATGCTCGCGGCGATGGGCGCGCGCATCGGGCGCGAGGGGCCGGCTGTGCGGCTGACGCCGGGCGCGCGCCTGACGCCACTGTCGATGCGCGTGCCGAACGACATCTCCGCGGCGGCGTTCTGGATGGTAGCGGCGACGGTCCATCCGGACGCGGAGATCAGGCTGAGCGGTGTCGGCATGAACCCGACGCGCACAGGCATCATCGACGTGCTGCGGAGGATGGGCGCCGACCTTTCGGTCGAGGAGGAGCGGCAGGTGGCGGGCGAGCCGGTGGCGGACATCGTCATGCGCTCGTCGCGGCTCGAAGGAGCTCTCATCGATGGGGAACTGGCGCTCCGTGCGATCGACGAGATACCGGCGCTTGCGGTTGCCGCTGCGTTCGCATCGGGCGACACAGAGATCCGCGACGCGCAGGAGCTGCGCGTGAAGGAGTCGGACCGCGTGGCCACGGTGGCGGCGCAACTCTCGCGGCTGGGCGTGACCGTGCGAGAACGCGAGGACGGCATGACGATCCAGGGCGGCAGCGGCATCGCCGGCGGCGAAGCGGATGCATGCGGCGACCATCGGATGGCCATGGCGCTCGCCGTAGCGGGATTGGCGTCGACACAGGGCGTCCTTGTCGGTGATGCGGAAGCCGTGGCCATTTCCTATCCGGGGTTCTGGGACGATCTTGAGCGACTCTCTTCATGAGGATGGGTGTGGCGTGGGGGCGACGGATGTTGGATGTTAGATGTTGGATGTTGGAGCGAGGGCGGACGACGGTGACGAAGAGTAGCGCGGGCTTTGGCCAGTAAGACCGGAGGCGACGCTCCTACTCGGAGGCCGCTGCTCGTCGTGCTTTCGGGACCATCGGGCGCGGGCAAGGACGCTGTGCTGGACGAACTGGCGCGGCGCGGGCACAAGTTCCATCGGGTCGTCACCACCACGACGCGAGCGCCACGCGAGAACGAAAAGCATGGCGTCGACTATTACTTCGTGACCGACGCGGAGTTCGACGCGCTGATCGCCGCCGGCGGGTTTCTCGAGCACGCCACCGTGTACGGGCACCGCTCCGGCGTGCCGCGCCAGCAGGTAGACGACAAGCTCGCGGAAGGCGTCGATGTCTACGTGCGCACCGACGTGCAGGGCGCGGCATCGATCCGCCAGCTGGTACCCGACGCCGTGCTCGTATTCATCGCGCCCGCGTCGCTCGATGAGATCGAGGCGCGGATCCGGGCGCGCGGCTCCGACGACGAGGAGCGCGTGCAGCGGCGGCTGAAGACCGCGGCCGCCGAGATGGCGCGGCAGGGCGAGTTCGAGTACGTCATCGTCAACGAGCCCGGGCGGCTGGAGGCGACGGCGGACCGGCTGGCGGAGATCCTCGAAGCGGAGCGAAGCCGAGCGAGGCCGTAGGTTGTAAGGATCGCGAAGTAGGTCGGAGTCACTTGAGTGAGTTGCAGTCGATCGGGAGTGAGGGGCGAATAAGCTCGGTTTACCACGATGATCAGCTGACCGCCGAATTGGATCGCCTGATGAGGCTCCACCTCATAGACGAGATTCCAGTTCTCAGGCGCGAGCACGCTCTACAGCAGGAGCACTGGTACCGTGACTCGTCCGGCGCTGTGTACCGGTACGTTCCTCCTAACTTTCCCGCGCGTGGCTGGTGGGGACCGGTGAAGGAACATTGAGAGCACTCCACTCATTCGTCCGCCTAGCCAATTTCTCAAGATCCAGACGACGGGGGACCCCCATTGTCTAAAACAGCCGTGAAGCCGCTACGCAGAGCGGCGGGTGATGGTGAGGGGACTCCACTCGGCAATCATGCCCTGGCCGTGGCAGGAGACGCTCTTGCCATCGGCGATGTCATTTTCGGTCATGACGCCGAGGGCGGCGATGAATGAGCCCATCTTCGGCACGTTGACTTCGCGGTTGACGAGCTGGCCCTCGACATAGAAGCGCAGCTCGGCGGCGCCCTGGTCGTAGGTGATCTTGTAGCGGTGGCGCTGCTGCTCGCCCTTCGGCAGCGGCTGCTCCTTGAAGAGCGCGAAGTACTTCTGGCCCTCGCCGTCGGCAACGCTGGTGCCCGGGAACGGGAGCCGCGCGTAGACGGTGGCATAGCACTCGTTCGAGACGAAGAAGTCGACCGCGAGGCCGATCGAGAAGTCGAGCAGGTTGAGCGAGACGAAGCCGTCGTAGAAGTCGTCCGGCACGCCGTTGATCTTCTGGGCGCGGATGTCGAGCTCGACCGAGATCTCGCCGCCTTCGGGCACCGCGAAGGTCTCCTTCGAGAAGTACATGTGCTTGGCGTTGTCGAGGATCTGCACCGCGCCGTTACCGCGTGTGAGCGGCATCACGCTGACGCGCATGATGCCATTCTGCACGACGACAACGGCATCGGGCTCGCGGAACTCCCAGCCGGGAAAGCCGCCGATCACCCACTTGCTGTCCGGCTTGAGGATGTCGGCGTAATCGCCGTAGGTGATGGTCTCGGTGGCTTTGTCGGTGTCGGTCGTCATGCAACCTATCCCCCGACCCCTTCCCTAGGAGGGAAGGGGAGCTTGAATATTAGGTCTTGTGCGCACAGCGGGAGCGCCGCCGCCTCGGGGACTCGCTCTGGCCATGACGGCAGACGCGCTGGCACCGCGCGACGTCTCTGCATCCTGCTCTCTGATCTCTACCCATCGTTACGCAGATGCCTTCACTTCGGGATCACCGCAACGGCACCGGGAATGTCGCTATTCGTCGTGGTCGTGCTCCGGCTCGTCGCCGTCGCCGACGGAGGCGGACTGGGGGACGAGGGGGAGCGGGCGGTCATCCAAATCTTTGCGCCGGCTGCGGGGCGGCAGCGCATCGATCGTCTTCCGCAGCTTCTCGACAGCAGCCCCATCGGCGGCGATCACCACCACGATATTCGTGTCGCGGAGAGTCTGAAGTGCCGCGACCGAAATGTCCCCACTGACGGTTGCCATCAGGGGCTTGCGCGCCATGCCGAGGATGCGGCGCAAGTCGATCTGTCGCCGTACGGTCATGGCGCCGTCAATGGCGCCGATGTCGATCGCGTCGAGCTGGAAGGCTTCGAGGGTGCGCCATTCCGTGTCACTGAGGTCAGCGGGGGCCGCCATGACGTAGCCAATGTTCTCTTCCAGCAGGGCCGTGGCAGCGGCTTCGTCGGGGTTGAAGACGACGAAGTCATAGCCGGCGTCCTTGTACGACTTGGCCTCGTTGTCGGTACGGCCGGCGATGCGAGCACCGACGACAGCACCGTCTTTCGCTATACCCGGACCCGGCGCGGCGCCGTTGGCTTCGACGATCACCACATCCGCCCCGCGGCGACCCATCTCCTCGGCCGCCTGTGCATCGCGCGCGAGGGCTGCCAGCACCATCGTCGGCTCAACGGCATTTCGCATGCTGCCGAAGCCCATTGCCAGCGATTGAAGCCGTGTCACCTTGCGGATCTTGTCTGAGAGCTTGCTCAACTCATATCTCCTGTGGTCGCTCGATCTGCCTACAGGTTAGCGCGTCGAGCTGCCTCGGACACGTGGCGCGCGGAGCGCTCACCGCACATACTGCGGCAACCGTCGTACTCACGTGCGATCCCGGTGGTAGGATCTAATCTAATGCGTCCGATTTATTGTTAGCTTGATGCGATGTGGTTCGCGCGCCAGATCCTCGTCATCGAGCTCCCCTTCCCTCGTAGGGAGGGGGCTGGGGGTTAGGTGTCGTTAGCTTGATGCGATGTGGTTCGCGCGCCAGATCCTCGTCATCGAGCTCCCCTTCCCTCGTAGGGAAGGGGCTGGGGGTTAGGTGTCGTTAGCTCGATGCGATGTGTTTCGCGCGCCAGAGATCCTCGTCGCGGAGCTCCCCTTCCCTCGTAGGGAAGGGGTTGGGGGTTAGGTCGGGCGGGGACGCGGGGCTTGTCGGCTGATCCCAGAAATCCGCCGGCTCACATAGGCTGAGGCTGCTCGGTTGGAGCCTGAGGTTGGGTTTCGGGGCCGGTATCGAGCGCGAACGGCGGGTACGCATCGGCCAGTCCGGCCAGGTAGACGAACACCCGCGCGTACCAGCGCAGGTAGCCGCGCAGGAAGGCAAAGATTCCCTCCGGATAGCTGTTCTGCACCAGGATCATAATCGCCGCGATGACTCCAAGCATGCCCGCGACGACACCGAGCAGACCAAGCACGATCGCGTGCGGGATCGCCAGGATGATGCGCAGCAGAATATTGCCGGCGGTCGGGGTGCCAATCGGCGTCACCGAGAAGTGCACCGCGTGACCCGCCTCTTCGTTCGGAAAGGTGTCCGTCAGCAGGGCGAGGTAGGAGTAGAAGCGCATCAGGAACCGGAGCCAGCGGACGATGTTCGTCTCGGCCTCGGCGAAGTAGCGCGCCGCCCCCCGCTGCGAGACCAGGACCGCCGCCGCGACCGGGATGGCGAGATAAATAAGGCCTATCGGTATGCTGAGAATCGATAGGATGGTGACAATGACCAGGCGAATGACCACCTGCGTCTTGTCGTACGTCTCTTGCCGCTCAACATCGAAGATCACCGGGTACGAAGTCATCTGCGCGCTCCTCTCGTCATTGGATCCGATCCCATGGTACGCCGTGGCGTCAACAGGCGCAGGCGGCTGCACGGCGGACGATCGCAGCTAGCCGGCGGCACTGCCCTCTGGCACCGTACCCGTCGCGCGTTGCCCGAGGACGCCGTCGATGAAGCCGGTGATCGCCGGCACGACGAGATCGACGCTGATGTCGGAGTGGCCTCCGTCGGGAAAGCTCACGTAGGTCTTCGGCTCGAGCGCCGCCTCGAAGATGCGCTGGCCCATATGCTCCGGTACCGTCTGGTCGCTGTCGCCGTGCATCACCAGCAGCGGCCGGTCGATGCGCCGGATCTTGGCAAGGGTGTCGAAGTTGGTGAGTGGCAGCCACGGCGCCGCCATGAGCAGCGGCCGCAGCCGCGGGTACCAGTCCCAGATCATGCCACGGATCGAGGTGAAGGGCGCCCGCAGGATCAGGCCGGCGCTCGGCTCCCGCAGCGCCAGCTCGGTGGCGATGCCGGTGCCCAGCGAGAAGCCGTAGAAGAAGATGCGCGCCGCGTCCACATCTTCCCGCTGATAGAGCCACGCCAGCGCCGCTGCTGCGTCGAGCACGGTGCGCTCTTCTGTGGGCGCGCCGCCATTGCGGCCATAGCCGCGGTAGTCGAAGATGAGGAAGTTGCACCCGATGCCCCTGAGGAAATTCCCAAAGGCTGTGATGCGCTCCGGCGTCAGCCACATATCGCTCGCGTTGTAGCTGGTGCCATGGCAGAAGAGCAGCGTCGGCGCGTCGGCGCCCGCCTTGAAGAACCACCCCTGCAGCTCCAGGCCGTCGGCCGTGTAGATGTGCGCTTCCTCGTGCGGGAAACCGACCGCGTCGGGCGGCTCGCTGTGCCAGTCGCCCGTGTAGAACAGGCGCGTGCGGATGATGCGCTCCGACGCGATCGTGAGCGCGATGCCGGGCGCCGACAGGGCCGCCGCTGTGACCGCGATTCGCTTCAACATGTGGACTGAGTGTAACGGGGCGTCTCACCGCCGCCAAAGTGACGTTCGTACTATTTCGGCTTCATTGCCACGAGATAGACGAACTCACCGGCTACCTGGTAACTACCGTCTTCGCGGCGGTACGGCTCCAGGCTCGCCACGTACTCCGCTCGCACATCCGCTCTCTGTTCCGGCGTCATCCTCGAGTACGGAAGCGCCACCGGGCCGCCCGGCAGCGCCGCGTCGCAGGCCTCATCTCCGTCCTTCCAGTCGAGCGTGCACGTCACGCGCTCATCGCTGATGCCGCTGAAGCCCGCTCGCTCGAATCCGTAGCTCAGCGCGCCCTCGCCCCCGAGCGAGAAGAAGAGAGGGCAAACATCGGAGTTCACGCGCGCGTCGACAATCGGAAAGATCGCATTCCAGCCGCAGCGGTCCCGGCGGCCCCAGACGCACACCGCGACGCATCCGCCCGGGCGCAGCACCCGATACATCTGCTCGATGGCACGCTGCGGCACGGCCGGGTACATCAGCCCCAACGAGCAGACCGCCGCGTCGAAGGATGCATCCGGGTACGCGAGATCCTCCGCATCGACGCGCTCGCAGCGGATATTGCCGATCCCTTCGCGCTGCGCCGTCGCCTGGATCGCATCGACCATCTTCTGCGAAAGGTCCGTCGCGACGACGTCGCCTTCCGCCGAGACGCGCTTTGCCGCGATGAAAGCGGCGATGCCGGTGCCGCTGGCAATGTCCAGCACGCGCTCGCCGGACTGCGGTGCCACCAGATAGACGCAATGCTCGGCGGACGCGCTCAGCACAGGCACCCAGTGCCGGTCGTAGTCATCGACGGCGAGATCCCATCCGTAGCGCTGCACACGGCGATGCAACTTGGGCTCCATCACGCCTCCTTGCGCGTGTCGATGCGCAGCTCGCGCTTGATGTCGAGCGCGCGCGTGAAGTCGTCGAAGATCGGGCTATATCGGTCGGCCCGCTCGACCACCTCCCGCACGCGCTCGGGCGCATCCGGGCTGGCGATCGTCACCGTGCACCGCACGCCGCCCCACCCCGGCGAGACGTCTTCGTTGACGGCGTACATGCCTCGCGCGTCGTAATCCGTTTCGATCACCACCTGCACGTTGTCGAGCTGAACGCCGAGCCGCGCCGCCCACAGCAGGTAGCCGACCGCCAGGCACGCGCCAAGACCGCTGCGCGCGAAGACGCCCGGGTCGGGACCCTCGGCTCCGCCGCCCATGCCACGGTCGAGGTCCGCTACGAGCTTCCACGGGCCATCTTCGATGTCGCACGCCGTCGCGCCGGAGCGCACGCGGACGGTGGTCGTCGCCGTGCCCTGCCCGACCGAAGACCGCAGCGACATCGCCTTGATGTTGCGTTCTGCCGCGCGCTTGATCTGTTCTGCGTCCGCCACCCGTCACCTCGTCGTTCCAGTGTAATGCTTCCGATCTGTCGTCAGCATGGTTGCGCTTCGGGCTGCAGATCCTCGTCGCGGAGCTCACCTTCCCTCTCAGAGAAGGGGCTGTCGAAGACTCGCCGTGGCGAGGGGGTTAGGTCCGGCGGGGACGGGCGCCGTTGACGGCGGGAAGCAAAGCAACGCTAGCAGCACCACACACCTCGTCTCAACGCGGCCTTTTTTCCGTGGCCTCGGTGACTTGGTGGTTAGCTCTCCAACATCCAACATCCAACATCCAACATCCAACCTCCAACCTCCAACCTCCGCCGGCTCACGAAGCCAGGCGCTCATCGTCCCACGCCGGCTGAAGCGCATAAGGGCGGGCGCCCTCGCCAGCAGCACGAGGCCATCGCAGGGCGATCAGCTCGTAACCGACGAGCACGGGCACGAAGATCAGCGAGATGCCGATGATGCTCAGCAGCCACAGGAGGCCCACGGCGGCGTAGACGGCGAGTACCCACTCGGGCCGGGCATGATTGCCTGCATCCGCACGCGCGCGCACATAGAGCACAGCCGCCCCCAGCAGCAGCACCATCGTCTGCAAGTGCATGTGCGGCGAGCAAAGGACAGGCAGCGCGAGCGCGAGCGCCCATGACTGAGGGTCGAGCAACGGGCGGCTGCGCCACGCGCGCACGGCGGCGTACAGCGCCGCGACAGCGATCAGCAGCAGCGGCGGCCCCCACAGCCAGACGCTCGATGATCCCGTGACGCTGATGACGGCGCCTCGCACGTTCACCATCATCTGCGCGTTGAAGCTGTGCTCCGTCGACGCGCCCGGCTCCATCGCCAAGAGCCGCATCTGGTCGAGCATGACGCCCGGCCCCAGCAGCAGCATCGGCCCGGCAAATAGCGGCACCGCGACGGCGCCGACGCCGGCGAGCGCGCGCCACTCCCGCTTGAGCAGCAGGAGCAACAGCACCGCTGCCGCCACCTGCGGCTTCGCTAACGCCAGCGCCAGCACGGCGCCCACGCGATGCGCGTGGGCACGCCGAACAGCGCGACGTTCGCGCAGAGCCAGATCAGGAAGCTCGTCTTGAACGACAGCAGCGTCAAGGGCGTCAATATCAGCGCCACGAACGGCGGCAGCGGGTAGGCGTTCGGCTTCAGCGCGTCCCCGAAGAGCGCGGCCTGTGCCGACGTCTGAGCCGTCACGTCGTACGGATGCGCACCCGCGCCGTTGCGGACCATCGTGCCTGCGGTATAGAGCGACACCCAGTCGCCCGCGCCGTTGCCGCGAAGTACCGTCGCGAGCACTATGCCAGCGGCGAAGACGTGCAGGAGCAGCACGCCGCCGGCGAGCACCGCGAACATTGGCACGAATCCGCCTGTGCGGGGCAGCTTCAGTCTGGCTTTGGGTGCCATCGTGAGGACGAATCGGCGTCGGCAGTGCGGACCTATCCCCTCGCCACTCTCCACGGCGAGTCTTCGACGGCGGGTCTTCGACTGCCCGTTCCCTGGGACGGAAGGGGTTCCTTGGTGGCCGGGAGAACGCGGCGAGCCCGCAAACAGGCGTTAGCCAGACAGCCGGCCGATCATGATGTCGAACGAGCGTTCGGACTCCATCTCGCGGTCGAGGCCGCCGTACAGCTCTTCCAGCTGAGGAGTGACGCGCTCGATGATTGCGGGGAGCGCCTCGATAGGGATCTTCCAGGAACTCGAGAAGTCGCGGCGTCCGAGGCGTTCGAGCATGATGCGGCCGCGGGAGCGCTGGGTCCAGCGCGCCAGCGTGATCGTGCGGACGTCGCCGCACTGCTCGCGCATGATGCGCTCTGCCAGTTCGGTCGCCCTCTTTACACCCCCGGACTCCAGATCGATGCCGGCGATATCGGCGACGGCATTTCGGATCAACCGGTCGGCTTCCCTGCGCAGGCCGACGCGTCCGTCGTCGCCGCCGAAGATCAGCGCGCCGCCCGGGCGCAGGAGCGGGATGGTCGCCCGAAGCGTCGCTTCGGCATCGGGCACGAGGTGAAGGATGTGCACGAAGAGCGCTGCATCGAACGACGCATCGCGCAACGGCGGCCGCGCGGCTTCGGCGAGCAAGACATCGATATCGGTGCGTTTCGCCCGCAGGTGGCCGAGCATCTTCGGTGAGATATCGATGCCCGCGACGCGCACGCCCGCCGCCGCGAGCGGCACGGCGATGCGGCCGGTGCCGATGCCGACTTCCAGCAGACGCGGCTCCGGCGCGATCTCGCGCAGCTCGCGAGCAATGCCGGCGGCGATCTCGCGCTCGGCCTCGGGCGGCAGGCCGCGCGTTTCGTCGTAGATGTCGGCGACGCGGTCGAACGACTTGATCTCGGGCATTGCTTAGCCTCCGGGAGCGATGTGCGTGCTTGTGACGATGCAAAGGAGCCGTCCGTCGTCGTCGTGCACCTTCGACTCGACGACGGTCATGGTGCGGCCGCGGTGCACCATGCGTGATTCTGCGGTGGCCTTGCCCCGGTTCGTGTTGCGCAGCAGGTTCATGCTGATCTGCACCGAGAGCGGGAACGGCTTTGGATTCTCGGCCGTCGAGCCGGAAGCCCGCTGGCACACGATGGTGGCCGCGACGTCGGCGAGCTGCATCAGCGCGCCCGCCGCGAAGACGCCGGTGCCCTGGCGCACATTTCGGCTCATGGGCATCTCCATCACGACGCGGTCGTCGTCCTCTGCGATGGGGCGCAGGCCGAGCGCGAGGATGATGTTGCCGCTCTCCTCCATGCGCTGCTTCCACTGCTCATACCACTCGTCGTCGTACATTGCCACGCTGTCGCTCCCCGAGATCGATCAGACGTTGAAGAGGATGTTGAGGCAGTCTCCGTCCTGCACGACGTAGGTCTTGCCTTCCTGGCGCAGCTGGCCGCGCTTGCGCGCCTCGGCCATCGATTGCGCGGCCGTGAGGTCCTGCCAGCCGACGACCTCCGCGCGGATGAAGCCGCGCTCGAGGTCGGTGTGGATCTTGCCGGCGGCGGTGGGCGCGGTGGCGCCGCTCGTGACATTCCATGCGCGGCACTCGTCCTCGCCGACGGTGAAGAACGAGATCAGCCCGGTGAGCTGGTACGACATGCGGATCATCCGGTCGAGGCCCGACTCGGCGATGCCGAGGTCGTTGCGAAACTCGACCGCTTCGTCGTCGGAGAGCTGCGCAAGTTCCTGCTCGATTTTGCCGCTGATCGCGGCGACGACGGTGTGCGCGCCGCGCGCGTGGCTGGCGAACTCAGCCTCGATCCCGGCCGTGCGTGCGGCGTCGGCTTCGTCGATGTTGAGCACGATGAGCAGTGGCTTGTCGGTGAGGAACTGGTAGTTCACGAGCAGCTTCTGGTCTTCGGGGCCGATCTCCTGCTGACGCAGAGGGCTATCGGCTTCGAGCCCCTGCTTGAGCCGCGTGAGCAGTGCCACCTCGCGCTCGGCGGCGTCGCGCTCGCTCATCTTCACGGACCGCATCGACGCCTCGATGCGCTCGAGCCGCTTTTCGATGAATGCGGCATCGGCGAACGCGAGCTCCAGCTCCATCGCAGCGGCATCTCGCGCGGGGTCGATCGACTCCTGCGGGTGTGGCACCGTCTCGTCGTGGAAGGCGCGGACCACGTGGATGAGCGCGTCGGAGCGCGCGAGCTGGGCGAGGAACTGCGCCGAGGGCCCCTGGCCGCCGCTGAAGGCCTCGCCGGGGAAGTCGATGTAGCGGATGTCGGCGAGCGTGAACTTCTTGGGGTGGAAGATCTGCGCCAGCCGCTCCAGCCGCTCGTCCGGCACCTTCACCACGCCGATGTTGGGCTGCACCCCGGCGCCGTACGAGCCGGTCTGAGCGCTGCCCCTGGTGACGGCGTTGAAGATGGCGGTCTTGCCCGAGCGCTGGAAGCCGATGATGCCGAGGTCCATGGCGGCAGGGTATCCGTTGGAGGCGGGATGCGGGATGCGGGAAGCGAGAACCGACCGATGGAGAGTTCGCCGAATCGGCATACAATGACGCTGGACATTCTGGAGATACCTGATGCCAGTGATCACGGTGACGGGGCGGCTGAGCAGCGGAGCGCGGGAGCTTGCGAAGGCGGTCGCTGCCGCGCTCACGCTGGACTACCTGGACCGCGAGATCCTCGTGCAGGCGGCGCGCGAGCTGGGCGTGAGCGAGTCCGATGTCGAGCAGCGCGATGAGCGCGCGAGCAGCATCGGTGAGCGGCTGGCGGGTGTGTTGCGCACGCTGATGGAGCGGTCAGCCGCTGCCGGCGCAGCGGATCCGATAAGTGGCGGCAGCCTCGATGCGCTGCTCGCGCAAACGTACGGCGAGGCGGCGGGACTGCCGGAGAGCGGCGATGCCGGGCAACTCGACGACGAGCACTATCTGCGCACGCTGACATCGATCATTCGCGGCGTTGCGGCGCGCGGCAACGTCGTCATCCTGGGCCGTGGGAGCCAGGCCATCCTGCAGCACGAGCCGGAGACGCTGCACGTCTACGTGACGCTGCCACGACCGGCACGCGTCGACACGCTGATCCGCCGCGAAGGGCTCGCGCCGGCGGAGGCCGAACGCCGCATCAAGCAGAGCGACAGCAATCGGCTGCAGTTCCATCGGCGTTACTTCAAGGTGGAGATGGAGAACCCATGTCTCTACGACCTGATGATTCACGCGGGTCGCATAGCGCCCGACCTGGCTGTGCAACTCATTGTGCAGGCGACGCGCGACCGCAAGCCGCGGCCGGGATAGCACGGGGGAGGGCGCATGTACCTGACGCCGGAAGCACAACGACTGCTGGAAGACCTCCGGCACGCGCACGAGCAACTGATCGTACACTTCGACGCGGGCGAGCCGCAGCGGCGCGGGCTGCGCGCCGTCTACGAAGCGCTCGAGTCGGCGCTCGGCGACATGGACGAGCAACGGCTTGACGCGCCCATCGACGGCGGCTGGTCGCCGGCGCGCGTGATGGTGCACCTGGCGGAGCACGATCAGCAGATCGAGGAGGCGACGCGCGAGGGCATCGAACACATGATCGAGCATGGACTCGAACATGCTCGCAGCCTCTGGCTCGTCCATGCCAGTGAAGGCGCGGCGCGCGAGCCGGCACCTTGACCATAACCACAGCATCGTTCTGCATCGTCGCGGCATACCTCATCGGATCGATTCCGGTGCCATATCTCGTTGGACGGATGCGCGGCCTCGACATTCGCGCGTACGGGAGCGGCAACGTGGGCGCGTCGAATGTCTGGCAGAGCGTGTCGAAGGCGCTCGTGGTGCCGGTAGGGCTGACCCAGGCGGGGCAGGGGTTGGCGGGAGTGCTGCTGGCGCGCGCGCTCGGCCAAGGCCCCGGAGCGCAGGTAGCGGCCGGCGTGGCGGTGGTGATCGCGCACAATTGGAATCCCTGGTTCGGCGTCCAGGGCGGACGCGGCATCGGCCCGACGTTCGGCGTGATGCTCGGCCTGTCGTGGCCGGTGCTGATCGTGTTCGCGGCGATCTCGCTGGTCGGCGTGACGATCCGCCGCATTCCGGAGACCATGCTCGTCGCCATCATCACGATGCCTGTCGTCGCAATCGCGGCCGGCGTAGACGAGGCCGTCGTCGCGGGCTTCGCCGTGCTGGCGGCGGTGCTGCTCTGCAAGCGCCTGCTGGCAAACGGTGCTCCGCAACCGCAGTACGATCGGCCGGGCGTATGGCTGACCCGGCTCGTGTGCGATCGCGACACGCCAGACCGCGAGGCCTGGTTGCACCGCAGCCCTGCGGCGCCGAACGATATCGCCCTCGGTCTACGAAGCACCCGCTCCCCTGACTGATCCCGAAGCTACGCACTGCCGCTTCTGGCCCAATGCGGCAGTAGCCACGCACGCGGCCGGGCCATTTCTTCGTGCGCCACAGGTCACAGGGCTTGGGCGGGGCGCTAGCCTTTGGCGCTCCGGTGTTCGGCTACCAGCAGATATTGGCTCAGCGTCAGGACGATCCCTTCGTCTGTGCGGAGCGCATCTTCCATGCGTAGGACGTCGTCGATGTCGCGCTCCAGATCGAAGTCCGGGAACTCCCACGGCGTGACAAGCATCATGAACACGACTTCGCCCACGCCACCGTACCGGGCCTTCCAGTCATGCTCCTGCACGAGCACGTCGTAGCCTGCGCCGCGAAACGCGCGCGTGTACGCCTTGAGGTGATCGCCCCAGTCCGTCTTTCGAAAGAAATCGCGCAACTCGACCCACTGGTTGCGCCACACCTGCTGCGTGATGAACGCGCCGCGGCCGCCCAACACGCGCATTACCTCAGCCGGATCGATGCCCTCGTGACGATCGATCACGAGATCGAACGAAGAATCGCTGAACGGAAGCTGACTACTGCGCGCGCGGACCACCTGCACGCCGACCGGCCGCAAGCGGTCACGAGCGAGTGGCGCGTTCACGTGCCATCGCTCCGTCGCGACAAATCCGCGGCGTGGTTCCGCGATGATTCGCGACAGTACCTCGCCACCCCCGGTCGCGATGTCCAGTACGCGAGGCGCGGTGAGCGCGCGCCGCTCGGCCATAGCGACGTAGTTCCACGGCGGCGACGCCTCGATTGGGGAGACATCAAGATCGTCGAAGTTCCAGCCGGAGAAGGCGCGCGCACGCTCGACGTACGGCTGAAGCATCGAAAGGGTTTGCACGCGGCGGTCGTGCGACATCGCCGGATTATAGCTAGCAGGGCGAGCCCTACCCGTTTCCGCCGGGTGCGGCGCCACGCGCCGAGGATGACGTAGGGGCGTCCCTCGGGGCGCCCGTCACCGGCCCAACAACGCGCGGGGGGACCCGATATATCACGCTCGTAACGCCTGGCAGGGCGAGCCCTGCCCCTACGCGACGAGATCCCGGAAGCTCATCGGAGGCCAGCGCGCTTCGTGCGATTGGCGCCGCCTTCGGTACACTGGCGCGTCACGTCTCGCGCCGCGAACCCTCTATGAGCCAGACCCTCCCTCGACCATTGCTGACCCGCGTTCGCTCGCGCGCCGTGCTCGCGGCGCTGCTGGCGCTCGCCTTCATGCTCGGCGCATGTGGCGTCGCCACGCCGCGCGCGACAGAGACGCCGCAGCCTACCGTCATCGCGCCGCGCGCCACCGACACGCCGTCGGGCCCGACGGCAACGCCGACCCCCGACCCGGCAGTGCTGCTCAGGGACGGCGGCATCGCGCTGATTCAGACTGCATACGACAGACTGCTCGACGAGTACATCGACCCGCTCGAGCCGCAGTCATTGCTCTCGCAGGCCTGGTACGGCGTGCAGAAGGAGGCCTCGGCGGAGGGACTGGCGCCTCCTGCCGCGCCGGCGCTGTCCGGTGACCGCGCGGGCGACTTCTCGGCCTTCCGTGAGGCGTATGTACCGCTCGCGGCGCAAGCGGCCGATGCTTCGAAGCTGCGCTATGCGGCGATCAAGACGATGGCGTCGAGCCTGAACGACTGCCACACCTTCTTCCTCATTCCCGTGGCGAGCGACACGCTGAATGGCACGCGCCAGGGCGTCGGCTCGGTCGGTATCGGCGTCGAGCTGGCGGGCGTGCCGCCGCTTGTCACCGAGGTCGTCGCCGGCGGTCCGGCCGCGCGCGAGGGCGTGCTCGTGGGCGACCGCATCGCCGCAATTGACGGCAGCGATGCGACGAACCTCGGGCCGCAGGGCGCGCTGGACCTGATCAACGGCACCGAGGGCACGACCGTCGGGCTGCGGTTGCGCCGGGCGGGGCAGTCGCAGCCGGTCGAGGTCTCGATCCGCCGCGAGCGCGTGATCCCCCGGAACGTCGATTCGCGCGTCATTGGCGATACCGGCGTCGGCTACGTGCGGGTCCGCAACTTCGTCGATTCCGGCATCGCCGGGCCGGTGAAGGATGCGCTCACGCAGTTCGAGGCGACCGGCGTGACGAAGTGGATCATCGACCTCCGCGGCGACCCGGGCGGCCTCATGGATGCGCGGGCGATCGGGCTCTTCCTGCCGAAGGGCGACGTCGTCGAGCGCGACCGCGGGCGAGGTGGCGTGACGACGGATCAGGAGGCCGACGGCAACACGCTGCCGGTGATCCGTCCCCTGGTGCTGCTCACGAACAACCGCACCGGCTCGGTGGCTGAGGCGTTTGCCGCGGCGTTGCAGGAGTACGGCGTGGCGTACGTTGTGGGCGAGAAGACGAACGGCTGCGTCGGCTTCACCGATATCGCGCCGCTGGGCGATGGATCATCGATCGCGGTGACGACGCACGTGGGCCTCGGTCCCGTCTCTAACAAGGTGCTCAACGGCGTCGGCGTCATCCCCGACGAGCCCGTGGCACGCACCCAGGCCGACATCGCCAACGCCAACGACCCCCAGCTCGATGTGGCGGTGGCGCATCTGAGGAGTCGGTAGTCGGTTGTTCGAGCTGTCAGCTATCAGCCACTGGCCGGTTGCCTATCTCCAATCTCCAACCTCCAACCTCCAACCTCCAACCTCCAACCTCCAACCTCCAACCTCCAACCGACCTCCGACCTCCGACTTCCGACTTCCCGCGTCCCGCTTCGCGCTTCCCGCTTCCCGCTTCCCGCTTCCTGCCGACGCTCTTATACTCGATTACCATGTTCGACGCGGCGTATGGCTCTATTTTCCCGCGCACCACGGCGGTCCGAGACGGACGGCTGAGCATCGGCGGGCGGGATGCGCAGGAGTTGACGCTGGAGTTCGGGTCGCCGCTCTACGTCTTCGACGAAATGGAGCTGCGCGAGACGTGCCGCGAATACGTGCGCGCGTTCACATCGCGGCACGCCGATACGGACATCACTTACGCATCGAAGGCGTACCTGAGCCGCTTCATGGCCTCGGTAGCGCGCGACGAAGGCATCGGGCTGGACATCGTCTCGGGCGGCGAGCTGGCGGTGGCGCTGGCGGCAGGCTATCCGGCTGGCCGATGCCACTTCCACGGCAACAACAAGGGCGAGCAAGAGCTGCGGGAGGCGATCGACGCCGGCATCGGGCGCGTCATCGTCGACAACTTCCACGAGCTGGAGCTGGTGGACCGGCTCGCGCGCGCGGTCGGCGCCAAACAGCGGATCATCCTGCGCCTGTCGCCCGGCGTCGATGCGCACACGCTGGCGAAGACGACGACCGGCACGCTCGACAACAAATTCGGGCTGCCGATCGGCACCGGCGCCGCTGAGCAGGCGGTCGCCGACGCGCAGCGCATGGCCGGCGTCGAGCTGATGGGGCTGCACTGCCATCTCGGCTCGCCGCTGTTCAGCCTGGCGCCGTACGACGAGGCGAACGCGGTGATGCTCTCATTCGCGGCGGAGATGGTGCGGAAGCACGGTCTCGACTTACGCGAGTACAGCCCCGGCGGCGGCTTCGCATCGCAGTATGTGCGCGAGAAGCCCGCGCCGCCCGTCGATGACTATGCCGAGACGATCGTCTCGTCGTTCAAGCGCCGCTGCGCCGAGAACAAACTGCCGCTGCCGCACCTCTTCGTCGAGCCCGGACGTTCGCTCGTCGCGCGCGCCGGCGTGGCGTTGTACACGGTCGGCGCCCGCAAGCACATCGAGGGGTTGCGGACGTGGGTGTCGGTCGATGGCGGCATGGCGGACAACATCCGTCCGGCGATCTACGACGCGAAGTACGAGGCGGTGGTAGTGAATCGCGCAGATGAGAAGCCGACGGAGACGGTGACGATTGCCGGCAAGTACTGCGAATCAGGCGACATCCTCATCAAAGACGCACAGCTGCCGGTGACGGAGCCGGGCGACGTCGTCGCGCTGCCGGCGTCGGGCGCGTACTGCGTGGCCATGGCGAGCAACTACAACATGGCGCTCAAGCCGGCCGTCGTCGTCGTGCGCGACGGCGAGGCGCGGCTGATCCGGCGGCGGGAGACGTACGCCGATCTGCTCGCGACCGACGTATGGAGCGGGTAGGCGGACGTCGGAAGTCGGAAGTTAGTGGTTGGTAAATGGTCAGGATCTTCGTAACCGCGGCTCTCGCGACGTATATAGGTGGCGCGTTTCTACTCGTCGAGTCAGGACGTTCAGACTTTGATTGGGCGAGCGGCATCCTGGTGCCGTTTTACGCGATGTTTCTCTTGGCGATGGGAGTAGTGTTCACCATTGGGCTCTTGCTCTCGACAAATCGGCGAACCAAATGACCAGACGAGGGCGAGCTATGTTAAGTTCTGCGTCGCTCGCCCTAGGTCTAGGACTCATTATCGTGTTGCGAACCTGGGACTACCACACTGCGGAAAGACTGATGTTCTTCACGGTGTCAATCATCGCGATCGGAACGGGGCTTCTCTTGCTTGTTCTGCCAAGGCAGATGCAGTGAGAGGAAGAAGCCCCGTCGGTTGTGCTCGATGACAGACGAAAAGCTGCACATTCTCATCACGTTTGCGCTGGAGCCAGAGCTGATCGAGCGCATCCGAGCAGTCGCGCCAGATCGCATCGAGGTCGATGTGCTGGGGCAGGACCAGCGCCGCTTGCTGCGCGGGTTCAAGTATCCGAGCGAGCGTGAGCGCGAGGCGGTAGCCGAGGGGCTGCACGGTGCGTTCGAGCGGGCGAACGTAGTATTCGGATTCTGGGGTAGCGAACTGCACACCGCGCTCCGGGGGACAGCCGCGGACGGGCAAGCATCGGAGAAGCTCAAGCTCTCCGATGTTGCGCCGCGGCTGCAGTGGATCCAGCTCACGAGCGCCGGCGCCGACCGCCTGCTGAACAGCGGGTTCATCGAGGGCGGCGTGACGGTGACGACGGTGAGCGGGTTGCACGCGACACCGATCGGCGAGTACATCCTCACGGTGATGCTGATGTGGGTAAAGGGCGCGCCGCAGACCATGCGAGCCCAGCTCAAGCGCGAGTGGACGCGCTTCGCGCCGCGGGAGCTGCACGGCAAGACGGTAGGCATCGTGGGCATCGGGCACATTGGCGCGGAGGCGGGGCGTCTGGCGAAGGCGTTCGGCTGCAAGGTCATCGCGACGAAGCGCTCGGCGACCGCCGAAACCAGCGAGCCATACGCTGACGCCATCTACCCTGCGAGCGAGCTGCATCGCGTGCTATCGGAGAGTGACTTCGTCGTGGTGTGCGTACCGCTGACGCCGGAGACGCGCGGCATGATCGGCGAGCCGGAGCTGCGAGCGATGAAGGCCGACGCGCTCATCGTGAACATCGCCCGCGGACCCGTGATCGTTGAGGAAGCTCTACTGCGCGCCCTGCGCGAGCGCTGGATCGCCGGCGCGGCGCTCGATGTCTTCGATCAGGAGCCGCTGCCGCCGGAGCATCCGTTGTGGGATATGGAGAATGTGATCCTGACGCCGCACATCAGCGGCGGCACCGAGATCTACAACCAGCGCGCGGTGGAGATCTTCGCGGACAACCTGTGCCGCTATCTTGCGGGCGAGCCGCTGCAAAACGTCGTCGACCCCGCTCGCGGGTATTAGGAGCGGACCTACCATGGAATTGTCGATAGAAGCCGCTTCCGACGACACCGGGCTCGCGCTCTCGGTCGATGGCGTGGTCGCGATGATGGCGACGTGGGTGACGGAGCGGAACCACTCAGTGGAGCTGCTGCCCAATATCGACCGCCTGCTCACGGAAGCGGGGCGCACGAAGAGCCACGTTGCCGCGATCTTCGTCGATCTGGGCCCCGGCGGGTACGCGGGGCTGCGGGTGGGCGTGAGCATCGCGAAGGCGCTGGCCCACGGGCTCGGCGTGCCGATCGTCGGCGTCGGCCGGCTCGAGATCGATGCGTACGGCGTCGCACGCGATGCCGGCGAGCGGCGGATAGTCGCGGTGCATCGCGCAGGGCGCGGCGAGGTGGCGTGGGCGGCCTATCGGAGCGAAGGCGGCCGCTGGACCGACGCACTCGCGCCCCGCATGAGCAAACCGGCGCTGCTGCACGAGGCCATCGAGCGCGGCGATGTCGTCACGGGCGACGTGGACGACGACCTGGCGGCTGTTGCCGCTGGCCCGGGCGCGGCCGTGGCGTCGGCGCACGAGCATCGTGTGGTCGCGCTGGCGGCGCTCGGAGCGCAGCGGCTGACGGCCGGCCGCGCCGATGATGCGATCGCGCTCGTCCCGGCGTACCTCCGCGCGCCCGCCATTGGACCGCAGGCCGCAGCGGCTAAGGACGGATGATCCTACCGCAGTCCGCAACTATACTTCCGCGGGCAGGCAGCCACAGATGGCAGCCATCCAACATCTAACATCTAACATCCAACATCTAGAACCGAACATCCAACAAAAGGAGACACTCTTGGAGCGGACGCTCGTACTGATCAAGCCGGACGCCATGCAGCGCGGACTCGCTGGCGAAGTGATCTCGCGGCTGGAGCGGCGCGGCCTGAAGATCGCGGCGATCCGGCTCCTCCGCGTCAGTCCGGCGCTAGCCAAGCAGCACTACGCCGAGCACGATGGCAAGCCCTTCTTCAAGGGGCTCGTGAGCTACATCACCTCATCGCCGATCATTGCGGCGGTGTTCGAGGGCAACGGCGCGATCCAGGCGACGCGCCAGACGATGGGCGCCACTAATCCGCTGAATGCGGCCCCCGGCAGCATCCGTGCGGACTTCGGGCTCGAGACCGGCCGAAACCTCACGCACGCGTCGGACTCGCCGGCGAGCGCCAAGCGGGAGATCGCGCTGTTCTTCGGCGACATGGTGCCAATCGCGTGGAAGCGCGACACGGACCCGTGGATCTTCGAATAATTGTTACTGCGGGTAGCGTTGGTGTCACGAAGGAGCGTGGGCCGCTCAAATTGTCCGTGTACACGATGAACTCTCAGGCTGAACCAATGCGATCTGGCTGCGGTGCGGAGCCACGTATTGAACGAGCCGCTCGCCAGATCAGCCAGCAGGCATCATAGATAAGCCATCCGCCAACGAAAGCAACGCACGCGCTGGCGCACGTCACTGTGACGGCAGCGACATCGCCCAATTGAAGTCGATGGCGAACCAGACGCCACGTGTTCAAGGTCATGAGTACGGTCGACGCAATGCCGATCGCACCTATTGCCAACACAAGCACCAAGCCTAGCGCTTCAAACTCCACAGTCACGATGCCCTTCAGTGCGGCGCCGCATTCGAAGTCGACGCGCACCCCGTCCTTATCATCGACGCAGTTCGCCTGATAATGAGTGAAGTGGGCGTCTAGCGGTTACCCTCGTTCGCCGCCCCTCGCGGCCGCCACTTCAAGCTCGTAGGTCTTCAGCTCCTCGATCCCCAGCGGGTCCAGCGGGGTCATGAAGGGGTCGAGGGCGCCCCAACGGAAGATCGGGCCTTCGACGATCACGCCGGGCGGCAGGTCGCGCTTCACGTGCTCGACGGCTACTTCCACCATCGCGCTCGGCACGGGCGCATGCCGCATCTGCTCCTGGATGACGCGCGCGGTGCCGCGGACGCCGTAGATCAGCCCGTCGCCGATCACTTCGAGCATGACGCGGCCGTTCGCCTCGACGTTCTTCAGGGAGTGGGTGCGCCGGTCCATGGACAGGCGGATGGTGCAGGCGTCTTTCGCCGCGGCCCAATTCATCACCATCGTGTAGGGCCAGCCGTCGGCGTCGACGGTCGCGACGACGACGAGCCGTCCGCCGGCGAGGTACTGCACGAGGTCTTCGGGCATCTCCGCCTGGGGGCGTCCGCTTGCCATGCGCGCGTTATCTCCGGGGGTTCTTGCCCTTGGGCGTCGGGTTTTTGCCCCGGCCCTTGATCGGCGTCGGCTTGCGTGACGGGCGCTTCTCGCCGGGCGGGGCTTCGTCCGCCGGCTCCATGCCTTCAAGCTCGGACTGCCTCGCATCGGGTTCGCTCTTGGCATCGAAGCCGTTGCCCATCGTGATCGTGGCGAGCGATGCCACCTTGTCGCCCTGCGCGACGTTGATCACGGAGACGCCCTGTGCCGCGCGGCCGGTCATGCGGATGCTGTCCATACGGGTGCGGATGACGATGCCGTCCTCGCTGATGACGATCAGCTCCATCGCCTGGTTGACGGTGCGGGAGGCGATGACCTTGCCGGTCTTCGGTGTGATCTGGTAGTTGCGCACGCCCTGACCGCCGCGGTTGGTGACGCGGTATTCGTCGAAAGGTGTGCGCTTGCCGAAGCCGTTCTCGGTGATGCTGAACAGCTCGTGACCCGGCGTGACGACTTCGAGCGAGACGACCTTGCCGCCCTTCTCGAGCTTGATGCCTCGGACGCCGCCGGAGGTGCGCGACGCCGAGCGCAGCAAGGACACCGGGAAGCGGATCGCCTGCCCGTTTGAGGTGATGAGCACGATCTCATCGTTCTCGTGCACGAGCTTGGCGGCGATAAACTCGTCGCCCTTCTCGAGGTCCATGGCGATCTTGCCGTTGCGGCGGACTTCTTTGAAGTCGGGTAGCGGCGTCTTCTTCACCTCGCCGTTGGCGGTGGCCATCACCATGAAGTCCTTGTCGTAGTCACGTATGGTGACGAGCGCGGTCACCTGCTCGCCGGGTTCGCATTCGATGACGTTGACCAGCGGGATGCCCTTCGCCTGGCGCTTGGCGTCCGGCAAATCCCAGGCGCGGGACTGGAAGACGCGGCCGCGCTCGGTGAAGAACAGCACGCTGTCGTGGGTGTCGCAGACGATGAGGCGGCGGACCGCGTCTTCCTCGCGCGTCACCATGCCGGTGATGCCTTTGCCGCCCCGGCGCTGCAGGCGATACGTCTCGAGCGGCAACCGCTTCACGTAGCCGCGAGTGGAGAGCGTGACGACGACCTCCTGGTGGGCGATGAGGTCCTCTTCGGCGATGTCTTCGGCACCCGTCTCGATGATCTGGGTCTTGCGGTCGTCGCCGTACTGCTCTTTGACTTCGGCCATGTCGTCACGGATGAGGAAATCGATCTTGCGCGGGTTGGCGAGCAGGTCTTCGAGGTAGTTGATCCGCTTGATCAGCTCCTTGTACTCCTCTTCGATCTTGTCTCGCTCCAGCTTGGCGAGGCGGCGGAGCTGGAGGTCCAGCACGGCCTGCGCCTGCCGGTCGCTCATGCCCCACGGGCGCGCCATCAGCTTCTCCTTGGCATTCTCTGCGGAAGAAGCGGCGCGGATGGTGGCAATGATCTTGTCGAGGTCCTTGAGGGCGATGAGGTAGCCGAGCAGGATGTGCTCTCGCTCGCGGGCGCGCTCCAGCTCGAATTCGGTGCGCCGGCGGATGACCTCTCGCCGGTGGTCGATGTAGGCCTCGAGCATCTTCTTGATGCCCATGGTCTTGGGCTGGCCCTTGTCGAGCGACACCATGTTGACGGCGAACGACGACTGCATCGCCGTGTGCTTGTAGAGTTGGTTGAGCACGTGTGCCGCCTGGCCGTCGCGGCCGAGCTCGAGGACGATGCGCATGCCGTGGCGGTCGGACTCGTCGCGCAGGTCGCTGATGCCGGTGATCTTCCGGTCCTTCACCAGGTCGGCGATCTTTTCGATCAGCGTCGCCTTGTTCACCTGGTACGGCAGCTCGCTGACGATGATCTGCTCGCGGTTCCCCTTCGCCATCTCCTCGATGCGCGCCCGTGCCTGCATGATGATGCGGCCGCGGCCGTCGGCGTAGGCCTCCTTGATGGCGTCGCGCATGATGTCGTGGCGCTTACCCTCGTCGTCGAGCTGCGAGTCTTTGCGCATGCGGTAGATGATCGCGCCGGTAGGGAAGTCCGGCCCCTTGACGATTGCCGCAAGCTCTTCCGTCGTCGCGTCGCTGTTCTCGATCAGCAGCGCGACGGCATCGCAGATCTCCCCCAGGTTGTGGGGAGGGATGTTCGTCGCCATGCCGACGGCGATGCCGGACGAGCCGTTGAGGAGCAGGTTCGGGACGCGCGCCGGCAGTACCGTCGGTTCCTGGCGGGTGTCGTCGTAGGTGGGGCTCGTATCTACCGTATTGCTGTCGATGTCGGCGAGCAGTTCGGTCGTGATCGGCGTCATGCGCGCCTCGGTGTAGCGCATGGCGGCGGGCGGGTCGCCATCGACGCTGCCGAAGTTTCCCTGGCCATCGACGAGCCGGTAGCGCAGGGAGAAGTCCTGCGCCATACGGGCCATTGCCTCGTAGACGGGGCTGTCGCCGTGCGGATGGTACTTCCCCAGCACGTCACCGACGATCGCCGCACTCTTGCGATACGCCGTGTTCGGCCGCAGGCCCATCTCGTGCATGGCGTAGAGGATGCGGCGCTGGACCGGCTTGAGGCCGTCCCGCACGTCCGGCAGGGCGCGCTGCACGATCACGCTCATCGCGTAGTCGAGGTACGACGATTGCATCTCGTCTTCGATGCCCCTGTTGCGGATATTGCCGAAGCCGGAGTCTGTGGTCATAGAGTGCGTCTGGGTGCGCGCTGAGCCGCCTTGAAGCGCCCTTCGGAAGCTACGCGCAGATTCAAGGCAACGTTATCTGATGAAGATAGTTTACCATTTCACGAGCGCCAAGAGCTACTCGATGCCGCTCTGGAAGGACGTTGATCAGCGTGCCACGATTGCTCGTCCGCGCTCTGCCGATCGCCATCCTGGTCCGGCCCGCGGCGTGCCAGCTATCTCACGGTGGCGCAGTCGGACGCCGTCGTCGCCGCGCGCTAACCTGCGGTAGTGCAAAATCTCACGCGCGAGTACTCGAAGCTTCTCGGCGTGCTCAGTGCCGAACAGCTGCAGGCCGCGCTCGACCGCTTCGGCCTCGGCCGGCTTCTCGATGCGCGCCCGGCACCCGGCGGCCTGTTCGGCCAGAACGTGCTGCTGTCCACGTCGGCGGGCGGCTATGTCTTGCGTGGCTGCCCCTACGACGGACAGCTGGAGAAGGAGCAGTACTTCTCGCGCATCATCCACGAGCGCACGCGGGCCATCGCACCGTGGCCGTTTCAGATCGAGGAGTCGCCGGAGATCTTCGGCTGGAGCTACGCAATGATGCCGCTGCTGGCGGGCGTGCATCTGTCCGATCCCGATGTACGCCGCACGCTGAGTAAAGACGACCGCCTCGCCCTAGCACGCGCGATGGGTACCCATCTGGGTCTGATGCAAGAGGCCACGTGGGATACGCCGGGCGAGTACGACTTCGCGGCGCATGCCATCGTCCCGATCGGGCAGCCGTTCGCGGGCTGGTTCATCCGCAAGACGCGAGAGTGGCTCGACCGTTGCCGCGCGGCCTCTTCGGCGACGCCTGCCGACGTGGCGTGGATCGACACCGTCATCGATGCGGCGAGGGACGCGCTGGCGATGCCGTTCGTGCCGGTGCTCGTGCACACCGACTACAAGGAGGGCAACGTCGTCGCCGAGCGCGAAGGCGCAGGCTGGCGCATCACCGGCATCTTCGACATGGCCGAAGCCTACGCCGGCGATGGCGAGTACGACCTCGCGCGGGCGGCCTGCGACTACGGTCTTCAGAGCGAAAGTATGCTGAACGCGTTCATCGATGCGTACATGGCGGGCCGCCCGGCACGACCGGGGGTCGCTGAGCGGCTCGCCCTATACATCCTGCACGACCGCCTGATCATCTGGGAGTACGGCCAGCGCCACGGGATCTTGTTCGAGCCGGGAGTCACCTTCCGCCAGTTCGCCCAGCGCTTCGTCGACCTGGCATCAGTCTGAGCGCCCAAGGCCGGAGGTCCGGCTCGTTGCCGCCGCCCAGCGCCGCTATGTCCGAACGAGCATAATCGCCATAAGCGAAGCCATTGTTCTATAATCTCCGGGCCAGCCGCGCGATCCTCTACAGCGCGGCCACGCACAGACTACGGAAGCTAGCGGCAAGGCCGCACCATCCATGCCCTGGAAGGGAGCCACGTCCCCATGATGAACGGCGCGATCAACGGCAAGATGATCAACGTCCGGCTGAACGCCGGTACTATCGAAACAGAGCAGATTCCGGAGGATATGTACCGGAAGTACCTCGGCGGCTACGGCATCGGCTCGCGGCTGATGTTCGACCGCATCCCGGCGGGCGCGGACCCGCTGGGGCCGGAGAACGTGCTCGGCCTCTTTCCGGGGCTGCTCACCGGCACGCCGTTCTTCGGCATCCGCTACCAGGCCGTCGGCAAGTCGCCCAAGACGGGCGGCTGGGGCGACGCCAACGCGGGCGGTGACTTCGGCCCATATCTGAAGAACGCCGGCTGGGACGGCATTATGCTGTACGAGAAATCGACGAAGCCGGTGTACATCCACATCGACGACGACAAGGTTGAGATCAAGGACGCCGCCGACATCTGGGGCATGCAGGCGATCGATGTCGAGATGAAGCTCAAGGAGCGCCACGGCAAGAAGGCCAGTATCGCCTGCATCGGCCCCGCCGGCGAGAAGCTGTCGCTGATGGCGGGCATCTGCAACGAGCGGGGCCGTCTGGCTGCCCGCAGCGGGCTGGGCGCCGTCATGGGATCGAAGAACGTGAAGGCGATCGTCGTCAACGCTTCTAAGAACATCATCGGCTCGAGCCCGGACATCATGAAGCAGGTGCGCACGTCGCTCGACGAGTTCGCCAAGCCGATCACCAACTTCTTCCGCACCTACGGCACGACCGGCATCACCTTCCCTTCGGCGATGTCCGGCGACGCGCCGGTGAAGAACTGGGGCGGCGTCGGCATGGTCGACTTCCCGCAGGCCAACGTGCTGACCGGCAACGACTTCAACAGTCACATGGACAAGAAGTACGCCTGCTGGCACTGCCCCATCGCCTGCGGCGGTGAGTCGCACGCGTGGGACGAGCAGGAGAACGCCGCCAAGGTGCGCATCGCCAAGCGAGAGACGGAGGCGGCTGACTTGCGAGCCCAGCTCGCCGCGGCGCCGGACGACCAGAAGCAGCCGATCGAGGCCAAGATCGCGAAGATCCAGGCGGACAATACCAAGGACATGGCGATCAAGAACGACGCCAAGTACCCGTACCCGCACCACACGCACCGCGCCGAGTACGAGACCGCGACCGCGTTCGGCACGATGATGCTGAACAACGACTTGAACTCGCTGCAGTTCGCGAACCATCTCTGCAACCAGTACGGCATCGACACGATCTCGGCCGGCGCGACGCTGGCGTTCGCGATGGAGTGCTTCGAGAACGGTCTGATCACGAAGGAAGACACCGACGGCATCGACTTGCGGTGGGGCAACACCGACGCGATCATGGCCGCGCTGCACAAGATCGGCATGAAGGACGGCGCGTTCGGCGAGCTGTTCGGAGATGGCGTCCGCGCCGCATCGAAGAAGATCGGCCCGAAGTCGGTCGAGTTCGCGATGGAGGTCGGCGGCGAAGAGCTGCCGATGCACGACCCGAAGCTCCAGCCGGAGTACTTCACCACCTACAAGCTCGATGCGACGCCGGCCCGGCACACGCAGTACGAGGCGTCGCCGCGGCCGGCCTGGAACTTCGTGCGCGCGCCACAGGACCGCACGCAGGCGACGGAGCGCGGCCAGCACCACAAGGACAGCTCTGAATACATGCACGTGGTCAACGCGACCGGCATGTGCCAGTTCATCATGATGGGCGCGCCGAATGACCGCATCCCGGAGTGGATCAACACGGAGACGGGTTGGGACACGACGCACGACGAGATGAAGCAGGTCGGCGAGCGCATCGCCAACATGCGCATGGCTTTCAACATCCGCGAGGGCGACATCGTGACGAAGCGGCGCATCCCCGGCCGGTTGTGGGGCGCGCAGCCGCTGGAGGCCGGGGCGCACAAGGACCTCCAGCTCGACATCAAGACGCTTGAGCAGGACTTCCTTGCCGCCTGTGACTGGGACCCGGAGACGGCCGCGCCCAGCAAGCGCAAGCTGGAGTCGCTGGGCATCGGCGACGTAGCGGAGAAGATCGGGGCGAAGTAGGCGGGCGAGTTCTCAGTTATCAGTTATCAGTGGAGGCTCCTTTGGGAGCCTCCGCGATTCCTGGAGCAATCGATGACCAAGTTAGGCAGGCCCGATGGGTGACAGCAGCGAATACCTGAACTATGCCGGCCGCGATGACGTACTCACCGGCGGCGTCAAGATGGTTCCGATCGAGACGGCGAAATGCACGTTCCACGTCTGGACCAAGCGAGTCGGCAACAGCCCGACGATGAAGGTGCTGCTGTTGCACGGCGGGCCTGGCGCGACACATGAGTACTTGGAAGCGTTTGACAGCTATTTCCCGGCGGCAGGCATCGAGTACTACTACTACGATCAGCTCGGATCGGCCTATAGCGATCAGCCTGACGCGCCGGAGCTGTGGGAGACGCCCCGTTTCGTCGAGGAAGTCGAGCAAGTCCGCAAAGCGCTTGGCCTCGAACGCGGCAACTTCTATCTGCTTGGCCAGTCGTGGGGCGGCATCCTCGCGATCGAGTACGCGCTCACGTATCAGGATCACCTGAAAGGGCTGATCATCTCGAATATGATGGCGAGCATTCCGGCCTACAACGAGTACGCCGAGAAGGTGCTGATGCCGGAGATGGATCAGAACGCGCTCGCGGAAATCAAACGCCTCGAAGCGGCCAACGAATATCAGGACCCACGCTACACGGAGCTGCTGATGACGCACTACTACGTGCAGCACATTCTCCGCATACCGTCCGATCAGTGGCCCGATCCGGTGCTCCGCGCGTTCAAACGCTTGAATGAGAAGATATACATTCCGATGTGGGGCCACAGCGAACTCTATGGCAGCGGGAAACTGATCAACTGGGATCGCACGGCTGACCTCGGCAAGATCGCCGTGCCGACGCTTGTCATCGGCGCGCGCTGCGCCACGATGGATCCCGCACACATGGAATGGATGGCAGGGCAGGTGCAGAAGGGACGCTATCTGTTCTGCCCGAACGGCAGCCACATGGCGATGTACGACGATCAGCAGACGTACGTCACGGGCGTGATAAGGTTCGTGCACGACGTGAACGCACGGAGCTTCTGACGTTCTCAGTAGGTAGTCGCTCGAGTGAGGCTCTCGGCTCCGGAGCCTTTACTGTGCCGGCGTGAGACCGAGCACGGGTGGTTGGAGTTGGCTTGATCATTGATCCCGAGGCACGGAGGTTCGTCGAATCGCAGCGCGTTGGCCGGCTCGCGACAGCGGACGAGCGCGGACGTCCCCATGTGGTCCCCATCTGCTTCGCGCTCGACGGCGCCACGCTGTACACGCCCATCGATGAGAAGCCCAAGGCGGGCGATTACACCCGCTTGCGGCGTCTGCGCAGCATCGCCGTCAATCCACACGTCCAGGTGCTTTTGGATCTGTACGACGACGCCGACTGGTCGTGCCTGCGGTATGTGCAGCTACGCGGCACCGCCAGGGTCATCGACGGCGGCGAGGAGCATACGCGAGCGATCGCGCTGCTGCGGGCGCGGCACGAACAATACGTTGCGATGAAGCTCGATGCTCGGCCCGTCATTGCTGTCGATGTGGAGCGCGTCGTGCAATGGAGCGCGGCCCACGGCAGTGCTTCGCGGAAAACGCTGGACTCTGATAATACAGAAGGTCTTCCGTGAAGGTCAGGCTCCATCAAATCGAAGTCCGCACGCGTGGCATCGGCGAGTTCGCCGAAATCACTACCGAGGTGGCGGATGCCGTTACACGCAGCGGCGTCAGCGAGGGCATCGTGCTGGTGCGCAGCCGCCACACCACCGCCGCCATTACCTGCAACGAGCCTGACCAGCGCCTGCACGCGGACATGAAGGACGCGGTGCACGCGACCTTCCCGGCGGAGCGCCGCTACCGCCACATCGAAGAGGGCGCGGAGAACGCGGTCGCGCATCTGGCGACCGCTATGCTCTTCGGCGAATCGACGTGGGCGGCGGTGCGCGAAGGCCGGTTGGACCTGGGCACGTGGCAGCACCTGTATCTCGTCGAGCTGTACGAGGCGCGCGTCCGTGAGGTAGATGTTGCCGTGCTAGGGGAATAGCACCACATGGCGGTAGTCAGCGCTTGTTGTCGCGCATCATGGCCCGCACGATCGCGCAATCCGCACGCATCTCGCGAAACATGGCGGCATACTCCGGGCCTGCCTGCTCCCGGTGCTCTCCATCGCGAACGAGAAACACCTGCACGATGCGCCGCGGCGCGAGCATAACACAGCCTACCATAGCTCGGATTCGTTGGGGAGAGATGTCCAGCATGGCCCAATGGACGATGCGGTTAGGCGTGGGAGGACGTAACCTTTGAGAACGCGCCTCCGTCTAACAAGGTGAAGGGGGCGGACACCGACATGAGCTGCTCAAGAGGTGGGGATGACCGCTAAGCGACTGTCATCCGCAATCACGCTGCTGGCGGGGATCTTTTTTCTCGGCGTCGGGATCTGGGCGTTTGGCGCGCCGGCATCGTTTTAGATCAGATCGCGCACTTTCCGCCGTACAACCGGCATTTCCTGCACGATGCTGGTGCGTTCCAGATCGGCATCGGCACGACGCTTCTCGCGAGCCTGCGCTGGCGCGACGCTCAGCTCGTCGCGTTGATGGGCGCCGCTGCGGGCGCAGGCGTGCACGCGCTGTCTCATGTCATCGACCACGACCTGGGCGGAAAAGACACGGACGCGCCGCTGCTCGCAGCATTTGCCCTGCTGCTCGTGGCGGGCGCGCTCGCGCGTTGGAACGCAGTGGAGAGAGAATCGTGAACCTGCTCGGGAAGCTGCGCATGTACCGGCGCGTGTTCGCCCGCGCCAAGTCGACTCCGGGCTTCGTGCGGCTTCTGAGACGCCGGCCTGCCCTGATGCTGGCGGTAGGCACGTACGAGAGCGCGCTGTTCATGAGTGGCAGTGTAGACACGCGCATCAAGACGCTCGCGCAATTGAAGACGTCCTCGCTGGTGGGCTGTCTGTTCTGAATGGATATTGGCTCGGCCGTGGGCCGGGAGTCGGGCGTCCGCGAGGCGCAGTTGCGCGACCTGCCGTTGTACCGCGACAGTCCGGAGTTCAGCGAGGCCGAGCGGCTGGCGATCGATCTCGCGGTCGAAATGTCGCGTGTGCCCGTGGACGTCCCCCGCGAGCTCGATGAAGCGCTGGCCCGCGTCTTCGACCAGCGGCAGCTCGTCGAGCTCACTGCTGCGATCGCGTGGGAGAATTACCGGGCGAGGTTCAACCGCGTGTTCCACATTCAAGCTGTCGGCTACAGCAGCGGCGCCTTCTGTGTGCTGCCGGAACGGGAGGACGGAGCGTTCGAGTAGCTTCCACCAGCGCTCGTCCCCGGGTGCCTACACCCAGATCAAACCCGCCACTATAATCCCAAGCGCATGGCTTCCCAGACTGCGCCCATCCCCGCTAAGCGCATCGTCTACCTGAACCGCCGCGTGGCGTTCATCGAGGCGGACCGCATCAACGTGCGCCCCGCCCTGGCAGCCGCGCTCTTCCCCCTGGTCGGACTCCTCTTTGGCATCGCCTGCTTTGTGTCGATCATTCTCTGGCTCGACCGGCTCCCGTTCGCTTTCGTGCTGCTGTTGCTGGTGGCCGCCGTCGTAAGCATCCCGCTCGCCGGCATCGGGTTTGTGTACGCCATCGCGGGGGCAAACGTGGTGTTCGATCGGCACAAGCAGTCGGGTCTCTGGCAGCAGGGATTCCTGGGCATGGGTGTCGGCACGACGGAGCTGGTGCCGTTCTGGAAGGTCGATCAGATCCGCATCGAGGAAGTGAACCGAGAACGGCAGCGAGGCGAGCTGCAAGACTTCGCGCAACTGGAGATCGTGCTGGTGAAGGTGAGCGGCAAGCGGCTGGCGGTCGGTGATCTCATCGTGCCGCGCTCGCTGGTGCGTGAGGGGCTGGGCGAAGTGCACACAGTCGCCGGCGCCATCGCCGACATGATCGGCAAGCCGCTGGTGGCGCCAGAGGTCGTCCGCCGTCGCAAGCTCGATGCGGGCGCCAACGATGCCGCTCATCATGCCGAATCAGGCGCGCCATGACGCAGCCGGTGACGGTCTCGCAGCAAGAGGCGGCAGCGCTGCCGTCGCCGTTCCTGTCGGTGGTCCTTCCGGCGTATAACGAGGAAGCGCGCCTCCCGAAGAGCCTCGAACGCGTGATCGAGTTCCTTGCGATGCAGCCATTTTCGAGCGAGATCGTGGTCGCCGACGACGGCAGCCGCGACCGCACTGCTGACATCATCCGCGAGCGTATCGGGCCCGGCTTGCCCGCCGCCGTTTCGATCCGGCTCGTCCAGCACACACGCAACCAGGGCAAGGGCGCGGCGATCCGGACGGGCATCCTCGCCGCCAGCGGCACGTACGTGTTCTTCATGGACGCGGACCTGGCAACGCCGCCCGAAGACGCGCTCCGGCTGCTCGACGAGCTCAAGCAAGGGATGCCGGTCGTCATCGGCACGCGCATCCAGCCGGACGGCAGCGACATGCGGGCCAGCCAGCCGGCGCAGCGCCGCATGGTCGGCCGCCTGTTCACCATGATGCGGAAGTCCATGCGCGTGCTGCCCGACATCGATGACACGCAGTGCCCGATGAAGGGCTTTCACCACGATGCCGCGCAGGCGATCTTTCGCCAGCAGCAGCTCAGCGGCTGGATCTTCGACGCCGAGGTGTTGTACATCGCGCGGTCGCTCGGCTACCGCATCGTGCCGGTGCCGGTGACCTGGCACCACGTCGACGGCTCGCGCCTTCGCGTGCGCCCGCAACAGGCATGGGAGGTTTTACGCGACCTCGTCCGCTTGCGATTCCTCCACCGGCGCAACTAGACCCCCGGAATCGGATCTCAGGCAACGTAGCCGGATTCGTCCGCACTGAGACTGCGCTGGGATCATCGGAATCTCTCTGGTGACATGGTCGCAACATGCAGTCGCTAGATTGGATCCTGAGCGCCAGGGTGGCGACGAGAAGGACGGCAATGGATTGCCCGAATTGCAGCGAATCGTTCCGATTTCGAGCCGAATACGCGGCGCACTTGGGCGAGTGCCTGCCGCGGATGATCGTCGATGCATCGAGAGGCTATTTGGTAACGGAGATCCCTGGAGTCCCACCGCAGCACCGCGAAGGCCAACGCGATGTCACGAAAGCACACACGCGCCGCGAGAAGGCGCCGCTCGGCCGGTAGCCGTCGAAGTTGGTACAAGAACGAAGGGCGGATCGCATCGATATTGTGCCCGCTGGTAACGCGCGGCAATGGAACTGACGGTCCGCCCTTCGGCTATCTCCCGCCCGGTGAGCTACTTCGCAGCGACGCCCGCCGCAGCGGTGAGCATCGCGGCCTTGTCGGTGCGCTCCCATGGCGCGTCGATGTCGTTCCTCCCGAAGTGCCCGTACGACGCCGTGGCGCGATAGATCGGTCGCCGCAACCTTAGGTCGCGGATGATTGCCGCCGGCCGCAGGTCGAAGTGCTCGTTGACGAGCGCCAGGATCGTGGTGTCGTCGACGCGGCCCGTGCCAAAGGTCTCCACCGCGATCGAGGTCGGCCTCGCGACGCCGATCGCGTACGAGAGCTGCAGCTCGGCGCGGTCCGCCAGTCCGGCGGCGACGATGTTCTTTGCGACGTAGCGCGCCGCGTATGCCGCTGACCGGTCTACCTTCGTCGGGTCCTTACCGGAGAAGGCGCCGCCACCATGCCGGGCGATACCGCCGTACGTATCGACGATGATCTTTCGGCCGGTGAGGCCCGCGTCTCCCATCGGCCCGCCGATGACGAAGCGGCCCGTCGGATTGATCAGGATTCGCGGCGTCTCTTTCGCAAGATCGGCAGGCAGCATCGGCCGGATCACCTGCTCGATGATGTCGTTCTGCAGCGCCTCGCGTGAGATCTCCTCATCGTGCTGGGTCGAGATCACGACGGTGTTGATCCGCTTGGGCTGCCCGTATTCGTAGTCGACGGTCACCTGCGACTTCCCGTCCGGCCGCAGATACGGCAGCTTGCCGCTCTTGCGCACGTCGGCGAGCTGCCGGCACAGCTTGTGCGCGAGTGAGATGGTCAGCGGCATGTACTCTTCCGTCTCGTTGCAAGCGAAGCCGACCATCATGCCCTGGTCCCCCGCGCCGGTGTCGAGGTCATCGCCCATCCCGGCGCCTTCCTTCGCCTCGAGCGCCCTGTCGACTCCCATGGCGATGTCGCCCGACTGCTCCTTGATCGAGACCATGACGCCGCAGGTCTCCCAGTCGAAGCCGTAGTGCTGGTTGTTGTAACCGATGTCCCGCACGGTCTCCCGCACGATCGCCGGGATATCGACGTAGGTCTTCGTCGTGATCTCGCCCATGACGATGACCAGGCCGGTGGTGCATGCCGTCTCGCAGGCGACGCGCCCCATCGGGTCGTCTTTCATGATCGCGTCCAGCACCGCGTCGCTGATCTGGTCGCACATCTTGTCCGGATGACCCTCGGTCACCGACTCGCTCGTCAGGCTGAGCAACTGTGAGCTCATGAATGTCGTCGTCAAGGTTCTCCTCCGTCGAATTAGAAACGAGATACGGGAAACGAGAAACGAGAAAGTCGCCTCTCGCGTTGCAGTGCCTACGTTGGCACGGTGAAGTCCCTCCAGTTCTCGACTAAGCGATACAGCTGCTTTGCGACGATCTCGTACTCCGCAACGAGCGGCTGAATATCCGCTTCCGTCAGATAACCCACTGACCTTGCGATGATCTCAAGGTGAACGATCATCTCGTTTGCCGACCCGAGCGAAATGTCGAGGTACGCCCGAAAATCCTTGGCGGACCTCTTCTTCCCGTATCCTTCAGCGATGTGAGCTGGAATCGACTTGCTCGCTCGCCTGATCTGGCTGGCAAGTTCCCATCGCTCGATGTGGGGAAGCTTCGTGAGCAATTGATGCACAGGAGCAAGCAGCGCCATCGATCGTTGAAACGCCTCGATGTCCCGGTACGACTGAATCGGCTTCCGCGCCGGTGCCGCTGCTCGGTTACCGTTGTCAGCTTCCAACGAATTCCCCGCCTCGTCCCGTTTCCCGCTTCACGCTTCCCGCTTCCAACTACGTCCCCGATTCCCACGACGTCAGATATTTCACCTGCTCGTCCGTCAGCGTGTCGATGTCCATGTGCATCGCCTGTAGCTTCAAGCGCGCGATCTCGGCGTCGATCTCGCGGGGCACCGGGTAGACGCCGACGCCCATCTTGCCTTCGTCGTTCACGAGATGCTCTGCGCTCAGGGCCTGGTTCGCGAAGCTCATGTCCATCACACTCGCCGGGTGTCCTTCGGCGGCGGCGAGGTTGATCAAACGCCCCTCGCCGAGCAGGAAGAGCTTGCGCCCGTCGCCGAGTTTGAACTCTTCGACGAACGGCCGCACCTCGCGACGGCTCTCCGCCATCGACTCGAGTGCTTTCAGGTTAATCTCGTCATTGAAGTGGCCCGAGTTCGCCAGGATGGCGCCGTCCTTCATAGCCTCCAGGTGCTGCCGGTCGAGCACGTTGCAGTCGCCGGTGAGCGTGATGAAGATGTCGCCGATCTTCGCCGCCTCGGCCATCGGCATGACGCGGAAGCCGTCCATTACGGCTTCCAGCGCGGGCAGCGGGTCGACCTCAGTGACGACGACGTGCGCCCCCATGCCGCGCGCGCGCGATGCGACGCCGCGGCCGCACCAGCCGTATCCTGCCACGATGACGGTCTTGCCGGCCCAGAGCACGTTCGTCGCGCGCGTGATGCCGTCGAGCGTGCTTTGGCCGGTGCCATAGCGGTTATCGAACATGTGCTTGGTGTTCGCTTCGTTCACCGCGATGATCGGATACTTCAGCCGCCCCTCGTTCGACAGCGCGCGCAGGCGGATGACGCCCGTGGTCGTCTCCTCGGTGCCACCGATGACGCCGGCCAGCAGGTCGGTGCGGTCGCGGTGCAGTCTCGCGACCAGGTCGGCGCCGTCGTCCATCGTACACTGCGGCTTGGAGTCGAGTACGGCGTCGAGGTGCTTGTAGTAGGTCTCGTTGTCTTCGCCCTTGATCGCGAACGTCGAGATGCCGTAGTCGGCGACCAGCGCGGCGGCGACGTCGTCCTGCGTGCTCAGTGGATTCGACGCGCACAACGCGATCTCGGCGCCGCCGTCGCGCAGCGCGATCATCAGGTTCGCCGTCTCCGTCGTAACGTGCAGGCACGCGGCGACGCGCAGCCCCTTCAGCGGCCGCTCCTTCTTGAACCGCTCGCCAATCTGCCTGATGACGGGCATTTCCCGCGCCGCCCACTCGATGCGGCGCACGCCTTCTTCCGCCAGCCGGATGTCTCGGACGTCGTGTGGTGTCGTCTGCGTGGTCACTGTTGCCTTTCCTTCAGGCGCCGCATGCGGGCCTGTCCTTCGAACCATCACGGCAAACGCCGTGTCTTTGAAATTCCCGCCGTCGCGGCCTGTGGCGCGGCTAACCGGTGTGAAGCCGGACGATCTCGGCGCCTCTGCCGCGTCCCCGCAAGCGCGCAGCGAGCCGCCGCACGGCGGTACCGGCGCCGATGGCGTCGCGCCGGGTTGCGGCGCCTTCGATCAACCGAGCGACTTCTCGATAGCCCAAGCGCTCATACGCGCGCACAGCCGATTCGTTGGTCGGGTCGACGCTCAGCACGACTTCGCGGCAGAACTTCAGCAGCTGCTCCGTCACCGCGCCCGTCGTCGCCTGCGCCAGATGCTCGTTCCGGTGGCGTGGATGAGTGTACACGTTGCCGACCACCGCAATCGCGCTGGCGCTCGAAATGACGTGCGTGCCGGCCACGGCGACGATCCGCCCGCCACGCTCGGCGCCGTAGTAGACGGAGTCTTCTATCAGCCTGGATGAATAGAACGAAGGCACGCCGTCTGTGCGGTACAGCGCGTTGATCTCGCGAGCATCCTGCCCTTCCAGGCGTCGCACCTCGACGCCCTCCGCCGCTCGGAACGTCGCCGCATCGACCTGCATGCGGATCATCGTCTGGCGCTGATCCAGGGCGAAGTGACGGAGCACCGTCTCGAGATGCGGTACCTCGCAGGTCAAGAACGTGTGGTGTGGTCCGGGATGCAGGCGCAGCAGCGCATCTAACGCGGTTGCCTCGCCCATGGCGAAGGTTGCGTCGCCAAGACCGCCGCTAGAGTGCAGCACGAGCGCCTGATTCTGCGCGCCGCTCGCCAACCACCACTCCGTCATGCGAAAGAGTTGCGGCTCGAGCTGGCCGAGCGCGTACGCGGCGTACGGGCGGCGACCTTCAAGGATGCGGCGGATCTGGTCGCGGTCGCGCAGCGGGCGGATAGCGAACTCGTCCGTCCGCTCGATCACACCCGACCTGCGTTCTACGACGGTCATGGCGCGCTCCCGGCGGGTAGCGGGGCAGTCCCTCGCGAGAGTATCGGCGCCAGGTCGCGCTTCATTGCGTCCGACACCAGCTCCATCGGCGTGATGATCGCGGAGTCGAGCGCGCGTGCACAGGCGCAGCTCCGCGCCGGCAGGGCGCGCGCCGTCGCCGCGATAATCCGCTGCGCATTGGCGACGTTGCGGCGCAGGTTCGCGACGACCATCTCGACCGAAACGGTCTCGTGATCGGCGTGCCAGGTGTCGTAATCGGTGACGCAGGCGAGCGTTGCGTAGCACATGCCTGCTTCGCGGGCGAGCTTCGCTTCGGGCAGAGCCGTCATGCCGATAACGTCGGCGCCCCAGCGCCGGTACAGGAATGACTCCGCGCGCGTCGAGAATGCGGGACCTTCGATGACGACCAACGTCCCTTCGCGGTGCGCGTGCACGCCGGACGCATCAGCAGCTGCGTGCAGCGCCGAGCTAAGGTGCGGGCAGAACGGCTCGTCGAAGGCGATGTGTCCGACGATGCCGCCGCCAAAGAAGGTCGCCGGGCGGCTGCCGCGTGTGCGGTCGATGACCTGGTCCGGCACGACCACGTGCAGTGGCTCGATCTCTTCCTTCAGGCTGCCGACGGCGCTCACGGACAGTACGTACTCGACGCCGAGCGATGCGAGCGCCCAGATGTTCGCGCGCTGCGGGATCTCCGCCGGCAACAGCCGGTGCCCCACGCCGTGACGCGGCAGGAAGGCCGTGCGGACACCCTCCAGCGTGCCCAGCACGAAGGCATCGGAAGCCGCGCCGAACGGCGTCTCGATCCGGACCGTCTGCACGTCCGTGATGCCGGGCATGTCGTAGAAGCCGGAGCCGCCGATGATGGCGAGCGTGGCACTGCTCATCGTGCCGCCACGGCGGCGTGCATGATGCCGGCGATGGCGTCGCCATACGGTGCGCGCAGGATGCCGCGCTCGGTGATGATGGCAGTGACGAGCGCGGCGGGTGTCACATCGAACGCGGGGTTACGGGCGTGCGTCCCGTCGGGCACCGTCCGCTGCGACGCAAGGGACAGCACCTCATCTTCGCTGCGCTCTTCGATCGCGATGTCTGCGCCGAGCGCAGTGTTGGCGTCGATCGTGCTGGCGGGGGCTGCGACGTACAGCGGGACGCCATGTTCGCGGGCGGCGAGCGCGAGCCCGTACGTGCCGACTTTGTTCGCGACATCGCCGTTCGCCGCGATGCGGTCGGCGCCGACCACAATCGCCTGCACAGCGCCGCGCGCGATCAGGCCCGCCGCCGCTGCGTCGACGATGACGTGATGGGGTATCCCTTCGCGGACCAGCTCCCAGGCGGTGAGCCGGGCGCCCTGGAGCAGCGGGCGCGTCTCATCGACGAGCACCCGGATCCGCTTGCCCTGCCAGTGTGCCGTCTTGAGCACGCCGAGCGCGGTACCGATCCCGCCTGTGGCGAGAGAGCCGGTGTTGCAATGCGTCAGGACGGTGTGCCCGTCGTCGATCAGTGCCGCCCCCAACTCACTGATGCGTGCGTCCGCCGCGACCTGTTCGTCGTGGATCCGCAGCGCTTCGGACTCGGCAGCGGCCGCCGGATCGGCGATTCCGTGCGTCGCCGCGAGCACGCGGTCCAGCGCCCACCCGAGGTTCACCGCCGTCGGCCGTGTGGCGCGCAACTCTGACGCCGCAACGGCGAGATCGACACCAGCTCGCGCGGCCACGGCAAGTCCGTACGCCGCGGCGATGCCGATGAGCGGCGCTCCGCGGATCGCCAGCCGGCGGATCGCGCCAGCGATGGCTGCGTAGTCGTCGGTCTCGATATAGCGCTCTTCGCCGGGCAACAGCGTCTGATCGAGGAAGCGCACGGCGCCGTCTCGCCATTCGATCGGCTGGAGCCGGGCACTAGTGTCGTTGGGCAACAAAAAAAACTTCTCCGAATTGTGGTGAGAAGTCTCGCGATTCTCTCATCTGCCTCGCCTTAGCGAGTCGGATTTGGCACCCGCCTGCGCGGGTTGCCGGGTTTCGTCGGGCCGATCCCTCCACCACTCTCGATGAGCGCTATTCAATTGTTCGGTCATTGTAAAGTCGCGGATAACCATTGGTCAAGCACGGTTGAGAACTCCCCAGCGAGACGCGCGACCGCCGTAATCAACGGGCTCGTCGCGGGAGAATCCCACCCGTGCTGCCGACGGCATGTAATCGCGGCCCCGAATAGGCGCCGGGGAGCGGCCCGTCTGAGCTATTGGGCTACCGGCCCGGGGGTGCGGCCCCCGGGCGCGCTCGGCACGCGGCGCTGGCCCGGCGTCGAGGTTCGCACGAGTGAGCCTCCAGCAGCCCCTGGCGCTCGCGGCCTCACGCTTCGGCGGCCGTCTGGAGGCTTCAGCGCGGACCTCCCGAGATAGTGCGATTCCCTAGGGGCATTTCTTCCCTTATCCGACGGCCCATGGACGCCGATCATTCTCCAGTCACCGCTACCCTGTGTGAGAGAGGCGACAGCTTGGGCGACACCGCGAACTGGGAATTTGCCGCCGCCGTGGCAGCGATCGCCATCGGGCTGGGCGGACTGCTGATCATCACCATCATCGGCGTCATCGGCTCCTGGCGGGTCTACGACAGCGCCCGCGCCGCCGCCATCGAATCTGAAAAGGCCAGCCTGCTCGCGCAGGAAGCCGCGCGTCCGCGGGCCGCGCCCGAGGTGCCACCCGCTCTGCCACCCGCGTCAGGTGAGTTCGATGGCGCCTTGCGAAGCCTGTCGGAGCTGCGTGCCCAGGCCGATGCTCTTATGGACCAGCAGCGGCGGTTGCACGAAGCAGTGCGAAACCTGGTCGAAGCGGGCGTCCTGCGCTCGGAAGGCCCAGGCCAGGACGTCACGGAGATCCACGCCGCGATCGAGCGCATCGAAGAGCATCTGTCACAGATCGCGGCGGCGGTCGTGAACCTATCGGCGTAGCGAGTCAAGGGAGGGGATCATGGCGAGGAATCGACAGTCCAGCGAAGCCCAGGTCAAGCCCGACCCCGCGCGCGTGATGTCGGCGCTGTTGCCGGTACACTCCGCCAACACCCTCGACTGGCTGGTCGATGCGACCTCGACGGCCGCCGAAGGCGCGCTCAATGCCGCGTACGCGCTCGTGTACATCCAGGACCAGCAGGGCCGGCTGGAGCGAAAGTCCCCCGCATCGGACCTGCGCCGGCGCTCGCTGCAGCGTGCGATCGATGCGTTCGGCAAGGACGTATTGGACCGCCGCATCGATCCCACCGACGCGCCGCATATTGCGGAAGCGCTCGATGCGCCGTCACCGGCACTTACGTCCGCCGCCGTCTTGCTCCGCGGCCTAGGCGCCGAAGACGCCGCGATCGCTGCGCAACGCGCGCTCGGCGTCTCGTCGCTGGCACTCGTGCCGCTCAAATGGGCCGGTGAGCGGTTTGGCGCGCTACTGCTGATGTTCGCCGGCCAGCCGGATACTGCCGGGCTCCAACTCTTCGCGGACCACGTCGCCTGCGCCACAGTCAACCTCCGGCAGATGCAGTCCGCGCGCGCGAGCGGCGCGACCGATGTCTCGCGCGCGGTGTTCGACGCGCGCAAGCTCGAATCGGAGCTGCAGAAGGAGCTGGCGCGGGCCGCCCGCCACAAGCACGGGGTATCGCTCGTCGTCATCGAGGCGACGAACCTGCGCCTGCTGCGCGAGCGGTTCGGCGACATCCTGACAGACCAGTTGCTCGAGCGTCTGGGGACGGCCCTGGCCGAGAACGCACGCGACATCGACGTCATCGGCGCGTACAAAGAGAGCGGCTACACGATGATCCTCACGCAGGCGCCACCCGACGGCGCGCGCATTGCCGTCGAACGGCTGCTCGCTATCGCCGAGGACATGAAGGTGACTTCGGACGGTGCGCCGGGACTGGAGTTGCACCTGGCGTGCGGCTGGGCGACCTCCCCCGATGACGGCGCGACGGCGCACGCGATGTTCGGGGCGGCAGAGCGACGCATGTACTACGCCGCGGAAGAAGTCGCCTGACACCGCCGCCACGTCACGGACAGACCCGCTCCGTTAGATGAAGAAGCCCTCGCTCACGCGAAGGCTTCTCGCTTCGCGGCCGAATCTCCGTGGATCAGGCTACGTCTTCGAGCGCGACCACGCGCACCTCAGTGCCGGGCGCCAGTAGCTGCGGGATGCGCTCCTTGAGGTCGGACTGCACGTCGGCCGGCGATGACCCTGCGGTGATCCAGACCTTCAGCATCGCCCGGCGGCCATCGTAATCCAGCAGCGCGACATCGCGCACGGCGGGGTGCTGCGTGACCGCATCATCGATCGCTCGCAGGTCCAGCGGGCCGCCGACGCTCTCGAACTCGAGCCGGAAGCAGCTCACGCCGGGGTCATCAGCCGCGCTCGGGAACGCCGCCGCGGTTCCGCCGGTGGCCTCGGCCGCTGCGGACTCGTCTTGTTCGGCGAGCCGGGCATTCGCCTGGTACCCGTTATCGCTCGTCTGCTCCACCGTCCCCGGCGCGGCTTCGGGCTTCCGCTTCGCCAGTGAGCGGGGGCGCTGCACCGATGCGGCCGGCACGACGAGCGTTGGCCGCTTATAGCTCCCTGGTTGCCCGGGCGCTTCGCCCGGGCTGCCCGCCTCCGGTCCGCCTGCGCGGAGTAGTGCTTCGATCTCTTGAAGCACGGAGCCGGTCGCCGCGATCTGCGGCGCAATGTTCCGGATCGTTGCCGCCGCTTCAGAGGCTTGCTTCAGCGCGGCGGCAAGGTCGTCGAGCGCCTCAGCGAGTTGCTGCTCGATTGGTGTCGGCTGCTGGTTAGCGGGCATGGCGGCTCCTCGACTCTCGGGCTCACGGCTTCCCTTCAGTTATCGGCCGCTGGCGTGCTCCGAGGAACGCTTGAGCCCGAAAATGCGGGTTTTCGTGGCTGGTAGCGGGAAGCGGGCCCGGCAGAGTGGCAGGCGTCGCTCAGCCCCCGAGCGCCTGCTCGACGGCCGGTCGTCGGTCGCCGGCCGTGCGGGCGGCTAGCGAGAGAGGCTGTACGCTGTGCTCTATGGAGCCGCAGATCCAGTACGCCACCACCGCCGACGGCGTCAGCATCGCCTACTACACGATGGGCGACGGCCCGCCGATCGTCCGCGCGAGCGAAATCGTCGCCAGCCACTTGCTGGTGTTGCGAAGGATGCCCCGAAGTCGCGCAGCTATGGAGGCGCAAGAACGACGCCACAGGGTCGTCCGGTACGACGGCCGCGGTTCGGGGCTCTCGCAGCGCGAGTCGCCCAACTTCTCGCTCGCGGCGCGCCTCCTCGACCTGGAAGCGGTGGTCGATCGCCTGCGACTCGAACAGTTCGCGCTGATCGGCGGGCAAAATTGCGGCCCCACGGCGGTGGCCTACGCCGTCCGGCATCCGGAACGGGTAACCCATCTGATCCTGAGCGACACGTATGCCTGCGGGCGAGACTTTTACGAAGTCAGTCTGGTCGCCCGGGCCAATCAGTCGATGCGGGCGCTCACCGAAGACCAGTGGGAGTCGTACACGCTGGCCTCGGCAAACCTGGAACTTGACTTCTCGGACAGTGACAGGGCGAAGGAAGTCGCCGCGCTGCTGCGGGCCTCGATGGAGCCGGACGCGCTGCTCGCGTTCCGCGACGCGACGATCGAGATCGGCGTGACGGACCTGCTGCCGCAGGTGCGCGTGCCGGCGCTCGTCATCTGCCGACCGTCGCCACGGAACGGCCAGCCGAAGTTATCCCAGGCGCTGGCGTCTCGCATTCCGGGCGCCCGGCTCGCCGTCCTCCAACCAGATGAGGACTTGCTGCGGGTGATGGAGGAGTTCCTCGGCGATGCCGCGCCCGCGGATGAGGCCGGTGAAGCGCCGGTAGGAGCGCGTACGACGAGCACCGGCACGGCCGTGATCCTCTTCACCGACATCGTCGCGTCGACCGCACTCACTGAGCGCATGGGCGACGCCGCCTTCCGCGACGCCTCGCGTGCGCTCGATGAGCAACTCCGCAGCGCCATCCGCGACGCAGGCGGCACGCCGATTGACGGCAAAGTGCTCGGCGACGGCGTCATGGCGACCTTCCTGTCTGCGTCGCAGGCCATCGCCGCCGCTCTCCGTTGCCGCGAAGTCAGCGCCCGCAGTGAACTGCAGTTGCATCTCGGCATCCACGCGGGCGACGTGATCCGCGAGCCGGACAACGTCTATGGCGGCGCCGTCAACATCGCCTCGCGGATCTGCGCGCTCTCCGCGCCCGGCGAGATCCTCGTGTCGGATGTCGTGCGTGGCATGGCGCGGTCCTCCGCTGGCGTGGAGTTTGACGACCGCGGCGAACAAGAGATGAAGGGCGTCGGCGATCCGGTGCGCGTGTATGCCGTACGGACGGCGGTCGAAGAGTCGCCGCAGGAGACCGCCTAATGCCCGAACCGCAGATCCAGTACGCCACCACCGACGACGGCGTCAGCATCGCCTACTACACGATGGGCGACGGCCCGCCGATCGTTACCACGAGCACCATCTATTATAGCCACTTGCTAGTGGGACGGAGGATGCGGCTGGCGATTGGGGCGCTGCTGGAGCCACGCCATAGCGTCGTGAGGTACGACGGCCGGGGATCGGGGCTCTCGCAGCGCGGATCGCCCAACTTCTCGCTCGCGGCGCGTCTCCTCGACCTGGAGGCGGTCGTCGATCGTCTGGCGATCGAGAGATTCGTCCTCTTCGGTCCTACTCATGGCGGCCTCGCAGCGGTCGCCTACGCCGTCCGTCATCCGGAGCGGGTAACCCATCTGATCCTCTGGAACGCGTACGCCTGCGGGCGAGACTTCTACGCATCCAGCCCGGCGCTACGGGCCTTCACGTCGATGCGAGAGATCACCAAAGACCAGTGGGAGTCCTATACGCTCACGGTGGCGAGCTGGGAGGTGGAGTTCGCGGACAGTGACCGAGCGAAGGAGGTTGCCGCCGTGAGTCGTGCCTCCTTGGAGCCGGCTGAGCTGCTGGCGTTCAACGACGCGTCAGCCGAGTTGGACGTGACGGATCTGCTGCCGCGGGTCCGCATGCCAACGCTCCTGCTCGCTCGTTCGTCGCAAGGGTTCGCCCATCTGCAGTCATCCCAGGTGCTGGCGTCTCGGATTCCGGATGCCCGGCTCGTCGTCCTGGAATCATCGACTTTAGGAGGCCTGAGTGCGGTAGGAGGCTTGGGTGCGGACGGATTGCGGGCGATCGGAGAGTTCCTCGGCAACGCCCCGCCCGCGGATGAGGCCGGCGAAGCGCCGAAAGCGGCGGCGGCGCCGCGCGAAGAGACAAGCGCCTTCCGCACCATCCTCTTCACCGATATCGTCGGCCACACGGAGATGATGCAGCGCCTCGGCGACGACGCGGGGCGGGCGGTGCTGCGCGAGCACGAGCGGATCACACGCGAGGCGCTCAAGCAGCACGGCGGCGTCGTGGTGAAGACGGACGGCGACAGCTTCATGGCATCGTTCACCTCCGCGACGAAGGCGGTGGAGTGCGCCGTGGCGTTGCAGCGCGCGTTCGCGCAGCACAGCGAGGGCGGCGGCGAACCGATCGTCGTCCGTATGGGGCTGAACATCGGCGAGCCCATCGAAGAAGAAGGTGACTTCTTCGGATCAGCGGTGATCCTGGGCGCCCGCATCAAAGATCTCGCCAGCGGCAGCGAGATCCTCGTACCGGAGGCGGTGCGTCACCTGCTCTCGGGAAAGAACTTCATCTTCGCCGACCGCGGCGAGACGCCGCTCAAGGGCTTCGAGGATCCGGTACGCCTCTACGAAGTGCGCTGGCGGGAGTAGATCGACGGCGATGAAGGTGCGCTCGGCCTAGCTCCCGAGCGCCTGCTCGACCGCGGCGCCCATCTCGTGCGTGCTGACAACGGTGCCGCCGGCGCTGGCGATGTCCGGCGTGCGCAGGCCCTTGGCGAGGGCGGCGCGGATGCCCTGCTCGACCGCCACCGCTTCCGCTTCCAGCCCGAAGCTCAGTCGCAGCATCATCGCCGCGCTCAGCAGCATCGCGATGGGGTTCGACTTGCCCTCGCCCGCGACGTCAGGCGCGGAGCCGTGGATCGGCTCGTACATGCCGAAGCCCTGCGCGTTGAGGCTCGCGGACCCAAGCATGCCGAGCGATCCGGCCAGCACGCTCGCCTCGTCGCTCAGAATGTCGCCGAAGATGTTGTTCGTCAGCAGCACGTCGAACTGACGCGGGTTGACGACGATCTGCATCGCCGCGTTGTCGACGTGCAGGTAGTCGTGCTCGACGTCCGGGTACTCCGGCGCGATGCCGGCGAGCACGTCGCGCCAGAGCACCGAGCTCGCGAGGATGTTCGACTTCGCGACGAGCGTGAGGTGCTTGCGCCGCTGCCGCGCCAGCCGGAATGCGGCGTGCGTGATGCGCGCGATCTCGCCCTCGGTGTAGGCCTCGGTGTCCCACACCTGGCGCTGCCCATCGACGACACGCTCGCCGCGCTCGCCGAAGTAGATGCCGCTCGTCAACTCGCGCACGATGAGCATGTCGGCGCCATCGACGATCTCCGGCCGGAGCGGCGAGAGCGGCAGGATCTCCGGATAGACGACGACCGGCCGCAGGTTCATAAAGAGGTCGAACTCTCGCCGCAACCCGAGGATCGCCGTCGTCTCGACGCCGCGCCATTTCGGGTCGTTGAGCTCGTCCGTCGGGCCGCCGAACGGGCCCTTAAGAATGGCGTCCGACTTGCGGCACACATCGAGCGTCGCGACGGGCAGGTGCTCGCCGTAGCGCTCCCACGCCTCGCCGCCGGCGTATGCCTCGATGAAGTTGAACTCGTGCCCGAAGCGCCCGCCGACCGCCTGCAGCACCCGCAGGGACTCATCGACGATCTCGGGACCGATGCCATCGCCCTTGAGCACGGCGATCTTGAAGTGCATGCGGCAAGCGTATCGGCTGCATCTACGAAACGGGAGTTGGACCAGGCGCCCGAGCCGGGGCTAGTACATAGTCCGGTGAACCTATACGTTGTCACCATCTCATGGAACCGGCGGCTACGAAGGGGGCTGAAGATGCCTCAGGTCAAACTTGCGACGCTGAACCTGTTCAACCGCAGCGGACAGTGGGGCATGCGCGCGCCGCTCGTGGTCGATCAGCTCGAAGACCTTGCGCCCGATGTGATCGGCCTGCAGGAAGTCGATCTCACCCTCGACCAGGGCATGTGGCTCAGCCGCCAGATCAACAAGCGCCTGCCGGGCCAACCCCACTATCGCATCAAGCACGCGACGAATCCCGGCACGCGCGCCAGCTACCACAGCATCGCTACCATGTCGCGCATCGGCTTCGAGGAGCACGAGGTGCTGGACCTGATGTCGTTCGAGCGCGTCGCGCAGCGGTTCGTCTTTCGCTGCGGCGACCGGCCGTTCGTGTTCGTGAACACGCATCTGCATCACCCGCCGGAAGCGCAGCAGGAGCGCGTCACGCAACTGGAGTATCTGCTGGCGTGGTTGGACCGCGACGCGCGCCGCCTGCCGGTGGTGATCTCCGGCGACTTCAACGCCTACGCCGACCCGCCCGAGCCCGCGGTCAAGTTGATGAAGTCGCGCTTCCGCTCGGCCCACGAAGCCGTGCACGGGAGAGAGCCCGAGAAGACCTGGACGACACCAATGAACACGCACGACGGCTCGCCGCACGGCACGCTGGACTACATCTTCGTATCGCCGGAGTTCCGCATCGCCGGCGCGGGGCTGGCCTTCGACAAGCCGTCGCCGATCGATCCGAATGTTTATCCGTCAGACCACCTCGGCCTGTTCGCCGTGCTCGAACTCTAACGCCGTCATCTCGATGTCCTGCCAACTCGCCACCTGCCGCGCGTTCGGCGGTTCCACCCTCGTTAACACGCTCCCCTTCCCTCCCAGGGAAGGGGCCGGGGGATTAGGTACGGGGCGGGCGGGTCAGACACGTGGCCGCAGCCCCTTAGACCTGTCCGCCCCCCCCCATCTCGAACCTGAGCTCGTCATGTCTTCGCCATTCCCCGTATCGCGGATCACGCGCCGCGCCGAAGCCAGCCCATCACCGCGTCCTCGATGCGGCGTTGGACGCCCGGAGAGTCATCCAGCGTCTTGTGCCCCACCGCCGCGAGGCCGCCGCCGCCATCACTCAGGGCGACGGGCGCCTGTTCGGCCGATTCATCGTCGTTGATGACGTTGGACTGGATTACGGGCTCGCCGTGCCAGCCTTCGTTCGTCTGGTAGACGTTCAGTATGGTGGTGACCGACGGGTACTCCGCCGCTGGCCGGTCGTAGAGCGCGGTGGTGCGGTCGATGGCAACGCCGAGCATTCGCTCGCCGTATGCTCCGTCCAGCGAGGCCGTAACCGACGTGACCGTAACGCCGCCGTGACTGTGCCCCAGGAACACCGCGCGCAGGCACGGCACGGCCTCGAGCCGCTGTCCCACGTAATGCGCCAGCCAGTGCTCCATGTGGGTCTGCGCTTCCTCTGCCCCGAAGACGGCCGCGGTCGAAAGCACGACCTCGCTCGCGGCGGCAGCGTCGGCGGCGCGCGTCTGCAGTTCGTTCACGATGCGCAGGATGCCCGTGCTCTCGCCAGCCGTCGCATCGAGTAGGTCGCTCCCCCCGCTGGCGATGGCGACGATGAGCAGCGGCCGCCCGCCACCCTCGCATGCCGCGGGTGTAAGCGGCTCGCCAGCGTAGAAATCGCGGTGGCGAGCCGGATCGTCGCATGCCTTTCCCGCGAGCAGTGGTATGTCGAGTCCGTCCAGGCTCGCGCCATCACCCGCATCGATGCGGCCATCACGGTTGCTGTCGAAGCACGAGATCAGAATCGCCGAGCCGGTCGGATGATCGAGGCCCTCGATCCATGTCAGCGGAAACGGCGACGGAGATGCCGCCGGCGCCGGCGTGACGACGAGCGCTGTCGCGCTGTCCGGGCTACCACCTCGGCCCGCAAGCTCCACGATCAGCGCCGCCCCGGCGCCGATCAGCGCAAACGCCACCGCAGCGACCGCGTAGCGCTTCAACCGGCGACCAACCCTCACGCGGACAGCGCGTGGGCGACGGGCTTGCGGGCGACGAAAGACGTCGCTTCCGTATAGCCGCCGGCGCGCGCCCACGCCGTCAGTTCCTCGAAGCCCGAGCCGACCCGCCCCGGCGTGTGCGCGTCCGACGCCAGTGTAATCGGCAGCCCCAGTGCGCGCGCGCGCTCGACCAGGGGCAGCGCCGGGAAGATCTCGCCGCAGCGGCGCAGGCCGTTGCTGTTCAGCTCGATCGCCGTGCCGTGCACCGATGCACCGGCCAGGATCGCGTCGTGCAGCGGCGTCTCGTCCTGCGGGCGGTGGCCGAATTTCTTCAGCACGTCCGGATGCGTCAGCGCGTCGACGAGGCCGCTCTCGGCCAGCTCCCGCATCAGCTCGCCGTACTCGCCCCACACCTGCGCGATATCTCGCTTCTCCCACTCGAAAACGAAGGCGTCGTCGTCGATCCCCCAGGCGTCGACGTAGTGCACCGATCCAAGCACGATGTCCCAGTCGTAGGGCGCCAGGAACGTGCGCAGCGTCTCCTCCCGGCCGCGGATCCAGTCCATCTCCAGCCCCAGCAGCACCGGCACCCCGTCACGTTTCGCATCTTCGATCAGCCGCACGTAGTCCGCGATGCTGCCCGAGACGTGGTCCTCCCAGTACTGGGCCGCCATGCCGGCGAGCCCGGTGTCCGGGTCCGCGTCCCACCAGCCGTAGAGCATGTCGTACGCCTCGCGAAACCGGAACAGGTGCTCGGTGATGCATATCTGCGTGATGCCGCGATCCGCACCCACGCGCACGTATTCGTCGATCAGCGCGCGCGTCATCGGCGGCTTCGAGCCGTGCGGCTGTAGGTGTGTGTGACAGTCGATCATCGACGCAGCTCCATCTGGTCGATGATCGGCTCCATGCCACGGACGAGCGCGACCACCCGCTCCGCGGATTCGGCGGCCAACTCCGGCGTCAGCGTCTCAGCGGCGAAGGATCGATGCAGCCGCGTCCACGACTGCGTCCACTCCTCCAGTTCGTACTCCGGGCCGATGCGCGCCTGCACGTCCGGCGCGCGCATCGCCAGCAGCTCTGCCGCCTCGTAGTTGCGGTCGCGCTCGCCCTCGAAGTGCAGGCCGATCTCGACGCGGCTGGTCTTTCGCTGCGCCCACACCTCGTAGTGAATGGCAGGCGAGCCGCGATAGTACTGCAGATAGCCGAAACGCTGCCGCGATTCGAGCCCGTCGAGCCTCGGTCCCAGTCCCGCGACCACACCGTCGTGCACCAGCGCCAGGAAGTCGCGGATGCGCAGGGAGGGTGCAGCCGAGCCTGTACGCCTTGCCTTCGCCATGCCGAAAGGTTACGGGGTTCAGGTGCTAGGTTGTAGGGGGCGCCAAACTGTTCCTGTCGCCTATAGGCCGTTCCGTGTAACCAGCGTGGGGCTTCCGATGTCCCGTTAGCTCGATGCGTGGCGTTTCGCACCTCACATCCTCGTGGCGGAGCTCCCCTTCCCTCGAGGGAAGGGGCCGGGGGTTAGGTCGGGCGGGGACGCGGGGGGTTGACGGTGACAGCGGGGTGTAACGAAGCGTTAGAAGCACTACACTAGCGAGACCCCACATGCTGGTCGGCATCATCTCCGATACGCACGGTTACCTCGATCCGCGGCTTGCGGCCGCATTCGCGGACGTCGAGGCGATCGTGCACGCCGGCGACGTCGGCAGTGAACACGTCCTGACGCTGCTGCGGGAGATGGCGCCGCTGCACGCCGTCTACGGCAACAACGACGAGAAGCTCGGCGGCCTGGGCCTCCGCCTGCACGAAGACTTCGATTTGGCTGGCGTGCGCTTCCATCTGGTGCACCAGCTCCCGCATGCGAAGCCAGAACCGCGGACGCGCGTCGTGGTCTTCGGCCACAGCCACAAGCACCTCATCGATCAACGGGGCGAGATGCTGTACGTAAACCCGGGCGCGGCCGGCCGCACGGGCTTCCATCGTCTGCAGACGGTCGCGCTGCTGCGCATCGAACGCGCCGCCGTGACGGATCACCGCATCGTCGAGCTGGGCGCGAGGCAAGCGCTGCCGAAGCGCGCGCCCGGCAGGCCGCCGAGATCGCGTGCATGAGCCTTCCGATGCACTCAGCTTGCGCGGGCGCGAGGAAGAGCCAGGGATCAGCATGAGAACGCCCGGCGCCCCGCTGCCGATCGCGATCGCCGCTGCCTTGCTGCTCGTTGGGGCGGGCTGCTCCTCAGGCTCGCGCGGGCTGGCGCCGGCCTCACCATCGGCTACGGTCTCCGCTCCGAGCACACCAGCGTTCATGCCATCGCCGCCAGAGCCAATCCCCAGCGTCTCTACCGCTGCCGAAGGCGTACCAACAGCCGCCCTGCCGCTGGCGTCCGCCACCGTCGTCTATCACGGCGACACTTCGCGCCGCATGGTTGCGCTCACCTTCGATGCGGGTGCCGATGCCGGCTACACCGGCGAGATCCTCGACACGCTGCGACACGAGGGTGTGCGCGCGACATTCGGTATCACCGGACTCTGGGCCGAAGGCAATCGCGATCTGCTGCTGGCGATCACCGCGGACGGCCATGCGCTAACCAACCACTCGTACAACCATGCCTCGTTCACGGGGCTCTCCACCGAAAAGCCGCCGCTGACTGCCGACGAGCGCGCGCTGGAGCTGTCGCGCACGGAGACGTCGGTGTACTACCTGTCGCAGCGGACGACGCGGCCGTACTTCCGCCCTCCATTCGGCGATCTTGACGCGAGCGTCGAGCGCGACGCCGGCGCCGCCGGCTACAGCACCATCGTCATGTGGACCGTCGACTCGCAGGGATGGAACCACGCCAGCGCGGACCAGATCGTCGCGCGCTGCCTCGCTCAAGCCTCGCCCGGCGCCATCTACGTCATGCACGTCGGTTCTGAGTCGCAGGACGCCGCCGCGCTGCCGCGCGTCATCACTGGGCTGCGTGACGCCGGCTACAGCTTCGGCACGATCGATGAGGTGCTCGAGTAGTTCGTGCCCGTCTCCTTGACACGACAATCCCGGCAGAGCAGCAGGGACTCGCCTTGCCGCCCTCCTCTGACGTTAGACTACGGTATGAAGAGACTGCAAGCCCTGGTGCTTGCCGCTGGCGACGGTGACCGAATGTGCCTGCCATCACCGGATCTGCCGAAGCCGCTGTTGCCGCTCGCCGGCCGCCCGATCATCGCGCGTGTCCTCGATGCGCTGGGCGCGGCGGGCGTGACCCATTCGACCATCGTCGTTGGCCATCGAGGCGAGGAGATCCGTGATGCCATGACGCACCGGGCGCCCCGCGGCATGTCCCTGCGCTTCATCGAGAACGGCGGCTACCTGCTCGGCAACGCGCGCTCCCTGTGGGCCGCCCGCTCGGCGATGAAGCGCAACTTCCTGCTCGTCATGGCCGACCACCTGCTCCACGCATCGCTGCTGCGTGCCCTCACGCCGTCCGCCGGTGATCGCTGCCGGCTCGCCGTCGATTTCGCGGCACCCGACGACCCGCGCGCGGAGGAAGCTACGCGTGCCCTCGTGCGCGAAGGCCGGGTAGTTGATCTCGGTAAGGAGATCGCCACATGGAACGCGCTCGACACAGGCGCGTTCTGGGGTACGCCACGCCTCTTCGACGCGCTAACGCCGGACCGGCGCGACGGCGAATTGAGCGCGGTCTTTGCCTCGCTCGCCCGCGCCGGAGAGCTCGACGCCGCCGACGTCAGCGGATGCCCCTGGATCGACATCGACACGCCGGACGACCTCCGCCGAGCCGCGGCGATGGTCGCACCCGGCGGCGCACTCGAATCGCTGGCCGTGCTTGGCCGCGCTTGATGGGCCCGTCTCTCGCTACCTGAACCGGCGCCTGTCCGTCCCTATCGCTCGCGCTCTCGCCGGAACACCGGCGACACCAAACCAGATCTCCGTACTCGCGCTGCTGATCGCGATGACGGCAGCGCTGTTGCTGGCTGTCGGAGCGAACATCGAGGCCGGCGTGCTGATCCAGCTGTCATCGATCGTCGACGGCGTCGACGGTGACCTCGCGCGGCTGAAGTCGCTCGCTACACGCTTCGGCGGCGTCTTCGATGCCGTGCTCGACCGCTACGCCGACGCGGCGATCACCGCCGGCATGGCCGTGTACGCCTATCGCTTCGAAGACTGGCCACATCCCGCCTTCGTCGGGCTGATCGCTATCGTCGGCTTCTTGCTGGTCTCGTACTCACGCGCGCGCATCGAGCGAGAGGGCGGTCCGGAGGCGGCGTCGGCGCTGCTCGGCGTCGCGTCGCGCGACGTGCGGCTGCTCGTGCTGGCGATTGGCGCGCTCGCCGGACGGTGCTGGTGGGCGCTCGTGGTCATGTCCGCGCTCAGCTACGCGACCGTCGCCTGGCGCCTCTGGTCATTCCGCCGGACCGCATCCTGAGCCAGCGCTGCTTGCGCACGCGGATAGAATGTCAGCGCGAATGGAGGTGGTTGTGCCCGTGCCGCCAGAAGACCGTGCAAAGCGCACCCGTGCGACAATGATCGATATCGCGAAGCGGCGTCAAAAGCAGGGTGCCGGCAGCTCGCCGAAATTCTTGGCCGAAAGGACCGCCCGCATGAAGTGGCCCGACCTCCGCGAGGCGCTTCGGGGCATTCCGTGGGCGGTCGCTGGCGCCGTCGCCACCCGCATGTACATGCCGGAGCGGGCGACGCAGGATCTCGACATCGTCGTGCTAAGCCGCGACGCCGCCGCCGTCCGCGAGCGGCTGCGCACTGCCGGGTACGCCCTCAACGGCGAACTGACCATCGGTGGTTCCACGTGGACGGCGAGCGATGGCACGTCGATCGATGTCATCGAATCGAATCAGTCCTGGCTCGAAGACGCCCTCGCGCAGGCGCAGTCGAATCGCGATCCGCAGCATCTGCCGGTGCTGCCGCTCTCGTACCTCGTGCTTATGAAGCTGCAAGCGAGTCGCGCGCAGGACGTGGCGGATGTCACGCGCATGCTCGGCGGCGCGGACGATGCCGCACTCGGTGACGTCCGTGCGGCAGTCGGCCGCTACGCCGCTGATCTGGCAGATGATCTGGAAAGCCTCATCGCTCTGGGCCAACTGGAGCTGCGCGATCCGGAGCGCCGCGCGGACAGAGCCTGAGCCAACGTCCGCGGCAATGGAGCATCGCGCGTACCGGTGCTACTCTGCCCGGTGCGAGCATTGGAGGGACAGTATGGGCGACTTCCACTTCGAGAAGGTCATCTACGAAAAGCGCGGCCGGATCGGCATCGTCACGATCAACCGCCCCGACCGGATGAACGCCATCGACCCGCAGACGTCGGCGGAGCTGCACCAAGCGTGGAGCGACTTCCGCGACGACGACGATCTCTGGGTCGGCATCTTTACCGGCGCAGGCGAGAAGGCATTCTCCGCGGGCAATGATCTGGTCGCCATGTCGCAGATGCAGCAGCAGGGGATGAACGCCGTCAGCGCCGCGTATTCGCGCGCGCCGTTCGGCGGCATCACCCGTAACTTCGAGTGTTGGAAGCCGATAATTGCCGCCATCAACGGCTATTGCCTCGCTGGCGGGCTCGAGATGGCGCTCGCGTGCGATGTGCGCATCGCCGCCGAACATGCGGTCTTCGGACTGCCGGAGGTGACGCGAGCGATCATCCCCGGCGCCGGCGGCACGCAACGCCTGCCGCGGCTGATCCCCTTCGGCGCCGCTGTGGAGCTGATCATGACCGGCGGCAAATTCGATGTGCACTGGGCCGCGAAGAACGGGCTCGTCAATCATGTCGTGCCCGCGGATCAGGTGATGCCCCGGGCACTCGCGCTCGCCGAGGCGATCTGCGAGAACGGACCGCTCGCCGTCCGCCTGGCGAAAGAGGCCGCGTATAAGGGCCTCAGCCTGCCGATCGAAGAGGGCCTGCACTTCGAGAACGGACAGTCCCGCAAGGTGCTCGCTTCGGAGGACGCTCGCGAGGGACCGCTGGCCTTCGCCCAAAAGCGCAAGCCCGCATACAAGGGCAAGTAGGTTTGACGTTTTAGCGCGTGCCCTCTACAACCTACCCCTACAACCTACCCCTACAACCTACAACCTACAACCTACTGAATCTCGATCTCTCCCATCATCTGCGTCGGGTGGATATTGCAGCGGTAGTAGAGACCTTTGTCCGCGGTCACGCTCAGCGTCTTCGTCGCACCGCCGCTCACGGAGCCCGTGTCCGCGCCCGGTATCGCCTTCGTGTGTTCCGCGTCCGAGTAGAACGTCAGCGTGTGCGTCGCCGAGCCGCCGTTCTTGAACGTGATGGCGATCGTGTCGCCCTTCGAGACCGATAGCTCCGGCGCGCTGAACGAAAAATCCATCGCGGTGATGGTCAACTGCTTTTGAGCGCCGCCCGCACTCGACGTGCTGGCCTGCTTCGTCGTCGCCGCCGTCGCGTTCCCCGCGGGCTTTGCGACAGCCGTGGAGGTCTTGTCTGCGTTGCTCGTGCCGCCGCCGCATGCGACCGTGGAGCCCACCAGCACGGCGGCGCCAACTGCCAGCATCACGCCTGAAAGCTTCATCGCCGTCCGTCCTTACTGCTCATCTCCCGCGAGGGTCAGGTTATGGCAGAGATACGGCTCTGTGCTGGCGGTGGATCTCATTGCATCGTTTAGAAGCACCACTTCACAGCAGCATTGGCGAAGCGCCATCAACCGGGCCGGTTAGCAAGCCGGAGTGGAAAAAAGGCGGCCCATCTCCACGCGGAGAGGGCCGCTTCATGAACGCATCGACGTCTGGCTCGCGGTGAGCGCCATTTGCATGCCGCGCGCGGGGCTCTAGACGGCCACGTCTCCCGTCTCGCCCGTTCGCACTCGCATGATGGAGTCGATCGATGACACCCAGATCTTTCCGTCGCCGACCGCCCCTGTGCGGGCATTCTCCGCGATGGTCTTCGCAATCCGATCGGCATCTTTGTCGACGACGATCATCTCCAGTTTGATCTTTGGGAGTAAATCCACCGTGAACTCGCGCCCACGGTATTGCTGCTTCACGCCTCGCTGCCGCCCGTGACCGCGGACCGACGAGATCGTGATGCCGGGGTACCCTCCTTCTTCGAGCGCCGCCCGCACCAGCGGCAGCTGCTCTTCGCGAATGATGGCTTCCACCTTCTTCATGCAACTCCTCCTCATTAACGGCTCAGCGTTTCTCGGCGCCGCCGAGCGGCACATAGGCGAACCGGTGCCCCACGCTTGTAAGTTGACGGCTGTCCGGCTCTAATACCAGTGTGGATTCGCCTCCGCGCTTCCATACACGGCCAGGAACAGGTCTAGATGAATCATCAGCAACTTGTTCCAGGCCGCGATCGTCCGAAGCAGCTCGCCCCGATCCGCGATCGCAGGGTCAAGCAACCCGATGAGCGCCGTCTGCACGAAGCTCATCGTCACGAGCAGATACCTTCCACGCACCCGGGCTTCGGCGCTACCGCCGCGCTTTGTGTGCGCGCGACCGATGCCCGCCAGCGAGGCGGAGAGCTGTTCATCGAGAGGCGCCTCGATGGCCATTCTCAACCACCCGGTAAGACTCTCGGCGCGCGCCATGAGATGCGCACGGTCGGGCCGGCCGTCCGGCTGCGTGAAATGCACTGCCGTCTCCGGATGCGATAGCAGGTATTCGTATACGGCACCTGCGATCGCATCCGCCTGCGGCAGCAGCATGTCGCGCGTCGCCCTCACGCGTTCCTCATCATCCGCGGTATAGCCGACGAGCTGGCGCGTGCTCTGCAATCTCTGCGCGAAGCTCTGCTTACTGCGGCGCCCGCCCAGCCCCAGTTTGCTGTCACCTTGGGCAGCCGTGCTCACGCCTCGACCACGTCCGCGAACATGATCGCCGCGGGCACCGGCGGCCCCGCCTCCGTCCGTTGCGAGACCTTCGCGTTCTGCTCGCGGTACGCCCCCTCGAGCAGCAGCGGAGCGGCCAGCGTCGCTGCCAGTGTCATCAGGATCGTCGCCGAAAAGGTTGTGACACATCACCAAGCCCTTGTCGAATCCGACCACCGCGACGACGAGCGCGATCTGCCCCCGGAAGCATCCGGTCGAGCCGTGGGCCCCAACTTGCCGCTTCTTTGAAGAGGTATCATAACTCGCGCAGGCCGACGATCCTCGCTACCGGAAGCGCAATCAATGTGCCGTTTCCGCGCTCATGGAGGTCGCCTAAGACGCGTTCGGTCGTCACGATGAGCCGGTCCACGACATGGTCGGGGACCGTCGTGAGGATGATCCGCCGCGGCGCATCATCGGACTGGAGAAGATCCCGGATCGATGGGAGCAGCGGCAGGTCGTCGCGCCCCATCTGCTCCCAAGGCAGGCGTGTGCCAAGGCCGTCGATGATCGTGAGCTCAGCCGCGCCGTTGTCGTGCCAGGCGGCCACTACCTCCTCGAAGTGATCCAGGTTGTAAAGCACTAACATGAGAAGATTAGGCATGGCGCGCCTCCTTTTGCTGAGTGAACACGATGCGCAGTAGGAGCGGCGTGGCGAGCGCGGTCGCCAGTACCGTCAATACGATGATCGAGTAGACGTCCGTCTTAATCAGTCCCTTGCTCAACCCGACTGTGGCGATGATCAGCCCGACTTCGCCGCGGGTGATCATCCCCGTCCCGATCTGAAGCGCACTCTTAAACGGCTCGCCGCCCAAGAGCGCTCCCAGGCCGCAACCCAGGATCTTGGAGATGGCGGCCACGAGGCAGATCACTATGAGCAGTAGCGCGTCCGATCCGTGGAGCTCGCGCGCGTTCGCCGACAAGCCGACGCCGACAAAGAAGATCGGCACGAAGAACCCGTATGCCAGAGCGCGGGCCCGTTCGTCGACGAGCCGGTGGGCGTCGGTCTGGCGGAGGAAGAGGCCCGCCATGAACGCCCCGGTGATCGCTGCGACCTCGCCGAAATACTCTGCGAGCCACGCGTAGGACAGGACGACGACGATCGCCGCCGTCAGCGCTCCTTCGCTCATCGGCGCGTTCATCGCCCAGCGCATGACCGAGGGAAGCAGCAGCCGTCCCACGATGAACGCCGCGGCGAAGAATGCGGTAACGCGTACGACGATCAGCACTGCGTCAGTCGGGCCGCCGCTGCTTCCCTGGACCGCGAAGGCGATGAAGAACGAGAGAACGAGCAGCCCAAGGACGTCATCGATCACCGCCGCCGCCAGGATTGAGAGCCCTTGCCTCCCTTGCAGCACCCCCAGCTCCATCAATGTCCGTGCCGAGATGCTCACGCTGGTCGCCGAGAGAATGATGCCGATGAAGATAGACTCTTTGGCCGAGAAGCCGAACGGCACGCTCGCCCCCGCGCCCATCACGACGGTAAAGATCACGCCGAGCGACCCGGCCAGGAACGCGACGCGGCGCACCTTATTCACTTGGCCCAGGTCGGTCTCCAGCCCGGCCAGGAACATGAGGAAGATCACGCCGAGCTGCGCGAGCAGCTGCGTGCTCTCCTCCAGGTACGGTGAGTCCAGGAAGCTTGCGTTGAACAGATCGATTACCGATGGGCCCAGAATCACCCCAGCGAGCAGCTCGCCCAACACCGCCGGCTGCCCCACCGCTGATGAAACCAGGCCGGAGCCCTTGGCCGCGACCAGGACGATAATGAGGACGACCAGAAGCTGAAGAACGTCGGACATAAGGAATCCCCAGCGAGTTTACCGCCCACCAACACGCGCCAGAATCGGCAATATGTCCACGTGTGAGTCAATGATGATCGTCAGGCAGGGACGCAAATCTCAAGCGCGCCTCTGCTTGACGAGCCAGAATTAAATTGCGACCTTGCCGCGCTCGCCCGTGCGCACGCGCATCGCGTCAGCGATCTCCAAGACGAACACCTTACCGTCGCCGATCTCTCCCGTGCGGGCCATTTCGTGGATCACCTGCAGAACTCGCTCTACAAGTTCGTCGGGGATCACGGTCTCCAGCTTTACTTTGGGAAGGAGCTCCACGGCATAGGCCGTGCCCCTCCAGCGCTGTTCGACGCCGCGCTGTGTACCGTGTCCCTTCACGTCGGTAATCGTCACGCCGAGCACGCCCAGCTCCTCGATCGCCTTCCGGACGACAGAGAGCTTCTCAGGCCGAATAATCGCCTCAATCTTCTTCATTGGCCCGCTCATCCTTCGCCGCCGGGTTACTCAACCTCATAGGCCACCGCCGCCTCCGCCACTGCCCGGCGCCGCGACCGTGTACGTCCGCTCGCTCGAATAGGCAGCAGAGGCAGCCCGACGCCAGGGAGGAGAGGGCAGCCTCCGCTATAGACCGCGCGTTTGACCGCGCGATGCTACCGCTTGTTAACCGCCGCCGCCGGCGGATCCGCCCGCCATGACGCCACCCCGTGCCGCGGTCGGCATCGGCCACGCGCCGCGCGAGAACTCTTCGTCCCAGTTGTAGGCAAGTCCGCCCATTTCCGGGATGTCGAGGCCAGCGACCTCGTCCTCCGGCTTGCTCCGGAACATGCCCACCGCCATGAGCACCTTGAAGAACACAAACGCAGAACCGAACGCCCAGGCCATGCAGACAGCCGCGCCGATCATCTGGGCGCCGAGCTGACCCCAGTCGCCGAAGAGCACTCCCGACACTTGGGTCCCACCGTAGTTCGCCGTGCCGTCGGCGAATATGCCGACCGAAAGCACACCCCAGACGCCGCAGACCCCGTGTACCGAGATCGCGCCGACGGGGTCATCAACCTTCATCACGTTTTCGATAAACGAAACCGAGTACACGACGATCACCCCGGCAATCGCGCCGATCACGACAGCCGACGCCGGGCTCACGTAGCCCGATGGCGCCGTGATCGCCACCAGGCCGGCGAGCAGGCCATTGATCATCATGCCGGAGTCCGGCTTGCCGTGTTGCACCCACGTCACGGACATAGCGAGGAGCGAACCGCTCGCGCCCGCAAGCATCGTCACCGTCGCGATCATGCCGATGCGCAGGTTGCCGTTTCCGGCGGCGCCGAACGTGCTACCAGGGTTGAATCCGAACCAGCCGAACGCGAGGATGAATGTGCCCAGCGCCGCCAGAATGATGTTGTGGCCGGGGATGGCGTTGGCCGTTCCGTCCTTGTTGAACTTGCCGATCCGCGGCCCAAGCACCAGCGCTCCCGCGAGAGCGGTAAATCCTCCGATGGCATGCACGACGCCGCTTCCGGCAAAGTCGATGTAACCGACACCAAAGCCGGGGTCATGCGCTCCTAGTTGCGACAGCCAGCCGCCACCCCACGCCCAGTTCGCAAACACCGGGTAGATGACCGCGCCGATAAAGATCGAGTAGACGACGAACCCCATCCACTTCCAGCGTTCGGCAAGCGCGCCCGTCGGGATCGTCGCTGCCGTATCCATGAACACCATCTGGAAGAGGAAGAATGCCGCCACGCCCACGTCATAGCCTGTGCCCGTCAGGAAGAATCCCTTATGGCCCAGGATCCGCCAGTCGACTCCGCCCAGCGTCACCTTCCATTCGCCATCGAGCTGGGCGAGGCCGCCGAGGTTGCCCACACCGACCTGGCCGATGCCGCCGAACGCGAATGCGAAGCCAACGCAATAAAAGGCGAGCATGCCCAGCCCGTACACCATGAAGTTCGTCATCATGACGTGCAGGGCGCTCTTCGCTCGACAGAATCCGGTTTCGACCAGCGCGAACCCCGCCTGCATGAACATGACCAGATAGCCGGTGACCAGCAGCCACGTGAAGTTGATGCCGAGCCGGTTCTGGTTGACCAGGTCAGCCAGCTTCACGGCGAACGGCTCGGTGGTCTGCGCCTGCGTGAAGTCATCGGCTGTGAGCGTTCCGGGCGCGACGCTCGCGAGATCGGCGCCCGACCCCGTGCCGTTACCACTACGGTCTGCCGGCGGTTTGACCGGCTCCTCCGCCGCAGGCGCGTCGGTCGGGGGCGTTTGCGCGTGCGTCACCGCGACCGGGCGAAGCGCGAAGAACGTCAACGCCACGACGACCGCTACGGTGCCTGCCACGCCCATTACCAGGCCCGGGCGTTTCAGGCTCGAGAGCGCATGTGCTAGCGCTGCTCCTACTCTCATGTCCAACTACTCCTCCTCTAACCCCTGGCTCTTGCCGTCGCCTTCGCAGCCCGGGCGCCTCCGGACGTTCGCTCTCCGTCGGATGCCGCGAGTAGCCGTGATAGAGCCTTCACCGCAATCGCGCGGTTCGTGCCGATCACGTGCAGCCGGAAATTGCGTTGGCCCTCGACTGCGAGCAGTACGATGCCGCCGCGCTCTTCGCGGTATCCCCTGAAGTCGGTCCATGACCGAAAGACGACGTTGTTGAGTCCGATCCCCTGCGACGTCAGCTTGTAACGCGCCGGGATCGTCAGCACACCGACGGTCGCGACGATTGCGACCAGCTCGAGCGGGCCGCCGAGGAACCCGGCGACCGTGCTGATCAGAATTACGCCCGCGATGAGGTACAGATTCGTACGTTGCAACAGCATCCGCTCTCGGTACGAGAGCGTGATCTGTCCGAGCGGCTTGCCCTCGAGCGTTGCACCGAACGGCATGTTCACGCGCAGCACGGCAATGATCAGCATGATGACGAGTAACATGACGATGGGCATCGGTCAGGCCTCCACTTCGGCTCGCGGTGTTGCGCCTACTGGCTCTGCGTGGCGCGCGAACAAGTGTTTGATGCCCTTGAGCGAGGGTAGCGGCATGGTCTTTCGCACGAAGGAACCGCGGCTCTTCTTCTCCACGGAGGCGTACATCATCTCCGCCATCGCACGGACCTGCGGAGCTCCACCGCAGGTCTGCAGCCCGCGGCGCAACTCGTCGCGTGCGTTGTCGAGAATGCCCAGACGCATCCAGTACTCCGCCCGCTTGATGATCACCACCAGATCGTCCGGGGCCAGTGTTTGCGCCAGATCAAGCCGCTCCTGCGCCTCGGCCACGCGCCCGGCGTGGAACAGCATGCCTCCGATATACGCATGCGCGACGGCGCAATCGGGGTCCAGCGCCAGCGCCCGGTCGAGCGCCCGTCGCGCCTCGGCGGCTCCGCCCCGTCGCAGATAGAGCGTTGAGAGTGCGATGTGCAGATCCGGTGTCTCTCTTTGGCCGATTGCGCGCTGCACTGCCGCAATAGCCTCGTCGAGCAGGCCGCGTGCGGCGAGCGATTCGGCCTCTGCGATCGGGTCAGCCCCGCACGTGCCCGCGTCGAGTGCCTCCCCGCAACCGCGGCAGAAACGGTCGAGTAGCTTCGGTTGACGCCCGCAAGCGCCGCAGAATTCAAGTGGCATATCGGTATGTTCCCCTGGTGTGTTGGCGATGCCTGATAATGCCGCACAGCCGTTACCTCGCCGTGTCGCCGCGATGAACACCACGTGGCGGCAGTGTTACCGGTGTGTTTCGTAACCCGGTACGAAATGGCAGCATCTGAGGGCCCCGACACCGGTATCCGCTACCATCACGTATCCAAACGGTGTCTGGAATCGGGGTATCGCCACCGAGTGCGACGCAACAACATCGTCATCGCCGGCCTTGTCGTGATCGGCGTGCTCGTCGTTGTGATTGCGGCCCTTGTGGTACGGGCCGACTCAGTCCGCGCGCCGGAGGGCGGTCCTGCCACGGCGACGCCCGCCAGGCGTGATGCCGGAGCGATTGCGCGCGAAAACGCAAAGCCGGCTGCGACCGATTGGCACATCGACCGGCCCGCGCTCAACGGCGAGATCGAGGCATACGCGGGCGAAGTTTCGTTGCAGGCGGGCGAGACGCTCGACCTCTACGTCAGCACGAAGATCGCCGGCGCGAAGTACGAGGCCGATGTCTATCGCATGGGCTGGTACGGCGGCGCGGGGGCACGCAATGTCCGCTCGATTAAGAACATCGACGGCGAGAACCAGGGCCGCTGGGACCCCCTCAGGGGGTTGCAGGACTGCAAGAGCTGCAAGGTAGACGCCGACACGCTGCTCGTCGAGGCGAACTGGAAGCGCAGCCTGCAGATCAAGGTCGACAAGGACTGGATCAGCGGCTACTACCTGGTCAAGCTGCACGACCTCAAGAGCGACACGTCCACGTACGCCATCTTCATTGTGCGGGACGACGCCTCCGACGCGCCGATCCTCGTACAGGCTTCGACGAACACGTGGCAGGCCTACAACACCTGGGGTGACGCGAGCCTCTACGGGTCCTTCGGCGCCGACCGCAAGTACGTCGCGAAGACGCGGCGGGCGTACCGGGTGTCGTACGATCGGCCGTACGACCCTTCGATGCGCGACGAGAAGAACTACGGCGCGGGGGAGTTCTTCGCCTGGGAGTACAACTTTGTGCGCTGGGCGGAATCGCAGGGCTACGACATGTCGTACACGACGAATGTCGACGTGTCGCTCGGCACGGCGCCGATGAACAAGCACAAGCTGTTCGTTTCTCTCGGCCACGACGAGTACTGGACGAAGCAGCAGCGCGACGCCGTGGAGGGTGCGCGCGACGCCGGCGTCAACGTCGCGTTCCTGAGTGGCAACGAAGCGTACTGGCAGGGCCGGCTCGAGGCGTCATCGACGGGCGTGAACGCCCGCGTGCTCACCGTGTACAAAGACGCAGCGCTCGACCCGTTGGCTCGCACGAATTCAAAAGAGACGACCGTGCTCTTCGCCGATCCGCCCGTAAGCCGCCCGCAGAGCATGCTGTCGGGCGTGGCGTATGGCTCGAACACGCAGCCGGACTACATCGCCTGGCGGCCCGCGGCGCTGGACTCATGGATCTTCACCGGCAGCGGCATCACCGGGCAGGACTCATTCCCCGGCATCGTCGGCTATGAGTACGACCATCAGGCCGCGACGGACCAGCGTCCTGCCGGCGTCCAGATCGTCGGATCGTCTCCCGTGAGCGGCTTCCTCGGCAGCGATACGTCGGTGTCGGCGCTCTACGTCGCACCGTCCGGCGCGACCGTGTTCGCCGCCGGCACCGTCGCCTGGGCATGGGGGCTCGACGACTTCGGCCACGAAGGGCGCGGCGCGTTCGCGGACGACGAGCTGCGCCAGGTAACGAAGAACATCCTCAATCGCCTCGGCGCCCCGCCCGCGCCGCCGGCGGCCGGCGGCTGAGGGGCCGGAGCCAGCAATTACCACATCACCGATTTCCACAGCACCGCGTCTGCTATCGAGGGCGCGTCAGCCGTTGACGTCGTCTCTTCTATTTGAGCGTTCATATATGAAGCTGCAAGACAGGCTCGTAACACTGCGACTGCCCGGATTGCTCAGAGACCAGAGAATGCCTCCAAGAACGATTTCAACGGAGGTAGACATGGGAATCCTTGCATGGATCGTCGTAGGCCTGATTGGCGGAGCCGTCGCTCAACTCCTTGTGAAGGACGATCCGATTGGCGGCGGCCTCATTGGGCTCGTTGTCACGGTCCTGGTCGGGATTGTCGGCGCAGTGTTGGCTGGCTTCCTCGCCGTTGCGCTGGGCATTAGCAATGGAGTGGACGACTTCGACATCGGGACAATCGTGTTGGCGATCATCGGTGCTGTCCTCATTCTGCTCGTCTGGAAGGCGCTCGCCGGGCGCAAGGGGTTCCTACACCACACGTAGGCAGAGACGGGAACCTGCCAGACGGACGTAAGAAGCGAGGCGAGCAGGACCGACCCAAAGAGGAGAAAGAAGAGCGCCTGACCGGCGGCGCGTCCGCTATCGTGGGGGCGTGAGCCAGACGACGGAACGGCAGCCGCAGGAACAACTTTCGCGCCGGATGCGCTTCCAGCGCCGCATCGAGCGGTTCCTCGACCGCTACATCGATGAGGACCTCGATCGCGTAGAAGTGATCGCGGCCTCCGAGAATCAGCGCGTCGCCATCTTAGGCATCATCGCCGCCGTCGTCGGCATGACGTCGGCGCTCGTCATTGCCTACACCATCGGCGGCGTGCGGCTGGTCAAAGACCTGGCATACATCGGCGTATTCGTATCGGCGGTCATCGGATCCGCGTCAATGTTCGTGCCGGTGCCGGGCGCTCTTGCCGGCATCACCATCGGCCTCACGTTGGACCCCCTGCCGTTCGTGCCGCTGCCGCAGCAGATCACTATCGCCCTCATCGTCGCCGCCGGGTCGGCTGTGGGAGAGCTGACGGGCTACTCAACCGGCGTCGGCGGCCGCGGCATCATCGGCAACAGCCGCCTCGGTCGCCTCATGGTGTCGCTGATGCGGCGGCACGGCACGCTCACGGTCTTCTGCGTTGCCGCCGTGCCGAATCCCTTCATCGATGTCGGTGGCATCGCCGCGGGTGTGGCGGGCATGACGATCCGCCGGTTCATGACGGTGATGTTTATCGGCAAGACCGTCAACTACATCGCCGTCGCATACATCGTCAGCAGCGGAATCGAAGGCCTGCAACGCTGGCTCGGCGCGTAGATCGCAGTGCACCCCTCGCGCCGCCATCCATCGGCATCTCGAAACGGTCGGACGACCAGGCAAGAACTTGGTCGATGCGCCGCGATGCCGTTACCTTGTGCGAAGATTACCGCCCATCAAGTAGAATGGTCACATCCAACCGCCTGAGCGTGTGATCAGGCCTTTAGGGACGGGGGCATTCCCATCCGAAGATCCGTCGCGGGTGGAACACGACGGTTGCTGCAGTTGTCGAAGGGATACCATCGTGAGCCTGATGTCTGGAATTCGGTCGTTCTTGGGCAGAGACCGCGTGCCAGCCACTAAGAGTGATTCGAATGCGGACCATACAGAGATTAAACTTGAGATAGCGAAGGGTCGCCGTCTAACCTCAAAGCAGCGGCAAGCCATCGCTCAGCAATACGCCAACGATCCCGCTACTCGCACGGCCCTCAAGGAGAGCAGAGCCATCCACGGACGGCCATTGGAGGCATCGCAGACGAGTAGCGTACAGGGTCAGTCTCGCCAAGGACGTGCGCGACCTCGTTGACACGTTTCCGATGGACCTTCGGCGCGCTTGGGATCTCCAACTCAATATCATAATTGCGGACCCGCTTCCTCGCGAGGGCGCGGATTTTTCGATCGTGCCGACCGAAAATCAATGGGAAGACAGCTTCCTCACACTGGTCGTAGACGAATTCCCGTTCGCCATCCAGTACGACATCTATCCCTGGCCCGAATCGGAGGACAACCCAATGCGCTTCGAGGGCAAGGTCAATATCTTCCGTTTGGTTGAGTTCCGCGCCAAACAGTAGGTCGGCCATGCGGTAGGTGCCCTGGATTCTTGGACCCCGAATACGGGCCTTCCGTGCCCTACAATGCAGCCCGATGGCCACGCAACCACCTCACCCGTCGTTCCACCTGGCAACCGTGAACATGGACTGTGCGGACGCCGAGGCGATGGCGGATTTCTACGGTCGTCTTCTCGGCTGGGAGGTGACATACCGCGACGACGATTTCATCCTGATGCAAGACCCAGCCGGAGGCACCGGACTCTCGTTCCAGGAGGAAGCGTGGTATCAGGCGCCTGTGTGGCCGGAGCGGCCCGGTGAACTGACGAAGATGATCCACCTCGATATCAAGGTGAACGACCTCGACGCGGCGGTAGCGCACGCTCTCGCCGCAGGAGCGCGGCTCGCAGAGCATCAGCCGCGACCAGATCTCCGCATCGTGCTCGACCCCGCCGGCCACCCGTTCTGTCTGGGTGTGGAGTGAACACGTCCGGTTGGGTCGGGCGACGTGTCAGCCCGGCTTAGGCCGGAACGAGTTCCCGCAGGTCGCGCCCCATGCTCTCCGCACCACGACTTCCTGGTGGGAGTTGAATTGTCCCCCTGACTCGAAGGGCCGGGAGCAAGTCGTCAAAGCCGCCCGCTTCCTTGTGATGCTGTGCAGCGTACTCCGTAATGTTCGAGATCGTGAATCCAACAATTTCATCGGTCCCGCTTCGCAAGTTCATTCTGACCTGGCCACTTCGTTGCGTGTAGGACATCGCGGGAAGTTCGCCGATTGTGATTTTGAGAGTGTCGCGGTCATCCAGTTCAAAGGTGATGCCCTCGGCCTCCGCACGCTGAATTAGATCAGTGTTCGCCCGCCGTACACGATCCATTAGTGCGAGCCATTCCTCCCGCAGTTCCGTGTCCCGTGTCGTGCGTTCGTCAGCACTCAGCATAGGGCTTCCTCATAGGGGTCAACCGCATCGGCGGGCCAAGCGGTCTGCACTTGTGCCTCGGCTTCCATGCCTCCGTTTCGCACGAGCACGTGGAGATACTTCGCGTTGACGCCTTGCCAAGATGTCGAGTCCGTAATAGTTCCAAGAGTCGTCCAGTTCTCGCGTGCAGATATAGGGCCGCTCAACAGCCTGTCGAATTCCCCATTGATAACCGGCAAGATCGGGATGCTCCTCAAGTATGTGATTCCAAGCGTCCTCGGAGAACTCGACGGTTCGTCCGAGACAGTCGTACGTGATCCAGATGATTGGCAATTAAAGACGCCCAAATGCTGGTCGCCCTTCCACAGGCGCGGGGTGTGTGCAGGGACGCTGATCCTACCATAGGACCCCCAGATCTGCAGTTCATCTCCATGATCTATCTTGACATATGCCGATGTCGATCCCATTTCAGGCGAATTGCCATAGAATTATCGGACCGCTCGCAGACGATCTTTGAGGTGCCGTCGATCGCAGACTCGGAATGACCGGGGACGAGGCCCCCGAATAGGGGGCCTCGCTCTATATTCATGGCATGAGAGTTGCGCAAGCGATGCGAAGTTTAGTGGCCTTCGGGCGAGCCGCCTATTACAGCTTGGCAATAGCCGAGTGTTGGGTGTTGGGTGGCGCGGGACTGCTTCTTCTGGTTATCGGCTCAGCGCTGCCCGTTTTTCCAAGCGATCCCGGACCAAAGGGATCGCCGCAGGGCATTCAACCGTGGCATCCCGAAATCCGTGCCATCGGCGCGGGTCTCGTTCTCCTCACGCTCGCCGTCCCCTGGTGCGATCGGCTTTCTCGCCATGCTCAAGCCGGGTTTCCGACGACGAGCGGGTGTGGTCTGGGTGTCAGGATTCTTGATGGTGGCTGTCGCCGTATTCTGCGTGACCGCTCTCGCAACCGGTCGGCATCTCTAGGAACGTGAGTTTCGCAACGGCCCACTTGACACGCACCCACCACCTATCGTATATTTCCGATATGAAGACGATCACCCAGTCCGACGCGGAGGCCCGCACCGTCGCCCTCCTCCGCGCCATCGCCCACCCCGCCCGCTTCCGCATCGTCAAGCTGCTCGCCGCGCGCCAGTCGTGCGTCTGCGGCGATCTCGTCGGCGAGCTGCCGCTGGCGCAGTCGACCGTCTCCGAGCACCTCAAGGTCCTGAAGGACGCGGGCGTCGTGCGCGGCACCATCGACGGCCCCAACACCTGCTACTGCCTCGAGCCCGAGGCCCTGGCGTGGCTCCAGCGCGAATTCGGCGCTCTGAGCGACTCGTGCTGCTAGCGCGCGTTTCGCTCTGCGTTTAGAATCGGAAATAAACGATGTATAGCCAGAAGGAGGCGTCACATGGCACGCACAGCGGATGAGATCAAGGACGCCGTGAAGGAGCACTACGGCGAGCGCGCGAAGCAAGCGTCGGCGTGTTGCGGCACGCCCGACTATCGAGACAAGCTCTACGTGATCGACGAGGTCGCCGACCTCCCGGAGACCGTCGCGTCGTACGGATGCGGCAACCCCACCGCCATCGCCGGACTGAAAGAGGGTGAGGTCGTGCTCGACCTCGGCTCCGGTCCGGGCCTCGACTGCTTCCTCTCGGCGAAGCAGGTCGGCGCAAGCGGCCGCGTCATCGGCCTCGACATGACGCAGGACATGCTCGACCTGGCGAACGCCAACCGCGACAAACTCGGCCTCGCCAACGTCGAATTCCGTAAGGGCGAGATGGAAGCGATGCCCGTCGAGGACGCCACCGTCGATGCGATCATCTCCAACTGCGTGATCAACCTCTCGCCCGACAAGGACGCCGTCTTCGGCGAGTCGTTCCGCGTCCTCAAGCCCGGCGGCCGCTTTCATGTCTCCGATGTCGTGCTCTCGCGCGAGCTCGCGGACAGCGAGAAGGATGACCTCGCGCTATGGGCGGGCTGCGCAGCCGGCGCCCTGCTCGAAGCCGACTACCTCGCGCGCCTCGGCACCGTAGGCTTCACCGACGTCCGCGTCGACAAGCGAGGCAAGATCGGCGAGAAGCCCTGGTACAGCGCGACGATCTCGGCCTTCAAGCCGGCGGCGGCGTCACGAAGCTGCTGCTAGGAGTAGGATCATGTCGATGAACGTGCAGGTGCGCATGTACGCCGGGCTGCGGCATCTCGTCGGCGACGGCAAGTTCTCGCTGTCGCTGCCCGAGCACGCGACCGTCAGCACGCTGCGAGATCGCATCGTGCTGGACTACCCCGTGCTCGAGGCGTTCATGCCCACGCTCGTCTGCGCCGTCGACGAAGAAGTGCAGCCGCCCGAACACCCCCTCGCCGACGGCGACATGATCGACCTCATCCCGCCCATCGCCGGCGGTTAACGACCCGAACGACAGATAAATGGCGGAGGCGCGAGATTCGCGC
>JALYKW010000048.1 GCA_030774575.1 Chloroflexota bacterium | reverse complement strand
ATCCTCTCCGCCAACACCTTCACCAGCGCCGCGAAGGACCTCAGCAACGCCGGCACCATCACCCTGGGTGACGCTAACAGCGGTTACAGCTATCTCTACGGCCCCGGCGTGACCCTGACCAACAGCGGCCAGCTGAACACCATCCAGGGCGGTGGCGGTGCTCGCTACCTGTACCTGAACATCACCAACGGCCCCACCGGCACCATCGACATCGCCGCCAGCGACACCCAAATGGGCGGCGGGGCCACCATGCTCACCAACAATGGCACGATAACGATTGAGGCGACCGGCAGCCTCGCCCTGAGCGGCGCGTCGTTCACGCAGGGATCGGGCGGAACGTTCGCTACAACCATCGATGCCACCACTACGGCGTTCGGCCAGCTAACCGCAGGTGGCGGCCCCGTCAGCCTCGGGGGCAAGCTCAAGGTCACAACTATCGGCTCGCCAGCTATCGCCGGCAGTTGGCCGATCATCTCCGACGCCAACCGATCGGGCCAGTTCGAGACCTTCGATTTCGGCGCCATCAACTACGACGTCCAGTATCCGTCGACGGGTGTCACGTTGGCCCGTGTGAGTTAGGCAGTGCCGGCGACGGTGAGTGCGAACTCTGCCTGTTGGCGGCGAGCGTTTAGGGACAGCCGCAGGGTGGACACATGCTCGTGTCAGCGCTGCGGCGCCAACTCGTCGAGAGCAGGAAGGATGCGTCGCTGTTCGGCGAGCCACGCGAGCTGGTGCTGAAAGGGCTCGCCGGCACGCATTGCCGGTACGCCGTGAACTGGCGGCCCGCGTGACTCGCGCCACCACACACGATGAGTGGCGGCGGCCGGTTGGTGTCGCGCAGAATACACTTGCAGGTGTGTCGCAGGATACAGACAGAGTGCGCGAGGCGTATGATACTGAGGGCATGAACGACGTGGCTACACGGTCACGGCGGACAGCAGGAGGAGAGGAGCAACGGCGATGACGGAGAAGAAGGCAGCGAAGAAGGTCGAGCAGCAGGCGCGGGGCCGCAAGGTCAGCGCGAAGCCGGCACCCAACGCCGCGAAGGTGGAGACGCGCCAGAGCAAGACCGCCAGGATTCACCCGTAACGGGACAGTGCAAGAAGGAGCAACGACGATGACGGAGAAGAAGGCAGCGAAGACGGTGGAGAAGCAGGCGCGGGCGAAGACGGCGACGGCGAAGCCGAAGCTGAACGCCGCGAAGGTCGAGACGCGCAAGACAAAGCTCTTTTCGCATGGCGGCTGAGCCATTCCATAGGCTCCACAGACAGAGTGCGCGAGGCGTATGATACTGAGGGCATGAACGACGTGCCTACACGGTCAGGCGGACAGCAAGAGTAGAGGAGTACGACGATGACGGAGAAGAAGGCCGCGAAGAAGGTGGAGCAGCAGGCACGGAGCCGCAAGTCGAGCGCGAAGCCGGCACCCAACGCCGCGAAGGTCGAGACGCGCCAGAGCAAAATGGGGAAGGTTCACGTCTGAGAATTCGAGTGCGCCGGTGTGTCGCAGGATACAGGCAGATACAGCGAGGCGTACGATACTGAGGGCATGAACGACGTGGCTACACGGTCACGCGGACAGCAGGAGCAGAGGAGTACGACGATGACGGAGAAGAAGGCAGCGAAGAAGATCGACAAGCAGGCGCGGGCGAAGACGGCGACGGCGAAGCCGAAGCTCAACGCCGCGAAGGTGGAGACGCGCAAGACGAAGGGCTGGCACGGCGGCTAGATCGCGAGTGCGCACGACGGGCAGACTGACCATCGCGCAGGAAGCCCGGTGACCCTGGCGCAGCCCTCAAGGCAGCGCCGAGGTTCGTCCGTGTGGGACGCGCTCGCCACCGCCGCTTCGTTCATCGAAGACCGGCCGATCCTTGTACGGGACGTCGAGCAGGTGCCGCATCGCACCAGGGACGGCGTCTCGTACACGATCATTCGCAGCCCCTCAAACACCTATCTCAAGCTCGAACCGCACCAGCAGGCGCTCCTGGCGCTGATGGACGGCACGCGCAGCGTCAAAGACCTCGTCCTTGCCGACTACAACTTGCACGGCGTGCTCGACCTCGGGCGGGTGGCGGCGCTGGTAGACGTGTTGCGCGAGAGCCGCTTCCTGACGACGCCGCCGGCCGACGTGTACCGCACGCTCGGCGAGCGGCTGCGCGGTGGCGGCGCGAGTGGTTCGCTGCTCGGGCGGATCGCGCGCGGCTTCATCGAGAAGGAGTTCGCGCTGGACGGGCTCGACCGCTGGTTCGGGCGGCTGTATCGCGCGGGAGGACGGTTCTTCTTCACCTGGCCGGCGGCGGTGCTCGGGTCGCTGCTCGGGCTGGCGGGCTTCGCCTTTTTCTTCCTGGAGCTGGGGCGCGGGCGGTATCCGCTGCTGCGCTCGGGCGATTCGTACCTGTTGGGGTTCCTGCTGCTCGCCGGCCTGGAGCTCGTGACGCTGACGATCCACGAACTGGGGCACGCGCTGGCGGTGAAGCACGCGGGGCGCACGGTGCATCGCGCCGGCGGCATGATCTACTTCGGCTTCCCGGCGGCGTTCGTGGACACGACGGACATCTGGATGGCGCCGCGGCGGATGCGGCTGCTGGTGTCCTTCGCCGGCCCGTGGACGGGGATGGTGATCGGCGGCGCGTCGGCGACGGCGGCGTATCTGCTGCCGGAGAGCCCGCTCGGCGCGTTCCTGTTCTCATGGGCGTTCGTCTCGACGACGAACACACTGCTGAACTTCAACCCTCTCCTCGAGCTGGACGGTTACTACCTGCTGATCGACCTCGTCGAGCAGACGATGCTGCGCGCGCGGTCGCTGGCGTTCGTGCGCGGGCCGCTCTGGTCGCGGCTGTGGAAGCGCGAGCCGCTGACGCCTGACGAGCGTTGGCTGGCGCTGTTTGGCATCGCCTCGGCGGTGTGCTCGGCCGCGTTCCTGGTGCTGGCGCTGCGGTTCTGGGAGCTGCGCCTGTCGCCCGCTGTGCGGGAGATCTGGAGCACGGGCGATGTGCTGCCGCGTGCGGCGCTGATCGCCGCGGGCGGCGCGCTCGCCGCGCTGGCGATGCGCGCGGTGTGGGGAGCGAGGCTCGGCTTTGGTCGCTGGGTGTCGTTGCGGCGCCGATGGGCGGGGCGGCGGGCGTCAGCGGCGCTGCACCACCGCGCGCTGGCGGCGCTGCGCGACGCGCCGATGTGGCGCGACGTGCCGGAGGCCTGGTTGCTGGAGATGGCGCAAGAGATGCGCGACGAGCGCGTCGGCGCGGGTGCGGAGGTCGTGCGGCAGGGCGAGCCGGGCGACCGCTTCTACCTGATCGATGCGGGCTCGTTCCAGGTGCTGATCGACGGGCGCGAGGAAGCCCGTCTTGGGCGCGGCGACTATTTCGGCGAGCGGGCGCTGCTGGAACGCGTGCCGCGGACGGCGACCGTTGTCGCACAGACACGCGGCCGCGTGTTCTCGCTGGAAGGCGAGCAGTTCCGCCGCCGGGCCGCAGGCGATCTCGCTATGAAGCAGCGGCTCGACACAAGCCTCGACGTCCGCGATGCGCTGCGGCGTTATCCGCTGTTCCGGAAGATCCCACCGGCGCAGCTGGACCTCCTAATCGCGAGATTCGAGCCCAGGACGCTCGCGGCGGGCGAGACGCTGTTCCGTCAGGGGGACGTCGGCGACCGCTTCTACGTCCTGACGGCGGGCGCGCTCGACGTGAAGCGCGGCGGGCGGCAGATCGCGCGGTTGGCGCCGGGCGAGGCCGTGGGCGAGATCGCGCTGCTCTCGGACACGCCCCGGACGGCGACCGTGAGGGCGGTTGAGCCGGTGGAATTGCTCTCGCTCTCGAAGGACGACTTCCGCGACCTGCTGACGCGCTATTGCTCGCGCGGCCGCGCGCTCGACCGGATGGCGCATGCTCGAGTGCGGGAGCATAGCGCGGCGCCGGCTTGATTTCGCCACCATCGCCCTTCGGTTACGCTCGTCTCAGCGTTCGGCGCGGAGGTGACGGCAGTGCGATGTTGGGTCTGCGGAGGGACGGCGGACGGCGTGTGCCGTTTCTGCGGGCGCGGCATCTGCAAAGAGCACGCGCGCGAGAAGCCGTTCCTGTTCGAAGCGTGGGATGAGGGCGGCGTGCTCAGGGGGCTCGCCATCGAGGACGCGCTGCACTGCGGCGTCTGTCAGCCGCGGCCCGATCCGATCGACCTCGACTTCCTGCGTTCAGATTCGCCCGGAACATCGGAGAGGCCGGCTTAGCCGTCTATCCGGCGCCGGACGCCGTCGACGTTCTTGATGATGATGCCGCCGTCGTCGAAGGAGATCAGCCCCGCGTCCTGATATGCGCCCAGCAACTTGTTCACGCTGACGCGGGTGGAACCGAGCATCGCAGCGAGGTCCGTCTGCGAGAGTGGCAGCGGGACGCGCATGCCGGCAGCGGTGGCCTCACCGCGGTCCGTGCCGAGATCCAGAAGACACCGGGCGAGACGCCCATCGAGATCGAGGAAGTACGCGTCTTCGAGCTGTGCGTCCGCGCGGCGAAGGCGCGCCGCGAGCAGCGCGATGAGCTGCAGCGCGAAGTCCGGGCGCTCGCGGATGAACGTAAGCAGATCCTCGCGCAGGAGCGCAAGCGTGGTGGTCGGCTCGGCGGCGGTGACGGAGGCTGACCGGGCGCCGCCATCGAGCGCGGCGATCTCGCCGAAGCAAGCACCAGGACCGAAAAGCGCGAGTACTGTCTCCTTGCCTTCGTCTGTCGTGAGGGTCACCTTTACGCTACCGCTCTGGACGTAGTGCAGCGCGCCCGCAGCGTCGCCGCGGTGGAATATGATCTGGCCGCGGCGATACACGCGCCGCACCATGTGTCGTGCCAGTTCATCGATATCAGCAGCCACCAGACCGCGGAAGAGCGGCGACGCACGGAGCATCGCGGAGAGATCAGAGCTAGTTCGGGCGTTGATGCGCACTTCCATGCTCGATCTGCTGTAGGTGGCCGTCCTCGAGCCAGAAGATGCGATCCGCCGCGTCCTGTGCGCGCACGTCGTGCGTGACAAGCAGAACGCTCCGCTCAAGATCACGGGTGATACCGCGGAGCATGGCCAGCAGGTCCATCGCACGTTTGTGATCGAGGCTGGCGGTGGGCTCATCTGCAAGAATGAGCTTTCCGTCGTTCGCCAGCGCGCGGGCGATGGCGATCCGCTGACGCTCCCCACCGCTCAGCCGTTTCGGTAGTTCGTGAGATCTGTTCGTCATCTCGACGAGAGACAAAAGTTGCCGCGCACGCTCGCGCGAGTGCCGGCCGTTGTGGCCGGAGAGCTGGAGCGCGTATTCGACGTTCTCGGCCGCCGTGAGCGCCTCGAGCAGGTTGAAGCTTTGAAACACGAAGCCGATCTGACGGCGGCGTACCGATCCAAGTTCCGTCTGCGAGAAATTCTGGATCTCAGCACCGCCAACTTCGACGACGCCTGATGTCGGTCGCTGAAGCGCACCCGCGATCGTCAGCAGCGTTGTCTTTCCGGACCCCGACGGTCCCATCACCGCTGCCACTTCTCGTGGCAAGATCTCCAAGTCGATGCAATCAAGGGGACGGACCTCGCCAAGGCCCGAGCCGAAGGTCTTCGTCACGCTTGAGAGCCGGAGCAACGACATGTTTTCCTACGCCTTGAATACCACCAGCGGATCGACCCGCATGACACGTTGTACCGGCAAGAACGCGGCTAGGAGACTCATGGCCGCAACACCGACCAACACGATGACCGCGTCTTGCCACCGCATGAGCGTCACGAACTGAGGGACGAGACGCTCGGCGAAGCGGCTGGCCACCAGCACGCTCGCCTCCCCAATTGCGAATCCTATGAGTCCGCACAAGAGGCTCTGTTCAACGACAGCGATCGCCAGGAACTTGTTGGGCGTGCCCAGTGCTTTCATCACTCCAAACTCGCGTTCCTTCTCGAGCGTGGCAGTGTAGATCGTCAGACCGACAACGACGGCTCCAACCACAAACACGAGCACAAGAACCACCGAAAGGATCGGCAGCATGCTGCGCTGCAACACCTTTCGGCTCATGCTCGCGTAGGTGCGCGATCGAAACGCTGTGACGCCGTCGACGCCGTTGTTCACGGCTGTGGATACTTCAACATCGCGCCCAGGCTCGGTCTTCACGAGCCCGAACCCTTCCACACCGTCCAGCCCGACGAACTTCCGCGCTTCATCCTTCGAGACGAAGGACAGTTGATAGATGACATTGTTGCCGCCGGTAGAGATGCCAACGATGTTGAACGGACGGTCGCCCACGGTAACCGTTTCGCCAAGATCGAACCCGGCGGTCCGCGAGAGGACGTCGTCGATGACGATTTCTCCGGCACCGGGCGTGCCCGTTCCTTCCTTCACATGTATCGGCCCGCCAATGCCGCCCTCGTCGAACCCGAGGACGTAAGAGTCGTAGGACGCGCCGCCGTGGCTGATCTTGAGCGATCGCCCCAGCATGCTGCTGACACGAACAACGCCGGGCACGTGGCGCACTTCATCGAGCTTGGCATCCGCGAAGAAGGACGCGGAGAAGAAGCTCTCGTTGCCCCGCTGCACGACCCATACATCGGCCGGTACGTCCTGCACGTACGAGGCAATCCGCTCGTTCCATCCGCTGTACAGCGCCAGCATGAATGCAAGCAGCATCGCGGCAACGGCGACGCCGGCCACGGAGAAGCCGAACCGGCCCTTCTCGGACCAGAGATTCTTCCAGGCGATGGTTAGCATAAGGGTCCGTTCGCTGCGCCAATCGGGGGTAGAGACTTTAGCGGGGCCTGCGCCGTAGCGCGAGCATAGGCTCCGCTCTACGACGTGTCAAATGAATCGCGGTCAGAGCCGATTAAGCCATCGAGCCGCCGCGTTTGACCCGTCGGCGCGTCCGCGCCTGATAGTTCGTTGTGTCCGGAGTATAATCTTCGAATCGACGGTTCATTCCGCGCAGCGGTCGCGGCTCTAAAGCCAGGTGGAACAATTGCCGTACGAAGACGTACTCGGGTCCGCGCCGCTCTTCTCTCAGTTGAGCCGCAAGTCGCTCACCCGCCTCGGTCGCTCAGCGGTCGAGCGCAAGTTTGCGAAAGGCGAAACCATCGTCCGCGAGGGTGAGACGGCGGCTGCCTTCTTCATGCTCACAAAGGGGCGGGTGGCAGTTGTGCGCGGTGACGGGGCAACGCGATCCGACATCCTCAACGAGATTAATGTCGGGGGCTTCTTCGGCGAGATGTCACTGCTCGACGGAGCGCCCCGCATGGCGAGCATCAAGGCGCTCGACGATACGGAGTGCCTCGTGCTCTCGCGCTGGGACTTCCTGGCGGAACTTCGGACGACCCCGGAGATCGCGGTGGCGATGTTACCGATTCTCACACAAAGAGTGCGTGATCTCGACGCGCGGCTCGGAGAGCGGGACTAAGCCCTGCTCCTGCGGCGATGGACGCGCGCCGTTCCGATGCCGCCCGCCAGCCCCGGGTGTCGCGCAGAACACACCGCAAGGTGTGTCGCAGGATACAGACAGGCGATGCGGGACGTGCCAAACGGCCACGGCGAGGGCGCAGAAGGACAACGACGATAACGGAGAAGAAAGCAGCGAAGAAGGTCGAACAGCAGGCGCGGAGCCGCAAGACAAGCGCGACGCCGACGCCGAACGCGGCGAAGGTCGAGACGCGCCAGAGCAAGAACGCCTCGGAACGTACAAGGTACGCGCCACCGGCCATTTAACAGACGATAACTGTGCAGCGGATCGACGCCGTCAGACACGACGCGAATATGGTGTGAGTCGTTCGCCCCTTCGAGCCGTCATCTAAAGAACCTGAAGAGCCTTAACCCCGGTTCCAGCGGCCTCGGCGTCGCGGCGAGTCGATGGACGCCCACCCGAAACCCCGTCGCATCTGCTTCGTACGCAATCTCCGCGAACCCATACTGATTGAACCAGTCGCGTATCGTCAGGGCGATGTCTCGGGCTTGCTCCCGTCCACGTGTCCAAATGACCGACGCACCAGCGGCACACAGACACGGTAGGTGCTCGACGGTCCGCATCACGTCTTCATCTACGATGTTGCCGAAAACGCCGCATGCGAGAACGATCTCGGCCGGTGCCGCACCGACATAGCTGTCGCTCGCGCCTGCGTCGCCTTCTACGACTTCGATGTTTTCGAGGTGGGCGAGGCTCGCTGCGGCGCGTGCAACTTCCGCGATGTCGGGGTTCATCTCGACGAGGCGGGCCGAAATGTCTGATCGACGTGCATGCTTCGCGAGGACACCGATCACATCCCGACCCTCGCCGGCACACATGCTGATGATGCGTAGGGGCGCCGGGTGCGCGTCGATGGCGCTACGGAGGTGTGCCTGGACAACGCGAAGTCGTTGTGAGAGCCGGGACGACGGGTCGTCGTACTCGCGGTGCCACTCAACCCAATCCTGCTGCGCTTGGTTTTGCGCCCCGCCCATCCCTGCGCTTCTCAGTCTCCGGCCATCGCTTGACTTCGTGTGACACGACGCAATCTTAGTGTGCGTTCGTCGTCGGGGGCTGGGCCAACGCGGGCGCTATCCCTCCGGGCTGACTCAACGAAATCTCTTCTCCGGCCAGGCGATGGACCATCGAACAGCAGTCAAACCTCACGTGAACCCAACCGGGCCACCCGGCGCGGCTCCCTTCGACGACCGTGCCTGGGTCGCGGCGCATGGCATGTGCGCGTAGGTGCGGTCGCCAATCGTCGAACGCCCCTTCCCGCAGCATCACTCGGCCGCCTGGGACGATGCCCGCAGACTGTGTGCGTCTCTGTTCACCCACCCTCGGTCGCCTCCTGCAACTCAAGATAGATCGTCGCGGACTTGATAATGTCGGCGTGAGAGCCAATATGGTGACACCTCCAAGGAGGGGGCGCCACCATGCAGACCACGATCACCACGTTCGATAACAGCGCAGAAGGCTGGGAACGCGCACTCTACGCCTTCCTCGCCGAGAAGGAGAGACGCTCAGGCAGCCGTCGCACCGTCGAGGGCTACAGCCGCATGCTCCAGCACTGCTTCGGCACCATCGGCAAACCGCCCGATCGCCTGACGAGCCAGGAGATCTTCGCCTGGGCGTACGGCACCGGCCTCTCCGGCAAGCAGCCATCGTCGGTCACCATCGGCGCCCGCCTCGCCTGCCTGAGTAGCTTCTTCCACTTCCTGATCCGCATGGAGGCTGTGGCGTCCAATCCATGCGACGCGCTCGAACGCCCGAAGGTCTCGGTTGCGCCACCGCGCGGCCTCGGCGGCACTGACATCCAGAAGCTGCTCGCCGTGATCCCTGAGACGCCCACCGGCCTGCGGGACCGGGCGATCGTCTTGACGCTCACGCTCACGGGACGCCGCAGAGCGGAAGTCCTGAACATGAAGGTGGGCGACATCACGCAGGAGGACGAGAAGACGTGATACCGCTACCGCGGCAAGGGCGGGAAGACGGGCAAGCGGGAGCTGCCAGAGCCCGCGTTTGTTGCCCTGACGTTGGCGCTGTCGGCCTTCGGGCACGACATTGCGGCCATGGCACCGGATGCGTCGCTGTGGCCCGCACGTCGGGGCGACACGCGCGGGATCACCAGCGGCAGCTTCTACGGCAACCTGCAGCGCTACTTTCGGCTCGCCGGGCTGCCGCCGGCGGGGGTGCACATCTTCCGGCACTCGGCGGCGAAGCTCCGGCGGGATGCTGGGGAGTCGATCGAGGATGTGAGCCGATTCCTCGACCACTCGTCGTTGGCGGTCACGTCGGTATACCTGCGACGGCTTGAGGGCGAAGACGATAGGAGTTGGGGCAAAGTCGCCGAAGCCATCGGCGTCTAAAGCGGCCGCAGCGGCGTTGGTTCCGCTCGGCACCTATCGTTGCAAGGCTCCTCCTCAAGACGTTGGTTGGCGAGTCTACTCAACCTGTACCGATCTCTTACCCGCGGAAGTTTGACCCCACGACATACTCCCGTCTGCTCATGACGGTCGTTCACTCTACGGTCTTCGATCCTGCGGAGCACGCCGCTAGCGATCATCAATGAGCGGCTGCAACTTCTTCCGTCGCTCCATGCCGGCTTGCATATGCCGCAAGCTCTCCTGAACGAGAGGGTTTGCCGGATCATCGGGAAGCGTCGCGCGCGCGTCGCGGAGCCCACCGTCCATCAACACGTACGAGCCCGTCATGAACTCCGCGTCCGGGCCGCTGAGGAAGGCGATCAGTCCGGCGATGTCGCCGGGACGGCCGGCGCGTCCCACGGGGATGCGCCGTTCGAGCGCGTGTCTGATCGGACCGCCCGTATCACCGGCGAGGCCGTGCGCGAGCGGCGTGTCGATCACGCCCGGGCCGATGGCGTTCACGGTGACCCCATGCAGGCCAAGTTCCTGAGCCCAGCCGCGCACCATGATCTGGACGCCCGCCTTCGTCGCCGAGTACCCCCACGATCCCGCGCCGGCCATCAATGCCGCCAGAGAAGAGATGCAGATGATGCGGCCGCCGCGTCCCTGGCTCACCATGCGCTGCGCTGCTGCCTGCACCGTGAGAAAGACACCGGTCAGATTGATGTCGAGCTGGTCCTGCCAGTCCTTCAACTCGAGATCGAGCACCGAACCGCCGCGGGCGATGCCGGCGTTGGCGACGGCGATGTCCATGCCGCCGAGCTCGGCCACACAGCGGTCGGCCGCCTCCTGCACCTGCGCCTTGGAGGCGACGTTCGCATGAACCACCAGGGCGTCGCGCCCGAACTCCCGAACGGAAGACGCAGTCTCCGCCGCACCTTCATCGTCGATGTCGACGACACAGATGCTGGCGCCGTCACGCGCTAACCGCACCGCCGTACCGCGGCCGATTCCCGAGCCCGCTCCCGTGATGAGCGCAACCTTGCCGTCGAGCGTCCCCATACTGATCCTCCCCGTCCGCTTAACGGACCGCACGGTGCGCCGCCAGCGCCGCCGCCATCATCCCATTAGTGGTCCCGGGCAGCCCAGCACCTGAAGCAGTACGAGAGCCGTCAGCATCCCTGCGATCCACCCCGCTCCGAACAGTCTCATCTGCGCCTCGCTAATCGAGCAATTCGTACGCCTTCAGGTCCTCAATCGCCGCGATCGTGCGCTGCGTGATCTTTGTGAACAGATCCATTCCACGCTCGTTCGCCAGGTCGAGCGCGCCCGCCCCGATCACGGAGTACCCCAGCAGGAACAGCGTGGACAGCCGGTAGTCCTCCCAGCATTGATCGAACGTGTACCCCTGCACTCCGTGCTCGACGAGTGTGTCGTGGTAGAGCCTGACGATATCCCGCTCGCGGGCGCGGCGCTCTTCGGGTGTCAGGCTTCCGGCCACGAAGTAGGCGACGTCGAAGACGCCGCCGGCGCGCGACGAGATCTGCCAGTCGATGACGGCGAACTCCGTGCCGCTTCCCGGCGCGCCGAAGAACATGTTGTCGAGCCGGTAGTCGCCATGCACGATCGTCGTCGGCAGGTCGTCACCGAAACGGTCCATGAGCGGGCGGATGCGGCCCATCAACCGTTCGCCCGCGTCGCGGACCGCCGGCGTGAGATACTCCTTTGTGAATTCGACGAACGCATCCCAGCTCGGCGGGTAGTTTGCCTCGACCGCAGCGACGTTCCATTCGGCATTGATCCCTGGCATCCAATCGAGCTTGTCCAGTTCGGGGCTGCGCCACCACGCCGCCTGGAACTTGGCGAGCTCGCGAATGGCGATATCCACCTGGTGGAGCGTGCATCCGCCGACCTGGTCGCCCACCACCGCCGGCGCGAGATCTTCGAGCAGCAGGACGAAGTCGCCGTTCGACGGGTCGAAGGCGTTGAAGTAGCAGCGCGGCGTGCGTAGCTCCATCTTGCCGCCGATGTGCTGGTAGAAGCCCACTTCGCGCTCATAGAAGTGGAAGTACATCGCAACGTCGCGGTTCTCCTGCGCAGCCGCCGGGAATTTCGCGATGACTGATCGCGGTGCATCGGGCTCGGGGCGATCGTAGTGGAGCGAAAGCTGCGCGAGCTGGCCCATAAAACCCGTGCCTTCGCCGATGATCTTGGTGTCGAACGACGTGACGCATGAGCCATCGATCGCGCCGCTCCCTCGCAGTGCCTGCGTCAGCCACTCCTGTGACAGTTTCCCGGGGCTATTCGGATACCTTGTTCTGCCCACGTGCCCTCCCTATTGTCCGCACACCAGCGCGGCATCTACTGTTCCTGCCACCGCACGTCCCACAGCCGCACGCTCACCTTACTCCAGCGACCGCAGAAACTCGTTAATCCCATCCGCTACCAGTGTACGGCGGGCGGCGAGGAAATCTTGGAACCGGTCGACGCTCCAAAGACCGCGGTCCATCGGAATGAACTGCTGCCGCAAGCGATCTTCGGGGATTGCCTCCAGATAATCACCGGGCGTGGTCATGCCGATTTCGATGTTGGGCTTCTTGGACAAGAAGGCCATGTTGGCCAGCTCGTTCACGTCCTGCCTCGGGTAATGGTCCTTCACCAAGGCGCGTGGGAACACGTGATGCAGTTCGAGCGAGTGGTCTGTGCCGAGATTCGTCGAGCTGAGCTTGACGTTATAGAACCAGTCCGTCGCACTCTGGTGCCGGCATGCGAGATACATGCCGAGCAAAAATGCGCTGCGCACGCCTGCGTCATCGAGGTCCTCCGCGCTCACTTCCAGCCGGCCGACCGATTGGCGCAGGTCATGGGTGAGCAGCGCGAACGCGTCTGGCTCGTTGAGCGCCCTCAGATCCTGATCCATCGTCGTCTCTGCGGAACCGCCGTACCGCTGCCAGATCGAGGCCAGCACAAACCAGCGAAGCATCCCCTTGGTATCGGCGTTCTTTACGTTCGTCCGAGCCAGATACGCGACCGGAACGACGATCGCGTTAATCGACGGTAGCCAGTCGGAGGACTCAACGCCCAGATTGTTCGTGAGGAGGTTGATGAAGTGCTCGACCGCCTTCTGCGTCCTCGGCCATGCCTTCCTCAGCTCGTCCTCGCTCGTCGTCGCCAGCCGTGGGTAGCGGCTTTGCCCCGTGGCGACCGCTGTAAGGCACCGAACGAGGAACCGCAACTCCACGTCGTAGTTGCGCCCCTCCAGCTTGTCCTCGAAGGCGCCGACCTCCTTCGTCACCATGCCGGGCAGCCGGAACGCGAGGCGGGCGATTGCCAGCTCCGCCTCGCGCAGACGAGTTCCCTTCGAGTTTACGCGCACGAAGATGTCGGTGACCTGCTCGTAGTCGAACCCTTTGAGGACGTGAACGGGCACTTGGTATTTTCGGATGCTGTGTACTCGGTCGATCCGCGTAAGCAGTTCCTGTGCGTCGGTGCGCGTGAGCAGCGCCTGTTCGTTTGCGACCGCGATTGGGCCGTCTTGGAAGATCTTGGTGACGCTGAGCCAGGGAGCCTTCTTCGTTGTTGCGTTAGCGACTTGAAACTCCTCCGTCTCGAAGTTGAAGCGAATGTCGACGACCGGCCGGTCGTCATCGCTGGGGTGCATGACGCGTCGCAGCGATGTGAGCCGCTGCTGGCCGTCGAGCAGAAACTGCCCGCCGCCAAGCGTCTCGTCGCCCACGTCCCGTGCCGCGAACTTGCGCGTTTCGGGTGTCTCCTCGGTCTGCCACAGCAGCACCGTACCGACGGGGTAGCCGCGATAGAGCGAGTCAAGCAAGTCGCGTACTTGCGGCCGATTCCAGACGTAGCCGCGCTGGATCTCCGGAAGTTTCAGCACCAAGTCGACGAGGTTGCCGACCTGCGTCATCGTCGTCTCGACGCTGCCTTTGCTCGTGATTACCTCCCGGTCCTGCATGGTTCTGTCCTCCTACGTGGCTGCTGCTTCGACGCTTAATGCGCGACACGCGGGTCCGCCGGCGGCGGGTCGAACCCCGTCTGGATACGGCACGCCGATCTCGATCGCTCGCGTCATATCCACGTCGATCTCAAGGATCACTCGCGTCGTCCCGTACTCGCCTTGCAGCGAAGCCGACTGCCGCCTCATCGGAACCTTCGACGGGGCAAAGGCCGACGCCGTCGTCGTCCGCAGGGATGACCACCCAGTCTCTGCCTAAGCACGGCGATTCTCGAGCGACGCCGGGTGTCGTGAGACTTATAGTCTGTAGACGTATTGTATGCGCCAAGCGAGCGTTCACCAATGGCTCGCCGCGCGGTCCCAGACGTCCGTGTTCGCTTCGGTCGGAAGCTCCGCTCCCTGCGTGTGGAGCGTGGTCTCTCTCAAGAAGAGTTGGCGTTCCGAGCCGGTCTGCACCGAACCTACGTCAGCTCCGCCGAACGAGGCGAGCGGAACGTGTCGCTGGTGAATCTAGACAAGCTGGCTTCGGCACTCGAAGTTCATCTTCGCGACCTGGTGCCCTAACGACGGGAGCGGACCCCGCGCGGCTGATGACTTCGCACTTTGTCGTCAACTCCAAAGCGCTCCACATGCTGCTTCCTTCTACTACGATCGCCATCCCCTGACCGCGATGGACGACGATGCTGTGCTTGCGCCGATGATCGAGTGGGCGTTCGGGGAAACCAAAAGGATGAGAGACATCGTCCGGCCGTATATCCAGGCGCTACCGACGGTAACGCAAGGGTTCGATGAGCAGCGCGAATCGGCATGAGCCGGACACCTGAAGGCGCCATGTCCACGGTCTGAGATTCCTCTGCGCGGATCCCTAGAGCCACTCGAACGTCGTTTTGCGTCCGCGGATCGCAGCCCGCATGGAGTAGATCTCAGCGTGGGCGAAGTGGTCGGGCTTGCCACCGTCGACATACTTCGCGACCCAGTTGCCGGCGCCGTTCTGTTCGATCGTGCGCGTCATGGCCATCATCTGGCGATAGTATTCGCCGACGCCGTCCCGGACGCGCCCGCCGGCGCGGCGAGCATCTGATGGCAGCGCCATATACCCGAGCTCCATCGCGTGAAACAGCTCCTCGATCGCCTGCGTGC
>JALYKW010000047.1 GCA_030774575.1 Chloroflexota bacterium | reverse complement strand
CGCGGCCGAGCAGGGCCGCGCCTTCGTCGATCTGTGACTCGTCGAGTCGTATAACCGCTGTTGTCACCGAGGCGACTTACGCCGGCTGTGGCTGCATCGGGGGCAGCGCCGCCATCCGCCGCTTCATCTCCTCCGGCGTGACGTCTTCGATGTGCGTGCCGATCGACCACTCGTGCCCGAAGGGGTCCTTCACCGTGCCCATCCGGTCCCCGTAGAACTTGTCCTCCATCGGCTGCACTTCGCTCGCGCCCGCGCCCATCGCGCGCTTGAAGACGGAGTCCGCGTCTTCCACGTACAGCACGATCGAGCTGGTCACGCCGTTGCGCGCGTCGGCCGCGCGGTCGGGCGCGTCGGCCAGCATGATCACGGAGTCCCCGACCTCGATCTCGGCATGCCCGATGCTGCCGTCAGGGCCGTCCATGCGCACACGCTCCTTCGCGCCGAACGCCTTCGCGTAGAACTCGATCGCCTTCGCCGCGCCCTTGATGTACAGGTACGGCGTCACGCTGTGGTATCCCTCTGGAATCGCCTTCACCTTCGCCATATCACTTGCTCCTTCACTGTGTGATCCGCGCTGAGATGGAGAATCGGCACGCGATCGCACCGACACCCTCGATTCTCGATCGCTTGCTGGGGCGAGTCAATGCCCCTACTGACACCCATGTGGCAGTAACTATGTCGCCTTCTTGTCGATCAGTTTGAACCGCAGCGCCGGCGTGTTCAAGGATAACGTGGCTCCCGCCGGCGTCCGGTGCGGCCACTGCCGGTCGTCAAGCGCCCGGCTTGCGCCAGAGGTCGAGGTCGTCCACACCTGTGCGTGACCTGCGCCGTCGCCGCACCGCCCACATGCCCGCAGCGACGATCGCCAGCGCCGCCGCCGCAGTCCCGGCGAGCATGTACCATGCGCGATGGTCAGAGTCAGTCGCGGTCTTCGTTGGCAGCGATTTGCTGGCAGGCTCCTCTCCGCTGACGCCGCTCGCCAGCCCAATCACCGGCACCGGCGCCGTACTGCATGCAAAGGGCCCGCACACCTCAGGCCCAGTCGTCGTGCCGTTGCCGAGCTGGCCGTCGCTGTTCATGCCCCAACACCAGACGCCGTTGTCCGTCAGTGCGCATGTGTGGTACGCACCTGCGCTGATCGCGCTGACGCCGCTCGGCAGCCCCGAAACGGCCACCGGCGCGGGGCTGTCCGTATCGGCGCCGTCGCCGAGCCCACCGGCGACGTTTTCGCCCCAGCACCAGATGCCGCCATGCTTCAGCGCACAGGTATGATGGTTGCCCGCGCTGATCGCGCTGACGCCGGTCGCGAGCCCCGGAACCGCCAGCGGCACGGGGCTGTCCTTGCCCTCGTTGCCGAGCTGGCCGACCGGCACGAGGCTGTCCCTATTGCTGTCGTTGCCGAGCTGGCCGAGCTGGCCGAAGCGGTTGTAGCCCCAGCACCAGACGCCGCCCTCCATCAGGGCGCAGTAGTGGCCGCCGCCCCCACTGATCGCGCTGACGCCGCTCGCCAGCCCCGACACCGCCACCGGCACGGGGCTGTCCGCCGTGCGGTCGCTGCCGAGCCGCCCGTTGCCAGAGAGGCCCCAGCACCAGACGCCGCCGTCCTTCAGCGCGCAGGTGGAGTACCCACCCGAGCTGATCGCGCTGACGCCGCTCGCCAGTCCCGACACCGCCACTGGCACGTCGCTGTTCGCCGTGCTGTCGTTCCCGAGCTGGCCGAACCCACCGTCGCCCCAGCACCACGCGCCGCCGTCCTTAATGGCGCAGCTACCGCTGATCACGCTTACGCCGCTCGCCAGCCCCGACAGCGGCACCGGCACGCGGCTGTCCGCTGTGCTGTCCGGGCCGGCGACGAGTTGGCACCAGGCGCCGCCGTCCTTCACCGCGCAGAATCCGTCGATCGCGCTGACGCCGCTCGCCAGCCCCGACACCGCGACCGGCACGAGGCGGTCCGTCGCGCTTTCGTTGTTGCCGGGCTCGCCGGCGCCGAGTTCTCCCCAGCACCAGACGCCGCCGTCCTTCAACGCGCAGGTGTGGAATCCGCCCGCGCTGATCGCGCTGACGCTGCCGGCCGGGAGGCCGGCAGTCGCGGTCTGCGGTGACAGCGGCGTGACGTCGGTCGTATCTGCGACGTCGCCCTCGAATGGGACTGGCGCCGGCGCGAGCTGGCCGCCGCCCCAGCACCAGACGCGGTCACCCTTCAGCGCGCAGGTACCGCTGATCGCGCTGACCCCGCTCGCCAGCCCCGGCACCGCCACGGGTACGATGCTATTACATGGAAAGTTCCCCTCCGGACAGGCTGTACCAACCCCAAGCTCGCCGCTCTCGTTCATGCCCCAGCACCAGACGCCGCCGTCCTTCAGCCCGCACGCGCCGTACGCGCCCGCGCTGATCGCGGTGACGCCGCTCGCCAGCCCCGACACCGCCACCGGCGCGGGGCTACTACAGAGGCGGTTCTGCGGCGGACAGGCTGTACCGTCCCCGAGCTGGCCGAATTCGTTCGTGCCCCAACACCAGGCGCCGCCGTCCTTCACCGCACAGGTGACGGACAGGCTCGCGCTGACCGCGGTGACGCCGCTCGCGAGTCCCGCCACCGCCACGGGCACGGGGCTGTCCGTTCCGCGGTTGTTGCCGAGCTGACCGTCGCCGTTGTCGCCCCAGCACCAGACGCCGCTGTCCTTCAGCGCGCAGGTGTGGGACTCACTCGCGCTGATCGCGCTGACGCCGCTTCCCATCCCCGACACCGCCACTGGCACGTGGCTCTCCGTCGTGCGGTCGTTGCCGAGCTGGCCGTGGTCGTTGAGGCCCCAGCACGAGACGCCACCGCCCTTCAGCACGCAAGTGTGGTAGTAGCCCGTGCTGATCGCGGTCACTCCGCTTTCCAGCCCCGACACCGCCACCGGCACGTGGCTCTCCGTTGTGCTGTTGTCGCCCAGCTGGCCGTGGGAGTTGAGGCCCCAGCACCAGACGCCGCCATCCTTCAGCGCGCACGTGTGGCGCCAGCCCACGCTGATCGCGCTGACGCCGCTCTCCAGCTCCGGCACCGACGCTGGCGCGTCGCTGTCGTTCTTGCTGTTGTTGCCGAGCTGGCCTTCGCTGTTGAGTCCCCAGCACCAGGCGCCGCCGTCCTTCACCGCGCAGGTGTGGTCTGGGCCGGCGCTGATCGCGCTGATCCCGCCTGCCCCGGGAGCCGCCTGCGCCACGCCCGGGGCACAGGACGGCGGGTCGCCGCCGCTCCGCTCAACGCCGCAGCCAGTCGAAGACTCGCCGTGGAGAGTCGTGGTCCCCGCGTCCGTCGATGTTGACAGCACGCCCCAGGCGAGCAGCGCGATGCCGGCCGCGGTGGCGGTCAGCACCGCGCCAGCCGCGGCCTTGGGAAGCCATGCGAACGGCAGCTTGCGCAAGAAGATGACGGGCGCCCATGCGGCGAGCCTGCCGTTGCTCTCGGTGCGCAGGTGGAGCGAAGCCGCCTCGTACCGGTTCTCGACGCCAAGGCGTAGCAGGATCTCCGCGACGTGGTATTTGACGCCGTAGGGGGTAATGCCAAGCTGCTGCGCGATCTCTTCGTTCGTGAGACCTGTGGCGAGGAGTTCGAAGACATCTTGTTGGCGCGGCGTCAGCGCGCCCGCATACCGCGGCCGTCCGCGGCGTCTCCATCTGGCGCGGCTCGGGTCTCCTGCTCTCATCCTGCGGGCAGTCTAACGAGGGAGCCCGCGATTTTCCCTAGCCGCTACCTGCGTTTTTCCTTCGACTTGCACCCTCGCGCTACAGACTGGCTTCTCGTTGGCACGGGCCACTCAGTACCGTCACCAGCGACCAGCGACCAGCGACCAGTCACCAGTCACTAGACGACCGTCGGCGCCCGGTACTCCCCCCACGCCTCGCGCAGTTCGCCGCAGATCTCCCCTAGGGTGGCGTACGCGCGCACCGCATCGATGATCGCCGGCATGAGGTTGTCGCTGCCCTTCGCCGCCTCGCCCAGCCGCGATAGCGCCGCCCCAGCCGCCGCACCGTCGCGCGTCGCACGCACGCGGCGCAGCCGGTCCATCTGCCCACGCGCCAGCTCCATGTTCACACGGAAGATCGTCGGCTCCGGCTCTTCGTCGCTGCGGAAGCGGTTGACGCCCACCACCACGCGCTCGCCCGACTCGATCTCCTGCTGCTGCCGCACCGCCGCTTCCTGGATCTCGCTCTGCATGTAGCCCGACTCGATCGCCGCCACCGACCCGCCCATGTCTTCGACGCGGTCGATGTACTCCTGCGCCTTCTTCTCGATCTCGTCCGTCAGCGCCTCGACGTAGTACGAGCCGCCGAAGGGGTCGACCGTGTCCGTGACGCCGCTCTCGTACGCCACGATCTGCTGCGTCCGCAGGGCGATGCGCTGCGCCTCCTCGGTCGGGATCGCCAGCGCCTCGTCGTAGCACGACAGCGCCAGCGACTGCACGCCGCCCAGCACCGTCGCCAGCGTCTGTATCGATGCCCGCACGATGTTGTTCTCAGGCTGCTGCGCCGTCAGCGTCGCGCCGCCGGTCTGCACGTGCGTGCGCAGCTTCCACGAGTTGGGGTCTTTCGCTTCGAAGCGCTCGCGCAGCAGGCGCGCCCACATCCGGCGCAGCGCGCGATACTTGGCGATCTCCTCGAAGAAGTTGTTGTGCGTGTTGAAGATCCACGAGATACGCGGCGCCACGTCGTCTACGTCCACGCCGGAGCGCTGGCACGCCTCGAGGTAGGCGATCGCGTTCGAGAAGGCGAAGCCGATCTCCTGCGCCGCCGTCGATCCGGCGTCGCGGATGTGATAGCCGCTGACGCTGATGCTGTTGAACTTCGGCGCGTAACGCGCGCAGTACGTGATCAGGTCCGCCGCCAGCCGCAGCGACTCGCGCGGCGGATAGATGTACGTGCCGCGCGCGACGTACTCCTTGAGCACGTCGTTCTGCGCCGTCCCCATGACGTCGCCCGCCGGCACGCCCTGCTTCTCCGCGACCACGATGTACATCGCCACCAGCACAGACGCCGGCGCGTTGATCGTCATCGACGTGCTCACCCGGTCGAGCGGGATGCCCGCGAACATGTCCTCCATGTCCGCCAGGGAATCGATTGCGACGCCCACCTGCCCGATCTCCGCCTCCGCGTTCGGGTCGTCGGAGTCCATGCCAATCTGGGTCGGCAGGTCGAAGGCGACAGACAGGCCCGTCTGTCCCTGGCTCAGCAGGAACTTGAAGCGCTCGTTCGACTCCGTCGCCGTCCCAAAGCCCGCGTACTGGCGCATCGTCCACAGCCGGCCGCGGTACATCGTCTCCTGCACGCCGCGCGTGTACGGATACTCCCCCGGATAGCCAACGTCGCGGTCGTAGTCGTCGCGCTCGACGTCAATCGGCGTGTACAGCCGCCGCGTCTCCGTCGATGTCGTGTGGAACTCCGGCTCGCGTTCGCCGCCGCGCTCCAGCGCCTTCTTGATCGCCGTGGAGTCCCACCGCTCGATCTCCTCGCGCAGCCGTTTCGTGTCCGTCTTGCTGTCAAGCGCCATCGCAGCCTCCTCCGCGCCCGCCGTACGGCCGATCGCGGGAACAGGTTGATGGTATCGCAGCACGGCGCCTCCCGCACGACCACCTACACGCGCACGACCGACAAACTGATCTCGTGCCCATCGATCGATGCGGCATCGCTGTGCACGCCGTGCTCGGGGGCGTCGTCCGAGAGCGCCACCGCCAGCGTCTCCTGCGCGATGTAGGCGCCGTAACCGCGCATCACATCGCCCACGGCATCGTCGCCGGTGTAATAGAGCTTGATGCGGTCGGCGATCTCGAAGCCCGCCTCCTTGCGCAGATTTTGCACGCGATGCACGATCTCGCGCGCAAGCCCCTCTTGCAGCAGCTCCGGCGTCAGCTCTGTCGAGACGACGGCGATCGCGCCGTTCTCTTCGGCCGACGCGAAGCCTTCCTTCTCGCGGCCATTCACGAGCAGTTCTTCCGGCACCAGCGTCTTCCCTGCCACTTCCACCGGCTGGCCCGCCGATGCCGAGCGCGCGATCTGCGCCAGCTCGGCTTCTGGCATCGACTGCAGCGCGCGGGCGATGTCCTGCACCTCGCGGCCGTACTTCTGGCCGAGCAGCTTGAGGTTGGGCCTCACCTCGAAGCGCACGAAGTCCGTTTCGTCTCGCACGACGCGGAGCGCCTTCGCGTTCAGCTCCTCGAGAAGGTGCGGTGCGAGCCGCTCGAGCGCCTGCTCTTCCGCGGCCGTCGGCAGCTTCACGAAGAGCTCGGCCACGGGCTGCCGCACGCGCAACTGCGCCTTTGCGCGCGCCGCGCGACCGAGCGATGCCACGCGCATCACCAGCCGCGTCTCCTCCGACAATACCCGGTCGATGCGCCCCGGATTCGCCACCGGCCAATCCGTCAAATGCACACTGTCTGCAACCGCAGATCCAGCGTCCGACTTCCGGCTTCCGACTTCCAGATTCTGGTACATCTGCTCGGCCAGGAACGGCGTGATCGGCGCCAGCAGCTTCGCCAGCGTGACGAGGCACTCGTAAAGCGTCGCGTACGCCGCCAGCTTGTCGCTGTCACTCTCTGACTTCCAGAAGCGGCGGCGGCTGCGTCGCACGTACCAGTTCGAGAGGTCGTCGACGAATGCTTCGATCTGGCGCGTCACCGATGCTGCGTCGAAGTCGTGCAGGCGCTCCGTTTCGGTCTGGATCAACTGGTGCAACTCCGACAGCACCCAGCGGTCCAGCTCGGTGTACGCGAGGTCGCGGGTAGCTTGGTCGGGCGTCCATCCGTCGAGGTTGGCGTAGGTGACAAAGAACGCGTAGGTGTTCCACAGCGTCAGAAACATGCCGCGGCGCACATCGTCCGCCACTGAATAGCCGAAGTTGACGTTGTTCGCCGGGTTCTGGCGCATGAACAGCCATCGCATGACATCGACGCCCATGTTGTCGGCGGCGTCCTCGAACCAGATCGCGTTGCCCGCGCTCTTGTGCATCTCCGCACCGTGCTCGTCGCGCACCATCGCGTGGCCGAGCACCGTCTTGAACGGCGGGCGGTCCTCGAGCGCGGTCGACATCGTCAGCAGCGAATAGAACCAGTTGCGGAACTGGCCGGGGAACGCCTCGGTGATGAAGTCGGCGGGGAACCACTGCTCCCAGTACGCGCGGTCGTGGCGGTAGCCGAGCGTCGCGTATGGGACGATGCCCGCATCGAGCCAGGGATTGCCGACGTCCGGGATGCGCGAGACGACGGCGCCGCACTTCTTGCAGGCGATCTTCACCGCATCGATGAACGGCTTGTGCGGCGAGTGCCCTTCGAACACGTCCCAGCCTTCGACCGCGCGCTCATGCAGCTCCTCTTCGCTGCCGATGATCTCGAAGCTGCCGCATGCCTCGCAGTCGTAGATCGGCAGCGCCAGTCCGTAATAGCGCTTCTTCGAGATCATCCAGTCGTCCATGTTCTTCAGCCAGTCCAGCTCGCGCGAAAGGCCGAAGTCGGGGATCCAGCGGATCTGCTTCGTCACCTCCGCGGTCTGGTGGCGCAGCTCGTCCATACTGATGAACCACTCGTCCACCAGCCGGAAGATCAGCTCCGTGCCGCAGCGCCAGCAGTGCGGGTAGCGGTGCGCGTATTGCTGCGTGCGGTACATCAGCCTCTTCTGCCGCAACGAGTCGAAGATGGCGTCGCGCGTGGCGTTTTCCGTGACCGCCGTGTCCGTGAGCGGACCGAAGCCGTCGACGTACACGCCCTCGTCGTCGACCGGCGCGATCACGGCCAGGCCGAACTCCTTGCTGAGCGCGAAGTCTTCCTTTCCGCAGCCGGGGGCGATGTGGACGATGCCGGTGCCTTCTTCGTCAGACACCTCATCCCACGCGATCACTCGGTGCTCGATGCCGCGGGCCACCGGCAGCTCATCGAACACGCCGCGATACGTCAGCCCGACGAGCTCCGCGCCCTTCACCTCGCCCAGAACTTCGTGCTCGCCCTTCAGAGCTGCTTTCGCCGCCCCCTTCGAGACGTACAGCACCTCGGTCGCGCCTTCGTCCTGCTGCCGCACCTTGAGATACGTCAGCTCGGGATGCACGGCCGCGGCCACGTTGCCCGGCAGCGTCCACGGCGTCGTCGTCCAGACCAGCAGCGACTCGCCGGGGCGCTCGAGCAGCGGCAGCTTGAAGTAGACGCTGGTGTGCGTCACCTCGCGGTAGCCCTCGGTGACGATCTCGTGCTCCGAGAGGCCGGTAGCGCATCGAGGGCACCACGGCATAGTGTCGTGGCCCTTGTACACCCAGCCGCGCTCGAAACAGCACTTGAGGAACAGCCAGATGGTGTAGTTGTTCTCGTCGGAGTTGGTGTAGTACGAGTTGTCCCAGTCCATCCAGTAGCCGAGGCGGATCGACTGCTCCGTCTGTATCGCGGCGAAGCGCTGCACGCGGTCCTTGCATTCCTGCACGAACTTGTCGATGCCGTGCTCGAGGATGTCCTTCTTTGACGTGAAGCCGTGCTCCTTCTCGACCTCCACCTCGATCCACAGCCCCTGGCAGTCGAAGCCGTTCTGGTAGCGCTGCTTTTCTCCGAGCATGGTGTGGAAGCGCTGGAAGAGGTCCTTGTACGTGCGCCCCCAGGCGTGGTGCACGCCCATCGGGTTATTCGCGGTGATCGGGCCATCGATGAACGACCAGCGCCGCTCGGAGGCGTCGTTGCGATGGATGTAGCGGTCGATCATCTGCTGATCGCGCCACCACTGGAGCGTGCGCTTCTCCATCTCGACGAAGGAGGGGCGGGTGGGGACGGGCTTCATCTGCGGCATCGCGGCTGCTCCTGCTCTCGGCGCGGCGGACAACACGAAAGCCCGCCCCTCATGAAGGGACGGGCCGAATTCCATCGACGCCCGCGGTACCACCCTTGTTGGTCCGCCACAGGCGGACCCACTTCGTTTTTCGGGCGCTATCACGCCCTGCCCTGCTAACGGGGGCTTCCGGGCGCGCTTACTGTGCCTCTCGGCGGTTCAGCTCGCCGGCTCAGGAGCGATCTTCTGCCGATGCGTCCGCGTCCGGCTCGCACCAAGCCCGGACTCGCTTTGCGGCGCAGGCGGCGTACTCGTCTCCGTCATCGCCTGTGGGTGCAGTATAGGCGTCGGGGAGCTATTGCCTCAATGAGGGCTGCCCCTCAGGCCTTACTCGAACTCGTACGTGCCGCCGTTCTTGAACTCGCGGAGGATGCGGCGGGCGACGACCATACGGTGAACCTCGTCGGGGCCGTCGTAGATGCGGGCGGCGCGGGCGTTCCGGTACATGCTCTCCAGCGGCGTGTCGCCGGAGACCCCACGCGCGCCGTGCGTCTGGATCGCCCGGTCGATGACGTCGTGCAGTACCTTCGCGCCGAAGAACTTGATGATCGAGATCTCGACCCGCGCTTCGTCGCCGCTATCGATCTTGTGCGCCGCGTGCATGGTGAGTAGCCGGCATGCCTGGATCTCGGCCGCCGAGTCCGCGATCCAATTCTGGACCGTCTGCTTCTCGGCGAGCGGCCCGCCGAATACCTCGCGCTGCAGCGAGTAGCGGCACATGATCTCGAACGCCCGCTGCATCTGGCCCAGCCATCGCATGCAGTGATGGATGCGGCCGGGCCCCAGCCGCTTCTGCGCGATGCGGAAGCCGTCGCCGACTCCGCCCAGCACGTTGGTGACGGGCACGCGCACGTCCTCGTAGCGGATCTCGCAGTGCGCGCCGTCCGTCTCGCCCATCACCGGCACGGGGCGGATGATGTTGAATCCGGGGGTGTCGGTGGGCACGATGATCTGGCTCATCCGGCTGTGCGCCTCGGCCTCGGGGTCCGTCACCGCCATCACGATCGCAAAGCTCGCGCCGATGGCGCCGCTGGTAAACCACTTGTGGCCGTTGATCACCCATTCGTCGCCGTCTCGCACGGCGCGCGTGCGCAGCCCCGTCGGGTCAGCGCCCGACACCTCCGGCTCCGTCATCGAGAAGCACGAGCGGATCTCGCCGGCGATGAGCGGCTTCATCCACCGCTCTTTCTGCTCTTCGGTGCCGAACTGGTGGAGAATCTCGGCGTTGCCGGTGTCGGGCGCCGCCGAGCCGAACGCGCGCGGAGCGTACGGGCTGCGGCCGAGGATCTCGTTCACGAAGGCATACGGCAGGAAGCCTGTGCCTGTGCCGCCCGCCTCCGGCCCGATGAACATCGCCCACATGCCCATGGTCTTCGTCAGCGACTGGAGGTCCTGCATCAGCGCATCGGCGCGGGGACCGTGCTCCGAGAGCACGTCTTCGTTCGGGATTACCTCCTTGTCGACGAACTCCTTCGCCCGCCGGCGCAGCTCTTTGATTTCAGGTGAAAGTGTGAAGTCAATCATGGCGGTTCTCTCCTGCGGAAGCGTTAATCGGTGAGGAGAGGATAGCCCCGACCGTGCTTAGAGTCTTGGGGAGGGCCTACCCGCAATCTGATCGGATTCTCGGCCGGCCGTATCAGTGGCGAGCGTCGCAGGGTTGGGGTCCCGGAGCATCAAACACGTGAGAATTCGCCCGCGATGGGGCACGTCCCGTCAAGTAGTGGAAATCGCTGACATCGTGCTCGCTATCCGTCTTGCAACACTGATCCTGTTTCCGCGAGCATGATGCCGTGGCCCATACCTATCCAGTTGACCGATGACTACACCGGGTACGGGGACTCTACTTCGTGGCGAGATACAATAGCCGTACCCCGCCTTCGGAGAGATATGACGCTGACATCAGTCCGCACGATGCATCCGCTGTGATCGACGCCGTCCGTGAATTCGCGCGTACCACGGAGGCGCGTTGGCTGAGTGTGGTCGTCGCGCTCGCCTTCGCGCTGCGCCTCGGCTGGGTGCTCTCGGTCCACACGGGGCTCGTCGAAAACGTCGACATGCAGTGGTACTTCGTCACGGCGAAGAATCTCGCTGAGGGCTACGGGATGACGACGCGCATCGTGCAACCCGCCGGCAACGTGCCTGGGCCCGACGGCGCGCAGGCGGTGCTGTGGCCGCCCGGGTACTCCCTCACGCTGGGGGTCGTATTCAAATTGTTTGGAGCGAGCCTCACGGCGGGAAAGGTGCTGAATGTCGTCTACGGCACGTTGATGATTCCGCTCGTCTTCCTGCTCGCCCGACGGCTCTTTAACGGGACGGTGGCTCTCGTTGCCACGGCGCTCTTCGCTGTCTATCCAGCGAACATCTTCTGGTCGTCCGTTCTCTACTCCGACACCGTCTTCACGCTGCCCTTCCTTATGGCCACGGTGCTCCTCGTCTACGCCGGGCCGCGGCCGGCTCGTTTGCAGGCGCTCGCTTTCGGACTTGCACTCGGCTATGCCACGATCATCCGGCCGCCCGCCATCGTCGTGCTCGGAGCCGCTGCGACATACTGGCTGATGCGCGCGGAACCCAAGAGCGCCGTGCTGAAGCCCGTCGCCATCGCGCTCGCCGGTGTCTGCCTGTGGGTGGTGCCGGTCGCGGTATGGAACAGCGTGCGCACGGACAAGCTGACGCTGCTCTCGGAGAACCTCGCCTACAACCTCCGGATCGGACACGCGCCGTACTCGACAGGGCGTTATACGCTCCCGAGCGACCTCTGGGCGGCTAGCGACCCGAACACTGGTGCGTTGCCGAGCGATTCGCTCGCGATCCGGCGGTCAATCGACTTCGCCGTGCACCACCCAATCGATGAAGTACGGCTGTCCGTGAAGAAAGTGTTCTTCCTCTACACCACCGATTCCGATGCGATCATCTGGGCCTCGACGGTGAACCGCACGCCAATCTGGGGATCCGCCACGACGAGCCAGCATCTGATGGACCTCGCCGATGTCGTCGCCTACCTGGCGCTGATCCTTGCGTTCGTGGCGGTGCCATTGACGTTCTCGCTGCGCGATGAGCGTCTGGTGCTGTGGCTGATCCTCGCGTTCTGGACGGCGGCGCACATCGTCTTTTTCGGCGAGCCTCGCTACCACCTGCCGGTGCTGCCGATCATCCTCACGATGTCCGCGGTCGCCATCGTCGAAGGCTGGCGCGCGCTCGCATCAATGCTCGCAGCGAAGCCCCGACGCGCCCCGGAGCAGCAGCCGTAGTAGACGACCGAGGACCGCGCGCCGGCGCGCGGCTATCGAGAAGCATCTCCGATAGCGAAGCATCCGATAGCGCGGCCGCGCGGCGCGACGGGCCACAGCGGCCCAACGCACAACGGCGTCAAGAGCTTGTCAATCATCGGGCAGGCTGCCGCGGAGAGCCGTCGATCAGCAGGGCCTCCGCCCGGACGGTGCCTCGACGCGCAGCAGTGGAACTCGTCGGCGAACGCACGGCGCTATGCGGTGAGTGCCTCCTCGGAGTCGTCCGACACCGGTGCCTCCGAGCCCTCGACGTACTCCCGCCAGGATTCCTCCCAGCGCGATAGCTCAAAGTCGTAGCTGTCCGCGATCTGGCCCCGAGCTACCTTCCGCAGCGCCGTCTTGGGCAGCGGCATGTCGGTCAGCATGAAGTCCGCCACGTGCTTGTAGGGGGCGATGTCATGCTCATGCGCATCGATCTCAGCGGCAATCAGCCGTCGGATCACCTCTTCGCTCTCTGTCTCAATCCCCAGGCGCTCGAGGATCTCATCTCGGTTCGGATACACCACGGCCCACGCCTGGGTCTTACCCCGTACCCGGCGCCCGATGACCACCACGTCGGAGATGGCGGCGCTCCGCGCGATCTTCTCTTCGACTTCGTCCGGGTGAACCTTCTCGCCCGAATCAAGCACGATCACGAACTTGCTACGGCCGGTGATCCAGACATTCCCCTCATCATCGATCCGTCCAACATCGCCGGTACGCAGCCATTCGCCAACCTTGATGGCGGCCGTCGCTTCCGGCGAGTTCCAGTAGCCGGGCGTAATATTCTCGCCCCGTGCTACCAGCTCCCCCTCACCGTGAAGGTGGACGTAGAGCTCCTTCTCCGGAACGTCAATCAGCCCAATCTCGACGCCGCTCAGCGCCATGCCCACCGTGCCGAGGTGTTCTTCGTAGTAGTTGGACATGTAGAACTTGCGCGGGCTCCACGGTTGCACCGACAACACCGGTGATGCCTCGGTCATGCCCCAGCCCTGGATGATCGGCACGCCGAGCCGGGCGAAGTCACGGGCCACCTGCGGGTTCAAGGCCGCGCCGCCGCTGACCATGAACCGCAGGCTGCCGCCGAGCCGCTTGTGCAGCTCGCGAAACACGATGCGGCCGATGTTGATACCCGTCCGCTGCTTGGTCGAATCGACGATGTGGAGGCCTCGCTCGAAACTCTCGAGCCGCCCTTGTGTCTCGATCCCGTGCACGATGTTTCGATACATCAGCTCGAACAGCGCCGGCACACCCAGGAAGAGCGTCGGTTTCACTTCCGCCATGCGGTCGCGTATTCGGCGCAAATCGTTCTCAAAGGTCAACTCAGCGCCGACCGCCGCGCCCACCACCATCCCGACGACGAACGGGAAGGCGTGATGCATCGGCAGCACCATCACCAGCCGATCGCGTTCAGCGAACGGGATCGAGGCGCGAATAGAGCGCATGTTAGCCATGAAGTTGCGGTGGGTCAGCGTCACGCCCTTCATGCCGCCCGTCGTACCCGACGTGAACACGATTGACGCGACGTCGTCGGGGCGGACGACCGTCGAGGCCAGCCGTACGCGGCTCTCCTGTGTCGCTCGCGACGCCAGCTCGCCCAGCGACAGAATCTCGGCAGCTGATGCTTCCCGCACCTGGAGAGGAAGCGCATCCGGCCGGGCCGTGCTCTCGAGCACAATGACCGAGCGCAGACGCGGCACCCCGGCGCCGAGTTTTGCCAGCACCTTGCGCGACACCAGCGCGACGTCTGCCTCACAGCGTTCGATCATCTCAGCGATCTCCTCGCCGCTCAGATCGTAATAAAGTGGCACCGCTATGCCACCAGCGAGAACGATCGCGTAATACGAGCACGCCCAGTCGATGCTGTTCTCCGCGCTAAGAGCGACGCGGTCGCCGGCGTGGAGTCCCAGCGCCACCAGCCCTGCCGAGAGGTCGCAGCTGCGGCGGTAGACATCACCGTACGACAGGCGGCGCCACTGGGGACCGACCTTCTCTTGCAGTTGAATCTTGTCGCCCCAGGTACGCCGGTTGTCTTCGAGCATCTGGGGGAAGGTCAACGGCGCACCGTCCGACGCTCGTCCGGCATCGGCGAACTCGTCCTCATCGATAGGCACGCCGAGAATTTGCAGCTTACCGAGTACCATGCTGGCTTTTCTCCCGGGCCTCCGGCGCCGCGCTACGGGAAGTATCTGGAGTTGCGGCGAGGCCCGTCCGGCGACGCCGCAATTATATGATCCGCAGGCTGCTGACGTGCACAAATGTTCTGTCAAGCATGGCCTGCACCGGCAGTAGCTTAGCCCCTGCGACGCACCGCGGTCAGGTATGAATGAACCATCTTCCGCGCGATCAGGAATGGCGACGTGACTGCGTCAACGACCGGTCCTGGCTAGAAGTCGCCCTCGCCGCGCAGGTTGCCGTTGGAGCGCCGCAGCTTTTCGAGCGCCTGAGCCTCGATCTGGCGAGCGCGCTCGCGCGTAACCCCAAGCTCATTGCCCACGATGTCCAGCGTGCGCGGCCTCCCGTCCTTGATTCCGAACCGAAGTTCGATCACGGTGCGCTCGCGAGGGGTCAACACGTCCAGCGCATTCCGGACGCGCTCACGGAGCAGTTGCCTGCCGGCCTCTTCCTCCGGCGAAGGGGCCATTACGTCTTCGAGCACGCTCCCGAGCGTGCCCTCTTCTTCTTCGCCGACGGGAGTCTCCAGTGACACCACCGACTGGCGCAGGGCGCGCGCCGCCTCCCGCACCTTGTCAGGCGGCATCCCCATCATCTTTGATAGCTCAGTAGTCTTCGGTTCGCGGCCGAGTCGCTGAAAGAGCCGCTCCCGCGCCTGAGAGTACTTCGAGATCAGTTCCGTGATGTGGATAGGCAGCCGGATCGTCCGCCCCTTGTCCGCGATGGCGCGGCCGACAGCCTGCCGGATCCACCAGGTGGCGTACGTACTGAAGCGGAAGCCCCGCCGGTGCTCGAATTTTTCGACGGCGCGCATGAGGCCGCCGTTGCCTTCCTGGATCAGGTCCATCAGCGGCATGCCGCGCCCGGCGTACTTCTTGGCTACGCTGACCACCAGGCGGAGGTTCGCGTTGACCATGTGCTCTTCGGCCTTCTGGGCCGTATAGCGAGCCGACTGCACGCGCGGTACCAGCACCTTCAGCCGCGCCGCAAGCGAGCGGTCGGTTGCCCGGATCGTGCCGTTGTGCACGATTTGGAGCGCTTCGCCCAGCGCTTTGTATGCCGCTTCCGGGAAGATCCGTTGCGCCACGGCGAGTGTGATCAGCATCGGCCGCAGCTGGCCCACGCTTCGCTTCGTATTGCTGGCGATCCGCTCCTCCGCCTCTTCGTCGATCCGGTCCTGAATGCTCTCCCGCAAGAGCGGGAAGTTGAGCTGATCGACATAACTCGCGCGCTGCGGGAAGCCTTTGAGCACCTTCGATCGGCGCAGCACGCGGAGCCCCTCATCGATCTCCTGCAGCAGCCGTACGATGAGTTGCTCGAGCGTCGGCGCGCTCATGTGCTCTTCCATGTAGGCATCGCTCAGTTCGTCCAGGATGCGCCCGTTCTCGATCTCCTTCGCTAACGAGACTTCTTCATCCGGGCGAAGCAGTTTGTAGCGGGCGATCTCGTTGAGATACAACTCGACGGAATCGGGCGTCTCTCCGAGTGGCTCTTCCGTTTCGGGCTTGATATGCGCGACCGGAATGATTGCGGGCGGCCCCTCGTGCTCCGCGACGCCGTTCTCGGTTGCTCCGGTTTCTTTCTTCTCTTTCGTCTTCACCATCTTGTCCGTGCGTCCATTCTGTATATGCGCGTGATCCTTATTGCCGAACGGCAGTCTGTTCGCCCAACCCGTGGCAGGAACCGCCGTGGGGCCGCTAGACAACATCCGGGAGTGGCCATTTGAGGTCGCAACTCAGGCAGCGAGCCTGGACCATCACACCGCCGCTCCAGTAGCTGGCGGTGAAGCTCTTGCGACAGCGGGGGCACTCCGGCTCGCCCATCCGTACCTCTCGCACAGCGGGGCTCGGCGCGTCGTCCGTGACCTTGGGCGGGCTCAAATGCGTCTCCTCGCTACATTCTACAACGCTCCGCGGCCACGTTCTATGGCTCGTTATGTGGGATATTGACGCGCCGCATGGCCCGCCGGAGCCGAGGCGCCCGGAACAACCAGCCTCGGGCGGGCCGTTCCCGAGAACTCTTATGCGCCGAGAGGTCGCGTCTACAGCGCCTTAGTTTCCCTCGACGCTCTCCCCGCCGTCGTCCGGATCGCTCTCGGACCACTCTCGGAACGTCGAGCAGCGGCCTCCGACCTGTGGGTGGCTGATGCGGAAGTTCCCCTGGCGCATCCGCCCGATTAAGTGCGCCTCGAACCCGACCAGCACCCCCGCCTCGTCTTCGGGCGTGAGCCTGTCAAGCCCGATCGGATACGGAGGCGGCAGGTAGCGCTTCGTCCCGAGCGTGCCGACGTAGTTGCCGCAACGGCAGCACACCAAGCCGGATCGTACCTCGGAAACCCAGTCTGCCAGCGATGTCGGTTCTTGGACCATCCGGCTATTCTAGCCCTTCGTTTCTTGATAACGTGTCCGTCCGAGAAACGGAGGGTGCATGGATCTAGGCGAGATACCGACCATGAGCGAAGGCGACACATTCATCTTCAGGTCAGTTGAGTTCCCCCAAGCGAACGACCTGCGAAAGGTCTTCTCGGTTACTCAACTTGCGAGCGTTCAGGACACCGCGACCGCCGATGAAATAGCGGCATACCTCGATATGGTGCCTCGTGAGGGCGCGTATTACGGATCGGCAGCCTGTTCTCTTCGTTTGCTGCAGAAGTATGAAAGCGCTGCAGGGACAAACTACCGTCTGACCGAGATGGGACGCCACTGGTTTGAAGCCGAATCATGGCTCAAACCGAAGCTCATGATATCTCGAACGATGGATAGCCCGCACGTCAAGTACGTTGCGCATCGCCTCGGGCACCAGCTCCCGTTAGCCATACCCATCGGAGGAGCACTGCTCGACCAAGCCGCAGTTGCGCGCGCATTGATCGAACTGGTCGCTCTGAACGCTAGTACTCAGGCGAGAAGAGCTAGTACCATCGTCGCTTGGATGCGGACGCTGAACTAGATTGGCCTGGGATCGTCCTCCTGAAACTAGGTGTAGTTCCCACGGACGTCATTGACAGATCCGCATGATCGGAGAGAGTCCTCCGAGGGCGGTGTGTGGACGGTGCCCATTGTACTCGTCCAGGAAAATGGGGAGTGCGGCGAGGCGCTCGGGATTGC
>JALYKW010000046.1 GCA_030774575.1 Chloroflexota bacterium | reverse complement strand
CCCCAGGACAAAGAGATTGACGAGTACCGCGCCCGCGATGAACCCGCCGACATGGGCGAAGTACGCCACGCCACCGCCGGCGCCGACGGCATTGGGGCCGAGTGAGGCGAACCCGCTGAAGATCTGGGCGACGAACCAGAATCCGATGAGCACGAATGCCGGCAGCGGGAATGGTATGAAGAAGAAGATGGGGATGATGACCGCCACGGTCGCGCGCGGAAACAGGACGATGTACGCGCCCATGACGCCCGCAATAGCGCCGCTGGCGCCGATCGCGGGGGTCAGGTCGTGAGGGTTGACGAACATGTGCGCGAACGCGGCAAGCGTGCCAACGAGCAGGTAGAAGATGGCATAGCGCGCGTGCCCCATCGCGTCCTCGACGTTATCACCGAAGATCCACAGGAACAGCATGTTGCCCAGAATGTGCAGCCAGCCTCCGTGCATGAACATTGCGGCGAGGATGGTCCAGCGCGCGTCCGGCTGCTGGAGGCAGGTGGCGCTGCGGGCTTCGGCGAGGTTTCGGCCTAGGGCGTCGAACGTGCAGGCGGGGATGTTGCCCCAATGGAAGATGAACCGATCCAGCTCGCTCGTGCGTAGCCCGAGCTGCTGCTGGCTGAGCGCGATCTCGTAGAAGAAGACGATGAAGTTGATCAGGATGATCGTGACGTTGACGATGGGAAACGATCGCGAGCGGACGCTGTCGTAGACGGGGATCATGCCGCGATCATATCGGCCACAGTGACGAAGACGTCTTCGTCAGAGGTCAAAACTCGATCCCGGGCTGCGCCTTCAGGCCCTGCTGGAACGGGTGCTTGATCTCGCGCATTTCCGTCACAAGGTCAGCGTAGTCGATGAGTTCTTGAGGCGCGTCGCGGCCGGTGATGATGACGTGCGTGCGCGGCGGGCGCGTCTTGAGGAAATCGATGACCTCGCCGGTCGCGAGCCAGCCATACGTCAGCGGATACGTGAACTCATCGAGCACGACGATATCGTAGTCGCCGGATGAGATCTTCGCTTTGCATTCGTCCCACAGCTCGCGGGCGAGCGCCTTGTCCTTCTCGATGTCCTTCGAGAGCCACGTGAAGCCGCCGCCGAGCGACACGACCTCCATGCCGATCTTCTTCGCTGCCTTCGTCTCGCCGTAGTTGGAGGTGGTGCTCTTGATGAACTGCAGCATCACGACGTGGTAGCCGCGGCCCCAGGCGCGGAAGAGCACGCCGAGCGCGGCCGTGGTCTTGCCCTTGCCGTTGCCGGTATTCACGATGACGAGCGCCCTGCGTGGCGTCTTCGGGGAGGCGCCTTTCGTGCCCGCGCTGTCGTCGCTCATATGGCGGCTCCTTCCGGGTGTGCGCTGGTGAGAGCCACGGGCGCGCGCGGCACGATGATCGGCCTGCCGGTGTCAGGATCGGCGAGCACGCGTACCGGAATGCCGTAGACCCGCTCGAGAACTTCAGAGCGCAGCACGTCCTTAGGGGCGCCCTGCGCGACGGCGCGACCTTCGTGCAAAAGCACCATGCGATCCGCGAACATCGCCGCGAGCGTGAGGTCGTGCACGACGGCGATGACGGCGAGCCGCTGCTCGTCGCACAGCGCGCGCAGCAGCTGAAAGGTCTCGACCTGGTGCTGGATGTCGAGATGTGACGTCGGCTCATCGAGCAGAAGCAGGTCGGGCTCCTGAGCGAGCGCGCGGGCGATGAGGACGCGCTGCCGTTCGCCGCCGGAGAGCTGGTGCACGGGCCGTTCACGCAGGGGCCAGCAGTCGGTGCGGCGCATGGCGGTCTGCACTATCTGCAGATCGCGACGGCTCTCCGACTGCAGGAGGCGCAGGTGTGGAGTACGCCCCATGAGCGCGATCTCGAATGCGGTGAAGCCGTCAGGCAGGGCGGCGTTCTGCGCCACGACGGCGATTCGGCTGGCCCGGTCGGCGGCTCGCAGGTCGGCGATCGGCTGCCCATCGATGCAGATATCCCCGCGCGCCGGTGCCACGACGCCGGTAATCGCGCGGAGCAATGTTGTCTTGCCGCAGCCGTTCGGTCCGATGACGGCGAGGTTCTGCGAGCGGAAGGCATCGAGGTCCACGGCGTCGAGCACGGTTCGATGGTCGTAGCGGACGTGGAGGTCGCGTATGGTGAGCATCAGACTTGTCCGCTCGATAGCTGTTGCTGGCGCCGCAGCAAGTAGAGGAAAAACGGCGCGCCCACAAGCGCGGTGACGACACCAACGGGCAGCTCGTAGCCGGGATTGATGCTGCGCGAGATGACGTCGGCGAGGATGAGGAAGCACGCGCCGAAGAAGCCGGAGAGCGGCAGCAGCCGTCGGTAATCTGAGCCCCAGATCATGCGGACGGCGTGCGGCACGACCAGGCCGACGAAGCCGATCAGTCCACTGACGGAGACCGCGGCCGCGGTCGCCAGTGACGCCAGCGCGAGCACGATGATCTTGACCCGTTCGACATCAACGCCGAGCTGGCGAGCGTCGTCTTCGTCGAGCTGCATGATGTTGAGCAGCCGGGCGAACGGCAATATGAGCGCGCCGCCGATGAGCATGTATGGCGCGCCTATCTCGATTTTCTGCCAGGAAGCGGTATTGAAGCCGCCCAGCAGCCAGTTGAGAATCGCCAGGGTGCGCGTGTTGTACGTCAACATCAAGTACGTCACGAACGACGTACACATCGACGAGACGGCGACTCCACTTAGGATCAATGAGGTGGCGCCTACGCGCCCAGCGCTGCGCGCCAGGCCGTACGCCAGGGCGACAGCGATCAGCGCCCCGGCGAATGCCGCCGGTGGCAGCGGGCTGAAAATCCAGGCAACAACGAAGAGCGGCGAAATGATGATCAGCGTCGCGCCGACGGCGGCTCCTGAAGCGACGCCGATGAGGTAGGGCTCGGCCAGCGGGTTACGGAGCACGCCTTGGTACGCCGCGCCGGAGAACGCCAGCGTGCCGCCCACGAGACCGGCCAAGAGCACGCGCGGCATGCGCACCTGCCAGATGATCGCATCGGTCGTGGCGCTATGCGCGCCGGTCGAGACGAAGGGCAGGTGACCGATGAGGATCGCCGCCGTCGTCTGCGGCGCGATGTGCACCGTCCCCCAGCTGACGGCGAAGAGTCCGACGGCGAGCGTCGCCACGGCAGCGAGCGAGTACGTGGGCAGGAGCGTCCGCCACGTCACCAGCGCGGGCTCCGGTGCCGGCGCAAGGCGATCGCGGGTGCGAGGACGGGCGAGCTGCATCGCTACTTCACCAGATCCGGATAGGCGTCTTTCGCCAACATTTCGAGTGCGTCGATGATGCGCGGCCCGGGGCGGCTGATGATGTTGGGGTCGATGGCGAAGATCTTGTTGTTCTTCACGGCCTCGATCACTGACCAGCCCGGGCGCGCCTCCACCGAATCGACCGAGACTCCGAAGGCCTCGTCGGCCAGGATGATCAGCTGCGGGTTCGCGGCGATGATCGCTTCCTGCGTCAGCTGCGGATAGGCGACGCCGCGCCCGTCGCCGGCGATATTGGTCATGTGCAGCGTGGCGTAGATGTCGCCGACGAAAGACCCGGTCGATGCGCTGTAGAACGTGTCGTCGAGCTCGTGGTAGACGCGTGGTGCGTTCTGGCTGGTGGTGCCTCGGATGGCGAGCGTGACCTTGGTGCGTCGGTCGCCGAGGTCCGCGACCACGGATTGCGCCTTGTCGCTCTTGCCGGTGACGCGCCCCAGCAGGATGATCTGTGAGAACACGTCGTCGATGTTCTGGACGTCCTTGTTGAGGTCGATGTAGTAGACCGGGATCTTCAGTTCGTCGAGCTTGGCGACGATCCCGCCGGTATCGGATGCGACGATGACGAGATCGGGCTTGAGCGCCGCAATCGATTCGATGTTCGGTTTGAACGCGTCGACCTTCGTGGCGAAGTTCTTGGCCGCATCGGGGTAGTCGGCATCCTTGTCGACGGCGACGAGGGAGGCTTCGGCGCCGATGACGTAAAGGATCTCGGTCGCGCCCGGTGAGAGCGAGGCCACCCGCGCCGGCACCTGCGGCACAGAAAGCGACTTGCCGTCGCTGCGCGTGACGCTGACCGGGAAAGCGGGCGCGGCAGTGACGGGAATGGCCGTCGGTCCGGCGCTGACGGTCTTCGTCGCAGAGCTGTTCTTGTCATTCGCGCACGCCGCCAACAGCAGCGTGGCGACGGCTAGGAGGGCGAAGAGCCGGTGGGTCCAGGTGTGGGTCACGGTGCGTCCTCTCTCGGTTCGTGGCGGCTACCGGTAAACGGAAAACCCCTGCCTTGAGGGCAGGGGCCGGACGTTTCGTGCGGACCCGCGCCCTTTCCTCGAAGGCCTGCGTGGTGGATGAGGGGCGGTCGACCTGGCTCCTCCCGCCCGTGCGGGAGATACAGTTGCGGGACAGCGCCGGCATCTCACCGGCTTCGCCACGACCTCATCTTGCTATTCGGTTGTGTGCGGAGCATAGGCGACCGCGCCGCGCGGCGTCAAGCAGGGTCGTAGGAGGGTTCTACGCTCTTGAGTGTGGATACAGGGGAGGAGAGTGAACAGAAAGCACCTGGGGTTCCTGTGCCTTCGGCTGAAAGAAAACGTCAGCCACGGGGAGGAGGCCAGGTGCTGTCGGATGCTATCACGGTCCGCCTGGGGCTGGGAGGATTGGTGGTGTTGGGGACACACGAAGACGATTACGCGATCGAGGTCGTCGCGCACGACGCGGCTCAGGAGGCGTCGTGTCCGCGCTGCACAGACGCAGGGCGCGGCCGACCGGGCGCTGGCCGCATGGATCCACGCCGCCGAAGCGAGCGACATCCGCCCGTTCGTGCGCACCGCACGGACGCTGCGCCGGTGGCGTACCGAGATCCTCACCTACTGGCGTTATCCGATCACGAATGCCGTGGTCGAGGGCAAACACAACCGCGTGAAGGTGCTCAAACGGAGAGCATACGGCTACCGGAACGACCGGACCTTCAGCTTAGGATCCTCAACCTAATCCACACTGATTGACGGAGAGCCCGTGGGAGCACCCCTGTGTGCTGTCGCATGTGCCATTCACCTCCTTCGATGCGACGGGCTCGTCCTTGTAAGGACGTGCTGTCGTGGCGTATCGTCGAAGGCGGATTCGCCGCGGCACGCATGATCTGGCGCCGGAGGCCGCATGAAGCTGTTTCGCTATCGCAAGCCGAGCCTCAACCGTCTGCTGGGCATTTCTCGCGCCAGGCGCAGGTTCACTCGAGCGACGGGCGGCCGCGCGGTCAGGCACCCTCAGACGGTCGTCCAAAACTTCGAGCGTCGCGCGAAGCGGAGGGCCGGCTATTACTCCGGACCGGCAAAGGCCGTACGGAACCGTCACCGCTGGCTGGGATGGTTCAAGCTTTGGTGACGTCGCGTCGCGACGCATTGAACGTCTGCCACCGGGTTATGCCCGTGGTAATCGCCGCAATCTGCATGGCCCTGATGCTTCGAGCGTTGCCCGTCGCGGCGCAAGCGCCTGGCGCGGCCGTCTCATCCCCCAGTGTTACCCTCTCGCCGCCAACGGCCACGGTCGGTGACCAACTGACGCTTACCATCACCGTCGAGCACGACGCCGGGGTCTCGGTGACGGCGCCCGGGTTCGGCGCCAACCTCGGTGGGCTGGAGCTGGTCTCGAAGGCGCCACCGGCGACGACCGATTCAGCCGCGGATCGTAGCCAGACCACTTTCAGCTACACGCTCACCGCCTTCTCTACCGGGACGTTCACGGTGCCGGCCCTGGTGCTGGACTACGCCTCCCAAGCCGGGTCGACTGGCACGGTGGCAACCGAAGCCACCACCGTCACGATCAGCTCAGTAGTCACCGCGGACGACACCGACCTGCGCCCGCTCAAACCGCAGCTGAGTCTCGACAGCGGTGCGCCTTCGCCGGCGGCGCCAGTGATCTTCGTGGCCGTGTTCGCCCTGTTGACCGCCGCCGGATACGGACTGCATCGCCGCGCCGCCGAGAGAGTCACGATGGGACGGAGATACGCCGTCTCTGTAGCGCTCGCGCCGCACGAGGCTGCACGCACTGCACTCGACGCGCTCGCGTTGTCGGGCCTGGCCGCCACGGATCCTGATGAGTATTACGCTCGCCTGGCGGCGACTGTGCGCTGGTACCTGAGCGGGCGCTTCGGCTTCGCGGCGTATGCCATGACGCGCAGCGAATTGGAGCGCGAGATGCGGCGAGCCGGTATCGATCCGTGGCCTGCCCGCCTCGCGAGCAACGTGCTCGCCGAGGCGGACGCCGTCCAGTTCGCGTCATTCCGTCCCGCGCTGGAACGCCGAGACGCCGATCTGACGGCGGCGTACGAGATCATCGAGCTCACGAGCGACTCACCGCCGCCAGCGCCGCCGCATGGCGAAACCCTTCGGCCAGCCTGAGTCGCCCAGCCACGACGGCCAGCGCCAGCCTCCGCCCACACGACACTTGACATCGTATGAACGATGGAGAATAATAACGATGTTCAATGCGGAAAGACGTGGTCTAACATGGCTGAACATGATTCGGCACCAGGGCTCGACTACCGCGATCCGGAATGGGTAGCCAGGCGCCTCGGCATCGACAAGAACACCGTATACAAACACCTGCAGGACGGCACGCTTCCTGGCCTTCAGCTTGGACGCAAGTGGTTAATCTCCGAGCGACGCCTCTCCGGGTTCCTCGCCGATTCAGACCGGCGCCAAACGCAGGCGCGGCGCCGCCTGGCGCCATTGTGGCCGAGCGACCTCCGCGGCTTCGACCTCTTCACCAGCCGCGCCCGCGCCGTAATGGGCGCCGCCCGCGAGGCCGCCATCGGCCTGAACGACGACCACATCGGCACGGAGCATCTGCTCGTTGCCCTTGCGGGCCGCCCCGATTGCGTCGGTGCGCATGCGCTGGTCGACCTCGGCGTCGACCTCGCGGCGCTGTCTGCCGAAATCCGCGCAGCCGTCCCTGACGCAGGTACGAGTGGGTCCTCCGACGTGAGCTTCACCCCGCGGCTGCGGAATGTCATCGTCCGCGCGGTGAAAGTAGCGAGGAACATGCGGCATCACTACGTCGGCACGGAGCACCTGCTGCTGGCCATCCTCACCATGGGCGAAGGCCCGGCGTACCAACTCCTCGCGTCGCGCAGCATCACCCTGCCGGCCGCTCGCAGCGCGGTCGAGCGGCGCCTCGCGAGGCACTCGCCACGACCGTAATCGCGACCGGAGCACCAATCCGCCCCTGAGCGCGTCCCGCTTCCAACCTCTAACCTCCACTCCCCGGTTGACCCGTCGACGCCGCGCTTGCTACGCTCTCCGCACGATGACCCTCCACACCATGGCAATGCCTCTGCCCCGGGAGAGCCGGGGCGCCCTGCCGGGATAATCATCCCGCTCTTCCGCCTCGCCTGCCCGGGCGCCGGCGCGGAGCCAACAGGAGGTACGCCAAGATGCCCTATACCAAGGCACTCCGCTGTCGCGAGTGCGGACGCGAATATCCACTTGAGCCGCTGCACGTCTGCGAGTTCTGCTTCGGGCCGCTCGAAGTCGTCTACGACTACGAAGCGATGCACCGAAACATCACCCGAGAGACGATCGAGCGCGGCCCCAATTCGGTCTGGCGTTACGCCGACCTGCTGCCCGCTGACCCCGCCTACGCGGTCGATATCAACGCTGGCTTCACGCCGCTGATACGGGCGAAGAATCTGGGCGAGCACGTGGGTCTAAAGAATCTCTGGATCAAGAACGACTGCGCTAACCCGACCTGGTCCTTCAAGGACCGCGTCGTGACGGTCGCGGCTACGAAGGCGCGCGAGTTCGGGTTCGACACGCTGGCGTGCGCATCGACGGGAAATCTCGCTAACAGCGTTTCGGCGCACGCCGCGTCGGCCGGACTCGATGCGTACGTCTTCATCCCCAGCGACCTCGAGCGCGGGAAAATCGTCGGCTCCAGCGTCTACGGCGCGACGCTCGTCGCCGTCGATGGCAATTACGACGATGTCAACCGCCTCTGTTCCGAACTGGCCGACAAGTACCCCTGGGCCTTCGTCAACATCAACATGCGTCCCTACTACGCCGAAGGCAGCAAGACGCTTGGATACGAGGTCGCCGAGCAACTCGGCTGGCGGGCGCCGGAGCATGTCGTCGTGCCGATGGCCTCCGGTTCGCTGTATGTGAAGATCTGGAAAGGTCTGCAGGAGATGGCCAAGCTGTGGCTCATCGATTCCGTGCAGACGAAGATGTCAGGCGCGCAGGCCCGCGGCTGCTCGCCCATTGTCACGGCGCACGAAGCCGGTACCACCAACATCCGCCCGGTCCGGCCGAACACGATCGCCAAGTCGCTCGCCATCGGCAATCCCGCTGACGGCTACTATGCCCTGAAGGTCATGGAGGAGTCGGGAGGCTATGGTGTCGCGTCCGACGACCAGGAGATCGTAGACGGCATCAAGCTGCTCGCCGAAAGCGAAGGCATTTTCGCCGAGACGGCGGGCGGTGTCGTCGTCGCCGGTCTGCGGAAGCTCGCCCTCGCCGGGAAGATCGCGCCGGACGAACTGACTGTCGCGTACATTACGGGCGCCGGCCTTAAGACCCAGGAAGCGATCGAAAGCGCGCTGGCGCTGCCGCTGCACATCGCACCGACGATGGCGGCGTTCGAGCGGGCGCTCGGCGAGCGCACCGGCGGCGGCGTGGCGCCAGCAGTTGCCTCTGCGGGTGCGGCCGCCGCTGTGTGAGCGCCGGGCAGCCTCAACCGATACCCTTCAGCCCAGAACGCACGCGGCACCGCGACCGGCGACAGGACACAAACCGATGGCGAAACAACGAGTAAAGTTCACCTTTCCCCAGGAGCTCATCACCTTGCCGATCATTTACGAGCTCGGCAAGCAGTACAACCTTGTCACGAACGTCCGACGCGCCGACGTCACGGAGGACCGCGGCTGGGTGGTGCTCGAGCTTGATGGCCAGATCGAGGAGATCGAGCGCGCGCTCGCCTGGGTCGCCGAAAAAGGCGTGCGGGTGGATCCGGTGCAGGGCGACATCGTAGAAGGCTAGGGACGAGGTGATAGGTTCCAGGTGTTAGGTTTTAGGGCGCGCGGCCCTCGAGACCTATAACCTGGCACCTATAACCTAAAACCGTCTCACTAACGCAGATATACCGCCGGCTGCCGCCAGTGTACGGAGAAGAGGCACCACCATGGCCAAGATCCGCATCCCAATGCCCCTCAGAAAGCTCACGAACGACATCGACATCGTCAGCAGCGACGCCGCGACACTTGGCGACGCGGTAGACGGCCTTGAGGTTGACTACCCCGGTATCAAGGAGCGCATCTGCGACGAAGCCGGCGAAATCCGCCGCTTCGTGAACATCTACGTCAATGGGGAGGACGTCCGCTTCCTCGACAATCTCGCCACGCCGCTCAAACCCGCGGACGAAGTCAGCATCGTCCCCGCCGTTGCCGGCGGTAAGTGGTAGGTTGTAGAGGGTAGGCTGGGCGAGGTTGTAGGTTGTGGGTTATAGGTTGTAGGTCGCTGCGTCGCCAGGATCGGCAGCGATCCGGGATTGTGCCGAAGGCTGAAGGCGTCCTACTCGCCGTCGATCCAGCTTCCAGCTTCCATCTCCCATCGATCGCGCCTCCCGCCTCCCGCCTCCCGCTTCCCCGATGAAGATTCTCTTCCTCCTGCACCAGGGAAATATGTACTCGGGTGGTCAGGGCGTCTACACCGCGCAGGTGACGCGCGAGCTGGCCCGCTTGGGCCATGACGTGCATCTCATCGTCGGGCCACCATGGCCCGACACGGATCCGGCCGTGACGGTACATCGCGTGCCGTCATGGAGCGTGTACCGCCTGCTCGAAACACAGCGGACGTTCTTCTACGGCAGGTCGCTCCGAGATATTTTTCATCCCCTGAGCTTCTACGAGCTGGCGTCGAGCCGCACCGGACAGTTTTCCGTGATGTCGGCGTTCTCGTGGCGCGCGTTCGCACAGTGGCGGGAGCTTCAGCCGCACTTCCGTTTCGACATCGTCCATGACGTCCAGTCGCTCGGCTACGGCTCGCTTTTGATGCATGCTTCCGGCATGCCGGTCGTGGCGAACATCCATCATCCCCTATCGATCGACCGCCTGAATCAGGTGCAACAGGCGCGCGGCACCCGCGCGAAGATCCGCAAAATCAACTTCTATCCCTTTTTCATGCAGGAGCTCGTCGCGCGACGGATGGACCGCATCATCACCGGCTCCCATAACTCCCGGGCGTCCGTTCAGCTGGCGTTTGGCCTCCGCAACGAGCAGATCACGACCGTGCACGACGGCGTCGACACGTCGGTGTTCCGTCCGCTGGAGGTCCCGAAGCTACCGCGCTCGGTGCTCTTCGTCGGCAACAGCGACGACCGCAATAAGGGCGCCCGTTATCTGCTCGAAGCAGCGCGACTCCTGCTCGACCGCGGCGTCGACTTCCGCCTGACGTTCAAGGACCGGCTCGATGCCGAGATGGCCCCGCGCATGATCGCAGAACTTGGCATTGCAGATCGGGTGACGTTCCTCGGACGGCTATCGGTCGAGGAATTGGCGCGACTTTACAACCAGCACGATGTGCTCGTTTCCCCTTCGCTATACGAGGGCTTCGGATTGCCTGCGGCCGAAGCGATGGCGTGTGGCGTGCCTGTCGTCGCAACCACGGCGGGCGCGTTTCCCGAAGTCATCGCCGATGGCGAGACCGGTCTCCTGGTGCCGCCCGGCGACGCGCTCGCGCTGGCGAATGCGATGGAAGTGCTGCTTGGCGACGCCGGCCGCCGCCGCGCGATGGGAGCCGCGGGTGTCCGGCGCATCGGCGAGAAGTTCAGCTGGCGCGTGTGCGCCGGACGGACGGCGGCGGTGTATGGGGAAGTCCTCGCCAGCCGGGCTGGACGATCGTCGCGCACCCTACGGGACGGTTAAAGATTAACTTCGATCCGCCACGGCGGACCATCGTGCGCGAAGGTCACGCACCACGCGCTCGTCGAAGTCCACGAGCCCGTACCGCGACGCAACGAAGGCCCGGCTGATCGACGAAGGCACTTCCGAGCCGTAACGCGAATCAAGGTCCGGCGCGAACTGCAGCGGCGTTGCCGACGGCGGCCGCGCCAGCCCATCTGCCTCAGCGCGGGCTAGCATCTCGTGGTACAGCCGCCGAACTTCCACCGACGATCGCGGCGACGCCGTCCGCCGTAAGCGCCGCGCGATGCCATCGAAGAGCGCGGCCAGATCCTCGCCGAGCAGCGAATCGCGTTCGACGCCGCGGCGCTGTTCGACGACGGAGGGCGTGCGCCGCGCAAACCGGCGGATTGCAAACCATATGGCCGCGGCGAACGCGAGCACGAGCAGCAGCAGGCCGCCGCCCGCAAGCACGTAGCCGGCGACTTCGAACCACATCGGCGTGTCGCCATCAGCTTTTGTTACAGGAGCGGCAGGTAGTTGCGGCTGCGGCTGCTGTTTCATTTGGTGAGGATGGAAAGGTATCAGGCCAAACAGATACGCGATGCCGCCGAGGATCGGCCCGAACACGTAAATCGCGAGTTGCTCGAGGCCGATGACAAGCGGCCTGCCGAGGAACGCCAGGAACCCCAGCGACTTCGGATCGATGGCCGCCGCGACGACCGTCAGCAAGGCCGCGCCGCCCACGAGCAGCGAAAACGCCACTGCCCAGCGCGATGCGAAAGCCGCAATCGATTCACTCGGATCGCCCGTCTGGTAGAGCGCGAGCGTGCACAGCGTGAGCACGAAGTAGAGCACTGCGAGCGGACCGAAAGCCGAGGATCCGTGAACCGGAGGCGAAGCGACGGCGGCGATCGCAATCGCCGCCAGACCCAGCGTGGCGCTCGAAAGCACATCGCCGAACTCCAGCGGCGCACGCCCGCGGACGACGCCGCGCAGCCACAGCAGCGTGAGTGCGACGGTCGCCGCCGCCACATGTCCGTGCCCGGCCAGCAGTGCTCTTGGCTCAACCAGAAGATCGCGCACCCATCCGAGCCGCCACGGTGGTACCGATGGTGCATATTCGAGCTGTACGATCACGAGTAGAACGATCACGCTCGCGATGACGGCGATCGCCCGCAGCTGCGACTCGTCGACGTCCGTGCCTTGCATGACTCGCGCCATCCCGAACGACATGACGACGACCGCGGCGACCGCCACGGCCGACGGCGCCGGACCCGTGCCGCCCCCAAACAACCGCACGCATACGGCGACGGCAGCGAAGCTCCAGAGCGCCTCGACCGTCAGCGCCAGCCACAGCCGCGCGCTGCGCACTGTCATGACGGCGCCTCACGCCACGGCTGGTCAGCCGCTGACACGTCGCGAACTGGTATGTCGCCGAGGAGGTCCGGCCACGCTTCGCCGCTGGTCGAGAGCACCACAACCTGATGCCCGCGCCGGCGGAGACGCAGCGCCGTGGCCGCTAGCTCCGGCGGCATGATGCCGCTGACGATGGCTACCGTGGTGCCGATACTCAGCGCGTGCTCTTCGCGGTCGAGCATCGCCGCCATGGGCTCCAGCACAAACGGCGTGATTACCGCCAGCGCCTCGAGCATGCGGATGAACTGCTCCGGCCGCCGCCCCGGTGCTATGCGTATCGAGCGGTCTGCGTCCGGCACCGTGCTGTTCGCAAGCAGTCCGACGCTATATCGCCGGTCGTAGGCGTCACGCGCGATCGAGGCGGCCACCACAATCGACCGCTCCAGCAGTTCGGAGATCCAACCCGACCACGACGGTGTCACCGTCTGCGTGTTCAGGCACACCAGCAAGTGTTGTGAGGACGTCGGCTCGTACACACGAGACTGCATCTTCCCCAGGCGAGCCGTCGCGTGCCAGTCGACGCGCCGAAGGCTGTCTCCCGGCCGGTAATCGCGGATGCCGGCCACACGCGCGGGGTCCTCGAACACCGGCACGCCGCGCGGTGCGTCGCCGTACGGCCGCATCGCCGGCAACGCGAGGTTGCCGAGGTCTACCGTCTTCGGATACACCACGATGTGCGTCCGCCGCTCGTCGGTGCGCTCGTTCGAAAACAACCCAAACGCATCGCCCGACCGCAGGTCGACCGGGCCGATCGAGTACACCCCTCGCGCGGGGCATCGCAGCTCCAACTCGCGCCCGACGCGCTCGTAAGCACCGGCGCTCGTGCGCCATTCGAGCCCCAGCGTCTTGACATCGCCCGTGATCGCGAAGCCTGTCCTGTCCGTCACCAGCGGTTCCGGGAAGTGGTCGCGCGCCTCGATCCACGGCAGCGGCAGCAGCTTGCGGTTCGTCATCCTCAACGTCACGGCGAGCCGCTCGCCCGTGAACGCGTGGTCCTCCGGCACGTAGCGCTCGTAGGTCAGGCGCCGCAACGACCAGCGCGCCCACAGCATCGCGGCGCCGCACGCGAGCAGCACGGCGAACCCGAGCGCCGCCACGGCGCCGTTCTGGGCTGCCACGCCGACGATGATCAGCGCGCCGGCACCGTACGGCCAGGCATCGCGCAGCATCTATCCCTCGACCGGAACGGACAACTCGTCGAGCAGCTCGCGGATGAGACCCTCGGCGTCGCGGCCGCGCAGGCGAGACTGCGAGCTGAGGGTGATGCGATGACTGAGCACGGCCACGGCAAGGGCCTTGACGTCGTCGGGCATTACGTAGTCGCGTCCCTGGATGGCGGCGTGCGCGCGCGCCGCACGGAACAGCGCCAACGACGCCCGCGGACTCGCCCCCAACTCCACCGCAGCGTGCGCGCGTGTCGCCTGCGTGAGCCGCACGATGTAGTCGCGCACCGTCGGCTCACAATGCACCGATGGCAGAGCTGCGCTCAGTCGCACGAGATCTGCCGCCTCGATCACCGGCTGCAACGTTTGCAGCGGATTCTCCGCCTCGAAACGACGGAGGATCGCATCCTCGTCGGTGGCGTCCGGATATCCCATCCGCAGCCGCAGGAAGAACCGGTCGAGCTGCGCCTCCGGCAGCGGGAACGTGCCCTCCAGCTCGATGGGGTTCTGCGTCGCCAGCACCAGAAACGGAGCGGGCAGCATCGTGGTGACGCCGTCGATGGTGAGCTGATGTTCCTCCATCGCCTCCAGCAGCGCGCTCTGCGTCCGCGGCGTCGCACGGTTGATCTCATCTGCCAGCACGATGTTCGCGATGATCGGCCCTGCACGAAACTCGAACTGGCCCGACTTCTGGTTGTAGAAGTTGATGCCCGTGATGTCGGACGGCATGAGGTCTGGCGTGAACTGGATGCGCTTGAACTCGCATCCCACCGACCGCGCCAGCGACTTCGCGAGCATGGTCTTGCCGATGCCCGGCACGTCCTCGATCAGCACGTGCCCCTCGCACAACATTGCCACCAGTGCGAAGTCGATGACTTCCCCGCGGCCAACGATGACCCGCGCGACGTTCTCTCGCACACGCGCCGCTGCGTCGCGGATGGCGGCGATCGCCTCGGGGTTGCGGGAGGTGATTGGCGCTGGAAAAGGCTGCCTGGACGAAGGATCAGAAGCCATGCCGTGCCTTTCTCTGAGCGGCGAGGTCAGGATAGCATGGGTGTCGCGACCGCTATGAACATCATCCGCATTCATCATCTGACGCTCGCCGTGCGCGACGCCGAAGCGGCGCGGGCGACATTCGAGTCGCTGTTCGGCGTGGCGGGACTTGGCATCGCCTCCATCCCGGCATTCGGCGTGCGCACGGCTGGCGTACCGATCGGCGAAGACCTCCTGCAGCTCGCGTCACCGATGTCCATGGATAACCCCGTCATGCGCTTCCTCGAGCGCAAAGGTGAGGGGTTCTACAACGTCGCGCTGGAAGTCGACGATCTCGACGCCGCCGTGCGCGAGCTTTCCGCGAAGGGAATCCGCGTGAGCGAGCCGGTCGAAGCAGAGCAAGGCCTTCGCTCCACATTCGTGACGATGGCGGCCACCCATGGCCTCAGCGTGCAGCTCGTCGAAGTTATCGGCGGCGACGCCTTCGAGCGATCGCAGCCGGAGCCGCCCCCCGAACCCCCGCAGCCGGCGACGACCGCTCCGGCTCCGGAACCGGAAGCCACTGCCTCGGAGCCGCTCGATCTTACGCCGGACGAATGGTCCGACGTCGAATAGCCGCGCGCGAGCAACGCAACGGAAAGGAGACGCACCATGACGGTTCACTTCGAGGCTGACGGCGAGATCGCAATCGTGACCATCGACCGGCCCGATGTACGCAACGCCGTCGACGGCGAGACCGCCGCGGCGCTCGCAGCCGCGTTCCGCCAGTTCGATGAGGATGACGCCCTCAAGGCAGCGGTACTCACGGGCGGCAGCGGTACGTTCTGTGCTGGTGCAGACCTGAAGGCGGTTGCCTCCGCGCAGGGCAACCGCGTGCGCGTAGAGGGAGACGGGCCAATGGGCCCGACCTTCATGCTTCTCTCGAAGCCGGTCATCGCGGCGGTAGAGGGCTACGCCGTCGCGGGTGGCCTCGAGCTGGCTCTGTTGTGCGACCTGCGGGTAGCGGCGCGCGACGCCGTGTTCGGAGTGTTCTGCCGGCGCTGGGGTGTGCCGCTGATCGACGGCGGCACCGTCCGGCTGCCACGGCTCATCGGCCACAGCCACGCGCTCGACATGATCCTCACCGGGCGGGGCGTCTCCGCGGAGGAGGCGCTGAGCATGGGCCTGGCGAACCGCCTTGTCGAACACGGCGAAGCGCTCGAAGCCGCGCGGGCACTGGCGCGCGAGCTGGCCGCGTTCCCTCAGCGATGCCTTCGCTCAGACCGGCGCTCTTCGTATGAACAGTGGGGCATGCCGTGGCGAGATGCCATCGTGAATGAGACGCAGTTCGGGCTCGAGGTGATCCGCTCCGGCGAGACGCGAGAAGGGGCGCAGCGATTCGCTTCGGGCAAGGGCCGGCATGGGAGCTTCGACGAGATCTAAGCCGGACTACGCGCTGCTACGAGGCCCGGCTCGTCGATCACGGGATTCTCCAGCACACCCAGCCCGCTGATCTCGACGCGCACGACATCGCCGTCCTTCAGGAACACCGGTGGCTTGCGTGCTACGCCGACCCCAGCCGGTGTGCCGGTGAAGATCACATCGCCCGGCTCCAGCGTGAACGAAGTGGACAGATACTCGATGATCTCGCCGACGCCGAAGATCAGGTGCTTTGTGTTGGAGTCCTGCATCAGTTGGCCATTCACGAACGTCTTCACGTCGAGATTCGTCGCATTGACTTCGTCCGCGGTGACCAGCCACGGGCCGATCGGACCGTGCGTGTCGAAGCTCTTGCCGATCATCCATGTCGGCGAATGGAATTGCCACTCACGTACGGAGACATCGTTCCCGTTCATGTAGCCGGCGACGTGCGCGGGTGCGTCGACTGCTGCGATGTGACGCCCGGGCTCGCCGATGACGATGCAGAGCTCGCCCTCCCAGTCGACCGTGGCGCTCACGCGAGGGCGATGGACCGGCACGCCGGGTCCAACGATGCAGGTGGGCATCTTCGCGAAGACGACGGGGTGCTTGGGGATCTCCTGCCCACCTTCGTCCGCGTGATCTCGATAGTTGAGGCCGATTCCGAGCACTTTCGGTGGGCGCGGCACCGGTGCTTCGAGGCGCGTACCGGGGACGTCGAGCGAATAGATGATGCCGGTGGCCGACGCTCCGGCGTTACCGGCGGCGCGCGCCGCATCGAGCGTCGTCCGTGCGATAGCCATCGCGTCGGCGCCCGCGTTCAGGAATGCCACCATGTCCGCGGGCAGCTTACCGCCACTCGCGCGGTTCAGATCAACGATCGTCCGCTCGTGGAGCATCGCGCCGAGCCGGGGATGGCCGGCAGCGCTGTAGGTGACGAGTCGCATCAGATGCTCCTTGCTGATTCGCGCTGAGCCGTTCTGAGATCTGGCTGTTTAGGCTCGCACAGGGTGGCTGCCGGCCATCAGTTCCGCCAGATCGTCGGGGCGAATGAATGATGCGGGTGGTGGCGGTCCCCAGGAGTAGAGCGCGTGCATACCCTCCCAGTCCTGAGGCTTCCAGAGCTGATCGTCGATGATCACATCGAGGTCGCTGTAGTACTCCGAGAAATTGCCGGCGGGGTCGCGAAAGTACCAGAAGAAGTTCGAGCCGACGTGGTGCCGGCCGAAACCCCAGACGTGGCGGGACGGATCTTTGCTGAGCAGCGCTTGCGCGCCAAGCCCGATCTCGTCCACGTCCTCGACCTGCCATGACGTGTGATGCAAGAACTGCACCGGTGACCTCTGCACCAGCAGATTGTGATGGTCGGTCGAGCAGCGCAGGAAGTGCGCGTGTCCCTTCACCGAGTCGCTGATTTTGAAGCCGATGCCCTGGGTGAAGAAGCGATTGCTTGCGTCGATATCGGTGGACCCGACGACGACGTGCCCGAGCTTGCGCGGGCGCGCGCCGCGCGGCTGGTCGTCGGCCCGGAGACGCGGCGAGCGCCCGGTCCGGTCCGTGCGCCCGGGCCCGTTGTAGGCTGTTGCCGGCGTCACCTCCTGTGCGATGTGCGGCGCGACGGCTACGCGGACGAGCACGCCCGTGCCCGCGTCGCGCGCGGCCACAGCGCCGCCGGCTAGGTCCGCCGCGATATCCAGTCGTGCGAGCTGCGATGCCACGCGCGCGACGTCGTCCGCGTCCTCGGCGCTGATACCGACTTCCATCACCCGCCGCAACGGCGCGTACTGGATTCGCAGCTGCTCGCCGCCGTCGGCGCTAGCGAAGACGCCCGGCTGCGTCTCGGTGAGATTGAAGTCGCGGTAGAACGCGCGAGTGTCGTCGACGTTTGGTACGCCGATCGTGACGGAGTTCATTCGGTGCAGCGCCATGTCGGTACTCCTTCGGCAGCCAATCTGGGTATACGCCCGCGTTTTCGATCAGCGGCTACTGTTTGCGCGATCTTCGAGCCGCCAAGCTTCGTCCGTCTGTACCATCCGATCACCGATTCGTAACAGCGCCGAGATGCCGCGTCTGTCAGCATTGTGAGGTGTTCGGAAAGCCGAATCAACACGTCTCATCGGGCTCGACCCACAACCACCGGAAGCTATTCATTCCGTCGGCTCATCTTCAACTCCGATGATCTCCCGCGACCGGGCGAGATCCTTTCGCAAGACCCACAGCTCGTAGGCCCACGGCGGCCCCATACCACCTGCGCGCGCGCTCACCGCGTCACGATTCTTGATCATCGAGCGGACGCCTTCTTGCTCCAGTATGCCGCGCAACAGTTCGGCGGCCGGCTCGCCTTCTGGCCGAGTCAGAAGCGCGAGCGAGTCCGGCGACGGCAGCCGCTGTGGCGCGCCTGGATCCCGGGCGAGGATGCGATTGATGATCCGAGCGATGAGGGTCATGGTGAAGGTCGCGATCGCGCGGGCAATGGGCAAGAGGCAATGGCGGAGGGGGAGGGATTCGAACCCTCGATCCCGGTTACCCGAGATAAGCGCTTAGCAGGCGCCCGCACTAGGCCACTATGCGACCCCTCCACGCAGCCTTGAGATTCTATCATGCGTCCCAGCCGCCTTGACCGCCGGCGGCTTGACGCACGACGGCGCGACGGACAATCTTCTGGAACATGAAAGAAGAGCAGCTCATCGCCTACCTGCGGCATCAATTGGCGGATGCCAGCGACATCGCGGTGTCGAACATCGCCCGCATCGCCGGCGGCGCCTCACGCGAGACGTGGTCGTTCGACGCGCGCTGGTCGCAGAATGGCACGGCGCCCGCGGAGCGCAGCTTCATCGCGCGCCGCGACCCGACCGCTAGCCTGCTCGACAGCAACAACGACCTTGAATTCGATCTCTACACTGCCCTCGCCGACAGCGGCATCCCGGTCCCGAAGGTGTACTGGATCGAGCGCGACAACAGCTGGCTCGAGCGCCCGTTCTTCATCATGGAGCGGCTACCCGGCGGCACCGACGCCCGCACGCTGGCCATGTCGGCCGAGTGGGCCGGGGCGCGTCCGGCCATCGCGCGACAAAAAGCCGAGATTCTCGCAAAGATCCATCGGTTCGAGATCGCGAAATTGCCCTCGCTCGACAAGCCTCCGTCGCCTGCCGAGGCAGCGGCGTCCGAGGTCGAGCGTTGGGAGCGTACGATGCGCCAGGACATGCTCGAACCGCAGCCTGTGCTCGAAATAGCCTTCTCCTGGCTGAAACGTCACCTGCCGCCGACGCCCGATCACCTTGTGCTCGTCCACGGCGACTACCGCACCGGCAACTTCCTCTACGACCAGTCGGGTATCACGGGCATTCTCGACTGGGAGATGGCGCACGCCGGCGACCCGATCGAAGATCTCGGCTGGTTGATGATTAAGTCCTGGCGCTGGGCCGGAGACGACCGGGTTGGCGGCCTCTGCTCGCGGAACGAGTTCGTCCAGATGTACGAGAACGCCGGCGGCGCAAAAGTCGATGCGGCAGCGCTGAAGTTCTGGGAGGTCTTCGGCAACGTGAAGTTCGCCATCATCTTCATCACCGGCACGAAGTCGATCGTGCAGGGGAAGACACCCGACCTGTTGCTCGCGGTCACGGCCTTCGTCAATCCCGGTCTTGAAGTCGAGCTGTTGGAGCTGATTGGATGAGGCCGTATCCCGAAGAGATCCTCCGCGCGATCCAATCCGGTATCGTGGCGCATTTCGCGCCGGAGCTCACGTCGAACTACGCCAGGGCGCAGTTCGCCTTCTCGATGTTGCTCTTCGGCATCGCCACGCGCGACTTCGATTCCGCCGTTCCGGATCTCGTCGAAGCGAATCGAGCGCTTCGGTCGCTGCTCGTGGACGCAGGCACGGTCCTCACCGCCATCCAGCGCGACGGCGCAACCGCCGCGCGGTCGGCCATCGATGAGCTTCCGCCGCCTGCGGACTCGCTGCTGGTCTCGGCATTGCGGGCTGAGAACGATGTGCTTCGCTCGGCGGTCTCTCAGCTCGCTCCGCTCCTCGAAGCCGCGGCCGACGATCCCGGGCTAGCCGCACTCGCGCCGTCACGGACAGCGATATTCACGTATCTGTCCGCCGACGCGCGCAAGCGCATGGTGCCGATCCTCACCGCCGGCTGAGACTCCCTCCACGCGAAGGCGACTCATACAATGCAGTGATGATCGAGCAGATCCGGTCGCGCATCGCCGTATACAAACCCACGCTGATAGACGATGCGCCCGCACTGCCGCGCGCCGCTGTCCTCCTGCCTCTCTACGATGCGGGAGGCGAGACTCACGTGCTCTTCACGCGCCGCTCGGAGCTGGTCGAACACCACAAGGGCCAGATCTCGTTCCCCGGCGGGGCCTTCGACGCCACCGACGGGGACCTCGCGTTCACTGCGGTGCGCGAGACCTGGGAGGAGATCGGCGTCGCTCAAGACCACGTGGAGATCCTCGGGCAGCTCGACGAGATGATCACCATCTCGAATTTCCTCGTGCGCCCCTTCGTCGGCCGGATTACGCAGGCGGGCCCGTACCCCTTCGTGCCGGCCGAAGTGGAAGTGGCCGAGATCCTGGAAGTGCCGCTCAGTCACCTTCGAGATGAAGCGAATCTCGAAGCTGAACCGCGCATCTTCCAGGGACGCACGATCATCGCCTGGAGCTACCGCTGGCGAGATCACCTCATCTGGGGCGCCACGGCCCGCATCCTCAAGCAGTTCCTCGACCTACTGGAAGAGGCGTAGGGGTGCACTTCTCCGGATCGCGGCGTGTCCTAATGAGCCTCCAGCCTCCAACTTCCAACCTCTAACCCCCAACTTAGGGGTAATCCCCTACGGTTTCCGCGGGGAAACCCTTATGGGCAGCGATCCCGCGCGGCAGCATAATCGCGCCATCGTTCAGGAGGAGATGGACCGATGGCGGACATGCTTACACAGAACTGCGTGCACCATTGGGTGCTTGCCCACCCCGAGGCCGATGTGATCCGCGGCCGCTGCAAGCGCTGCGGCGCCACGAGGGATTACCCGGCGAGCGTCGAGGGTGCGAGCCGCCAGGGCGTCTACGACGAAGCGGCCTCGCTCAACCGCACGGTGTCGCTGCTGCCGGACATGGGTGGCCCTGACCGTTTGCCGGGTAAGGATCGCTCATGGTAACGTAGCTCCCTTAGGGGTTTCCCCTAAGGGTTTGTGCCCGAAAGGGCAAGGATTGCAACCAGCGGCTCGGATTTGAGCCGATATTCAGGGAGGAAGACCAACATGACCAATGGAATGGCACCCCGTCAGCACGCCGGCCGCATCAAAGTTCTCATCGTCGATGACCACTCCGTCTTGCGACAGGCCCTGCGCATGCTGCTCGAGAGCCAGGCTGAAGTCGAGGTTGTGGGCGACGCCAGTAACGGCCGTGAGGCCCTTGACGCCACCGAGAAGCTCCACCCGGACGTCGTCCTGATGGACATGGTGATGCCGGGCCTCAACGGCCTCGAGGCGACCCGCCAGATCCGCCGCCGCTCGCCCAAGGCGAAGATTCTGATCCTCACCGGCTATATGGAAGACGAGCAGATCCTGGCGGCACTGCGGGCCGGTGCCAGCGGCTATGTCGTGAAGAAGTCCGATGTGCAGGAGCTGCTGCTCGGCATCCAGACGGTGCATCGCGGCAACACCTACTTCAGTTCCGCCATCAGCGAAGGCGACGCCGTCCAGGATTACCTGTGGCAGGCGAAGAAGCCCGAATCAAAGACCGGCTACGACCTGCTTACAAGCCGCGAGCGAGAAGTGCTCCAGCTCATCGCCGAAGGCTACTCCAACCAGAAGATCGCCGGCGAGCTGTTCATCAGCGTGAAGACAGTCGAGGCGCACAAGGCGCACATCATGTCGAAGCTCCACGCTCAGAACCGGACCGACCTCATCCGCTACGCCATACGCAAGGGCATCGTCGGACTGGACAGCGGCCCGGAACTCGGCAGCAGCGAAGACCAGGCAGTGGGTTAATGGCGAACGCACACACGTCCCGAGAGAAGCGTCCCACGAAGGATCTGACCGCCGAGATCAAGGAGATCGCCCACGCCCGTCCCGACCAGCTTCGGGATGGCTACCTCAGCCGGCTCCGGCGACTCCTCCGGCTGCGCAGAGATCACTTCGATGAACTCAACGAGCAGGGGCTGCGCCTGTTGGACCGGTCGATCTTCGCGGCGTATTGCGACTGTCTGGATATCGGCCAGGGGGAAGCGGCGAAAGGCGTGCTCAAAGACGTGCGCCTGACGCTCTCGCTCTCGGGCGCAGGGAAGAGGTAATCGCCATCGGAGCCGCGCCGCGAACCATCCTGATCGTCGATGATGAGCCCGCCGTCCGGGCGCTCCTGCGGGATGCGCTCGAGCCGGCGGGCTTGCGGCTTGCGGAGGCGGCGGACGGTAGCGAGGCACTTGAAACCGCCTGGCGCGACCAGCCGGACCTCGTGCTGCTCGATGTCGGTCTTCCTCATCTCAGCGGCGTCAATGTTTGCCGCGCGCTGAAGACGAACCCTCATGCGCCGCGGGTGATCCTCATGACCGGCAACGCCACCGAGATCGATACCGCATCTTGCGGCGCCGATGGCGTCGTCGCGAAGCCCTTCCGGCCTGACGCACTGCTGCGGCTTGTGCTCTCGTTCGAGCCGCAGCCGGCAAGTGTGTCGTGATACCTGACTACGCGGTCACTGGGCGGAGCACGACCACCGGGATCTCGCGTTTCGTGCGTCGCTCGTAGCCTCCGTACACGGGATAGCGGCTCGTGATCTTCGTCCATAGCCGTTCGCGCTCATCGCCCGTCGCCGCTTCGGCGCGCACATCCCTGTGCCGGCCGCCGACCTGCACGGTCGTCTCAGATTCGGCTTTCAAGTTGCGCCACCAGTCAGGATCGCGGTCCGCACCGCCATTGGAGGCGATCACGACGAAATCGTCGCCATCGGCGAGATAGAGCAGCGGCGTCGTGTACCGCTTGCCGCTCTTCCTGCCGGTCGTGGTCAGCAGCAGGACGTGGGCGCCAAAGACGTTGCCTCCGATGATGCCGTTGCTGATCCGGTACCAGAACTCGTGAATCTGCGATATGAACCGTGTGGACTGTCGTGCGTCGAAGAACACGTGCCACCTCCCGTCCTACGCGCGCGGCCATCGGCACGCGGACACTACAGTACATCTACTGGCCGCGCTGTACTCTATCCCTCGGTGTAACGCAAGTACTTCGGACCTATTCGCGGCCCTTCGATTCGGCAGCTTCAATCTCAAGATCGCTCTTGCAATCGACTGATAGCGGTGCGACACTGTGCACTCTATAGACGACGCCGATATCCGGTGCCTGTGGAACGGCAAGACCCAACGAGCCGCGGGCGGCTCACACACACAGAGGCGTTTCTGTGGACCTGGGGCAGATCGAGGCGTTCGTACAAGTCGCGCAGCACCGCTCCTTCAGCAAGGCGGCGGATGCGCTGTTTCTGACACAGCCGTCGGTTACTGCCCGCATTCAATCGCTTGAACGCGATCTCGGAGAATCGCTGTTCGAACGCAACGGCCGTGGTGTGCGCATGACCGAGATGGGCGCCACGTTCTTGCCGCACGCGCGCCGCACGCTGAAGGCACTTCAGGACGGCCGTGACGCACTGGACAGCATGCGCAACCTGGACATCGGCACACTGAAACTCGGGTCAGCGCTGACGGTGAGCACCTACGTGCTCCCGAAGATCCTCAAGCAGTATTGCGCGCTGTATCCCGGAGTCGAGGTGAGCGTGCACACCGGCCGTTCCGACCAGGTGCTGCAGATGGTGCTCTCCGATGACGTCCACTGTGCGCTGGAGCGCACGGTGCACCACGCCGACATCGTGACGGTGCCGCTGTACGAAGACGACCTCGTGCTCGCGGCGGCGACGGGACACCGCTTCACGCGGCAAGGCAGCGCGAGCATCGAAGAGGTGGGACAAGAGCCGCTGATCCTCTTCGATAAAGGCTCTAGCTACAACCAGCTGATCCAGGGAGTGTTCCGGCAGCACGGCATTGTCCCTCATACGCTGATGGAGCTGGACACGATCGAGGCGACGAAGAAGATGGTCGAAGAGGGCCTGGGCATCGCGTTGCTGCCAAAGGTGTCGACCGAGCGCGAGTTCGAGGACGGACGCCTCAGCCCTATCGCCGTGACCAACGCCACGCTGCCCCGACGCCAGATCTCGCTGATCTTCCGCAAGAACCGCAAGCATACCCGAGCGGTGCACGCGTTTTTCTCGCTGCTCTCCGAGCTGTATCAGGTGGCTGTGCCAGACAGCGCGCTATCGGGCGTGGCATAGCGATCGCGCGGCAGCTGGCGCGGGCGATCTACTTGCCCGTTCGCAACTCTTTCATGAGATCGAGGTTCGGCTTGTCGGGGCCCTTGCCGGCACCGTCCAGCTTGTACCCCGGGACCTCAAGCAAGAACGGTACATCGGCGAGGCTGGGATGCGTTGCCAGCGCGGCAAATCCGGCGCGCCCGATCTGGCCCTCGCCAATGTTCTCGTGCAGATCGCGCCCGGCGCCGAGTTTGGTTTTCGAGTCGTTGCAGTGTATGGCGGCAACATTTTCCAGCCCGATCTCGCTGTCCAACTGTTCCATCACCGCGGCGACGCCCTCCGCGCTGCTGAGATCGTAGCCACACGCGAAGGCGTGGCAGGTATCGATGCACACCCTGGCGCGCGGGCTGTCGATGCGCTTCAAGATCGAACCCAGCTCCTCGAACCTGCCGCCGATGGTATCGCCGTGACCCGCTGAGTTCTCGAAGATCATCAGCGTCTCGGGCGGCGTGTCTGCGAGCACTGCAATCGCCGATTCGCAGATCTGCTCGAAGACCTCTTCGAAACCGAGCCCTTTGGAGCTGCCCGTGTGGAAGATCACGCCACGCGCGCCGATCCGCCCGGCGATGTTCAGAGTGCTGCGGAGCGTGCTGGTTGATGTCTTGAAGATCTTCGGATCGGCGCTCGCGAGGTTCATCAAGTACTTGCCGTGGATGAAGACGGGGCCGATGCCAGATTCCGCCATCCGGTCGCGGAACTCCTGCACCTGAGCATCGTCAAGTTTCGCCGTACCCCATTGCTGTGGCGCCGATTCGAAGATCTGCATGCACTCGGCGCCGATCTTCGCCGCCCGCTCGAAACCCGTCGCCAATCCGCCCGCTGTCGAGACGTGCGCGCCGATCTTCATGCCCGACACCTCTCACAGACGATGTGCGACTTCGCCCGGCCGCGGGCCCGCTCAACACCCCGCGCGATCCGCTCGATCAGACGCCGGAGCGGTTTTCCGGCGACCACGCGAGTGACCGCCGCCTCGTACGTCTCTCCGTCAGCGGGCGTACCCTCGATAGTAGCGATGCCGCGCCCGAAATCCACGCGGACGCGCCGTACGCCTTCGATCTGTCCGAGCGCCTGCTTCGTCCGCACGGCGCAGACCTTGCTACAGACGAGGCCATCAATACGCAGCCGGACCACGTCGCCATCGATCGACTCGATGCGGGTCGTAGGATTCGTCAGCAACCGTCGCCAGATGATCTTCATTCGCAACCGCTCCGATGATCTGCTCACACTATACGACGGCGGCGGCGATGGGCACCGCTGCCGGGGTCGCACGTTTTGACCTTGACCACCAGCTCATCGATGCCTTCTGCGATGTCGAATAGCCGGGATGCCCGCTTATCCGTGGATCAAGGCTGTTAGGCCTGAGCCGGTGAGTCCGCTTCCAACAAGGGCGACAGCGACACCGAGAGCAGCGGTGCTGCCGTTCGCGATCGTCCGAGCGCGCTGAGCCGAATCGCTGGCTCTCGGGCTTTGATTGATGCGATAGGCGACCATCATGAGTAGCGCTGCACCGGTACTGGCATAGATGAAGCGTGCCCAGACTGCGGTCGTGTCGGTACCCGCCAGGACGCCATGTAAGGTCACGCTTCCATACATCGCGAATGTCAGGAAATGAATCGCACGCCATGTTCGGTAGCCGATGAAGCGCTTCACGTAGAAGCTCCCCATGATCAAGACCATCGCATAGAGCGAGATCACACCGAGCGCCGTTGCGAGCGTGCGATACGGCGAAGCGAGTGGCGCCGAGAGCTGCCAGACGCTGAAGCTGAAGTAATGGTCACCAAGCAAGATGTAGACGTGAAAGAACGAGAACATCATCGCCAGGATCGACACGAAGCGGTGCAAGTCGAAGACAAAGTTGCCTCGCTTGAATCGGGCGGCGAGTTTCGTGCTCATCGCGATACCCAGCACCGCAGACGCGAACAGCAACAAGTAGGCGGTAAACCCGGCGGCGCGCGACAGATACCAGAATTCGTGGTTCACGGGAGCACCCTCAACTTTCCGGTTCGACCCGATCAGGAGACGTGGGTTGTCGTGTTCGTTTTCTTCACGACACTCGCCGCCGCGGTCGGCGTCGCCGCAGGCGATGCCTGGTTCGCGCTCGATGCGGCGGTCTGGCTTTGCGCCGTGGCCGGTCGCGTCGTGGCGGCCGGTAGTTGCGCCTGGACTGACAAAACATCGGCGCTCGTCGGCTGCTTCACATGCACAGCGCCCCACACGGCGCCGAACGCAAGCGCGCTCACGAGCACGGATCCAATCTTCGCTCTCGGGTTCTTCTTCAAATGCAGCATTGGTATCCCTCCGTCGCTCGAAAATTCGTATTCGTACGTTGTTCAAGCAGCATGGAACGGCCGGCTAAGCGGCCCCTGAGACGCGCTTAAGAGCCGCCTAAGAAACCGGCGTTGCCGCTGACTCTCCGCGAACGGCGATGCGTGGCGACGCGCCCGCAGGGCGACGCAGGCGGAGCCTACTGGCTCCGTCTGCGTGCTGCGATCCGTGTCGGGTTGAGGGTCAGCCTGCGCTCGTGGCCGATGGCTGCGCCGCGGTTGGCGCCGGTGCCGGCGCCTCTCCCGGGCCCGGGAACGCCCCACCGAACCCGCCATCGTGGCCGGGTCCGCCGAACGCCGGCATCGCGCGATCGATCCGCGTATCCAGGTCCTTCACAAGATCAGCGAGCTTCGTGTCCGCCTGCGCCTGCGTCAGCTGTCCGTCCGTCACCGCCTGGTCGAGGTGCGATTGGGCATCTTCGGTGAGGAATGCCTTCAGTTCATCGCGGCTCTTGCCGTGCGCCTGGGCAACCGTCGCCAGCGTCGCACCGTCTGACTGCAGCTCCGTACGCACCTGATCGGCTGTCACGCCGAGGAACTGCGCGAGATCATCCGGATTCGCGCCGCCGCCCGGCAGGCGCTCGCGTCCGCCGGGGCCGCCGCCGCCACCGAAGGTCAACGCGCCGTCCGGCGCATTCGCGATCCGCTGCTTCATCTGATCCGCCTGTGCCTGCGTCAGTTTGCCCGCTTGCACGTCGGCATCGATCTGGTCGCTCTCGCTGCTCTTCACGGCGCTGCGGAGCGCTGTTGTGTCAATGCCGAGCTTCGCCGCAACCCGATCGATCAAGGTGACGCCGGAACCGGTCACGCCCGGCGCCGGCGTTTGCGCCATCACCACCCCGGCCCCGACGACGGCCGCGAGGACGACGCCTCCTGCCACGGCAACCCACCACTTCCTTAACCCGTTCATCTCAGCTTCCCTTCATCGGTCTATGTTCATCGGTCTTTGTTTCTCTGCTGGTGCGGCCTTCATCACCACATGTCTTGCACCTCCTGTCCTGCGTGGCCTAGGCGTCCATGGAACGGATCATCAGCTCGCCGCCTAAGTCGACGGTGAGAGCGGTCTAAGGGCGGGCTAAGAATGTGTACGTAGCGTTCTTAGGATTCTCTTAGGCGCCCGCGTTAGCGTGAACGCGGGCCGAGACGACCGGCGGCCGTTGAGTGACCAACGATGAAAACGCCCGCGACCGTAACCGCCACCCCCGAACAACGTTCGGCCTGCTCTCTAACGGCGCGCCGGCCGGTCATTGCTATGCTTGAGCCGATGTTCATCCTTGTCGTCGACGACGACCCCGGAATCGCCGACTCGCTCGACCGCGCACTACGGCGGGAGGGGTACGGTGTGGGCATCGCGCCCGACGGCGAGGAGGCATTGAAGTCCGTGGCAGAGCGCCCGCCGGACGCGATCATTCTCGATGTGTCGATGCCGCGGCTCGACGGATTGTCGGTCTGCCGTCGTCTGCGTTCCGAAGGCAACCGCGTGCCAGTCCTGGTGCTCACGGCGCGGCACAGCCTGGGTGACCGGGTGGCCGGCCTGGATGCTGGAGCAGATGACTATCTCGTCAAGCCCTTCGCTCTCGACGAGTTGTTGGCCCGACTGCGCGCCCTCATGCGGCGGGCCGCACCTGCGGAGGGATCCGAGCAACTGACGCTGGGCGACCTAACGCTCGATCCTCGGGCGCGGACCGTGACGCGCGCCGGCGAGCAGCTCGAGCTCACTCGCACCGAGTACGATCTGCTCGAGCTCTTCGTAAGGAATGGCGGACAGGTACTGACGCGCGACCTGATCTTCGACCGCGTGTGGGGCTACGACTTCGGCAACAACACGAATTCCCTGGACGTCTATATCGGCTACCTGCGCCGCAAGACCGAGATCAATGGCCTGCCGCGCCTGATCTACACGGTCCGCGGCGTCGGGTACGTGGCGCGCTTGCCATGACTCTGCGAGCGCAACTCACACTACTGTCCGCTCTATCGGTCGCCGCCGCGGTCATTGTCGTATCGCTTGTCGCCTACTTCGCGACGCGCGATCGCCTGCTCAGCGCGGTCGACGACACGCTTCACACCCGCGCGCAGGCCGCTGCCGACGCGCCGGGGCTGCCGCGGCGCGGACCGGGCGACAACGGTGCCGGCGGGCCCCCGGCGCGAGATCCATTTACCGAAAACGACACGCTATTCCAGGTGATCGACAGGACCGGCGCCATCGTCGCCGCACCCGACACACAGGACGCAAGGATCCCGGTCACCAGCGCGGACATTGCCATCGCGAACAGCGGGCATGGCTCGACGACGCACGACGCGACAGCGCAGGGCGGCCTGCGCCTGCGCGTCCTCACGACGGCCGGCAGTTCCGGAGAGGCGGTACAGGTCGCGCGGCCGCTCTCCGAGGTGGATTCGTCACTGAGCGGACTGCGAAACATCTTGTTCGTGGTGAGCGGCGCCGGCGTTGCGGTCTCGGCCGTGCTCGGCCTGTTGGTCGCCCGGCGCGCTCTGCGGCCGGTGGCGGAGCTCACTGACGCCGCCGAGCATGTCGCAGCTACTCAAGAGCTAGACGCGTCGATCGAGGTGCGTGGCAGGGACGAGATCGCGCGGCTGGCCAGAAGCTTCAATCAGATGTTGGAGGCGCTGCTTGAGTCGAAGCGCCAGCAACACCAACTTGTCAGTGACGCGAGCCATGAATTGCGCACGCCGCTCACCAGCCTGCGCACAAACGTCGAGGTGCTCGCCGGCGGCGGCGCGCTTCCGGAGCACGAGCGTCGCGAATTGCTCCGCGATGTGACGTTCGAGCTGGAGGAGCTGACGAAGCTTGTCGGCGAGCTGGTCGAGCTGGCCTCGGAGAAGCGGCCCGACGCGCAGGCGTTCGAGGACATACGCCTGGACGAACTCGCGGCGGGCGTTGTCGACCGGGCGGCGCGACGAAGCGGCATGCGCATCAATCTGACGGCACAACCCACGCTGGTGGCCGGAGATGCGGGATTGCTGGAGCGATCCGCCAGCAATCTTATTGATAACGCGCGCAAGTGGAGTCCTCCGGGCGCGCGGATCGAGGTTAGCGTGGCTGCGGGCGTCTTCAGCGTGCGCGACAGCGGGCCGGGCATCGATGAGCGAGATCGCGAACACGTCTTCGACCGCTTCTACCGCGCGGATGCCGCTCGCTCGAAACCCGGCTCCGGGCTTGGGCTCGCCATCGTCAAGCAGATCGTCGAAGCGCACGGCGGCACCGCATGGGTTCAAGCGGCGCCGTCCGGCGGCACCATCGCCAGCTTTCACCTGCCCGAGATCGCCATGGAGACGGAACCGGCCTCGCCACCAGCCACGGTCAGCAAGAAAGCGGCCCCGGAGATCGAGCGGCAGCAGCCCGCATGACGTGACAGACGCATCTGCGAGCGCGATGCCGCCGTTCGCGCCTGAATTCGCGCGTTGCTACCCTCGTCGTGATCCGCGAGGCCGCAGAGCCTACTCGCAGTCCAGGAGATCGAAGCATGAGCGTACTGGTAGACAGAGACACGCGCGTGCTCGTGCAGGGGATCACCGGCAAGGAAGGCAGCTTCCAGACGCAACGGTGCATCGAGTACGGCACGAAGATCGTTGCGGGAGTCACTCCGGGGCGCGGCGGCGAGAAGACCGAACAGGGCGTACCGATCTTCAACCGGGTCTCACATGCGGTGAAGGAGACCGGCGCGGAGTGCGCCTTAATCTTCGTCCCGCCTCCCTTCGCCGCCGACGCGATCCTCGAAGCGGCAGACGCCGGAATCCCGCTTGTCGTCTGCATAACGGAAGGCATACCGACGCTCGATATGGTGCAGGTCAAGCGCGCGATGGCTGGCGGCAGGACGCGGCTCATCGGGCCGAATTGTCCCGGCGTCATCACAGCCGGTGAGTGCCGGGTCGGCATCATGCCCGGGAACGTGTTCTCTTCGGGCAACGTGGGCGTCGTCTCGCGCAGCGGTACGCTTGTGTACGAAGCGGTGGACCAGCTGACGCGGCGCGGCATCGGGCAGTCGACCTGCATCGGCGTTGGGGGCGACCCCATTATCGGTACCACGCAGCGTGAGGCACTGGAGTTACTGAACGACGATCCTGACACAGCGGCTGTGGTGCTCATTGGCGAGATCGGCGGCAGCGCGGAGCAGGAAGCGGCCGACTACATCAAGAAGTACGTGCGAAAGCCTGTGATCGCGTTCATCGCCGGCTCGACGGCGCCGCCTGGACGGCGGATGGGCCATGCGGGTGCGATCATCTCAGGCAATACCGGCACCGCCGCCTCCAAGAAAGCGGCTCTGGCAGAAGCAGGAGTGACGGTGAGCGATTCCCCCGCGGAGATTGGGGCGACGGCCGAGCGTGTACTGCGGGAACGCGGGTTGCTTTGATCGGTTGACTGGGCTGGCGGACAGATGAGCTCACGCCCGACGGCTAGCACAGAGGAGCGGTCGTGCCAGGCGTCGCCTTAGCGTTATTGCTCGCGGCGGCATTTGCGCACGCCACGTGGAATTATCTTGCGAAAGATGCCACCGGCAGCATTGCCCTGACATTTGCGTTCAGCGGGTTTGGCACCCTCGCGTATCTTCCGATCGCTGGCGGCGTGCTCATCGGCACGCGGCCCACCCTTGGGCTCGACGCGCTGCTGTTCGTGTGCGTTTCCGGTGCTTTGCACGCTGCGTACTTCGTACTGCTGATCGAAGGCTACAAGTTCGGCGACCTGTCGCTCGTCTACCCGCTCGCGCGCGGAACGGGGCCAGCGCTGTCCGTGTTAGGCGCGATCATCCTATTCGGCGAGCGGCCATCCTCGGTCGCGCTGATCGGCGCGGCGCTGATCATCGCCGGGATCGCCTTCATGTCGTGGAGACCGCGCCAGACGTCCAGCGCCGAGATCCGCCGATCGGTCCTGTTCGCGCTCGCGACGGGCGGCGTGATTGCGGCTTACACGCTCTGGGACAACAAGGGTGTGACGATCGTGACGCCCGTACTCTACAGTTTCGGACTGGAGTTCGCGCAGCTCTCCTGGCTGGCGCCGTTCGTCTTGATGACCGCATCGGGGCGCGCGGAGCTGACCACGGTCGTCCGCCGCCAGCGGCGGGCGGTCGCGGGCATTGGCGTGCTCAGTCCGGGGGCATACATCCTGGTGCTCGCGGCGCTCACCATTGCGCCCGTGAGCTATGTCGCGCCAGCGCGCGAAATCAGCATCCTATTCGGCGCGCTGTTAGGGCTGCGGCTTCTGGGAGAGGCGGACGCCGTTCGCCGGATCGCGGGGGCGCTGGCCATCGTGGCGGGCATCTTCGCGCTCGCGCTCGGTTGAACGCCTGTTCACGCCGCCGTAACATCGCTCTGATACGATACCGCTGCGAGCAGGCTCGACCGATGACCGACACTGCAAGTGGCTGAAACGTCCGGCCGGCGCATCTCGATGATTTGCCGCCGCTGACGGAGATCTATGACCATTACGTTGTCTACACGCCCGCGACATTCGACGTGGAGCCGTTCAGCGTCGAGCAGCGCGCGGCGTGGTTTGCGCGCTATGCCACGACCGGGCGGCACCGGCCCCTGGTCGCCGAGCGCGAGGGCGCCGTGTTGGCGTACGCCAGCACCAGCAGGTTTCACGAGCGGCTGCCTACGACACCACGGTGGAGATGACGATGCTGTGCGCGCCGGAGGCCGTCGGCCAGCGGCTGGGTCAACTGCTCTACGATTCGATGTTCGAGACGCTGGCCGCCGAAGACGTCCGCGTGGCCATTGCGGCCATCACGCTGCCCAACGACGCGTCGTGCGCGCTCCACGAGCGGTTCGGCTTCGCACGCGCCGCCGTGCTCTCCGATGTGGGGCGTAAGTTTGGGCGGTATTGGGACGTCGTATGGTACACACGAACGTTCCGCAACTGATACGCTCCGGTCTATGACATTCGAAGCAGACCTTAAAGGCGCGCTTCAGATCATCGCTGACGGACGGTCGCGGTTGGTGAAGACGGTCGCCCCGCTGTCCGGTGATGCGCTCGGCGTCTCGCAGCCCGGCGGCTGGAGCGTCGGCCGCGCGCTCCAGCACGTCCTCGAATCCGAAGCCACGTACGCCAAGCTGCTCGCTCACCTCTGCGGCTCCGTCTCCCAGGAATCGGACACGACCGAGCCAGCCAGCGGCGCCGCGGCGGTCGCACAACTCGCAGCAACTCGAGAGTCCGTTCTGTTAGCGGTAGAAGGAATCAGACCCGACACGCTGTACCAGCTCGTCCGATTCGGCCACGAGGAGTACAGTGCGCTGAGCGTGCTCCAGAACATCGCCGCACACGATGTAGATCATCGCGAGCAAATCGCCGCGCTGTTGGTGGCGCGAGGGGCCGAACGAACGCGCCGCCTGGTACCGGCGGATGTCTCGATACGCCCAGCGCGAGCCGATGACCTCGCTCGCCTCACCGAGATCTACAACCACTACGTCCTCAACACTCCGATCACATTCGACCTGGAGCCTGTTTCGATTGAGGAGCGCCGAAGTTGGTTTGAGCAATTCGGCGAGAGAGGCCGCCATCGTTTGTTCATCGCAGAGCGCGCCGGGGTGGTCGAGGGCTACGCCGGTACGCATCAATTCCGGACGAAGAAGGCCTACGATACGACCGTCGAGACGACAGTGTACTGCGCGCCGGAATGCACCGGCCGGGGCATCGGCGAGGCGCTGTACGGGGCGCTCTTCGACGCCGTCGCCGCGGAAGACGTGCGCATGGCGGTCGCGGGTATCACGCTCCCGAACGAGGCTTCAATCGCCCTCCACGAGTGCTTCGGTTTCGAACGGATCGGACTCATGCACAGCGTGGGCCGTAAGTTCGGGCGATTCTGGGACGTCGCCTGGTACGAGCGCCAACTCCCGTGACCCGTTACGGATCATTCCCCAGGATCGATGTTTGCCGGGGTGAATGAACAAGTTCCATCTCGTTGACTTCCCCGGCCCTCAATCCTATAATTCCTTGCGCTGTCCACAACTCGGCCAGCGGTAGCTGATTCGATTCATCAGCCCGGCCTCCGAGCGGAACAAGCGGAGTGCGCGGGCGATTTGCTTCTACGGGAGCCGGAGGACGACGTTGCACGAATACGAACTCGTAGTGGTCATCAACCCGGATGTCGCCGAAGAAGATGTTCCGGCGGCCATCGACCGCCTGACGGGCGCGGTGACCAGCCGCGGCGGCGAGATCACGGAAGTAACTCCCTGGGGGCGACGGAAGCTTGCCTATCCGATCAGTCGGCACATTGAGGGCAACTACGTCGTCACGCAGATCCGCCTCGATCCGGCGCGCACACATGAGCTGGAGAGCGGCTTCGCGATCTCGGATGAAGTGCTGCGGCACCTGCTCATACGCAAGGACGAGGACTAGGCCCGGTGTGGCCTGTTAATCCGCAAGGCGGCGAGAGGACAGTAACATGGCAAGCCTGAACAAAGTCATGCTCATCGGCAATCTGGGTAAGGATCCGGAGATGAAGTACACCGCCAATGGTAAGGCGGTCACCACATTCACGATCGCCTGCAACCGCACGTACAACGCCGCCGACGGCGAGCGGCGCGAGGAAACGGATTGGTTCGATATTGTCGCCTGGGACAAACTCGCGGAGCAGTGCAGCCAGTTCTTGCAAAAAGGACGCAAGGCCTACGTCGAGGGACGGCTTCAAAGGCGATCATGGGACGGCCAGGACGGCCAGAAGCACTACCGCACTGAAGTTGTCGCCAACACAGTCCTCTTCCTTGACAGCGCCGGCGGCGGTGCGGCGCGCATGGAGCGTTCCGACGAGGACGGTGTGCCAGTAGGTGCGGGCGCGGTCGATCCCGACGACCTGCCGTTCGAATAGCGACAAGAGCCGCGCGCATAAGCGCCGGCGCCATACGGAGGTAGCGTTTGACGACACTGGTGGACGATAGCGAAATTCAAGCTCCGGCGATGCAGGCCCCGGCTGACAATGCATCGCCCCGGTCGGACGGGTCCGGCCGGACCGAGGAGCGGCCATCCGGCGGTTTCGGCCGCAGGCCGGGCGGCGGCGGGAGCGGCGGCAGAGGCCGCTTCGGTTCTCGCCGTAAAGTCTGCGCCTTCTGCGTCGATAAGATCGACATCATTGACTACAAAGATCCCGTGAAATTGCGCCGGTTCATCTCCGACCGCGGGAAGATCGAACCAAGAAGGAAGACCGGCACCTGCGCCCGGCACCAGCGCCGCCTCACGCTCTCCATCAAGCGGGCGCGGCATCTCGCGCTCTTGCCATACACGGCGGACCACATGCGCACACCAAGCAGCGGCTTCTCGCGTTAGCGGCGGAGGCCAGACGTGAGCGGACAAGATTCGGCCGCGCGTCGTCCAAAAGAGCAGCGGCGAAGGCGGATGATGACCCATGACGAGTGAAGGCAAGTCCGGGCGTAGAGCGGGCATGGCGCCGAAGGCCGCTGCGAAGCAGCCCGCGGCGCGAGGCCGGGCATCTCGCGGCATCCTGAGCATGGACTCGGAGCAATCGGCGCGCGTCCTGCTGATCGGCGCCGTGACGCTGATCATGCTCGTCGCGTTCGGCTTTATCATCTTCGGCTATTGGTATTCGGTCATCAGGCCGCGCAACCGGACGGTGCTGCAGGCGGATCAGATCACCATCTCCTATGGCGCCATGAAGCGGCGCATGGCGTACGAGCTCTTTCAAAACATCAATCTGCAACAGCAGCCGCAGGCGCTCCCGGAATTGACGTATCAAACGCTCCTCGAAGAAGTCACCGTCATCAATCGCGCGGAAGCGGACCTCGGCGTCGCCGCGACGCTCGACGAGGTCGACGAGAAGCTGCGGACCAAGGTCGGCGTCGGCGCGGAAGCGAACCAGAAGCAATTCGCCGATGCGCTCCTGCGGCAGCTCAAGACGACCGGGCTGCACGACGCCGAGTACCGCAGGCTAGCGAATGCCGAGCTGCTGACCAGCAAGATCAAGGATAAATTCAAGCTCGAAGCACCCCTCTCGGCGGAGCAGGCCAAGGTCGAAGTGATCGCGGTCAACACCGAAGCCGATGCGAAGGCCGCGGCGGCGCGAATCGCGGGCGGCGAGGACTGGGCCAGGGTCGCGAAGGCGGTGTCGCAGGAAGTCGACGTCCAGACGACCGGCGGTGTGCACGACTACACGCCCAGCGGCGGCTACAATCCGGCGTACAACAGCTACGTCTTCGACGCGAGCACGAAGATTGGCGACGTGAGCGCGCCCCTTCCTTCGGCCAGCCGCAACCAGTACTTCCTCGTCCGGGTGGATGATCGGGCGGACAAGCCCGTGACCGACGACCAGAAGCCGGAATTGGCGGACGCCAAGTATCACGACTGGCTCGTCGCGCAACAGGATCAGATGACGGTCGTGAGGCACTGGAGCACGCAAGATCAGAGCGATGCGCTGTTGAGCGTCGTCACAGACGCAGGGCCGCGCATACGGCAGCAGCAACAGCAGTCGGCGTTGCCTACCGTCCCCACGCAGCAACAGCAGCCGCCCGCCCAACAGCCGCCCGCCGACCAGGCGCCGGCGGGCGGCGCCGACCAGAATCCGCAGATCCCCGGCGCACCCGTGGCTCCTGGCAGCGGCAATGGACCGTGATCGCAAGCGCATAGGCATCGGGCTGATGGGGTTGGGCGTCGTCGGCAGCGGCGTCGCGGCCATTCTCCGTGACAAAGCCGATGTATACGCCCGCCAGATCGGTGTCCCGCTCCGGCTGATGCGCGTCCTCGTGCGCGATGTTGACAAGAAGCGCGGAGTCGAGCTCGACCCCTCGCTCCTCACCGCAGATCCCAACGCACTGCTCGATGATCCCGAGATCGGGATGATCATCGAGGTGATGGGCGGCGAAGAGCCGGCGTACAGCTACTTGCGCCAGGCGCTCTGTGCGAACAAGTTCGTCGTCACAGCGAACAAGGAAGTGATGGCGAAGCACGGCGGGGAGCTCATTTCCCTGGCGCGGCAGCACAACGTCGATCTGCTGTACGAGGCGAGCGTCGGAGGCGGCATTCCGATCATCGCGCCGCTCAAGCGCGACCTTCTGGCGAACGATATTCTCGGCCTGACGGCGATCATCAATGGAACGACAAACTACATCCTCACGGCCATGAGCCACGCCGGTCAGAGTTTCGGCGACGCGCTCGCGGACGCCCAGAAGCTTGGCTATGCCGAGCCGGATCCGACGAACGACGTCGAAGGCATCGACGCCGCCTACAAGCTGTCCGTGCTGGCCACGCTAGCGTTCCATATCGACGTCCATCCGGAGCACGTCTACCGGGAAGGCATTACCGCGTTGGGCCAGCGTGACTTCACGTACGCCCGCGAGCTTGGATACGCGATTAAGCTGCTGGCGATCGGCCGCAAGGCCGGTGGCGCCGTCGAGGTGCGGGTGCATCCCGCACTCGTGCCGCAGACCGAATTGCTCGCGAATGTCGACGGCGTCCTCAATGCGGTGCAGATTGAAGGTGATCTTATGAACCGCGTGCTGTTCCAGGGACCCGGCGCGGGGTCGCTGCCGACGACCTCGGCCGTCATCGCCGACGCGTTGGACGCTGCGGTCAGCATCAGTAACAGCGTGTATTGGCCTCATTCTCTGCGGCGCGAAGCAGATCTGCGGATCATGCCCATGGGCGATGTGCGCACGCGCTACTATCTCCGCGTTGGCGCCGCGGATGAGCCGGGCGTCTTGGCCCGCACCGCGGGCGCGCTGAGTGACGGCGCGATTAGCATCGCGTCGGTGATCCAGAAAGAAGTCGATGGCCAGAAGACAGCGGAAATTGTGATCATGACGCATGAAGCGCGTGAAGCAGACATGCAGCGCGCGCTCGACGCTATCCGAAAGCTCGCCGGCGTGAAGGCCGTGGAGCAAGTCCTGCGAGTGAACACATGACCATGCACGATCCGCATAGCGAGCAACGCGCCGGCGGCGACGTCATCCTGTGGCTTCAGGATCAAGTCGGACAGCTACGCGCTCACCTGGGCCGCACACAACAACAGGGTGACCAGCTCCAGGCCGCAATCCTCGATGTCAACGAGAAGCTCCGCGACGCTGAGGGCCGCTTGCGCGAGCTGACAGCCAGAACAATCGGCTTGCCGCCCATGCAGGAGCAACTCCGGCAGGTCTCGGGACTGCTCGAGCGTATTCAGGACGCCGAGGTGCTCATCGACACGAAGTTTGAGCAACTCGAGCGTACGCAAGGCGACGAGCACACACGAGAGCAGGCCGAACGCAACGACGCCTACCGCCGCCTGCAGGAACTCGAACGCCGCGCCGAGTCACTGGGCGAACGGCAGGCCAGCGTGGATGACACAACGCGTCGCTTCGCCGAAGAAATGTCGCGATCCCACGTGCAATTACAGGGACTCGGCCAGCGAATGGAGGCGGTCGAGAGCAAGACCGGCCGCAATCTCGACGCGATCACCAGAATCGAGCAGGCTCACTCGGAGATCGAGAGCGCGGTGCGCGCGCTTCGCCGTGAGGACGACGTGCTGGCGGAACGGGCGCGACTCGCGCACGAAGTGGCTTCCCGCCTCGAGGCGGAAATGCACGCGCAGGCCGAGGAGTACCGCGCGATACCGCTACTTGCCGAGCGCGTGGAGTTACTGCGCGCCGAGCGCCAGCGGCTCGAAGACCGCACGTCGCGCGTAGAAGAATCTCTCGACGACGCGCGCACCCGCCTTGAACGCCAGGAAGACGTCGGCGGTCAGGTCGAGGCTCGTCTCAAGGCTCACGACGCCCGAATCGATCACGTGCATTCATCGACGCTCGACTACCGCCGCTCTCTCACGGACCAGCTGCTCAAGCTGAACGTGATGCTCGAGCGCATGAAGCGCCGGCAGGTTGAAGAGCTCGACCGTCAGGTGAAGGAGTTACGCGTGCAGTCCAGCCAGCTCAAGAGCGAGGACGAATGACGGTAGACGCCGCAGAACGCACGTACGGCGATCTGCCTGACCGCGGCGTCCTGCGCCGCTTCGCCGAGCATCTGCCGCTCACCGACGGCACGCCGATGATTTCCCTCGGCGAGGGCGACACGCCGCTCGTGCGCTCGATGGCCATCGAGCGCGACATCGGCTGCGAGGCACTCTACTTCAAGCTTGAGAGCTGCAACCCGACGGGATCGTTCAAGGATCGCGGCATGGTCGTCGCTGTCGCCAAGGCCATGGAGGCTGGCGCCAAGGCGATCATGTGCGCATCGACCGGCAACACCAGCGCCTCAGCTGCGGCATACGCCGGGCGCTACGGACTCGCCGTGTACGTGATCGTGCCTGACGGCAATATCGCCCGCGGCAAGCTCGCGCAGAGCGCGGTCCACGGCGCCGAGATCATCGCCGTCGATGGCAACTTCGACGACGCGCTCGGCATGGCGCGCGCCATCACCTCGAAGCATCCGATCGCGCTCGTCAACTCAGTCAATCCGTTTCGTATCGAAGGCCAAAAGACGGCGGCATTCGAGATCGTCGATGCGCTGGGCGATGCACCCCACGCGCTGGCGCTGCCCGTCGGCAACGCCGGCAATATCACCGCGTACTGGCGCGGTTTCGTGCAGTACCACCACATGGAGCGGACGAGCCGCCGCCCCCGCTTGCTGGGGTTCCAGGCAGCAGGTGCGGCGCCCCTCGTAGGCGGAGCGCCCGTGCCCAAGCCGCAGACCATCGCCTCCGCCATCCGGATTGGCAACCCTGCTTCGTGGAAGAGCGCCATCTCCGCCCGCGATGAGTCCGGCGGCAGCATTGAAGCCGTGACCGACGACGAGATTCTGGCGGCATATCGCCGTCTAGCACGAGAAGAAGGCATTTTCTGCGAGCCGGCATCGGCGGCTTGCGTCGCGGGTCTGCTGAAGAAGGTCGACGCCGGCAAATCCTTCGCGGGCGAGACGATCGTCTGCATCATCACCGGCAACGGACTCAAAGATCCGGAGACGGCCCTCCAGATCGAGCCGCCGCTGCATCGGGTGCGCGCCGATCTCGCGGCGATCGAACGCGAGATGGGCTGGGGTTAATCGGTAGCGGGAGCGGGTAGCGCTTGGTAGGTAGTCGTGTGAAACGACCAGATCGGCTAATCGCGCTGGAGACGGCCGTCGCCGCCGGCGATGGGAGCGCGCTCAATGCGTTTTGGTCCGATGCGGCGGCGCGCGGCGGGCCGCTTGTCGAACGCGCCGACGGCCCTAACGCATGGGACATTACCTTCTTCTGGAGGGGTGATGCTGACACTCATCGCGTTCTGCTGTTTGGCGGCTTCGCCGGATTGCGCCTGATTGACATGGCGCAGATCCCCGGCACAGACGTGTGGTACGCGGGCCACCGCGCCGCTTCGGGATTGCGGACATCATATGAGTTTCGGCCCAACGTTGAGCTTGAGGGCGACATCAACAGCGATCCGGCGTTGGTAGTGCAAGCCGTCCAATCAGAAGGATGGTCGCCCGATCCGCTCAACCCTGACCGCATCGATTTCGGGGTGCCGCAGGCACCGACGATGTCGATCGTCGCCGTCCCTGACGCGCCGCCTCAGCCCTGGCTGCGATCCCGCGCCGGGGTGCCCGCGGGCACCGTCGAGCCGCATCGTTTTGATAGCGTCATGCTCGGCAACGCTCGCGTCATCTGGACCTATACGCCGCCTGGGTATCGGACCGACGGCGAACCGTATCCGCTCGTTGTGCTGTTCGACGGCTTCGACTACTCGAAAATCGGCATCGCATCTACGCTCGACAATCTGATCGCCGAACAGCGCATTCCGCCCGTGATCTGCGTGATGATCCACCAGCTCGACCGGATCAGCGAGTTGCCCTGCAACGCTCAGTTCATCGACTGCATCGCGGACGAGCTGCTTCCGAGATGGGTGCGAGAGCGCTACCACGCCACGGGCGATCGCGTGCGAACCGTCGCAGGCGGCCTCAGCTTCGGCGGACTGGCGGCCGCGTGGGCGGGTTTCCGCCGGCCGGACGTGGTCGGCAACGTCCTGTCGCAGTCCGGCTCGTTCTGGTGGGGACCGGGCGCGCCCGTGCCCGCGCGTCTCGACGATACGTCGATCGAATGGGAGTGGCTGGTGCACCAATACGAAGCCTCTCCGCGCCTGCCGCTGCGCTTCTATCTCGATGTCGGCACGCGCGAGTTACCGTTTCACAAAGGCATCCAGCCCAACATGGTCGCCTGCAACCGCGTGATGCGTGATGTGCTCGAGGCGAAGGGCTACGACGTGCAGTACGCGGAGTTCGTCGGCGGGCACGACTACGCGTGCTGGCGCGGCACCGTCGCCGACGGGCTGATAGCGCTGCTGGGCCCATTCGCGTAGACCGGCCGGCTTCATCAGAACACTTGGGGTGCCTCCGCGCGCCAACGGTTATCCAGCATCTAACCTCCAACATCCGACCTCGCGTCGTTCCCATACTGCTCGGGACACGCGTCCGCTAGAATCCTGCATCGCACACGGCTGACGCAGGGATCACCATATGCGCATGTCGCGAATCTTCGGAAAGACGCTGCGGAACGCGCCCGCCGAGGCGGAGACTGCGAACCACCAACTCATGCTGCGGGCAGGGCTCGTGCAGCAGCTTGCCGCCGGCATCTACAGCTACCTCCCCACCGGCTGGAAGGTGATGCGGAAGATCGAGCAGATCATCCGCGAGGAGATGGACCGCGCCGGCGGCCAGGAAGTCGTCATGCCCGTCGTGCAGCCCGCGGAGCTCTGGGAGGCATCCGGCCGCGCGCAGACGATGTCGGATGTGCTTTTCCATTTGCAGGACCGGCGCGAGCGAGACCTCGTCCTCGGCCCCACGCACGAGGAGGTCGTCGTCGACCTGTTCCGGCACCAGGTGCAGAGCTATCGCGATATGCCGCTGATGATCTACCAGATCCAGACGAAGATGCGTGACGAAGCGCGCCCCCGCGGCGGCCTGATGCGCGTCCGCGAGTTCACCATGAAGGACGCCTACAGCTTCGACACGGACTGGGAAGCACTCGATGGCAGCTACCAGGCTGCGCGCGAGGCCTACGTCCGCATCTTCGAGCGCTGCGGCGTCCCGACGAGCCCCGTGCAGGCGGACTCCGGCGCCATCGGCGGCAAGGACAGCGAGGAGTTCATGTTCCTCAGCGAGTCCGGCGAGAACGTCGCCCTCTTCTGCAGCCGCGGCGACTACGCGGCGAACGACGAGAAGGCCGACCACAAGAAGAAGGAGCTGCCGTCCGAAGATCCGCTCCCGCTCGACGAAGTCGCCACGCCCGGCCAGAAGACGATCGATGATCTGGTGAGGTTCCTCGGCGTGCCACACGAGCGCACCCTCAAGGCCGTCTTCTACGAAGCCGACGGCACGCCGGTCTTCGTCGCCATCCGCGGCGATCTGGAGGTGAACGAGGCAAAGCTCCGCAACGCGTTGCACGCCAACAACCTCGCGTTGCTCGACGACGCGGGCGTGCGCAAGCACAATCTCGTCGCCGGATCGGCGTCGCCGGTCGGCCTCTCCGGGATCAGGATCGTCGCCGACGACACGGTGTCGGTCTCGCCGAACCTCATCGCCGGAGCGAACAAGCCCGATGTGCACCTGCGCAACGTCAACCACGGCCGCGACTGGCATGCAGATATCGTCACCGACATTTCGCTCGCTCGCGCCGGCGACATCTGCCCTCGATGCGGCGGCACGCTGGAAGCGAAGCGCTGCTACGAGATGGGCCATGTGTTCAAGCTCGGGACCGTGTACACGGAGAGGCTCGACGCCACGTTTACCGACGAATCGGGCAACTCGCATCCCGCCATCATGGGGTGCTACGGCATCGGTGTCGGGCGCGTCTTCGCGGGCGCGATCGAGGCCAACCACGACGAACGCGGCATCATCTGGCCACCGGAGCTCGCGCCGTATCAGGTGCATCTGGTCGGTCTCGGCTTCGACAAGCCGGGCGTGCGCGAGAGCGTCGAGCAGGTGTACGAGGAACTGCAGCAAGCCGGATACGATGTCCTCTTCGACGACCGCGAGGAAGGCTCAGCCGGGGTGAAGTTCAACGACGCCGACCTCCTTGGCATGCCGGTGCGCGTTACCGTCAGCCCCCGCAGCATCGAGGGCGGCGGGGCCGAAGTGAAGCGACGCACCGAGAAGGACGCGCAGATCGTGGCTCTCGATGCTGCTGCCGACACCGTCCGCCGGCTGCTGTCGCGCGATTCCGACTCTTAAGTCGACGAGTTGAGACTCATTCGCCATAGCTCCAGCCCATGGCGCGCAATGTGAGCGGGTCGCCCTCGCGGTTCTCGCCGCCGTTGACGACGCGCCCGATGACGAGCTCGTGGTCGCCGGTCATCACGGTCTGCACGACCTCGCACTCGATCCAGCAGAGCGCGCGCTCGAGGATAGGACAGCCAGTTTGCTCCAGGCGGAATTCGACGCCGCCGAGCTTGTTCCCGGCGCGCTCCTGCGGTTCGACGAACTTCTCGATGAGGTTCGTATCGGCCTCCGCGATGACGTTCACGGAGAACACCTTCGACGCGGTTATGTTCCTCATCGTGTGCGACTCTGCCTCGATGGCGACCGCGAGCATGCGTGGCGCGAACGAGACCTGTGTGAGCCAGTTCGCGGTCATGCCGTTGACTTCGCCCTCGTTCTTCGAGCCGATGACGTAGAGCCCGTAGCTGATCTGCTGGAGCGGCGGGCTGGCCGCTTCTTCTGGCATGGCGATGTCCTTTCTTGAGCGAATGCTTTCCTTACAAGTACAGGCGACGTAAGTGGAGCGAAAGCCGCTCTCGCCCATGCCAATCTCCGCAGAAAGTCGATACCCTGTAGCGTGAGCACCGATGTCCAGCGCAAGCTCGCCGACCGCGTGGAAGAGGCCGTCCGGCCGCATCAGCGGTTGCTGGAGCGCGACCCGGAGTTCCGGGCGCTCAAGAAGCTGGCGGCGCGCAACCGGAAGCAGCCGCCGAGGACGCCGCTCGATGCGCTCCAGCACGTCGTGGACATCGCGCGAGAGATGACGCGCGGCACCTACGGCGCCCTCGCCGTAACCGGCACCGACGACTATGTCGAGGGATTCGTCGTCAGCGGCATGGACGAGAAGGCGCTGGCCGGGCTGAAGGGCCCGCCGCAGGGGCATGGCCCTCTCGGCAGTATGCGGCAGGACGGGCTCGCGATCCGTCTCGACGACGTGGCCACGCACGCCCGCGCCTTCGGCTTCCCGCCGAAGCATCCGGACATGAAGGAACTGCTCGGCGTGCCGATCTTTGCCGGCAGCGACGTGCGGGGCGCGCTTTACGTCACCGACCGCCGCGGCGGCAAGCGCTTCAGCGACGAAGACGAGCAGGTGCTGCGGGTATTGAGCCACCACGCAGGCCTGATTATCGACGCCTCCTGGTACTAATGATGGCCTTTGACGCCGATTCGCCCCGGAAGGCAACGCCATCTATCAGAAACGCCAGGAGAGTGACGGCGTCCGACAGTACGACAATGTTCATTCGACGCTTTCCAGCGACGGAGTCTCTAGTCCAAGTTCAACGAGCACGTCTTCGTCCACCGGCACGCGCTCCTGCCGCAGTCGTTGCACCACCTGTTTGATGCCATACGGCGTCCAACGTGAGAATCGGAGCCGAGGGTCGAAGTGGACAGGCGCGAACTCGACGCGGCCGCCCGGCCATTCGACCGCCACGCGCGGAATGCCGAGCCAACCGGGCCGTATGCTCGCTCCGATGATGCTCGAAAGTGGAACCTTGGTGTCCGAGAACGTGAAGAATCCCACACGGCGAAAGTAGCCCTGCCCGATGTCGATGTACTCAAACTTGTCACTCACCCAAAACGCGAGCACGAGGAGCCAGACTATCCAGAACGCCTTCGCTTCCCATCGTTCGAACGGAATGCCACGGTTGTAGAAAACTGCTGCTGCCGCTGGGGCGATAATGAGCGCGGTACGGATGATGTTTCCGATGACGCCGACCGCGTAGCCCGTAGGCCAGTAGCGCGTAACGGGGTCGGTCGCGCTCGGTTGAGGCAGCACGATGTTCAGTTCAAGTAGGGCGTCGGGAGAAACAGGCAGTCCATGTTCGCGCAAGCATGAGATGATGGCTCGCGCGTCACTCGCAGTCCATACCGACCACCGGATACCGCCGTTCCACGGAGGAACAGCAATTACGACGGAACCCGCTGGCCACGCGACGCAAAACGCTCGGCCTTTCCATCCTCGCCGAACGGTGACGCCGGTCAGTGCGCTGAGCGACACGCTCGTCTCACGAAGACCAAGTAGGTTGCCACGCCGCAGGACGCCATCGCTGATTTCGACGTATTCAAAACACGTCGTCAGCGTCCACCAGCAGACAGCCGCCGCGGCGCATCCGCAAGCGGCCCAGCCGAGCGCCGCAAGCAGGCCATCGGAGGGTGGATTGGATCTCCAAAGATAGATGGCCATTAGTCCCGCGAGCGACGACTCCCCTATGACCAACTCAAGGACGAACCATCTTCGTTGCGGCACAAACCGAGTCAAACTGCTAGACCCTCTCTCGATGTTCAATCGCCATGCACTGGGTATCGACGCAAGTCTCTACCTCCGGTACGTGCAGAGGATACATTCGAGCCATTCACCCATGCCGACTCGGCCTTGTTCCTAGGCGCGGGCATCGCGCCACGCGCTCGGAACTGCAAATGCGACCACCGGCTGGGCCGTTTCTCACGCGGACGTCAACTCATTGCCTACGCCAATCCTGCGGGGCCTGTGTACTCTGTAGTCACCAGCCGCCGTCGGTCCGATAAGAGAAGCAGATGATTGTTGGCACCGTCCGAGAGATCAAGAATGAGGAGTACCGCGTCGGGCTGACGCCGGAGGGATGCCATGCCCTCGTAGTCGCCGGGCACCAGGTGCTGGTGGAACGCGGGGCCGGCGCCGGCGTGCTGGCGGCGGACGATGCCTACTGCGCCGCCGGCGCAACCGTAGTCTCGAACGCGCCGGAGGTGTGGGCGCGGGCCAACCTCGTCGTCAAGGTGAAAGAGCCACTCTTCCCCGAGTTCCCGTTGATCCGCGACAACCAGACGCTCTTCACCTATCTGCACCTGGCCGCAGCGCCGGATCTCACGCGCACGCTGGTCGCCTCGAAAGCCACGGCCATCGCCTACGAGACCGTACAGCTTCCCGATGGATCGCTGCCGCTACTGATACCGATGAGCCAGATCGCGGGCCGCATGGCGACCGAGGTCGGCGCGCATTATCTCCGCAAGCCGGGGCCCGGGCGAGGCAAGCTGATCTCCGGGCTGCCGGGCGCGCCGGCGGCACACGTTGTCGTCCTCGGCGCGGGCATCGTCGCCGAGAATGCGATCGAGACAGCAGTGGCGCTAGGCGCGCGGATCACCGTCTTCGACACCCGGCTCGAGAAACTACGGCTGGTGCAACAGCTCTGGCCGAATCGCACGGCGACGCTGATGTCGAGCCCGCTCGCTATCGCGAACGCGCTCGCTGGCGCAGACATTCTGGTCTGCGCGGTGCTGGTGCCCGGGGCGTCGGCGCCGAAGCTCGTCACGCGACAGATGGTGCGGGGCATGGGCAAAGGCGCGGTCATCGTCGACGTTTCGATCGACCAGGGCGGCACGTGCGAGACGTCGCGCCCCACGACTCACACCGACCCCGTGTACGTCGAAGAGGGCGTGGTGCACTACTGCGTCTCGAACATGCCGGGGGCCGTACCGCAAACATCGACAGCCGCGCTGACCGCAGCGACGCTGCCTTATGTGTTGAAGCTGGCGAACATGGGCACGCGCGGCGCTGTGCTGAGCGACGCATCGCTGGCGAAGGGCGTCCTCGTCAGCGAAGGGCACATCACCTACTTGGCGCTGGCGGAGTCGCTAGGGCTGCCATTTGTGCGCCTGGAAGAAGCACTGCCACCGGCGTAATGGGCGACTGGTCAGCCGATCTCTACGGCACCATGACGACGCGGCCGAAAGCGGCACGCGATTCGATGTAGGCGTGCGCGGCGGCCGCCTCGGACAGCGGGAAGACGCGGTCCACGACGACGCGGAGCTTACCAGCGGCGATGTCATCGAGGTGGCGCTGGATCATCGCGCGGACACGATCCGGCTGGGCGAACGACTCGGCGCCGAGGAAGACGCCGGTGAGCGAGCGGTTCCCTGCCATCAGCACGCCGGTGTCGGGGCGCGTACCGGAGTCGCGGCCGGCGTTGCCGACGGTGATCGCGCGTCCCCGATAGGCGAGCGACTCCAGGCTCCCCTGCAGCGTCGCGCCACCGACGGAATCGACGACGAGGTCGACGCCGCGGCCGCCGGTGAGTTTTCGCGCTTCGTCGGGAAACTTCGTCGTCTTGTAGTTGATGCCGTGGTCGAGGCCGAACTCCTTGAGCCGCTCGAGCTTGTCATCGCTCGAGGCCGTCGCGAGCACCGTCGCACCGGCACGCTTCGCGAGCTGGATCGCCGCCAATCCTACGCCACCACCACCGGCCTGGATCAGCACTGTCTCGCCGGACTTCAGGTGACCGAATTCAAAGAGACAGTCGTCCGCCGTGCCCCACGGCACGGGCACGGTCGCCGCTTCCTTGATGTCGATGCCGTCCGGGAGCACGAAGGTCTGCGCGGCCATGACCGATGCCATTGCGGCGTGGGAGCCGTGAGGCATGAAGGCAGTGACCCGCTGGCCTGGCTGCCGATCCTTCACGTCGGCGCCGACTTCTTTGATGACACCGGCGCACTGGTAGCCGACGATATGCGGCTTCGCGGGCATGTCGCCGCCGGCGCGGTTGAGCACGTCGCCGCCCTCGATACTGACTGCCTGCACGTCGATCAGCACGCCGTTGGGCTGGAGCTTCGGGTCGGGCACGTCTTCGTATTTGAAGACGCTTGGGGCACCGGTCTCGTAATAGACGGCTGCTTTCATGGGGGCCTCCGGTCAGTTGTCGTCGGTAGTTTGTCGTCGGTAGTCGGTGATGGGTACTCGCGGATCTGTGCAGCGAGCCTACCGATCGCGCGGCGCAGCAACAAGCGCGCTCTTGGGGCGCGCACGTGCACTTATGCGGTAATCATCGAGCAGCTGATGACGACTGGTAGATGTCGGGGTTGGCCTTCTCCATCCAGCGGTCGGGGGCCGCTATGGGCGTGAAGCCGGTCTTCTCGTAGAGGCTGTGTGCATCTTTTCGTGCCGAGCATCCATCGACGCATGCCCTGCAGGTCGGGGTGGGATGCGACGCACTCCATGAGCCACACCCCGAGCCCTTGGCCGCGGAACTCATCGAGCACGAAGACGTCGCAGACGTAGACGAACGTCGCGTAGTCGGTGATCAGCCGGGCGAGGCCGATCTGGCGCTTGCCGCGTTCGCTGTATACCCCGCAGTTCAGCGAGTGCTCCATGCCGTGACGCACGGTCTCGCGCGGAATTCCCGGCACTCAGTACGACGACGCGGACAGCCACCCGTGCACGACATCGACGTCGAGCAGAGCCGGATCAGTGCTGACGATAAAGTCCCCGCGCGTCCACGATTGCGGCGGGTGGTCAGCCAAGCTGGGCCTTGAGGAACCCGAGCGTGCGGTCCCATGAGAGTTCGGCTGCACCCTTGTTGTAGACCTCCGGGCGGGTGTCGTTGAAGAACGCATGCTGCACGCCGGTGTAGACGTAGATCTGCGCATGCTTGCCGAGCGACCGAATCTTTGCCTCGAGCTCGTGGGCTTGCGCGGGCGTGGCCCATTCGTCGTGCTCCGCATAGTGGCCCAGCACGGGTCCAGAGAGCTTCGACAGGTCGGGCTGGACGCCCGGAAGCGCAGCACCGTAGTAGACGGCACAGGCATCGACGGGTCGCAGCGTCGCGACCCACAGGGCGAGTCCGCCGCCCATGCAGAAACCGACGCAGCCGATCTTGCCGCTGCAGGCCGGATTCGACTTGAGGTAGTCGTAGGCGCCGTCCATGTCCTTCGCCGCTTCTTCGATGTTCAGCGACATCATCAGCTTGCCGGCTTCATCGGGTTCGGTGGTGGTCTTGCCGTGATAGAGGTCCGGCGCCAGTGCTACGTAGCCCGCACGCGCCAGACGGTCGGCGACCTCCTTGATGTGCGGCACGAGGCCCCACCACTCCTGGATCACGAGTACGCCGGCGCCTCTGCCTGACGGCGGTAGCGAGAGGTAACCCTCCGCGATCTTGCCGTTGCTGGCGAACGTCACCATCTGCCCGGCCATCTGCACTTCTCCTACTGGGCGACCACGTCGCGTGCGGGTGACCGGATTCAACCACGCCGGGCGGGCGCGGACAAGACCAGGATTTATGAGACCGATGGCGCTGCGGGGCCTTAAGCGAATTGTTTCAGGCGGCGCTTTGGGAAGCCGCTCGGCCGCGGCCAGCTCGGGCCTTCGCGCGCTCGAGCAGTTCGTCAAAGGTGGCGCCGTCGATTGGGAAGCTGGCGGCTGCTGCGCCAACTTCGGGCACTCCTTGAAGCAGCCGCTTCAGGACGATGTCCGCGCCTTCGTCATCGGTGTCGGTCAGCAAGAGGACGAAATGGCCATTGTCCAGGTAGGCGGCGAGGTCATGGTCTCGGAGACCGGCGCGAAGCCGGAGGCACATCTCGTCGATCAGCAGCTGCGTGGGTGCCCAGATGCTAGCACAAACAACACTCTTGCCGTGGCGGTGCGCGCGGGAGATCTCTTCGGCCGCGCGTAGCTGCAGATACCAGTAGGCGAACAGCCCGGTCGGGCGATCGTAGATTGCGAGGCGTCGCGCCTGCGAGGCGACTTCTTTGACTTCATCGAGATCGTAATCGTGGCGTTCGCCGTCGCCTGGTTTGGGGCGTTGGAAGAGTTTCATCTAAAGGGATGATCGGCCAGCGATTGGAGAGATTGATGCTCCTCTCCGGTACCGGACGTTCCAGTTCCCCCGACCACCCAGGCGATTCCCGTGGAAGCTAGGCGTGCCGGCTACGGCGCACTGGGCCCAGAAGGAGGCGAGCAAGAGCGCTGGGCAGGCGTGGCGGCCCGTAGGAGGTCGAACGCGTCCGTTCCGCGGCGGCCAAGTTCGCGGTAGCTTCCCGCGCCTCGCGTTCGCGGACAATCTGCCGGTACGCGGCTTCTCGGTCCTGCCGGATGACGGCGAGGGTCAATTCGGTGTGCATGCGGTCCTCCTTGACTGAGTCGCCACTCACATCGTTGGCGCTAGTCACTAGTTTATAACATGCGACACGGGCAAAGTCAAGGGCGCGCGACACGAACAAGCCGCAATCTCCGATGATTGCCGCGCACAGCGGGTCTTCGGATGCCGGTTACGTCGGTCGGTGCCCGGCAGCGGTCGCGGCTTCGGCGCGACGGTACGCCACGCGCTTCTCCCTTCTCGGGAGTTGCCGGCCGCCGCAGTGCTCGCAGGTGGAGATCAGCTTTGTCTCGTGACCGCAGGTCTCATGCACGATCGCAACGCCATCGTAGAGGTACTTGGCGCCCCACTGCAGCAGTGCCTCAATGACGAGATCGAGTTCGAGGCCCTGCTTCGTCAGCCGGTACTTCGCCCGCGGGGGGTGCTGTTCGTAGAACTCACGCTCGACGATACCGTTCGATTCCAACAGCTTCAGCCGGTCCGAAAGCACGTTCGGCGCGATCCCCACGAGCGACCCGGCCAGCTCGACGTACTTGCGCGGCCCCTCACGCAGCAGGTCGCGTACGATGAGCAGCGTCCAGCGGTCGCCGATGATTTCGAGCGAGCGGGCGACAGGGCATGGCAGTCCGTATTGCTTTGGCATTCGATCCAGCTCCGGCGTGCATTCTAGATCAGTCACTCTCTTTTCACAAGTGACGCGCTGGGGACAACACTGCTCGATGCCGCGAGCAAGCGTGTCCGCGCGGCGCCGACCGCTTCGTGTCCGTCCGATTGATTTCTTATGTCAGGAACTTGTTCGGCGCAGCATCCCTGAACCCAAGATCAAGCTCAGACGCTGGTGATTGTGCATGGTCTCGCGGGTTGCCCGAGGACGCCTCTCCGTCTACTCCGGCTTCCAGGTGGTGCCCAGCGGAGCGTCTTCAAGCACGATGTGCTGCTGCGAGAGGCCGTCGCGGACTCGGTCGGCGAGCTGCCACTGCTTGGCGGCGCGAAGCTCGGTGCGGATCTGCACCAGCAGGTCGATGAAGGGCGCGGCCTCGATCGCCTGTTCAGATTGCTCGAGCCGCAACCCCAGCACATCCGCCAGCTCGAGCAGCAGCGCCTGTGCCTCGGCCATGCCGCGGCCATCGTCGCGGGCGCGGTTGATCTCCTTCGCTAGATCGAACAGCACGGCAAGCGCCTGCGGGGTGTTGAGGTCGTCGTCCATTGCGGCAGTGAAACGGTCGCGGTGACCGGCGACATCCATGGTGTCGCTGTCACCTGATGAGCGCGCGCGCGCGGCGGTACGCAGGCGGTCAGCGCCGGCCTTCGCGGCCTCGAGCGTGTCTTCGCTGAAGGTGAGCGGCTTCCGGTAGTGCGATGTGAGGATCCATAGCCGCAATCCATCCGCGCCGACTTTCTTAAGCCCGTCGCGGATGGTGATGAAGTTGCCGAGCGACTTGCTCATTTTCTCTTCGCCCATCTTGACCCAGGCGTTGTGCAGCCAGTAGCGCACGAACGGCTCTTCGCCCGTGTAGGCCTCGGTCTGGGCGATCTCGTTCTCGTGATGAGGGAAGATGAGGTCTTCGCCGCCGCCATGGATGTCGAGGCGCGGGCCGAGATACTTCAGCGACATCGCGGAGCACTCGATGTGCCAACCGGGGCGGCCCTTGCCCCAGGGGCTCTCCCACGATGGCTCCCCTGACTTTGCGCCCTTCCAGAGCGCGAAGTCAGCGGCGTTCTCCTTGTACTCGCCGGTCTCGACGCGGGCGCCGGCGAGCAGCGAATCCTGCGTTCGATGGGCGAGCTTTCCGTAGTCCTTTTTCGCACCGACGCGATAGTAGACATCGGACCATTCGCTCTGGGGCGACGACGCCTCGTACGCGAAGCCCTTCTCGATCAGGCCACGGACCATCTCGATCATCTCGGGCACCTCGCGGGTGGCGCGCGGGTATTCGTCGGGCGGGAGCACATTGAGGTCCCGCATGTCGTCGCAGTACATGGTGATGTAGCGCTCGACAAGCTCATCGGTGCTGATCTTCAGACGGTTGGCGCGTTCGATGATCCGGTCATCGATGTCCGTGAAGTTCTGGACGTGCTTGACACGAAAGCCGCGCCACATGAGGTAGCGTTTGACCACGTCGAAGACGACGTAGCTCATGGCATGGCCGATGTGCGACTCGTCGTAGGGGGTGATACCGCAGACATACATCAACACGGGGTCGCCCTGCGGCACGAAGTCTTCGAGCTGGCGCGCGAGCGTATTCGTGAAGCGGATCAACCGCTGACAGCCTCTCTGTCGGGAGCGGCCTCGCTGTCGCCGTCGTCGCCGGGGAGCGCTTCGCGGGTGCGGTGCACGTGCAGCGGCTCATCGCCTTCCGGACGCGGCTCGGCGATGCGCGCACCGAGCGACTCCAGCTTCTCCTGCAGCGCGCGCATGCGGCGGTCCATCCGTTCGATGTGGCGCTCGAGGGCGTCGATGCGGTCCCACTCCGGATCCGGCAGCTTGGCGATGGTGTCGCCGCCCGGGTCGTGGAACGCCACGACGTGGCCCGGCACGCCGACTATTGTGGCGTTCTCCGGCACGTTCGTGACGACGACCGAGCCGGCGCCTATGCGGGCATTATCGCCAATCTCGACGGCGCCGATGATCTTCGCGCCTGCGCCGACGACAACCCGATTGCCGAGCGTGGGATGACGCTTCGTGCGATGCAGGCTGGTGCCGCCGAGGGTGACACCCTGGAGTAGGTGACAGTCATCGCCAATGATGGCGGTCTCGCCGATGACGACGCCCATGCCATGGTCTATGAACAGGCCCTCGCCGATCGTGGCGCCCGGGTGGATCTCGATGCCGGTGACGAAGCGGCTGAAGTTCGAGATGGCGCGCGGGAGTACCGGCACGCCGCGGCGATGCAGTGTGTGAGCGAGCCGATGCATCTCACGCGCGTGAAAGCCGGGGTAGGCGAGCACGACCTCTGCAGTATTGCGGGCGGCGGGGTCACGCTCGCGGATGGCCGCTATATCGCGCTTGATGGATGTGAGGACGGACATGAGGATGGCATCTCCTGCTTCCTGACGCTGTTGTCATATGGACCAGGGGCACCCGCTAGGCGCGGCACCCCTGAGGACAACAGCAAACGGCCCGCCAACCCGAAGGTGCGCTGGTCGCGACGTTCAGGGAACAGGACATCGCCATGATGAACTCCGGCGGCCCCGGCGGCCGGCCGCTGATCCGGGCCGTTCACTCTAACAGCACCACAGCGAAGGCGGCAATGCCCTCGTGGCGGCCCGTAAAGCCAAGCGCGTCTGAGGTAGTTGCTTTGACGCTCACGGCGCCCATCTCGATTCCGGCCGCATGAGCGATCGCGGCGCGCATCTCCGGCACATAGAGGCTCAGCTTCGGGGCCTCCGCGACCACGGTGGAGTCGACGTTGATGATGCGGTAACCGGATTGGCGTACACGCCCGGACGCCAACGCCAGCAGCTCGGATCCCGCGGCATCGCGCCAGCGTTCGTCTGACGACGGAAACATGCCGCCGATGTCTCCTAGCGCGGCCGCTCCCAGGAGCGCATCGATGAGTGCGTGGATGAGCGCATCGGCGTCAGAGTGACCAGCGAGGCCGCGGGCGTGCGGAATTAGGACGCCACCGAGCATCAGCTTGCGGCCCTCAGCGAAGGCGTGGACATCGATGCCGTGGCCGATGCGCATGGATGGAGGGTAGCAGCTTCGCGGCTGTGAGTTGGGAGTTCGTCAGCTATCAGTCATCGGTCGTCGGTGCTGCTAAAGATCCCGCTGCGTCTTCGGGCTACCTCTTACAGATTCGGGCGGCGGCGTCCGGTATGATCGTGGCAGTCATGGACGACTTTGAAGCGTACGGGCAGCTCCGCGACCGGCCGAAACTCGCGGCTCAAGACGCGGCACCCCCGCAGACGCTGACTCCCCGCCGCAAGCGATCGCATTGGCTGCGCAACCTGGTGCTGTTGGCACTTGCGTACGCGGCGTTGGCGGTGCTGACGACGCTCCAGCCCATTGCGGTGCCGATCGTGGGAGCGCGCCTCTCCGTGCCGTTTCCGGGCGGGGCGCCGATGCTCTTCGGGCTGCCGAACCGGCCTTACACGGTGCTGGTGATCGGGCTCGACCGGCGGCCGACGGAGACTGGCGCGAGTCGCACGGACACGCTGCTGCTCCTGCGCATCGATCCCGGCGCGCACAAGGCAGCGTTTCTGAGCATCCCACGGGACTCGCTGATGGAGATACCGAGCCAGGATGGCGGCTTCACCAAAGACCGGATCAACACAGCGTACGTCTACAACTACTCATCGAGAGATGCGAGCGCCGCCCCGAAGGCGACCGTGCAGACGATCGAGCACAATCTCGGCATCAACATCGACCACTATGTGGTCTTCGACCAGCGGAGCAGCGAGAAGCTCATCGATGCACTCGGGGGAGTCACCATCGACAACCCGCGGGGCTTCGGACAGGCAGACTACTCGGATGACGACGTACACGTGGTGCCGCAGCAATTCGCCGAGGGCACGATCACGCTCGACGGTTACCAGGCAGTCGCATACGGACGCATCCGTGAAGGCTCCACGGACTTCGATCGAATCGTGCGGCAGCAACGGGTGGGCTCTGCGCTGGTGCACCAGGCGGCATCGCCAAGGTCCCTGCTGCACCTGCCGAGCGTGTGGAGCGCGTACCGGAAGACGATCAACACGGACATGAGCATGCGGCAGTCGGCAGGCGTATTCTCGATGCTGAAGCGGGTGCCCGACAGTGACCTCAAGACAAAGTCGCTGGGCGACGCGGCCGTGTCGTGCACAACGTGTACCGCCTCGATCCAACTCCTCGATCCCGGGAGAGTGCGGCAGATCGTCGATGATGCGTTCGGAGACCAGCAGTCAGGCGAGCGCGCGGCAGAGCTGCTGGTTGCGGCCGGCGTGACGCCCTAGCAAGAGAGACCACGATGCCAGCTGGAATCGAGCCGGACTTCCTGATCCTCGCTGATTCGGCGCAAGTGCAGGGTGAGAAGCTGTACATGCTTGGCGGCGGCTGGTCATTCATCTGGGCGAAGGAGTTTCCGGCGCAGCACCAGATGGCCGTCGCCGCGGGCATCCTCATCCCGTGGATGGAGACGAATCAGCGCCACCAGTTCAGGGTGCACATTCACGGCGAGGACGGCACGACATTCGGCGATGTCTCGGGCGAGTTCGAGCAGGGACGGGCGCCCGGATTACCGGCGGGCACGACGCAGCGGGTAATGCTCACCGTGAACATGGGCATCAGGATCGAGCAACCGCTGGAGGCAGTCGCGGAGCTGTGGCTGAACGGCGAGCTGGCGAAGTCAGTGCCTTTTCGGGTGGTGGCTGCGCCTCGGTAGAGCCGGCGGCCTCAGGTGTGTTAGGCCGCCGTCAGCAGCGGCAGCACCTCAAGCGCGGCGGCGTGCTCTGGGAAGTGGTACTCGGTGATGTGCCAGGTGCCTGCGTGCCGCGCGAGGCGCGCGCGCATCCGGAGCAGGGCATCGCCGACCTGCCGCCGCGTCGTATCGATGAGCAGGACGGCAACCGTGTCCTCGAACACCTGCCCGACCACATCGCAGCCGCGCAGCGCCGAAGAAAGCGCCTGCAGGCCGTATTCCATCTTTTGGCCGATAGCCAGCCCATCGCCGGAAGGAGTCTGCTCGAAGAGGATCAGCGCGAACCGGGTCTGATGACGGCTCGCGCGGGCGATCTCCTCCTGCAAGCGGGCCTGGAGATATGCGCGGTCGTGTTGCTCCGTGGCCATGATTCCGTCCTCGGTCCGCCGGCGTTGAGCAGCGGTCCCGTCATCGTTATCGGTGCGAATGCGCGCCGATTCAGGCTTTCATACGTATCAATAGTGCTCAACGACGAGGGCCAGATTCCATTGCCCGAACCTGAGACCGTTCCTATAATGGCGGGACGCCTGCAATGCGGCGGGCCGCAAGCAGGCCCCGCGCGCGGAGTATGACCGAACTTGGCAGCTTCTGACCCCCTGGCCGGCGTACGGTCGATCCTCGTGCCCGTCGACGGCTCCCCTGCCAGCATGGATGCGGTGCTGCTGGCGTGTTCCATCGCCAAGCGCAACAAGGGGAAGGTCTACGCTGTCCACGTGATCGAAGTGAAGCGCTCGCTTCCGCTTGACGCCGACCTCTCTGTGGAAGCTTCGATGGGGGAGGAAGTGCTGGCGCGGGCGGAGCGCATGGCCTCGGACGCTGACTTTCGCCTCGACGGCGAGCTGCTGCAGGCGCGCGAAGCCGGCCACGCCATCGTCGATGAGGCCATGGAGCGGGGAGTTGACCTGATCCTGATGGGGGCGGAGCACAAGGCGCCGCTCGGCGAGTACCAGATGGGGCGGCTGACGCAGTACGTAGTACGCGCCGCGCCGTGCAACGTGTGGCTCTGGCGCCATCCTGTGCGAGAATGACCGCTCAGGCGGGAGCATCGATGAAAAAAGTGATGATCATGGGCTGCGGCCGGGTTGGCGCCGCTCTTGCCACCGACCTGAGCCGCGAAGGTCACCAGGTGACGATCCTCGACGTGGACACTTCGGCGTTCCGGTTCCTTCCTGACGACTTCGACGGCGTCCGAATCGTCGGCAACGGCACCGATATAGATGTGCTGCGCCGCATCGGCGTCGAAGAGATGGACATTTTTGTCAGCGCGACGCGCGGCGATAACCGCAACGTGATGGCGGCGCAGATTGCGAAGCACATCTTCGGCGTGCCCGTGGTCGCGGCACGCGTCTTCGACCCGCTGCGCGAAGAGATGTATCGCAATCTCGGCCTGCGGACGATCAATCCGACGCGCGTGCAGGCGAAGAGGCTCAAGCGCATGATCGAGGCGGAGAGCGACGAAGAGGCGGATCAGGTCGTCTCCGAGTTCCTGGTCGAAGAGGGGAAGTAACACGTGTATATCATCGTCGTCGGCGGCGGAAAGGTGGGCTTTCATCTCGCCAAGGAGCTGATCGACGCCAACCACGAAGTGCTCGTCATCGAGCTCGACTCGACGCGCGCGAAAGAGATCGCGGATGAGCTCGGCGACATCGTGATGGACGGCGACGGCTGCGAGGCGACCGTGCTCGACAAGGCGGGCGCCGGCCGCGCGGACATGATGCTCGCGGTCACCGGCGATGATGGCGCGAACCTCGTCGCCTGCCAGGTGGCCCGGCAGCGCTTTAACATCGGCCGCACGGTGGCGCGCATTAATGACCCGAAGAACGAAGAGATCTTCCGCAAGCTGGAGGTCGATATCACTGTTAGTGCGACTTCGGCGATCATGGCGCACATCGAGACGGAACTGCCGACGCACCACCTGACGCGGCTGATGCGACTGAAGGGCAGCGGGCTGGAAATCGTCGAGGTGCGCATTCCGGATGACTCGCGCGTGGTGGGGCAGCCGGTGAAGTCGATCATGCTGCCGTACCAGTCGATGATCTCGCTGGTCGTCGGCGAAGACGGACATCCGAAGGTCCCGTCGGGCGAGACGGTGCTGCACGCCGGCGATGAGGTTGTGGCCGTCACGCTGCATGAAAGCGAAGAGTCGCTGCGCGAAGCACTGATGGCGCCGCCGCCGACCCGCAGTTTCTAGTGGCTGCGCGGACGCGCGTCTCGTACCTCGGGCCCGCCGGCACCAACTCCGAAGTCGCCGCCCTGCGCGCCTACCCCGATGCCTTGCATCTGCCCTACCCGACCATCACGGCCGCGGTGCGCGCGCTGATCTCTCGCGATGCAGATGTCGCGATGGCGCCGATCGAGAACAGCCTGCAGGGCACGGTCACGGACACGGTCGACCTGCTGATCGAAGAAGACTCAATTGCCATCTGCGGCGAGCTGGTGCTGCTTATTGAGCACTGCCTGATGGTGGCGCCTGGCGCGGACCGCAGCGCGATCCAGGTGATCTACTCACACCCGCAGTCGCTCGGGCAGTGCCGGCACTACCTGGAGCAACACTTTCCGGGCGTGCGCACGGAAGCCGCGCTATCGAATTCGGAGGCGGTAGCCGTAATGATGAAGACGCCGGGCGCGGCGGCGATCGGGCCGGCGCGCGCGGCGGACATCTACGGCGCGACAATCCTCGAACGCGGCATCGAGGACTCGCGCGTGAACAAGACCCGCTTCGTTGCGCTGGCGCGCGAAGGCGCGCAACCGACGGGCGACGACAAGACATCGATCGCGTTCGCGGTTGCCCACGACCGGCCAGGCACGCTGGTGAGCGTCCTGCATGAGTTCTCCGACCGGGCGATCAACCTGACGAAGATCGAATCGCGCCCGTCCGGCGAGGACCTCGGCGTATACGTCTTTCTGGTGGATATCGAGGGCCACCGCGACGACCCGCTGATCCAGCAGGCGCTGGCGGCGGTGAAGGAACAGGCGGACCTGCTGAAGGTGTTCGGCTCGTACCCGGCGAGTAGGTTATAGGCGGACATAGGTTGTAGGTTATAGGGAGTAGGTGGTAGCCCTCCGACCGACCACAGGACGAGGGCCACCAAACCGCCTGCCATCCACCACCTCTCGGAACGGAGTTCACTATGGGCGCGGCGGCGGCGCTTGGCTCGTCGGCGTTATGGGCGCTCACGAGCGTCCTGCTGGCATCGCAGGCCGGGCGCTTGCGGCCGCTGATGATGTCGGCCATCCGCAGCCTCACGGCGAGCCTGATCCTCATCGGCATCCTGGTGGCGACGCGCGGGTTGGTGCAACTGCGCGAGATGACGTTCATCACGGGCATCTCGATGGTGGGGTCGGGCGTCATCGGGCAGGCCGTGGGCGATACGTTGTACATCAACGCGCTCGGGTTCCTGGGTGTGACGCGCACGTTCCCGATCACCAACAGCGCCTATCCGTTCCTGACGTTCCTCCTGGCGGTGCTGCTGCTCGGCGAGCATGTGGCGTGGACGCTGCCGATCGGCGGCGCGCTGATCGTGGGCGGCATCACATGGATCGTGCTGGAGCAGCGGCGATCTGATGCGGAGGCCAGCATACAGGTGGAACTGTTGCGTGGCGTCGCGTTCGCGATTGCCGCCGCGGCCTGCTGGGCGACGGCGACGATCTGGCTGCGTGGACAGCAGGGTGACCTAAACGCGATCGGCGCCGCGAGCCTGCGCATCCCGGCGGCATCGGCGGCGGTGTGGGTGACCATCGCTGCCACGACCCGGCGGGGCATGCAGCCCGTGCGTGCACTGACCGGCCGGAGCATCGCGATCGTGGCGTTGGCGGGGTTGCTGGGCACGGGCCTCGGCAGCATCCTCTTCATCTATGCGGTGCAGGACATCGGTGCGGCGAAGACGGCGTTCTTGACGACGGCGGCACCAGTGTTCGCGCTGCCGATGGGTGTGCTGTTCCTGTCGGAGAAGCTGTCTTCAAAGCTCCTCCTGGGGACTTCCGTGACCATCGCCGGCATCTGGCTGGTGCTGCTCTGAGCAGCATATACGGCAGCATCACACCGGGTTGGCCCGCCTCCACTATCGGACCCGCGACCCACGGCCAGCGACCCGCGTACAATCTCGGCATGATACAGCGAGCGCATGCACCGGATCCTCGCGCGCGGGTGATCCGCGGGTTGGGGATCTTCGCCGCGCTGATTGCCAGCGGCACGGCCGGGTACATGGTCATCGAGCAATGGACGCTGCTCGACGCGCTATACATGACCGTCACGACGATCACGACCGTCGGTTATCGCGAGGTGCAGCCGCTCGACGCGAAGGGGCGTGTGTTCACGATCGGTCTGGTACTCTTCGGCGTCGGTACCGCCTTCTACCTGCTGACGACGTTCGTCGCGCTGGTGATCGAGGGCGATCTGGGCGCCGCATTCGGAGTGACGCGCATGCGTGGGCGCATCGAACAGCTTCGCGGCCACTACATCCTCTGCGGCTTCGGGCGGGTGGGCGAAGAGATCGCTCGCGAATTCGTCGCGCGGAAGATGACGTTCGTCGTCGTCGAAAACAACGCCGCCACCCTGCGGCACGCCGTGGACGCGGGGTATCTCGTCATCGAGGGCGACGCCGCTGCCGATGACGTGCTGCTGCAGGCGGGCGTGCTACATGCGAGCACGCTGCTGGCGGCGTCCGACTCCGATTCCGGCAACACATACATCACGCTGACCGCAAAGGCGCTGAACCCGAGCATCTTCGTCGTGGCACGCGCAGGGAAGCGCGACAGCGAGGCTCGGGCGCGACGCGCCGGGGCGGACCGCGTGATCTCGCCCTACGCGATCAGCGGGCGACGGATGGCGCTCTCGGCGATCCAGCCGAACATCGTCGACTTCATGGAAACTCTGTCGGTGGGACGCAACGCCGAACAGATCCTGGCGGAGATCGAGGTGACGCCCGACTCCGCGTTGTTCGGCCTGTACGTGCGCCACATGATGGAGTCGTCGCGCGTAACGATACTGGGCCTGCAGCGGGCCAATGGCGAGCTCATCGTCGGCCCGCGCGAAGGCGTGCGCCTGGAGGCGGGCGACCGGCTGATGGTCGTGGGACCGGAAGCGGACATCGCATCCGCATCGCAGCCACGCACGGACCGTCGGTAGGTTGTAGGTTGAGGCTGGCGATCACCGGCCCTGGCTTACGCTATAGGGGAGCAATATGACTATCCGGACTCCTATCTGCGATCTGCTGGGCATCGATGTGCCGATCGCTAACGCCGGCATGGCCGGGACCGCAGGGCCGGCGCTGGCGGCGGCCGTCAGCGAGGCGGGCGGACTCGGCGGGCTTGGCGGCATCAGCCGCGAGGGACCAGACGGATTGCGGACGGCGATCAACCGCGTACGCGACCTGACCTCAGCGCCGTTCAGCGTCAACATCTGGGTACACATTCTCGAGGCAGCGCCGGCGTTTCTGGATACCGCGCTTGAGGCGAAGGTGCCCTCGATCACGCTGAGCTTCGGTGATCCGACGCCATACGTCGGGCGCGCGCACGAAGCGGGCGTGCTCGTCCTCCATCAGGTGCAGACGTTGGCGGGCGCGAAGCAGGCCGCCGCCGCGGGCGTCGATGTGATCATCGCGCAGGGCGGCGAAGCCGGCGGGCACACCGGCAGCGTGGCGACGATGGCATTGGTGCCGCAGGTGGTCGACGTCGCCGGCGGCATACCCGTGATCGCCGCTGGCGGCATCGCCGACGGCCGGGGGCTCGTGGCGGCGCTCGCCCTGGGCGCGCAGGCGGTGATCATGGGCACGCGCTTCGTGGCGGCAGAAGAATCGACGCCCCCAGCAGCACATCACCGCGAGCGCATCCTCGCGGCAACGGCCGATGACACCGTCTTCACCGACGTCTTCGACATCGTTGATGGCATGCTCTGGCCGGCGGGAATCTCCGGCCGGACGATCGCGACGCCATTCGCGAAGGAGTGGCTCGGGCGCGAAGAGGAGTTGCGGCTGGAGCGCGAGGCGATCCTGCTCGAATCCGCGCGGCCGGGCGAGGCGCCGGAGCGCGCACACAGCGCGTATGCCGGCCAGTCGAGCGGCCTCATCCGCGACGTGCGCCCGGCAGCGGAGATCATCCGCGACATCATGCGGGAGGCCGAGGCCGTGCTGCGCTCGCTACCGCGAGGTGGCGCGTGATCACCAGCTGATCGGCGGCACGTCGCCCGGCGTAGATGTGCGACACTTCTTGAGTGTGTAGCGCCCAAAATCCACTCGCGGAGATTTCACCGTGGACCAACACCATAGGGACGCCGCAGACGGGTGGGAGTACTCGGCCGCGGCGTACACGGCGTTTCAGGACCTCGGCGACAAGAATCGGACGGTGTTGCTGGACCCCGTCATGCTGGAACAGTGCGGCGACGTCAAGGGGCTGCGCGTGCTGGATCTCGGCTGCGGCGAAGGGCGGTTTTCGCGCATGCTCGCTCAGCGCGGTGCGCGCGTCACTGGCATCGATCTGACGGCTGAGATGGCGCGCACCGCGCAAGACCGACGTGTCGGCGACGATGGTTACCTTCGCGCCACGGCGGAGCAGCTTCCGTTTCCGAGCGGCGCCTTCGACGTCGTCATCAGCTATGTCACGCTCGTTGATATCGTCGACTACCGCGCGGCGATCGCCGAGGCAGCGCGTGTGCTGGAACCGGGCGGGTGTCTTGTGGTCGCGAATCTCGGGTTCGTCACCGCGTCGTCGGGATGGCTGCGGGACGACGAAGGCAAGCGCGTCTATCATCGCGTCGACCGCTACGCCGACGAGTTTTCGCAGGTGTTCGAGTGGCGGGCGCGTGAGCTGATTCCCGATCCTGAGCGGTTCGATGACTTCTTTCACCGCATCCGCATCACGAACTGGCACCGTCCGCTCAGCGCGTACATGTCCGCGTATCTCGATGCCGGCCTCGTGCTGCGCTCGTTCCTCGAGCCGGTGCCCGATGACCAGTCGCTCCGGAATGATGACTTCTACGAGGATTGGTTCCGGGTGCCGCTGTTCAATGTGATGAAGTGGCAGAAACCTTGAGCGGCAGCTAGAAACGAAGAGGTGAGAAGCGAGAAACGCCGTGGACGGCCTCGATTAGGGGTGAGAACCGCAGGCTCACGGATGACGGACTACGCGTCCGCTGCGGCGGTCAGCAGCGCACGCTCGAGACCGTCGAGCGCGGCGGCATCGACGCGGCACGAAGTGAGGTAGCCGCGGATAGAGCCATAGCGCTCACGGAGTTGGTGTAACAGCGAGAGCATCGCCGCCGGAGGCGTCTCGAAGAACGAGCGCGGCATCTCCTTCGTGAACGAACCGTCGGCCGGTCGCCGTCCTTGCTTGCGCGCGCGCTCGATGTATCGGGCCATGTTGGGCTCCGTCATCGCGTAGTCGCGCGCGATGTCCCCGTCGGCGACGCCGAGCACGCCGAGCACGAGCGCGGCGATGAGTCCCGTGCGGTCCTTGCCGGTGACGCAGTGAAAGACGAGCGGATACGACGACTCGTCCGCTAGGAGCGCGAAGACGCCCGCGATGACGGCCTCCATGGCCTCGTCGCGCTGGTCCCGCATGAACGTGCGAGGGCTCACGTCAGCAATCTTTGGTTGCATCCGCGCCGCCGCCTCGTCGCTCAGCAGCGGCAGATTGACGCACTTCGCGCCGAGCTTCGACGGCGACTGGCTCGATCCCGTCGGAGTGCGGAGGTCCAGCACCGTGACGATTCCGAGCTCGCGCTCAGCCCGCTCACAGTCGCTGTCGGATAACTCAGCCAGATGGTCGCTGCGAAAGACGCGACGCCACCTCGTCCAGCGGCCGTCGGAGGTACCGTATCCTCCGAGGTCGCGGAAATTGAAGCACCCTTCGAAGGCAATCTCACGGTTGGGCTCGTCCATCGGCGTGTCCTGCGTTTGGTCGTTGATCCTGCGCTCGCGCGCGAGCGCCTCTACTACCAACTACCGGCTACAAACTCACGACTACCGCTTCGTGTATTGCGGCGCCTTACGCGCGCGCTTGAGGCCGACCTTCTTGCGCTCCTTCATGCGAGAGTCACGGGTGAGCAGGCTCTGGCGCTTCAGCACGGGCCTCAGCCCCGCATCCGAGACCGCCAGCGCGCGTGCGATCCCGTGCGAGATGGCGCCGGCCCAGCCGGTGATGCCGCCGCCCTGCACCTTGGCCTGCACGTTGAACTTCGACTCCGCCTGCGCCGCACGCAACGGCGCGAGCACGGCGGCCTGGTGCGCGCCGCTCGGGAACACGGCCAGGTATCCCCTGCCGTTGACGAGGATCTCACCTGTGCCGGGATAGAGGCGCACGCGCGCAACCGCGGTCTTGCGCCTGCCGGTACCGTAGAAATATCGGTCGGTCGTCGGTGCCATGTTCGTCCTTTTGCGCTACGCGCTCGTCTTGGCCTTGCCCTTGCCTGCGTTCACCTGCGATTGATGGGGATGCTCCGGCCCTGCGTACACCTTGAGGTGGCGCAGCAGCACTGCTCCGTGCGCGTTGTGCGGCAGCATGCCTTTGATCGCGTACTTCACCACGCGGTCCGGCTTCGTCGCCAGCAGCTTCTCCTGCGAGATCGACTTCAAGCCGCCGGGATACTGCGAGTGGCGCCAGTACTTCTTCTCGACCATATCGCCGGTAATCTTCACCTTCTCGGCGTTGATGACGATGACGAAGTCGCCGTTACCCATAGATGGCGAGAACGTCGGGCGGTTCTTGCCACGCAGTGTCGCCGCGACCTCGGAGGCGAGGCGGCCGAGCGCCTTGCCGGACGCGTCGACGACGTGCCACTTCTCTTCGATGTCCTTCGGCTTCAGTACGTACGTCGTCATCGTTCCTGTCCATTCCGCTGATCAAGCCCGAAGTCGAGCCCGTCATACGCTACTTGCACCAGATAGAGCCCGCAAGCCGGCGCCGCCGGTCCAGCGGTCGATGGCTTCGCTTCGTCGAGCAGCACAGCCAGCGCATCTTCCGTCATCCGGCCGAGGCCTATTTCGACCAGCGGTCCTACCGTCCGCCGCACCTGGTGCGGGAGAAAGGCCTGCGCCTCCATCTCCACCGTCACGCGCCCGCAGCGCGCCGTCACTTCGCATCGCCGCAGCGTCCGCTCGGTCAGCCCATCGTAGGGGGCTGCGAACGCCGCGAAGTTGTGCGCTCCCTCGAGCCGCCGTCCGGCACGCTGCATCGCCCCGACGTCCAGCGGCTTCGGCACGTGCCACATCCGGTCGCGCTCCAGCGGCGACCGCACCGGCCGGTTGTCGATCCGATACCGGTACGCCCGGCTGCGCGCATCGCGCCTCGGGTCGAAGGCCGCGTCCACTTCCCGCACGGCCCGCACGGCGATGCCGGACGGCAGGAAACGGTTCAGGGCCGGCACGATCTCGGCCGGCGTCAGCCTCGACGTAATCTCGAACGCCGCTACCTGGCCCAGCGCGTGCACTCCGGCGTCGGTGCGCCCCGCAAACGCGACGCGCACGGTAACGCCGGTCAACTCCTGCACGGCCGACTCCAGCTCGCTCTGGATGCTGGGGCCGTTGTCCTGGTACTGCGAGCCGCTGTAGGCGGTCCCATCGTACTCCAGCAGCAGGGCGATGCGTCGCCCGCCGCTGCGAGTGCCAGCGTCGCCGGACATCTCGCTAACCGCCGAGCTCCACCAGCTCGAGCTGGGCCATCGGCGCGGCATCGCCGTTGCGCGGCCCGAGCTTGATGATCCTGGTGTAGCCGCCGGGGCGCGCGGCAAACCGCGGCGAGATCTCCTCGAACAGTTTCTTCACGACATCCTTGTCGTTGATGTACGACAGGGCCTGCCGGCGGGCGTGCAGCGAGCCGTCCTTGCCGAGCGTGATCATTTTTTCAGCGATAGGGCGGATCTCTTTCGCCTTCGCTTCGGTCGTCTTGATCTTCTCGTGACGCATGAAGTCCTTGACGAGGTTCTTGAACAGCGCCGTGCGCTCGTCGCCAGCGCGGTCGAACTTGCGGCCGCTTACTTTGTGGCGCATCGCTAGTCGCCCCTGTCTTTGCGCTTCATCAGCTCGGAGGGGTCTTCGCCAGCTTCGCGCAGCGCCTCGATGAGCGCGGCGCCGAGCGGGCTGAGGTCCTCGCCGTCGTCACCGGTGACCGGCGACGGAGCGCGACCGATCGGCACGTTCCCGATGACCTCGCCAGCCCCGTCGGATGGCGGCAGCAGCCCCATCTCGACGAGCTTCTCGCGCAGCTCGTCGTAGGACTTGCGGCCGAAGTTACGCAGCGAGAGCAGTTCATCCTCGCTCTTCTCAAGCACGGTGCCGACGGTCATCAGCCCGCTGCGTTTGAGACAGTTGTAGGCGCGTACGGAGAGATTGAGCTCTTCGATGGGCATGTTGTACTTGTCCGGCGGCAGCGACGAGCCGAGACCGAGACCTCGCTCCACCGTGGGCGGGAGCGGCTTGCCGAGCTGTGCGAACATGCGCAGCTCATCGACCAAGATGTCGGCGCTCTTGCTGATGGCATCGACTCCGGACATCGTGCCGTCGGTCCAGACTTCCAGCGTGAGCTTGTCGTAGTTGGTCATCTGGCCGACACGGGTGTGCGTGACGTGGAAGTTCACCCGCCTCACGGGCGAAAAGATGGCATCGACGGGAATGACGCCGATCGGCAGGCCATCGCTCTGGCCCGCGGGCGCGTAACCCTGCCCCGGCTCGACGTTCAGCTCGACCGTCAGGCGCGCGCCGGGGGCGTCCAGCGTGGCGAGATGGAGGTCCGGGTTGACGATCTCGTAGTCGGCGGTCAACTGGATCTTGCCGGCGGTCACCGGGCCTTCGCCGGAAGCCTCGAGGTAGAGCTTAGCCGGGCGCTCGGCGAGCGCGCGCAGCCGGAGCTCCTTGATGTTGAGCAGGAACTCCGTCGTGTCTTCCTTCATGTGCGGGATGGTCGAGAATTCGTGCTCGACCTCTTCGATGCGCACAGACGTGACTGCCGCGCCGGGCAACGAGCTGAGCAGAATGCGCCGGAGGGCGTTGCCGAGCGTCGTGCCGAAGCCGGCGTTCAGCGGCTCGGCGATGAGGCGCACGTAGGTCTCTTTCTCTTCGTCTATCTCTATGTGTGCGGGTTCTAACTCGTTCAATGTATTCCTCCCCGGGCGAAACTCATCCGCAACGGCCAACATGGGCGCTTGCGCTTCGCTTGCCCGCACTGGCGCTACCGTGAGTAGTACTCGACGATCACCGCCGGGTCGAACTTCGAGGGCGTGTCTGCCACCGGTGGCGGCGAAATGATGCGGCCGGTCATTTGCTCCGCATCGACGCCGAGCCACGACGGCTGTGTCTTGCTGGACATGTTCTCTTTCGCGAATTTGAATTGCTCTTTCTTCTTGCTCGTCGCCATCCAACCGATGACGTCACCCGCCTTCGTTTTGGCGGATGGAATGTCCGTCTTGCGGCCGTTGAGCATGATGTGGCCATGGCGCACGAGCTGACGCGCCGCCTTCGGCGAGTCGGCGAAGCCCATCTTGTGCACCACGTTGTCGAGCCGCAACTCGAGCAGGGTGACCAGGTTGATGCCGGTGACGCCGGGCAGCCGCACGGCCTCTTCGTAATAGTCGACGAACTGCTTTTCCAGGACGCCGTACGTGATGCGCGCCTTCTGCTTCTCGCGCAGCTGGAGGGCGCGGTCGGAGAGCTTGCGCCGCCGGCTGGCGGGCGGTCCTGGCGGTTGGGGCCGCTTGTCGAGCGTGCATTTGGTAACGCACTTGTCGCCCTTGAGCATCAGCTTCTCGCCGTAGCGACGGCACAGGCGGCAAACCGGTCCGGTGTAACGTGCCATAAATCTCTTCCTTTAATCCTGTCTAGACGCGCCGCCGCTTGGGCGGCCGGCAGCCGTTGTGCGGCACCGGCGTCGAATCCTTGATGCTGAGCACGACGAGCCCGCTCGACTGGAGCGCCCGCACGGCAGCCTCGCGGCCGCTGCCCGGACCCTTCACCAGCACGTCGACCTGGCGCAGGCCATGCTCCATCGCCCGGCGGGCGGCGCCCTCCGCGGCGATCTGCGCAGCGTACGGCGTGCTCTTGCGGGAGCCCTTGAAGCCGGAGGCGCCCGCGCTCGCCCACGAGAGCACGTTGCCCGCCGGGTCGGTCAGCGTGATCAACGTGTTGTTGAACGTCGACTGCACGTAGGCCTTGCCGCGCGGGACGGACTTCTTCTCGCGCTTGCGGCCTTTGCTCTTGGTAGCTGGCTTTCGCTCGGCCATACTTCTCCTCTGGGCGCGCTGCGCTGCGCGCCACGTCCGGCGTTCCCCGCGCGACCGTTACTTCTTCGCCGCCGCCTTGCGCTTGCCGGCGACCGTGCGCCGCGCACCACGCTTCGTGCGTGCGTTCGTCTTGGTGCGCTGTCCGTGCACCGGCAGCCCGCGCCGGTGGCGGATGCCGCGGTAGCAGTTGATCTCAATAAGCCGCTGGATGTTCTGGCGCACTTCGCGCCGCAGGTCGCCCTCGACCGTGTGCTCCTTATCGATGACCTCGCGGATGCGGTTGATCTCTTCGTCGGTGAGGTCGCGCACTTTCGTCCCGGGATTGACCTGGGTCTTCGAGACGATCTTCCGCGAGGCCGTCGGCCCGATGCCGAAGATGTAACGCAGCGAGATCTCGACTCGCTTGTCGCGCGGAATGTCGACGCCGGCGATTCGTGCCATATGCCCTTTACCCCTGCCGCTGCTTGTGCTTCGGGATCTCGCAGATCACCCGCAGCACGCCGTGCCGCTTGATGATCTTGCACTTCTCACAACGCTTCTTGACCGAAGCCCGGACTCTCATGTTTCCTCTATCTGAATCGATATGTGATGCGCCCGCGCGTCAGGTCGTACGGTGACAACTCGACGAGCACGCGGTCGCCCGGCAGTACCTTGATGAAGTTGAGGCGAATCTTCCCGGAGATATGTGCGAGCACCTGGTGGCCGTTGGGTAGCTCTACCTTGAACATCGCGTTCGGCAGAGGCTCCTTGACGACGCCCTCCACCTCAATCGCGTCCTTTTTTGGCATGAGCTCCTTCCCCGAGTCCTCGCCTCAGGCGGATGACTATACCGTATTCGTCACCTCTGGCGCTAACGAAAAATCCTATACGTCGTGTCATGGCGCTGTGAGTACCACCGGGTCTCCATCGGTCACAGCGATCGTGTGTTCGAAGTGCGCCGAAAGGCTGCCATCGGCCGTCACGACCGTCCAGTTATCAGCGAGCTGCTTCGTGTGCCAGTCCCCAGCGGTGACCATCGGCTCGAGCGCCAGCACCATCCCCTTCTTCAACAGCGGGCCTCGCTCGGCGGGCCCGAAATTCGGCACCTGAGGCTCCTCATGCATATCCCTGCCGACGCCGTGACCAACGTATTCGCGCACCACGCCGAAACCCGACGGGGCGATGTATTCTTCGATGGCGTGCGAGATCTCACCCAACCGGTTCCCCGGCCGGGCGTGACGGATGCCTTCCTGAAGAGCACCGCGCGTTACGTCCACCAACCGCTCGGCTAGAGGCCGCGTCTTGCCCACGATGACGGTCACCGCAGAATCGGCAACGAACCCCTGATAGGTGCAGCCGAGGTCCAGGCTGACGATGTCGCCGTCCCGGATCACCCGCTTGCCGGGGATGCCGTGGACGATCTCTTCGTTCACGGACACGCAGACCGTCGCCGGGTAGCCGTGGTAGCCGAGGAATGTCGGCACCACCTTGTGCCGCTCGAATTCGCGACGGACGACTTTGTCGAGCTCCCTTACAACCAGGCCCGGGCGCAACTCATCGGCGAGTTTCTGCAGCGTCTGCGCCACGATGCGGCCGGCTTCGCGCATGATCGCGATCTCGTCGTCTGACTTGAGGATGATCGGCATCAGAAGCGCTCGCTCACTTCGCCGCCGGACGTGCGGAATCAATGCCGAGCGCCTGCAGGATGGCGCGCGTGACGAAGGGGATCTCGGGCAAGCCATCGACGTCCTTCATCTTGGCGGCCTTGCGGTAATGGTCAAGCAAGTCCTGCGGTGGCTTCTGCACTTGTAGCCGCACGGCGATCGCTTCTGGCGTGTCGTCGGCGCGGTTGGAGTCCTTCGCGCGCTTCAGCATGCGGCCCAACAGCACATCATCTGGCGCGGTGATGTTGATCGCTTGATCGATCGACTTGCGCCGCTTGGCGAGGGCTTCATCCAGGGCAACCGCCTGCACGAGCGTGCGAGGAAAGCCGTCGAGCACGAAGCCCTGACCATCCTCAAGCTCGCCTAGCTGCTCCATAAACATGCTGATCACGAGGTCGTCGGGAGTCAGCAAACCCTGGTCCATATAGCTCTTCGCCTTCAAGCCCAGTGGCGTGCGGTTTTTGACTTGAGCGCGCAGCATGTCGCCGGTGGAAATGTGCGCCCAGCCGTTGCGCTCGGCGACGATCTTCGCCTGCGTGCCTTTGCCGACGCCGGGAGGCCCGAAGAAGATGACGTACACCTAGCGGATGAACCCTTCGTAGTTGCGCATGAGCAACTGGGCCTCGAGCTGCTTCATCGTGTCGAGCACGACGCCGACGACAATCAGCAATCCCGTGCTGCTGATTGTCAGCGAGCCTACGTTGAACCAGCTCGTCGCCAGATACGGGATCACCGCGACCACTCCGAGGAAGATCGCGCCGGCCCACGTGATGCGCGCAAGCACGCGCTGGATGTACGAGTTCGTCGGCGCGCCCGGCCGGATGCCGGGGACGAAGCCACCCTGCTTCTGCAGATTCTCGGCCAGGTTCTGCTGCGTGTAAGTCACGAACGTGTAGAAGAAGCTGAACGCCACCACGAGCACGAACACCGCGATGTAGAAGCCGGGGCTGCCGCCTGACCGGCCTCCGCCCTGCCCGGGTGAGAAGGTATCGAGGAAGAAGTTCGAGACACTGCGGATCCATGGTGTGCTGGTGGAGTTGTGTACGTACTGGAATATTGTTGCGGGCAGAATGACGATCGAGAACGCAAAGATCAGCGGGATCATGCCGGCGGAGTTGACACGGAGCGGGATATGGCTCTGCCCGGACTGCCGGTACATCTTCCCGGCGCGGAAGACGCTCTTCGCGTACTGGACGGGAATCTTGCGTACGGCTTCCTGCATGTAGACGATCGCCGCGATGAGGACGATTGCGATCACGGTCAGTAAGAGGATGCCGAAAATCCCGACGGAGGAGTTGAAGACGTTGTTCAGCAGGCTCGGCATGCCCGCGACGATGCCCCCGAAGATGATCACCGAAATGCCGTTGCCGATGCCGTTCTCCGTGATCAGCTCGCCGATCCACACCAGAAACATCGTGCCGGCGGTCAGCGCGAAGAGCGCGGTCACCGTGGGCAACGCGTCCGCGCCGGTAATCGATGGGCTGAACATGGCGCTCGAACCGGCGCTGGCGTTGACCTGCTGATGCAGGATCACGAGCTGCGCGTAGCCCTGCACGAAGCAGAGCGGCACCGTCATCCAGTGCTGGTAGAGCTCCAGGCGGTGCCGGCCTTGCTCGCCCTCCTTCTGGAGATTCTGCAGCGAAGGCACGATCGGCGTGATCAGCTGCATGATGATCGACGCGGTGATGTATGGATACACGCCCAGCGCTGCGATGCTCAGCCGGCGCAGCGCGCCGCCGCTGAAGAGGTTGAACAGACCGAGCAACTGGCTCTGACTGACCGCTTTCTCCACGGCTGCCGGGTCGACCCCCGGGATCGGGATGTGCGCGGTGAAGCGGAAGATGATGAGCATGGCGGCCGTAAACATCAGCTTCTTGCGGATGTCCGGCTGCTGCACTGCGTCGAAGACCGCCTGTAGCAGCCTGGGGCGGCTTGCGGCCTGCTGCCTGCTAGCTGCCAGCGTCATCGGTCGCCTCTTCTGTCTCTTCTGCCGCTTCCTTCGCGTCGTCCTTTTCGGGACGCCCGGGCTTCTGCTTCGCGTCGGCAGCCGCCTTGGCGCCGGCCGCCGCCTTGGCAGCGACCTTCGCCGCACGCACCTGCTTCGGCTTCGCCGCGTGCTCCACGGCTATCTCTTCTTCCGTCGCCGGCTCGCCGTTGAGCCAGTGGATGCTGCCGCCCGCCGCCTCGATCTTGTCCTTCGCGGACTTCGAGAAGCTCACCGCTTCGACCGTCAGCGCGACGCCGATGTCCCCGGTGCCAAGGACCTTTACCGGGCGTCCGGTGCGGACCAGCCGCGCGGCCTTCAGCGCCTCGGCGTTGACCTGCGTGCCGGCGGCGAAGAGCGCGAGCGAGCCGACGTTGACTTCTTCGTAATCGATGCGGAAGGGATTCCGGAAGCCGCGCTTGTATGCCATGCGCCGCACCAGCGGCAGCTGACCACCTTCGAAGCCGGGCCGGACGCCGCCGCCGGAGCGGGCCTTCTGGCCCTTCATCCCTCTTGTGGAGTAGGTGCCGTGGCCGCTGGCGTTGCCGCGTCCGACGCGCTTCCGCTTGTGGGTCGCGCCTTTGGGTTGCCGCAGCTCATGCTGTTGCATCTACGCATCCTCCTGGATGGCGACCAGGTGCCGCACTTTCAGCACCATCCCCCGGATCGTCCGGTTGTCGTCGTGCTCGACGGTCTGCCCCAGTTTCTTGAGGCCGAGCGCTCGGATCGTGCGTTTCTGGTCAATCTTCTGGTTGATGCCGCTGCGTTCCCAGGTGATCTTGATCTTGCCCGCCGCCGCGCTTTGAGTCACTTCAGAGACGGGCCGCGCTTTCCCAGCCGGGCCAAGCCTAGCCTTGACGTTCTTGCCCGATCCGACTTCTGCGACTTCCTTCTGTCCCCAGTCAAACAGGATCTCGCTCCCGTTGCGGAGCCAATCGTAATAATCTGGCCAGTGACTCTCGTCCGCGTCATCCACGTGACGCTCGACCGTAACGTGCCACTCGGGATGCGCAGGCGCATTCCACTGCACTTCCCCAATCTCACGAAGGTCATCCTCAACTTTTGACTTGTGTTTATCTTTCAGGCTCTCAAATTCGTCGTGGGCGTCATAGAACGTCAAATCAACCGCGAGTCGTTTCAAGTGAGCAGCAAATCGCACCGTCACGAAGACGCGATGGCCCGGTGTGCAGTCCGGCTTTAGATCCTGACCCGAATGCGGTTTGGGATTCGGAAGACTCAACGGCGACCCGGCTGTCTCGAGATGGGCCTTGAGTCCCTCGAAAAACTTGAGTTCCGTCTCAGCGGGTGAACCGGCGGTCGGCCTTGTTGGCATGCTCACGCCTCAGCCGCGGCACGGCGCGCGGCCAACCGTCGCCGCTGGATCTCGGCGCGCGGGTCTCGCAGTTCCGACAGCCCAGCGATCGTCGCCTTCACGACGTTGATCGCGTTCGACGAGCCGAGCGACTTTGTCAGCACGTCCTTGATGCCCGCCGACTCCATCACCGCGCGCACGCCGCCGCCGGCGATGACACCCGTACCGGGAGACGCCGGCTTGAGCATCACCTTCGCCGCGCCGAAGTGCGCCATGATCGGATGGGCGATCGTCGTCTTGTTCATCGGCACTTTGATCAGGTTCTTCCGGGCGACGGCGGACCCCTTGCGAATCGCCTCGGGCACTTCGTTCGCCTTGCCCATGCCGGCGCCGACGTGTCCGTGCCCGTCGCCGACCACGACTACCGCGCTGAAGCTGAAGCGCCGTCCGCCCTTCACCACCTTCGAGACGCGGTTGATGAAGACGACCTTCTCTTGCAGGTCCAATTCGCGTGGTTCGATCCTATCTCGTCTCGAAGTCACCATCTCGGCATATCCCCTAGAATTGCAGCCCGCCCTCGCGGGCTGCTTCGGCGAGCGCTTTCACGCGGCCATGGTACCGGTTTCCGCCTCGGTCGAAGACGACCTGTGTGACGCCCGCATCCAGCGCCTTCTGGGCGATCGCGCTGCCGACGGCCTTGGCGCGCTCGCTCTTGTTGCCTTTTTCGCCCTTCAGCGCCTTGTCGACGCTCGACGCGTGGGCTAGCGTGCGGCCCGCCTCGTCGTCGATCACCTGCACGTAAATGTGCGTGAGGCTGCGGAACACCGCGAGCCGCGGCCGCACCGGCGTACCGGCGACGGTCTTTCGCACGCGTTCGTGGCGGCGCACGCGGGCGGCGCGAGCTGTCTTGTTGCCCTTCACTTACTTGCCTGCCTTGCCGGCCTTGCCGGCCTTCCGCCGCACGCGCTCACCGAGATAGCGGATGCCCTTGCCCTTGTACGGCTCCGGCTTACGCACCTTGCGGATGTTCGCCGCGACCTGCCCAACCAGCTCTTTGTCGATGCCGGTTATGTGCAGTTTCGTCGTCCCTTCGACCTGCAGCTGGATGCCGTCCGGAGCTTTCACCTCCACCGGATGCGAGTAGCCGACCGCCAGCGTCACCTTGTCGCCCGCCTGTGTCGCGCGGTACCCGACGCCCTGCAGCTCCAGAGTCTTCGTGTAGCCATCGGCCACACCGATAATCATGTTCGCCAGCAGCGAGCGCGAGAGCCCGTGCAGCGCGCGGGACTGCTTCTCGTCGTCCGGGCGCATGACGGACACGCTGCCGTCCTCCATCCTGAAGGAGATGCCGGCCGGAAAGTCGCGGACCAGTTCGCCCTTCGGCCCCTTCACCTTCACGGTGGAGCCGTTGATGTCCAGCTGGACGGTCTTCGCGACGGGAATCGGTAACTTGCCTATTCGTGACATTGCCCCTACCACACGTAACAGATGACTTCGCCGCCGATGCTGCGCCGCCATGCGTCCTGCCCGGTCATGATGCCCTGCGGCGTCGAGAGGATCGCGATCCCCAGCCCGCCGTACACGCGCGGGATCTCGCGTTTCTGCACATACACCCGCAGGCCCGGCTTGCTCACACGCTGCAGCCCGTTCAGCACCGTCTCTTTCTTGCCGGTGTAGTTCAGATGCACGCGCATCAGCTTCTTGTTCGCCTCGTCCGTCAGCTCGTAGCTGTGAATAAAGCCCTCGGTCTTGAGCACGTTGGCGATCGCGAGCTTCATCTTCGAGGCCGGAATGTTGACGTACTCGTGCTTCGCCGTCACCGCATTGCGGATGCGCGTCAGCATGTCGGCGATTGGGTCGGTCATGTTCAAGGCTTCCGCCTCCTCATTCTTCCGTGCTGTCCGCGAGTGCGGAGCTGCGGAAAGGGCCACCGCGGCGGCCTGCTATGCATTGTTGCTACCAGCTCGACTTCTTGACCCCTGGCAGCTGTCCCTTAAGCGCGTGCCCCCGGAAGCAGATGCGGCACAGACCGAAGTACCGAATGTACGCGCGCGGCCGGCCGCAGATCTGGCAGCGATTCTTCTTGCGCGACGAGAACTTCGGCTCGCGCTTCGACCGCACGACCTGCGAGATCTTTGCCATCTACGTCCGCTCCTTCGCGAACGGCATGCCCATCATCTCGAGCAATCGCCGTCCCTCTTCGTCCGTCCTCGCCGTCGTCACGATGTTGATCTGCATCCCGCGGATGCGGTCCACCTTGTCGTAGTCGATCTCCGGGAAGATCAACTGTTCCCTCACGCCCAGGCTGAAGTTGCCGCGGCCGTCGAACGCCTTTGTTGCGACGCCGTGGAAGTCACGGATGCGCGGCAAGGCGGCGTTGAGCAGCCGGTCGAGAAACTCGTACATGCGGGCGCCGCGCAAGGTCACCGCCACCCCGACGGGCATGTTCTCGCGGATCTTGAAGTTGGCGATCGCCTTCTTCGCCTTCGTCACGACCGGCTTTTGACCCGTGATGGTGGCGATGTCCGCCGTCGCCGAGTCCACCGCACGGGCGTTCTCCTTCGCTTCGCCGAGTCCGATATTGACGGTGATCTTCTCGACGCGCGGCACCTGCATCAGGTTGCCGTACTTGAACTCACGCATCATCTCGGGCGCGATCTCGCTCCTGTAGCGCTCCTTCAGTCTTGGATCAGCCATCAGTCGATATCCTGCCCGCAGTTGCGGCACACACGGTGCTTGCCGTCCGGATGCACCGCGAAGCCTACGCGTGTCGGTTTGCTGCAGCTCTTACAGATCAGCATCACCTTCGCCAGCGGCATGGGCATCTCTTTCTCGACGATGCCAGCTTGCGCGACGCCCTGTTGCTGCTTCTTGTGGCGCTTCACCATGTTCACGCCGGTGACGAACACCTTATCTTCCGTAATCTCGGGCCGATGCCCCTTGACCTTGACCAGGTCGCCACCGCCGATGATCTGGCGCACGACGCCGGTCTTGCCGCGGTCACGGCCGCCGATCACCAACACTGTGTCGTCTCGCTTAATCTTCCGCACGCTACACCACCTCCGGCGCCAGGGAGACGATCTTCATGTAGTTCCGGTCGCGCAGCTCGCGCGCCACGGGTCCGAAGATGCGCGTCCCCTTCGGGTTCTGCTTGTCGGACAGGATGACCGCCGCGTTCTCGTCGAAGCGGATGAATGAGCCGTCCGGCCGGCCGTACATCTTCGCTACGCGCACGATGACCGCTTTCACAACCTCGCCCTTCTTCACGCCGCCGCCCGGCGTCGCCAACTTCACCGACGCCACGATGACGTCGCCGATGCTGGCGTAGCGGCGGCCAGAGCCGCCAAGCACCGTGATGCACTTGATCTCGCGGGCTCCGGAGTTGTCAGCGACCTTGAGCCGGCTTTCCTGCTGGATCATGGCGTCGCCTTGTCGTCGGAGGCGGCGTCATCCGGTTCTTCGTCCATGGCTGCGGCCGCTTCGTCTGCGGCCGGTACTTCCACCGGCGCCGTGTCCGCTTCGTCGGCGGCGGGTTCTTCCACCGGCGCCGCGGCTGCTTCGTCTACGGCTGGTTCTTCATCCGGAGCGGCGGCCGCTTCGTCTGCGGCTGGTTCTTCATCCGTAGCGGCGGGTGCCTCTTCGGCGGCTGGTTCTTCATCCGCAGCGGCGGGCGCTTCTTCGGCGGCCGGTGTTTCAGCCGGGGCGGCGGCTGTGACGGCCGCAGCACGCGCTTCCTCTTCGGCCTTCGCGGCAGCCATCGTGTCTTCGATGATGTGCGCACCGATATCGCGCGGCGCCACCTCGGCTACGTCGCCCTTCACCATCACCTCGACCACCCGCCAGCGCTTCTCGCGCGAAAGCGGGCGGGTTTCGGCGATCTTCACGATGTCGCCGAGGCGGCATTCGTTCTTCTCGTCGTGCGCCTTGTAGCGCCGCGTCACGCTCATCGTCTTGCCGTACAGGCGGTGTCGCTTGTGCCGGTCGATCCGCACGACGACCGTCTTATCCATCTTGTTGCCGACGACGCGGCCGGTCTGCAACTTCTCTTCAGAGGCCATGGCGCTCGTTACCTTCCTGCCGTGTGCGCCGCATACGCGGTCGCCAGCTGGCGCTCTCGCTGGAGCGTCCGGATGCGCGCGATCTGGCGCATCACTTTTCTCTTCTCGGTCGTGTTCGTCTGCTGGCGCGTGCTGAGCTGCAGACGGACGGTAAACATGCGGCGATACGTCTCGTCAAGCTCCTTGGCAAGATCCGTATCGGACATGTGGCGCAGCTCGTCAGCGCGTTCCTTCTTCTTGCGACCGGCCATCAGATTCCCTCGTGCTCTTTGATCACCGTGCGCGTCTCCAGCGGCAACTTGTGCGCCGCCAGCCGCAACGCCTCGCGCGCGAGGTCTTCCTTCACGCCGGCCACTTCGAACATCATCCGGCCGGGCTTGACGACGGCGACCCAGTGGTCGTGCGCCCCTTTACCGCTGCCCATGCGCGTCTCCGCGGGCTTCGCCGTAACCGGCTTGTCCGGGAAGATGCGAATCCAGACCTTGCCGCCGCGCTTCAGCTCGTGCGTGATCGCGCGGCGCGCCGCCTCGATCTGGCGGCTGTCGACCCACGCGTGGCCCACCGCCTGAAGCCCAAACTCGCCGAAGCTGATCTCGTTGCCGCTGCCCGCCTTGCCGCGGCGGCGGCCGCGGTGTTGCTTGCGATACTTGACACGCTTCGGTTGCAGCATCTCTCGTTACTCGCCTGAGCCCTCGACCGCATCCGCTGGCGCTGGCGGCGCCGCAGCGGCTGCTTCTGGCTCCGGTAGTGCCGCCACGACAGCGGGCGCTGGCGACGGTGCGCTCGGACGGCCGTGCGCCGCGTCGATCTGCTCCCGGCTCATGCCGGAGAAGTCGCCCTCGGCGCGCTCCTTCTTCGGCGGCGGCATGATCTCGCCCTTGTAAATCCACACCTTCACGCCGATGCGGCCGAAGGTCGTGTGCGCTTCCGCGATGCCGAAGTCGATGTCCGCCCGCAGCGTGTGCAGTGGAATACGGCCCTGCTTGTCGGACTCACGCCGCGACATCTCCGCGCCACCGAGGCGGCCGGCGACGCCGATCTTGATGCCCTTCGCGCCGCGCGCCATCGTCCGCTGCAGGGTCTGTTTAATCGCGCGCCGGAAGGCGACACGCCGCTGCAACTGCTCGGCGACGCTGCGCGCCACAAGATACGCATCCAGTTCCGGCTGGCGGATCTCGTTGATGTTCACGCGGACGCGGCGGCCGGTCGACTTCTCCAGCTCCGTACGCAGGTTGTCGACGTTGGCGCCGCTGCGGCCGATGACGATGCCCGGCTTCGCGGTGTGGATAGTAATCGTCAGCTGGTTCGCGTTCCGGTCGATCTCCACCTTGGAGATGCCCGCGTCCACGGTGCCGCCCATGATCCGCTTGCGGATCATGATGTCCTCGTGGAGCAGCGTCTTGTAGTTCTTGCCCGCGTACCACTTGCTCTGCCAGTCGTAGATCACGCCGACGCGAAAGCCCGTGGGGTGTACTTTATGACCCATGCTATACCTCTTCCACGATCACCGTGACGTGACTCGTCCGGTGCAGGATCGGCCCCGCGCGTCCGCGCGCTTTCGGCCTGAACCGCTTCAGCGTGCGCGATTCGCCCGCGTACGCGCGCTTGATCTTCAATTCCGCCGTGTCCATCGCGAAGTTGTTTTCCGCGTTCGCGGCGGCGGAGCGGACCACCTTCTCAACGAGCCGCGCGTGCGGCGTCGGCAGAAAGCGCAGCATCACCATCGCGTCCTCGACGCGCTTGCCGGGCAGCTGGTCCAGCACCAGCCGCACTTTCCGCGCCGAAACCGGCAGATACTTCGCCGTCGCGCTGACTTCCATTCTGTTATCCCCTGGCGCCGGCCGGCGCGCTGCTGCCACCGCTCTGCCGCGACGCCTTCTCAGCCTTGCTCGTGTGCCCGCGGAAGTGCCGCGTCAGCGCGAACTCTCCCAGCTTGTGGCCGACCATGTTCTCGGAGAGGAAGATCGGCACGTGCCGCCGGCCGTCGTGCACGCCGATCGTCAGTCCCACCATCTCCGGCAGGATGGTCGATGAACGTGACCACGTCCGGATCACCGTGCGCGCGTTCGTGCGCCTGACGATCTCCACTTTCTTCATGAGCTTGGAGTCGATGAACGGCCCCTTCTTAATCGATCGCGACATGGGCTACGCCTTCCTTCGCCGCACGATGAACTTGTCCGAGGGCCGCTTGCCGCGCGTGCGCTTGCCGAGCGTCGGCTTGCCCCACGGCGACTTCGGACTCGGCATGCCGATAGGCGCCTTGCCCTCGCCACCACCGTGCGGGTGGTCGTTCGGGTTCATCGCCGAGCCACGCACCTGCGGCCGCCGCCGGCGATGGCGGATACGCCCGGCCTTGCCGAGCTTGATCAGGCTGTTCTCGACGTTACCTACCTGGCCCACGGTTGCCTGGCAGCGTGAGAGCACGCGCCGCATTTCTCCGGAGGGCAGCCGCAGCAGCGTATACTCGCCTTCTTTCGCCATCAGCTGGGCTGACGCGCCAGCGCTGCGCACGATCTGCGCACCGCGGCCGGGGGTCAACTCGATGTTGTGGATCACCGTGCCGTTCGGCATGTTCTGCAACGGCAGCGCGTTGCCCGGCTTCACTTCCGCCTCGGGCCCCGAGTCGATGACGTCGCCTACCTTCAGCCCCACCGGCGCGACGATGTAGCGCTTCTCGCCGTCGCGGTAGAACACGAGGGCGATGCGCGCCGAGCGCCCGGGGTCGTATTCGATTGCGGCGATGCGGCCGGGCACGCCAGCCTTGTCGCGCTTGAAGTCGACCACCCGTAGCCGGCGCTTCGGTCCGCCACCGCGGTGGCGCACCGTGATCTTACCCTGATTGTTGCGGCCGGACATCCGCTTGCGCGTGCGGAGCAGCGACTTCTCCGGCGTCGACTTCGTGATCTCGTCGAAGCTGAAGCCAGAACTGCCGCGGCGCCCCGGTGATGTCGGCTTGAACTGCTTGACTGCCATTGCTATACGCCCTCGAACAGTTCGATTTTCTCGCCTGGGGCCAAGGTCACGAACGCCTTCTTCCAGTCAGGCTGCTTCGTCACAGCGCGGCCGTAGCGCCGTGCCTTGCCCTTCATTACGCACGTGTTGACGCCGGTCACGCTGACGCTGAACGCCAGCTCGACCGCTTCCTTGATCTGCATCTTGTTCGCGCGTTTGTCCACCTCGAACGCGTACTTGTTCAGGCCCGTCAGGATCTGCGCCTTCTCCGTGATCAGCGGCCGCAAAATGATGCCATAGGCGTGAAGTTGTTTCGGCATGAGTTAGGCCTCCACCTTCGCACCGCGTTTCGTCGCCGCACGCGCGCCACCCCAGAGCGCCTCGGCGCCGCGCACGGCATCGACCGTCATCAGCAGGCCCTGCGACGAGAGCATGTCGGCCACATTCAGGTGCGAGGCCGGCACGAGGTTCACGTGCTCAAGGTTGCTTGCGCTCGCCTTCACGTTCGCGTCGCTCGCGCCCGTCACCACCAGCACCGTGCGTTCGAATCCGAGCGCTTTCAGGAGGCCGGACATGGCCTTCGTGCTCGGCTTGCTGACGCCGAGGTCCTGCACGACGCGGAGCGAGCCATCGGCCGCCTTCCCCGAGAGCACCGACCGGATCGCCAACCGGCGCATCTTCTTCGGCAGGTCCTTAGCGTAGCTGCGCGGGCGCGGCCCGAACGCGATGCCCCCGTGCCGGTGCTGCGGCGCGCCAATCGAGCCCTGCCGCGAGGCGCCCGTGCCCTTCTGGCTGCGGATCTTCTTCGTCGAGAATGAGACCTCGCCGCGCGTCTTCGTGTTCGCGTTGCCCATGCGCCGGTTCGCCATCGCCGTCACGAACGCCTGGTGTACGACGGGTATGTTCGGCTCAATGCCGAACACAGCATCGTCGACCTCGATCGCCTCGAGTTCCTTGCCGGCTGCGTTGTGCACAGATAGTTTCATCGTCTTACTTCTTGCTCTGCTTCTTCGCGCGCCGCACGCGCACGGTGGCGTTCGTCGCGCCGGGTACCGCGCCTTCGATCAGCAGCAGCCCTTTACCCTCGTCTTTGGCGATGACCTTCAGGTTCTTCGACGTCACCTGCGCGGCGCCCATGTGCGTCGCCATCTTCTGGCCCTTATAGACACGCCCCGGCGTCGTGCCCGCACCGATCGAACCGGGAGCGCGGTGCCGGTCCGACTGTCCGTGCGTCTTTGGGCCGCCCGCGAAGTTGTGACGGCGCACGCCGCCGGCGAAGCCCCGCCCGCGCGAGACGCCCGTCACGTCGACGAGATCGCCCTCACCGAACAATTCGATCCCGATGCGGTCGCCGACGCTGTACTCGCCGTCGCCGGCGATCTTGAACTCCCGCAGCAAGCGGAAGTCGCCGAGTTTCTTGAAATGCCCGCGCATCGGCTTGTTGCTCTTCTTCTTGTCGCCGTACGCCACTTGCACTGCCGCGTAGCCATCCTTCACCGGCGTCTTCACCTGCGTGACGACCACCGGCCCGGCTTCGATCACGGTGACCGCGTGGATCTGGCCGTTCGCGTCGAACACCTGCGTCATACCGAGCTTGCGACCGAGCAGTCCTTCGAGTGGCATCGCCGTCCTTTACAGCTTGATCTCGATGTCGACGCCAGACGGCAGCTGGAGCCGCATCAGCGTGTCCACCGTCTTCGACGTCGGCTCCAGAATGTCGATCAGGCGCTTGTGCGTGCGCATCTCGAACTGCTCCTGCGAGTCCTTGTCGATGAACGGCGACCGTATCACACAGAACTTCCTGATCTCCGTCGGCAGCGGTATCGGCCCGGCCACCGCCGCACCGGTGCGCTCCGCCGCCTCCACGATCTGCTCGGCCGACTGGTCGAGGATGCGGTGGTCGTACGCTTTGAGCCTGATGCGGATCTTCTGCCTGGCCATACTTCTGCCTTCTTCGCCGGCTATACGCCGGCGCGTACCGCTCTCTTCGAGCGTGTTCCGAGAATCTTTTCCGCCTGGCTGCGAGGCACTTCCTCGTAGCGGTCGAACTCCATGCTGTAGCTCGCGCGTCCCTGGGTCAGCGAGCGCAGATCGGTAGCATAGCCGAACGTCTCGGCAAGCGGCACGAGTGCGCGGATCACCTTCAGGCTCGCCCGCTCCTCCTGCTCCGTGATCTGCCCGCGGCGCTTCATGATGTCGCCCAGCACCTCACCGAAGAACTCTTCAGGCGTGCTGATCTCGACGCGCATGACCGGCTCCAACAGGATCGGGCTCGCCTTCTCCATCGCCGCCTGGAATGCCATCGAGCCCGCCGTCTTGAACGCCATCTCCGATGAGTCGACGTCGTGGTAGTCGCCGCCGAGCAGCGTCACGCGCACGTCGATCACGGGGTAGCCCGCGAGCACGCCGCTCTCGATCGCGCTGCGCACGCCGTCCTCGATCGGCTTGATGAACTGCTTCGGCACTTCACCGCCAACGGTCTTGTCGACGAACTCGAATCCCGCGCCCTCTTCCATCGGCTCGATGGAGACGCGCGCGACGCCGTACTGGCCGTGGCCGCCCGACTGCCGCACGAAGCGGCCTTCCGCCTTCGCGGACGCCTTGATCGTCTCTTTGTACGCGACCTCGGGCCGCCCGACGTTCGACTCGACGCGGAACTCGCGTTTCATGCGGTCGACGATCACGTCCAGATGCAATTCGCCCATTCCGGAGATGATCGTCTGGCCGGTCTCCTGGTCGTACTTCATGCGGAAGCTCGGGTCCTCTTCGGAGAGCTTGGCGAGCGCCTCGCCCATGCGGTCCTGGTCGTCCTTCGTCTTCGGCTCGACAGCGATGTGGATGACAGGCTCCGGGAAGGTGATCGACTCGAGCAGGATCGGGTGCACCGCGTCGCAGAGGGTGTCGCCGGTCGTCGTCAGCTTCAGCCCCATCGCGGCGATGCCGCCCGCCGCCACTTCCTCGATGCTTTCCCGGGTGTTGGCGTGCATCTGCATGATGCGGCTGACGCGCTCCGTCTTCTCGCGCGTCGAGTTGTAGACGCTGGTGCCGGCGGTCAGCTTGCCGGAGTAGACGCGGAAGTACGCGAGGCGCCCGAGGTGGAGGTCGGTGACGATCTTGAATGCCAGCGCCGAGAACGGCTCGTCATCGATCGGTCGGCGGAGCTCTTCTTGTCCGGTCTTCGGGTTGGTCCCCGTCATCGGCGGTACATCGTCCGGCGAAGGCAGGAACTCCACCACGGCGTCGAGCAGGATCTGCACACCCTTGTTCTTCAGCGCGCTGCCGCAGAGCACGGGCGTCGTCGTCGGGTGGTCTGAGTTCACCGGAGACTCGAGCGTCACTCGCCGAAGCGCCGCCTGAATCTCGTGCACCGACAGCTTGTGTCCTTCGACGAAGCTGATCAGCGTCTGCTCATCGACTTCGCCGATGGACTCGACCATCTTGTCGTGCCACTTCTCGGCGTCTGCCCGGTACTGTTCCGGGATCTCGGTCTGGATCGGGGCGTCGTCACGCTCGCCAGTGAAGTTCCACGCCTTCATCTCGATCAGATCGATGACGCCGGCGAAGTTCGCTTCGGCGCCCATCGGTATCTGCACCGGGATCGGCTTCGCGCCGAGGCGGTCGGTAATCATGCCGACAGTGCGCCAGAAGTCGGCGCCCATGCGGTCCATCTTGTTGACGAAGCAGATGCGCGGCACCTTGTATTTGTCCGCCTGCCGCCACACCGTCTCCGACTGCGGTTCGACGCCCGCCACCGCATCGAAGACGACGACGCCGCCGTCGAGCACGCGCAGGCTGCGCTCGACCTCGACCGTGAAGTCGACGTGACCGGGCGTGTCGATGATGTTGATCTGATGGCTCTTCCACTCAGCGGTCGTGGCGGCCGCGGTGATCGTGATCCCGCGTTCCTGCTCCTGCGGCATCCAGTCCATGACCGCGGTGCCCTCGTGGACCTCGCCGATCTTGTAGGTGCGGCCCGTGTAGTACAGGATGCGCTCGGTCACCGTGGTCTTGCCCGCATCGATGTGAGCGATGATGCCGATGTTCCGGATCCGCTCAATCGGGATTGTTCTCGCCATGTGAGGTCTCGCCTGGTTCCTTCGCCTGTCAGTTGCACATCGATCCCGGCATGCCGCTGGCAACAATCGCCGCCGGAAACGCTTGCGTCGCCGGCGGCGCATCCGCTCGAGGCGGATTGATCACTGGATTACCATCGATAATGGACGAAGGCGCGATTGGCCTCCGCCATGCGATGTGTGTCGTCCTTGCGCTTAATCGTCGCGCCCTGCCCGGACGCCGCGTCCATCAGCTCCGCCGCCAGGCGCTCTGCCATGGACTTGCCGCCGCGCGAGCGCGCCGACCGCAGCAGCCAGCGGATCGCCAGCGCCATGCGCCGCTCCGCCCGGATGTCCACCGGCACCTGGTACGTGGCGCCGCCGACGCGCCGCGGCTTCACTTCGATCGTTGGTGTCGAGTTGCGCAGCGCCATCTCGAACGTGTCGATGGGGCTCTTGCGGGTCTGCGTCTCGATCCGGTCCATGGCGGAGTACATGATGCGCTCGGCGGTGCTCTTCTTGCCGCACTGCATCAGCTTGTTCACGAACATCGTGATCGTGCGGTTGTGATACCGCCCGTCGGGCAGGATCTCGCGCTTTACAATCTTCGTCCGTCTCGGCATCGTCTTCTCCGGCCCTTAGGTCTTGCGCGTCCCGTACTTGCTGCGGCCGCGCTTGCGGTTCGCCACGCCCTGCGCATCGAGCGCGCCGCGGATGATGTGATAGCGCACGCCCGGCAGGTCCTTCACACGGCCGCCGCGGATCAGCACCACCGAGTGCTCCTGCAGCGAATGACCCTCGCCCGGGATGTACGCCGTTACCTCGATGCCGTTCGTCAGCCGCACGCGCGCGATCTTGCGCAGCGCCGAGTTCGGCTTCTTCGGCGTCATCGTGCGCACCTGCGTGCACACGCCCCGCTTCTGCGGCGAGCCCTTGCGGGCGCGCACCGTGCGGTTCTTGAGCGAGTTGTAGGTGAAACGAAGGGCCGGCGCCTTCGTCTTCTTGATGGACTTCTTCCGTCCCTTGCGGACGAGCTGACTGATCGTCGGCACTCGACACCCTGCGTTTCTACTACAGAATGGCTGGATCACGCCTCGATGCGCCCCGCTTCGGGGCGCACGAAAGGCCGGCAGCCCTTATTGCTGAGCCAGTCCGGCGTAACCACCCCGCCCCGCGAGGCCTGTGGCCACATGTGCCGGCCGTTGTCACGTTGGGGTCTTCCGACCTGTGGTGAGTCTGGCGCCAAAACGCATCCCGCAGGCGCGGGACACAGCGACGAATACTATCAGCGCCCGAAGCTAACTGTCAAGGAATTCGTAGCGAAGGTGCCGGCTCAGCCCCAACTCGTTCACCGCGACTCAGGCACGGGCACCCGGTTCCTACAATGCCTGCACTCGATAAGGAAATATGGTCGGACGATCTCCTCGGGTTCAGCTTCGCCGCCATGGCCGCCGAGCAAGTCGAGAACTCGCGCGACGACGAGCAACCCAAACAAGGGCCTGCGGAATGGGTGCCCCAGCTTTCGATACCAAGAGGCCCAGACGCCCGTCCACAATATGGACAATCAAACTTGGAGGCGTATTCCATTTGGCGCTTCTATGAATCTTAGCGTCCAACGGCCAGCTTCCGATCGGCTAGAATGCCCCCATGGTAGCCGAGACCAAAACCGAGTACCCCCACATCGTGCGCAGAACCGGCGCGGGCGGCGATACTGCCGTCCTTGCCGGGACCAATATCGGCGTGTGGTTCATCGTGCGCCAGCTGCGCACGGGCGACACGCCCGAGGACATCGTAACGGCGCTGCCGCACGTGACACTCGCCGGCATCTACGCCGCGATGAGCTACTACCACGACCACCGCGCCGAGATCGACCCGATCATTGAGCACGGCGACCGCTTGGCTGCCTCGCACGACGCCGAACCTGGCAGCCGTACGACCGCCGATTCTTGAGGCCCAGACTATATATATCTCGACGAGGACGTGAATCCTCGCCTGGGCCGAGCTGCTTCGCGTACCGGGCTTCGATGTCGTCAGCGCGCGTGACGTGGGCGCTCTCAGCGAGACCGACCGACAGCAATTCGAGCGTGCGAACGCCAGCGGCCGCGCGATCTTCAGCTACAACTACCGGGACTTCGAAGCTATCGCGAAGGGCGAGACGAAGGCGGGCCACGCGCATTTCGGGATCATCGTGTCCTATTACCAATACGACGGCCAAGAGCTAGGCCACCTCGCGGCGGTGATGCGCGCTTTTCTCAACGAACGAACTGCGGAGGATCTGGCGAACACCTACCTGGTCCTCCCACGGTGCATGCCGGGCAAGAACTAATCGCCCGGCGGGTTCGTGGGCATTCGAGTTGGCAAGGCCAGCAGCCTGTGGCCGAGTAGTGCCGAGGGACGCCTTACCCGATCGACTAGAATGTCCGTGTCGTAGCCAAGACAAAGACCGAGTGCCCGCATATCGTGCGCAGAGTCGGCCCGGGCGGCGATGCCGCCGTCCTGGCCCCAAGCAACCATCGGCGTGTGGTTCATCGTTCGCTAGCTGCGCACGGGCGACACGCCCGAAGATATCGTAGCATCGCTGCCGCACCTATCACTCGCCGGCATCTACGCGGCGATGAGCTACTACTACGACCACCGGCCGAGATCGATCCGATCATCGAGTACGGCGACCGCATGGCGGCGGTTGCCTACTGCCTACTGCCTACTACCTACTGCCTACTAAGGACTCCCGCTACCCCGCCTTCATCGCCAGCGTCGGCGTCGGGTCTAGGCGGATGCCGGGGCCCATCGTCGTCGTGAGGGTGATCGTGCGGATGAAGTGGCCCTTGCCGCCGCTCGGCTTCGCTTTCACGATCTCCGACACCAGCGTGGCCATATTCTCTTCGAGCGCCTCTTCGCTGAAGCTCACCTTGCCGATCGGCACATGGATGATCGCCGTGCGGTCGAGGCGGAACTCGACGCGGCCCTGTCGCGCATCGTTCACGGCCTTCGCCATATCGGCGGCATCGACGACCGTGCCGGAGCGCGGGTTTGGCATCAGTCCCTTTGGGCCGAGCACGCGACCGAGGCGCCCCACCTTCCCCATCAGGTCGCGCTGAGCGAGCGCTACGTCGAAGCCGGTGTAGCCGCCCTCGACCTTCTTGATCAGCTCATCGCCGCCCACTTCGTCGGCGCCGGCTTCCGTCGCCAGTCGCGCGCCGTCGCCCTCGGCGAAGACGAGCACACGCACGGTCTTGCCGAGTCCGTGGGGAAGCAGCGCGGTGCCGCGGATCTGCTGGTCCGCGTGCCGCGGGTCGAGGCCCGTGCGCAGGTGCAGCTCGACGGTCTCGTCGAACTTCACGAACGAGGTCTCTTTCGCAAGCTTGATCGCCTCATCGGGCGAATAGAGTTTCGTTTCGTCGACGAGCTTCGCCGCTGCGGTGTACTTCTTGCCGTGCTTCATGTCCTCGTACTCCTCTCGCGACGTATGCCCTCACGGGCCGAGGCGACCTACTGACGTGCGCGTTCGGTCTCCGTCGCTGAATTCTAGTCCCTACCCCTAGTCCCTAACCTCTAGTTGTTGACCTCGATGCCCATGCTGCGCGCCGTGCCCTCGACCATGCGGATCGCCGCGTCGATGTCGCTGGCATTGAGGTCCTTCATCTTCAACTCGGCGATCTTTTTGAGATCATCGCGAGCCAGAGTCGCCACCTTTTCCCGCTTCTGCGCGCGGCTGCCTTTCTCGATGCCGGCGGCCTTCTTGAGCAGGTCGGAGGCGGGCGGCGTCTTCAACACGAAGCTGAACGAGCGGTCTTCGAACACCGTGATCTCGGCGGGCACGATACTGCCCGCCTGGTTCGCCGTCTTCTCGTTGTATTCCTTGCAGAAGCCCATGATGTTGATGCCGTGCTGCCCGAGCGCCGGCCCGACGGGCGGAGCGGGATTCGCCTTGCCCGCCTGGATCTGCAGTGTGATAACCGCGCGGACCTTCTTCGCCATGCTGTTCCCCTTCGCGCGCACCCGTGCGCGCGATACCGGCGCTCACCCGGCGCCACTGATTCGGTGGCGCATCAAACACGCCTCTTGCTTACACCGAAGCGCCTCGCGTGAGCGAGGCACTCCGCCGGATCTTCCCTTGTGCGCGCTACAGCCGCTCCACCTGCAGGAAGTCCAGCTCCACGGGCGTCTCCCGGCCGAAGAAGGAGACGAGCACTTTGACTTTGCCCTTCTCACGGTTGATGTCGTCGACCGTGCCCGGGAAGTCCTGGAACGGACCATCGACGATGCGCACCGCCTGGCCGACCTCGAAGCCGACCTTCACCTTCGGCGCCGCCACGCGCATTTGGCGCAGGATCCGCTTCACTTCCGGTGGCTCGAGCGCGACGGGCTTGCTCCCGGAGCCGACGAAGCCCGTGACGCCGGGGGTGTTACGCACGACAAACCAGGCGCGGCTGGAGTCGATGTCGTCGTCCCGCAGTTCGATCATCTGCGTCAGCACGTAGCCTGGAAAGATCTTCCGTGCGACGGTGCGGCGCTGGCCGTCCCGGATCTCGATCTCGTCTTCCGTGGGGATGACCACCTGGAAGATGAGGTCTTTCGCGTCCATCGTCTGGATGCGGTGCTCGAGGTTCTGCTTGACCTTGTTCTCGTAGCCGGAGTACGTGTGGATGACGTACCAGGCGCGGCCCTCTTGAATCGCCGATTCCTCGGGCGACTCTGGAGCGTCTTCCGGTTCGAGCTCCTGGACCTGTGCTGCGGCCTTACCCTTGCGTGCCATGACCTACCTTAAGAGGGTGTTATCGACGATCCAGTTGAAGCCGATGTCGATGCTACCCAGCAGCATGCCGATCGTTATCGACACCGCGAGCACGGCCACCGTGAGCCGCATCGTCTCTTCTCGCGTCGGCCAGGTGACCTTCTTCAGCTCCGAGACGATGTCGCCGACGAAGCGGCGCGCCACGCGCGGCACCGGTCGCAGGTAGATAGGCGTGCCCCTGGCGGCCACAGCCTCCGCAGCGGCAGCCGACTGCGCGCTCTTCTTCGCGGGCCGCGGGCCGGCGGGCCGGAACGACGGAGCTTTCGCCGGCGGCTTGTTTACAAGCGGTTGTCTTCGCAGCGCGCGGCTCATCCTGCTGCCTTCCTACCGGACTTCGCGATGCGGCCGGTGGAGCCGGCAGCGCGGGCAGAACTTATTCAGCTCCAGGCGGTCCGGGTCGTTGCGGCGATTCTTGCTGGTGGTGTACGTCCGCTCTTTGCACTCCGTGCACGAGAGGGTGATGATCTGGCGGTCGTCCTTCTTTGCCATGTTTCCTTCTGCGCCTCAACGGCCAGCGGGCGGCATGCCCCGTCTTACAGTCTATAACGGGCGGGCCGCCCCTGTTCTCTACGATTTACTCGATGATCTTCGTCACCGCTCCCGCACCCACCGTGCGGCCGCCCTCGCGAATGGCGAATCGAAGGCCGTCTTCGACCGCCACCGGCGTCAGCAGCTCGACCGTCATCTTGACGTTGTCGCCCGGCATCACCATCTCGACTCCCTCGGGCAAGCCGATCGTGCCTGTCACATCGGTGGTGCGGATGTAGAACTGCGGGCGATAGCCCGGCAGGAACGGCGTGTGGCGTCCGCCCTCGTCCTTCGAAAGCACGTAGACTTCCGCCTCGAACTTCTTGTGCGGAGTGATGGAGCCCGGCTTCGCGAGCACCTGGCCGCGCTCGATGTCCTCGCGCTCGATGCCGCGGATCAGGCAGCCGACGTTGTCGCCGGCCTCGCCGGAATCGAGCGTCTTCTGGAACATCTCGACGCCGGTGACGGTCGTCTTGCGGGTCGCCGTCATGCCGACGATCTCCACTTCCTCGCCGACCTTGATGGTGCCGCGCTCGATGCGGCCCGTAACCACGGTACCGCGGCCCTTGATGCCGAAGACATCCTCAACCGGCATGAGGAACGGCTTGTCCCTCGGGCGCTCTGGCGTGGGGATGTAGTTGTCGACGGCTTCCATCAGCTCGAGAATGCAGGCGTACGCCGGGTCGTTGAGATCTTCGCTCGTCGAGTTCATGGCGCCGAGCGCGTTGCCGCGGATGATCGGGATGTCATCGCCGGGGAAGCCCTGCTTGGTGAGCAACTCGCGCAGCTCCAGCTCGACGAGGTCGAGCAGCTCCGGGTCGTCCATCTGGTCGACCTTGTTCATGAAGACGACCATGCTGGGCACTTCCACCTGACGGGCGAGCAGGATGTGCTCGCGCGTCTGCGGCATCGGGCCTTCGGGCGCGGCGACGACTAGGATCGCACCGTCCATTTGGGCGGCGCCCGTGATCATGTTCTTGATGTAGTCGGCGTGCCCCGGGCAGTCGACGTGCGCGTAATGCCGCTTCTCCGTCTCGTACTCGACGTGCGCGATGGCGATCGTGATGCCGCGGGCGCGCTCCTCGGGGGCGTTGTCGATGCTGCCGAAGTCGCGGTAGTTGGCGAGCTTCTTCTTGGAAAGCACCTTGGTGATCGCCGCGGTGAGCGTCGTCTTGCCATGGTCGACGTGACCGATGGTGCCGACGTATACGTGCGGCTTCGTCCGCTCGAACTTTTGCTTCGCCATGTCCCGCTGCTCCTTCTGCGCCCTTCTGCCCGAAAGGCCTGCTTGTGCGGTCCGCCCAGGCGGATGCGCGTCATATGCCGGAGCACGCCGCCGGCGGGCGCATGCTCCTCGTCGTCTGCCTGCCCGCCGCGGCGAGCGTTTCTTGTGCTGGAGCCCACAATCGGATTTGAACCGATGACCTCACCCTTACCAAGGGTGTGCTCTGCCAACTGAGCTATGTGGGCAGATCGGCCCTGTCTTTTCGGCCAAGCGGCCGCTTCCGGCCACCGCGGCAGCCCCGGGGGCCAACCTGATCTGGAGCCCGAGAGGGGATTCGAACCCACTAACCTGCCGATTACAAATCGGCTGCGCTGCCATTGCGCCACTCGGGCCCGAAAACGCCGTGCTCTGCATTCAGGAACCTGACAGGCGATGGTGGGCGGACTGTACACGTGCCAGACAAAAATACGCCCCGCCACATGGCGGGTTGCATATGGCAGTATATGAAGCCAGATTCGGGCAAGTCAAGGAATCCGGGTTCCCCCTAAGCTCGCCCGGAGTTCGCCCTTGGCCTCGGCGAAGAGAGCGAAAGCGCTCGCCATATACTGCCCGTCATGCACCACCTGCAGATCCTCCATACCATCGGCCGGACGCCGATGGTCGAGCTCAAGCGGCTCGCGCCCAGGCCCCAGGTGCGGCTCTTCGCCAAGCTGGAAGGCTGGAACCCGACCGGCTCGATCAAGGACCGCATCGTCAAGCACATGATCCAGCACGCCGAGCGCGAGGGACGGCTGGCGCCCGGCGACACCGTGGTCGAGGCCAGCACCGGCAACACCGGCATCGCGCTGGCAATGATCGGGCGGGCGATGGGCTATGGCGTCCGCATCGTCATGCCGGAGAACGTCTACCCCGAAATACCGCGCGCGCTCGGCGTCTACGGCGCCGATGTCCACTGGGTGTCCGCCGAAACCGGCGTCACCGGTGCGATGGCCGTGGCGCGGAAGATGGCAGAGGACGAACGGACCTTTATGCTCGACCAGTTCTGCAACGAGCACAACCCCCGCGCCCACTACGTCTGGACCGGCCAGGAGATCCTCGGGGACGTGCCTCAGGTCGACGTCTTCGTCGCTGGCCTGGGCACCGGCGGCACGCTGATGGGGGCGGGGTGGCGGCTCAAGGAGGCGAATCCGCGGACGAAGGTGATCGCCGTCGAGCCGCACCCGGGCAACCAGCTGCAGGGACTGAAGAGCCTAGCCGACGGTTTCATCCCGCCGATCCTCGACCTCGCGTTTCTCGACGGCAAGATCCTCGTACGAAGCGGCCATGCGTTTCGCGCGGCGCGGCGGCTGATGCAGGTCGAGGGCGTCTTCGGCGGCGTCAGCTCCGGCGCCGTACTGCACGTCGGCCTCCGGGTCGCCGGGCGCATGAGCGCGGGCAACATCGTCATGGTCTTCGCCGACAGCGGCTGGAAGTACCTGGACACCAACCTCTGGTCAAAGGACCTGCCGTCGGAGGAGCACGAAGAGGCGATGGACGACATCATCTGGTGGTGAGCGCTGGTGACTGGTGACTGGTGACTGGTGAGGCTACCTGATCGAATAGCGCGCTGAACGACGCTCGCTAAGATAAGCCAATGGACGACGCGAACGGCACCAACCGGCTCGAGGCGTTCAGCGACGGCGTGTTCGCGATCGCGATCACGCTGCTGATCCTCGAGATCGGGGTGCCTCACATCGGGACCGGCGACAGCCTCTGGCGGGCGCTGTGGGAGCTCTGGCCGTCGTACCTCAGCTACGCGATCAGCTTCGTCGTCATCGGCATCATGTGGATGAACCACCACAACATGTTCCGTCGACATCGTCCGCACGGACCGCTACCTGCTCGTGCTGAATCTCCTGCTGCTGATGTGCATCTCGTTTCTGCCCTTTCCGACGGCAGTGCTCGCCGAGCACATGCGCGAAGGTAACCACCGGACGCAGGCGGTGATGTTCTACGGGGCGACGTTCACCGTCATCGCATTCGCGTGGAACGCGCTCTGGCTCTACGCCAGCCACGGGCATCGCCTCCTGAGTCACGACGTGAGCGCCGCTCGGCTGCGCGTCCGCACCCGGCGCAATCTGCTCGGCCCGGTCATGTACGGCATTACGATCCCGTTGGCGCTGATCAGCGCCTGGATCAGCATGCTGTACCTGCTGCCGCAAGACGAGGCGTGGCGCACCGAGCACACGCATACGACAGAGGAGCACTGACGCCACTGGTCCGAAGATCAGTTCGCTGCTCCAGCGCCCGTCGACCTACGCCCGATGGCGTAACAGCCGCATGCGCAGGCCGAGCAGCTGGCGCGCCATCTTGATGATGTCCTGCGGGAACTTCACCCGCGAGTCCGGGTCCTCCACCCAGCGCACCGGCACTTCCTTCAGCCGGCACTCCGACTTTTCGGCGAGCACCAGCAGTTCGGTATCGAAGAACCATTCTCCGTCCCGCACCCGCGGCAACAGCTTCTGCGCAGCGTCATGCGAGATCGCTTTGAAGCCGCACTGCGCGTCAGCGAACTTCGTCCAGAACAGCAGCTTGATCAGCAGGATGTAGCCGCGCGAGTTGATCTCGCGCTTCAGCGAGCGCTCGATGTCCGACCCGCGGGACACGCGCGAGCCGTACGCCACGTCGTATCCCTCCTCGAGCACGCCCGCCAGCAACGGCGTGATCGATGCGAGGTCCGTCGAGAGGTCGACGTCCATGTAGCACATCGCGTCGGCCTGGCTCGCCAGCCAGCCCTGCTTCAGCGCGCGCCCGCGCCCCTTTCGGTCCAGGTGCAAGAAGCCGACGCCGTCGGGGTCCGCCGCCGCCAGCGTCTGCGCGACGGCGAGCGTGCCATCGGTGGATGCGTTATCGGCAACGATGATCCGCCATTTGTAGGGCAGGTGCTCCGCAGCCCACGCGCGCAGCGTCTCGACGCTCTGCGCCAGCGTCCGCTCCTCGTTGTAGCAGGGGATAAACAGGTCGACGGACTTCACTGCCGAAGGTTATAGGGTCTAGGGGATAGGTTCTAGGTTTTAGGTTCTAGGGTCTAGGGTTTAGGACTATCACGAAGGCATGAACCACGGGACCAATCAGCTGCATGCACCACGAAGAAAGAGCGCCCCGCAGGGCGCCCTTCCTATAACCTAGTACCTAACACCTATAACCTAATAATCCATCGGCGGCGCCGCCGGCGCCATGCTCGGTGCCTCCGGGATCTCGGTCACCAGTGTCTCCGTCGTCAGCACCATGGCGGCGATGCTCGCGGCATTCTCGAGCGCAGAGCGCGTCACCTTCGCCGGGTCGATGATGCCGGCCTTGAGCAGATCGGTGTAGACGTCGTCGCGCGCGTCGTACCCGTACGCCTTGCCCTTGCTCTTGCCCGCGCGGATGTTCTCGATCACTACCGAGCCTTCCTGACCGGCGTTCTCCGCGATGATCCGCGTCGGCTCCTCGAGCGCGCGCTCCAGGATCGCCGCGCCGGTGCGCTCGTCGCCCTCGAGGGTCATCTTTACCTTCGCGACGGCATCGATGGCGTGCAGCAGCGCCACGCCGCCGCCCGGCACAATGCCCTCTTCGACGGCGGCACGCGTCGCCGACAGGGCGTCCTCGACGCGGAGCTTCTTCTCTTTCAGCTCCACTTCGGTCGCCGCGCCGACTTTGATCACCGCGACGCCACCGGCGAGCTTCGCCAGCCGCTCCTGCAGCTTCTCGCGGTCGAACTCCGACGTCGCCTCTTCGGTCTGTGCCTTGATCTGGCGGATGCGGTCCTGGATCGCCTTGTCGGTGCCGTAGCCCTCGATGATCGTCGTCTCATCTTTGGTCGATGTCACGCGCCGCGCGCGGCCCATGTCGGCCACCTGCGCGCTGTCGAGCTTGAGGCCCATCTCTTCCGTGATGAACGTGCCGCCCGTGAGGATGGCGATGTCTTCGAGCATCGCCTTGCGGCGGTCGCCGAAGCCCGGCGCCTTGACGACCAGCGCGTTGATCGTGCCGCGCAGCTTGTTCACTACCAGCGTCGCGAGCGCCTCGCCATCCGCATCGTCGGCGATGATGACGAAGTTCTTCGTCACCTGCAGCACCTTCTCGAGCACGGGCAGGATGTCGGCGACCGCGGAGATCTTCTTGTCCGTGATCAGGATGTACGGCTCGTCGAGTGACGCCTCCATGCGCTCCGGGTTCGTGACGAAGTACGGCGATACGTAGCCGCGGTCGATCGACATGCCCTCGACGAACTCGGTCTCGAACTTCAGGCCCTTCGACTCCTCGACGGTGATCACGCCGTCCTTGCCGACCTTCTCCATCACTTCGGCGATCATGTCGCCGACCTCCTCGTCGCCGGCGGCGATCGTCGCCACCTGCGCGATCTGGTTACGTCCCGACACGGGCGACGCCAGCTGGCGCAGCGACTTCAGCACCGCCTGCACGCCAACTTCGAGGCCCTTCTTCAGCGCCATCGGGTTGGCGCCGGCGGCGACGTTCTTCATGCCCTCGCGCACCATCGCCTGGCCGAGCACGGTCGCGGTCGTCGTGCCGTCACCGGCGACGTCGTTCGTCTTGGTGGCGATCTCCTTCGCGAGCTGCGCGCCCATGTTCTCGAATGGGTCCTTCAGCTCGATCTCTTTTGCGATCGACACGCCGTCATTGACGACGGCCGGCGGCCCGAACTTCTTGTCCAGCACGACGTTGCGGCCGCGCGGCCCCAGCGTCACCTTGAGCGCGTCGGCGAGCGCGTCTATGCCCGTCTTGAGCGCGCGCCGCGCCTCCTCATCGAATACCAGTTGCTTTGCCACTATCTGTTCTCCTCGTGTCGGTGGGTTGGTGATTGGTCGCTAGTGATTAGTGATTGGTGTTTGGTCATCATCAGCGACCGGTTGCGCCAACCAGTCACCAATAACCAGTCACCAACCGACCACTACTGCACTTTCGCCAGCACGTCCTTCTCGGCGATGACGATCAGTTCTTCCTGATCGATCTTCACTTCCTGGCCGGTGTACTTGGCGTAGAGGACGCGGTCGCCGACATGGACATCCATCGCGATGCGCTTGCCGTTGTCGTCGACGCGGCCCGGGCCGGCAGCGATCACGTGACCCTGCTGGGGCTTCTCCTTCGCCGTGTCCGGGATGACGATGCCGCTCGCCAGCACCTCTTCCTGGACGACGGGGCGGATGACGATGCGGTCGTGCAGCGGCACGAGTTTGGTCGATCGAGAGGCAGCCTTGGACCGTCCGCTGCTCTTGGGCGCAGCCGACTTCTTCGAGCTCTTCGCCGCCATTCTTCCGTTCTTCGAAGCTGACCTTGACGCGATTGCAGCCTTTGCCACCCTGTGTACCTCCTGTATGTTCCGGTTTCTGTGATGCCAAATGGGGTTGAGAACAGCTTAGCACTCGACCATCGAGAGTGCTAGCAGGCAGATGGTAGCGCGACAGCCGCTCGGCTGCAAGAGGACGGAACGGGTTCGGCGCAGGTCGGATTCGCGCTCGCAATCCGAGTGCCGGCGCGATGCAGCGCGGCCTCCATTGGCCGCGTGACCTCGCGCGAGGGCGCCCAGCGGGGATGTCTGGGCGGCAGAAAGCGGAGCCCCGTAAACGGGGCTCCGCATCCGTCAGCGCTCACAGCGTTGAACTGCTAGCCGTCGCGCCGCTTTCGGGCTCTGAGCCCGGCCGCGAAGATCAGCAGGGCCGCTAACCCGGTCGCCCACAGGCCGACAAGTGCGTCATCGTTGTCACCGGCGGAGCCTTGCCCCGTGTTGGGCAGGATCACGGCATCTGGCCGCCTCGGCTGCGGCGTCGTGGCTACGGGCAAGGTGACGTTCACCGGCGTCGATGTCGCGGGCACTGCCGTATTCGTCGGCGGCACCGGTGTGCTGTTGCGACGCACGGTTGTCGTCGGCGTCGCGGTCGGCGTGTTCGTCGGCGGCACCGGCGTGTTCGTCGGCGTGTTCGTCGGCGTGGCTGTCGCCGTCGGCGTGTTGGTCGGCGTGTTGGTCGGCGTCGGTGTACTGGTGGGCGTGGCGGTCACCGTCGGCGTATTCGTCGGCGTGTTCGTCGGCGTCGGCGTATTGGTCGGTGTGTTCGTCGGCGTGTTCGTCGGCGTGTTCGTCCGCGTGGCTGTTGGCGTGGGCGTGTTCGTCGGCGTCGCCGTCGGCGTGTCCGTCGGCGTCGGCGTGGGGGTGGGCGCAAGCTGGGGAGCTGTGATCTGATTATCGCGCTGGCCGACCGCCGCTCCGTCCGTGCCAGTGATCTGCATGTGATAGGGACCGCCGTTCACATTCGAGGCGCCGCACGCGCTTCCCCAACCGCGGGTTCCAGCTCCGACGGCGATGTGGCCGCCCCAGAGGATCATCACTTTGGCGGGGAGCGAGCTAACGCTGTAGGTGACCGTGACTGTCGCGAAGTCGTCGCTATTCATGTCCGCCGCATTGTCATGCGCCGGGGCAGAAACGTCCGTGATCAACCCGCCGTAGATGGTCATCTCACGGCCCGGCCCGGCGGGGATCATGTGCAGGCTCGTCGCGTCTCCGACGCAGCCGGGCGCGTCCGTATTTTCGACGGTAGGGTCGCCTGGAAGCGGAAAGGTGCTCGCCAGGCCGCCAACGCAGTCGGTGCCGGTGAGACCCTGACAGCGGTCGGCGCCCGTCTGGGTGTAGTTCCAAGTGGCCAGGGAGTCGTAGGCGTGGATGTTCTTCTTGCGTGCCTCGTAAGAGATGTCGACCGTCCGCCCCGTCAGGGCGCCGCCCGGCGGCACGTCGAGGACGAGCCGTTGCGGCACAGACTGATCCTCCCCGTAATGAGAGTTGGACTGATTCAAGATTCCGTTCCCCCAGCCGCCTGGGCAGTCCAGGGCCGTGCTGGGTGCGGCGTCGTTCTGGCATTGGTCGAAGACAGGTACAGACGCGTTGCCGGTCGCGAAGGCATGGCCGCCTCCGCCGAGACCTAACGGATTCAAGATGGAAACGATCGTCAGCGAGAGAGCGACAGCGACCGCCGATGCGAACGCGACCGTTGACGTACCGGAATCATGCTTGATCTGTGGCCAGTGGGGCCGCGAACGCTCCGCCAGGTTTTTTGTCTTCATCATCGTGGGCTCCTCCGTCGGGCAATTCATGGACTAACGAGTGGGCGGCGCGCTAGCGCGCCGCCCATTACCTATTTGCTAACCGTCGCTGCGCCTCCGCGCGCTAAACCCCGCCGCGACGATGAGCAGCGCTACGATGCCGGTCGCTCCCAGGGCCAGCAGATCGGCAGCGGCGCCACCTTCAAAGCCGGATCCCGTGTTCGGCAATACAACAGGC
>JALYKW010000045.1 GCA_030774575.1 Chloroflexota bacterium | reverse complement strand
CGAGCGACACCAATCCGCCCGACACCGCCGCGGCCGAGCCGCCGGATGACCCCGCAGGTGTGCGCTCGAGATTCCAGGGGTTGCGCGTGACGCCGTGCAGCTTCGTCGCGGTGTAGGCGACAAGCCCGAACTCGGAGGCTGCCGACTTCCCGACGATCACTGCGCCGGAAGCGCGGAGCCGCGCGACGTGGGTTGAGTCGTGGTCGGCGATGTTGTCCTTGTACGGCACGGAGCCGTACGTCGTCGGCATGCCCTTCGCGTCTTCGAGGTCCTTCACAAGCAGCGGAACGCCCGCCAACAGCCCGGGATCCTCGCCGGCGCCAACCCTTCGGTCGATGGCTTCCGCCTGCCGCCGCGCATCCTCTGCGTCCAGGTGCACGACGGCGTTGAGCTTCGATGCGGAGATCGCCGCCAGCGATGCTTCCAGCACATCAACGGAACGGATCTCGCCACGCCGAATCGCGTCCGCAAGCGACGATGCGTCTTCAAGCCATGGTCTCATCCGCGCTCCTAGCGTGCGAGCGATTGTAAACAGAACGCCGCCTTGAGACGAGCGCCTTCGTCGACGACGCGCTGGCGATGCTACAATCGCGGATTCAGGAGGTAGCGATGCCCGAACCAGAAGCCGAACTCCATCCAGCCGCGCTCGATATCCTCGCCGCCACGCCCGGCGTCCTGCGAAGCATGCTCGCAGGCACGCCCGACGCGCTGCTCTCGACTCCTGGCGCCGAAGGCTGGTCGCCGAAGGATGTCGTCGCACATCTGCTGTCGATCGCGCCGAGATCCTCGCTCGAGCGCGTACGGCTTATGCTCGAGAGCGACACGCCGCCGATCCCTAACGTCGACGAGGAGGCGATCCTTGCCGCATCAGGCATGCGCTCATGGCCGCTCGCCCGCCTGCTCGACGCATTCGATGTCGAGCGCGGCGAGCGGACGGCCGTGCTATCACGGCTGACCGACGAGCAATTCCGCCGCTGTGGCCAGCACTCCGTTGCGGGCCTGATCAGTGTCGCTGACGTAATCAACCACGTCGCATATCACGACCTGTTGCACATCGCCCAGGTCGCGCATCTACTCGCCGCGCCGATCGAGGAGCGCCGCGGCGCCATGCGCATGTTCTAATCGGAGCGCGTCAGTCGCGCGGCATGGCGAGGCCGCGCTGCGCAATGATGTTGCGCTGCACCTCCGACGTCCCCGCGGCAATGGTGTACGAGATGGCCGCGAGATAGTAGCTGTTGAGCCGCCCATCGAGCGGCGCGCGCTCGCTCTGCCGCGTGAGGGTGGCGTTCTTCGAGGCTGAACTCGAAGTCCGACCCTCACTACCTCCTCCACCGCTGCGTTGGCCGTGGGCGATGCTGGCCCAGCGGGTTCAATATCGCTTCATGCGTCATACGGGGACTTGATCGCAGTCCCGCATCCGTGTACGCTCGCGCTCACTCCATCAATTCCGGCGGCGGAATGGTTTCTCGGGAGAACGCGACGATGCGGCAAGAGGGCAACGCCCCCGCTGACAGCGGCGAAGGGCGCATCGTCGCCATCGACATCCTGCGCGGTGTCGCGATCATCTGGGTGGTTCTGTTCCACCTGTGGGGCGACCTCGAGTTCTTTCCGGGCGCGCCGCAGCAGTACTACGAGCAGCTCACGTGGCAGATCCGGCACGGCGAGGGCGCCTGGCGCATCTTCACCTCATGTACGGACCTCCTGTTCCGCGACGGCTTTCAGGGCGTGCCCCTCTTCATGATGATCAGCGGCCTCTCCCTCACCATCGCGGCCTATCGCGCGCGCGATGCGATGAGCTTGCCGCGGTTCTTCGCGTCGCGGTTTCGCAAGCTGCTCATCCCGTACTGGGTCGGAGTCGCGCTTACCTACGGCGTCATCGCGCTGATCGCCTGGCGCCAGCTCGCGCTGGGTGGCAGCAGCTTCGCCGACCAATTCTCGAGCGGCATAACGATCTCGCTCTACACGCACCTCAGCATCGACAGCGGCGTCGTCTTCGCGAGCATCGCGCTGCTGCCGAGGCTCACCGGCCCGGACTGGTTCTTCGCCCCGCAGCTCGCGCTCTGGTTCGTCGGCCTGCTCGCGCAGTACTATCTGCTCTTCCCGCTGCTCTTCTTCGTGATGCGGCGGATCGGCGTGGTGGCATTCCTCCTGCTGACGTTCGGGGTTACGGTCGCGGCCAACTGGTGGATCGTCGACAACTACGGCGCGCCAGAGTTCAAGTTCTGGCTCGTCACCGGTTGGGCGCCCTTCCGGCTGTTCGAATTCACCGCCGGCATGGCGATCGGCTGGCTCTTGGCGTCGCCCGAGCGGCACCGCGCGCTGGCGATCGTGCGCAATCCGGTCGTGCTCATCGCTGCGGTCGCGGCCGGCATCGCCGCCCACACCACCGGAGATTTGATGATCGGACGCTGGACCGTGCACTACTGGCAGTCGCTGGCGCTTCCGCTCTCCACGCTCGGCCTCGCGCTGCTCGCGCTGCCGCTGTTGGTGCGCCGCCCCGGCCGCATCGACGCCGCGGCGCCGGTACGTGCGCTGACCACCGTCGGTGTCATGTCGTACGCGATTCTCATCGTTAGCGACGCGATGCGGCTCGTCGCCAGCCAGATCCGCGTCGAAGCGCCCTCCGATGCGTTGTGGCGGACCTTCCTCGTCGGTGTCTATGTCCCTGCTACGCTGCTGCTGGCATGGCCGCTCGCCCATGCCCTCGGCCTCATGCCCAGGCGCCACGCACCCCCAGCCGACGCTCCAGCCGAACAACCGGCTGCATACCCCTCACCCTTGCCGGACACCACCGAGGTGCTCGCGACGTAGCGTGAGCCGGCCCGCATGAAGGATTCCGATAGGACCTGTGTCATTCACCAGTCTGGTCTCTGCGCGTCCGTCCCTTAGACTGCCCGGAACGGAAGTCCAAACGGAGACATGCCCTCATGAAGCGCGCACTGGTCCTCGGCGGCGGAGGCAACGTCGGCATCGCATCGGAGACAGCGGTCGCCGCCGGCTTGCTCGATGGCGGCCTCGACGTGCGAGACGCCGACCTCATTATTGGAACGTCGGCCGGCTCCGTCGTCGGCACACACCTCGCCCACGGCCGAGATCCGCGCGACCTCATGAACGAACGCCGGAGCCCGGACGCCCGCCCGCTCGGCGGCACCGCGCCCGACATGTCGCATCTCGCCGCCATCTTCGGCCTCTGGGCATCGTTCGGCGAGATGACGCAGGAGCACTGCGCGCAGGTGGGCCGCCTGGCGCTCGAATCGAAGACCATGCCCGAGGAGCAGTGGCTCTCCGGCTTCGAGGCGAACGCGTGGGACGGCTGGCCCGCGAAGCCGCTTTGGATCACGGCCGTGGATGCCGAGAGCGGCGCGTTCAAGGCGCTCGACCGCGACAGCGGCATCGAGATCCATCGCGCGGTCGCAGCATCGTGCTCGGTGCCCGGCCTCTTCCCGCCCGTGAGCATCGACGGCCGGCGCTATACCGATGGCGGCGTGCGGTCAGGCACATCGGCTGACCTCGCGCAGCGAATCGAGCCTGATCTGGTGCTCCTGATCGCACCAATGGGAGCGTCGCCGAGCGGCATCGGCCGGCTGGCGTCGAATCAGATCGACGCCGAGACCGCCGCACTCGAGGCAGCCGGCGCGAAGGTGCGGGCGATCCGCTTCGACCAAGCCGCGAAGGAAGCGAGCGGCGCGAACTTGATGGACCCGACCCACGCGACGCCCGCCGCGGCCGCGGGCGAAGCCCACGCTCGACGCATCGCCGCCGAATTACGCGAGTGGTGGGGGAAGTAGCGGCCAGCATATGAAAGCCGAAACGATCCCCTGCGGCTCCGGCATGACGGAAGAGATCCGCCACGCGCTGCGTGCCATCCTCCGCTGCATCATCCCGTCGATGTTCAAGGCGCAGGAGCCGTGGGCGCTCATGGGCAGCACGGCGTCGGTGCTGCAGGGCCTCGATGGCTACTCACCGCCCGACATCGACCTGGTCACCACGATGAACGGTGCGTACATCATGGAAGGATGCGTCGGAAATTGGGGCGCCACCGTCCGCCCCGTCAGCTACAGCGTGTCCCCGCCCTACGCCAGCCACTTCGGCATCTTCGAAGTGGCCGACGTGAAAGTCGAGGTCATGGGCGACCTGATCATGAAATGCGATGACGGCATGATCAACGCGACCGATCACTTCGCCCGCTGGAGCGACAAAGTCAAGCTCGTGCACGTCGAGGAGTATCACGTACCCGTCGTGCCGCTCGAGTGGCAGCTCGTCGCCAATGTGCTGCTGCGTCGCCCGGAGCGATCGCAGCCAATCGCCGAACTGCTCCTGCGCCGTGGCTATGACCTCCAGTACCTCGAAGCGATCCTCGCCGATGCGCAGAATGGCGAGCGGACGATCCGCAGCGTGAGAGAGATGCTGCACCTTGGGCGGTGACACAGTCCCCGAGCGCGTCGAGCCGGACGTCTATACCGACGACTACTACCTCACGAACTGTCATGGCTTCGAGGACTTCGTCGTGAGCGGCGGCCGCAAGGTCGGCCCGCGCTTCATCAAGGCCCTCTCGCTTGCGGGCGATCTGCGCGGCAAACGTGTGCTCGATGTCGGCAGTGGCCGCGGCGAGCTGGTGATCCAGTCCGCAATGCGCGGCGCCGACGCGTACGGCATCGATTACGCCCAGGCGGCAGTCGATATCGCCGCGGGCGCGCTCGAAACGGTCGACGCATCGCTCCGCGCACGCACGCACGTCCGTCAGGCCGACGTGAAGGCGCTGCCGTTCGACGACGGCTTCTTCGACGTGGTGTTCATGATGGACGTCGTCGAGCACCTGTATCCGCAGGAGCTGCAGCTCGCCTTCGACGAGCTACACCGCACGATCCGTCCCGGCGGGCTGCTCGTCATGCACACGTCGCCGAACAAGATCTTCGAGACGGTGGTCTACCCGAACTACAGCCGGCGCATCAACCAGGCCGCGCTCAAGCTGAGCCGCGTCTTCAAGTGGAGCGACGGTCTCTTCAACGAGACCATGCTCCCGACCGGCCCGGAGTTCCCTCACGACACCTTCGAGCGGGAGATGCACATCAACGAGCAGGCGGCACCGAAGCTCGCGGCGGAGGTAGGGCGGCACGGCTTTCGCGTGCGGTCGACCGAGTTCTGGGAGCCCCCCGCGAAGGGCGGCTACTTCGCGTCGCGGCGCCTCAACATCGAGCTGAGGCTGCTGGATTTCTTGCGCTTCCTCCGCCCCCTGAGCAACTATCCGCCGCTCAACCGCTACTTCTGCAACCACATCTGGATGACGGCGGAGCGCATCTGATGGCCGGCACCCCCCTCGCCGGCCGCAACGCGCTCGTGCTCGGCGTCGAGCGCCCCGCCGGACGCGCCGCCGCCGTCGCCCTCGCCGAGGCGGGTGCAAACGTCGCCGTGGTCACGCTGTCGAAGGACATGCAGGCAGAATTTGCCGCAAACAGCACCGCTAACGAGTTCTGGGCCATCGGCCGCAGGGGCATCGCGCTCACCTCGGACGGCGGCGAGATTACGCTGCCCGAAGCGATAGCGGAAGCCGCCGTCCAGCTCGGGCCGATCAGCATCCTCATCTACCACGCCCCGGAGCCACTACCGCGCACCGCCCTCACCAGCCTCCGCTCCGACCCCGCCATCGTCGTCCTCATCGGCGACGCCGCCCCCGAAGCCGCCCGCGCCCTCCTCGAATGGACGCGCGATCTCGCCAACGCCGGCCTCCGCGCCAACGCCCTCGTCACCACGCGCACTCTGGCGGACGCGACCGGCCCGGTGCTCAAGGAGCACCGCCCTCCGTCCGCTCTCGATCTCGCTGCTGCGGTGATCCATCTCGTGAGCGACGCCACGGCGGCGGTAGAGGGCGCGATGCTCGTGGTGATGCACGACCCCGGGGGGCTCGATTGAGCGCTTTCGTGACCGATGCACAGGAGGTCCTGTGCGCGCGATTCGGTGTCCAGCCCGTCGCTGTGGATCTGACAGCGAAGGTAGGGATCTCCCACTCGGTTCGCGAGGGCTTGGTTCCAATGAACGGCCTGAGACACCAGCCTGAGCAGGGCACCACGGGCTGGTTTATCTGGGCGGGGGAAGATCTCTCCGACGATCCTGACTTCTTCGTGCCCCTCCATGCCAAACACTTGGCCGAGTGGTGTCCAGAGGTACTGGTCTATCTAGCGCTGCCTCCTGGGTGGCGCTTCCTCTTGGCCCCCGATCACGAGGACGTCTGGCAAGACAACACACTGCTCAACTCTGAGTCGGGCCCGAAAACTGGTCGTTGAGCTCGTCGAGACCAGCAAGGGATCCAGCTCACGCGCAGGTGCTGGATCACAGGCCTTGCCGCAAGTGCGATATCAGCCGAGCGCTAAGGCGCCGCGCCGAAGTGGATAAGGTCGGCTGAGTCGTGCGGCACCGGTGAGTCTATGGTTCTCCACAACATCCAACATCTAACATCACCGCAGCTTGCGCGTGCCGGAGATCGCCGGCTGCTCCGGGTCCAGCACGTAGCGGATGCGCGGAAAGCCGGTGTCGCACACGGTGTACGACGCGACGATCGGCCACACCGGCTCCACACCCTCCGCGCGCCATGCGGCGCGATCGAACGACGTCAGCTCCGGGCGCCCGCGCTCAGCTCGATGGAACTTGTACTCGGGATCGACCTGCACGAGCACGCCGCCGGCATCCTCGGCGGAGCGGGCGAGATGCATGCTCGCGACGTATTGGATGTCGCCACCGGAGATAGGCTCCGGATCGATCAGCGACGCCCGCAATATCTCTTGCCCGCCGGCTGACACAAAGCCCGTGATCCGGTCGTGATAGCGCTGGAGTCGCACGTCGCCCGGCTCGCACGCAAAACCCCACTGGCGCGAGAGCGCATCGCACGCCGCGGCAGAGTCGATGTACGCGCGCAGCAGGTAGCCGCGAGGCAGGACCGCCGCGCGGCAGCCAAGCCGCACCTGGGCCAGCGTGAATGCGCCGGCCGGGCTCTCGGGGTATCGCGCGACGGTGAAGATCACGATCGGCGGGATCGTCGGATGCAGCGCCTTGGGCAGCAGGCCCGGCATCGCTGCATCGTCGATCTCGAATGTCACCTGCAGCGTCTCGACGCCGGCGATCTCCCACGGTTCCGTATCGAAGCCATCGATCATCGGCGCTTCAGCGAGCAGCGGCATCACGTCCAGCGTGCCCGAGTACGGCATCAGTTGCCTCCCGCGACGGCCGCCGCGGCTTCGGGTGCCAGGATGCGGTCGAAGTTCGGCATCACTTCCTTCGCGAAGAGCGTCAGGCTGTCGAGCACCTGCTGCTGCGGCACCGTCTCCGCCGCGTTCAGCAGGAAGTTGATCCGGTCGACGCCCGCCGACTCCCACGCCTTCACGACGCCGATGATCCGCTCCGGGTCGCCGATGCACAGCCCCTCCGGCACCTTGCCGCCGTCCGCCGGGCTGGAACTCTCCTGCCGCAACTGAGGCAGCAGACCCTGCGACGGGTACGAGCGCGTCGGGTACGCCTCGCGCGCCGCGAGCAGCTGCGACGCCATGTAGTTGAAGGTGCCCGCGAGCCGGCGCCCGGTGTTCGCACCCGTCTCGCCGTCTTCGTGGCAGTAGAGGAAGTTGACCGTGTTCACCTGCTCGTTGACGAACGCGCCCACCGGCTCGCAGTACTTGATGCGACGGCGGTACTCGGCGATCTTCTTCTCCTGCTCGGCGACGCCGCCGAAGGTCAGCCCCAGGCTGCCGAGGCCGCGGTCTGCCGCATCCAACTCCGTGCCCGGGCTGGTGACGGCCACCCACATCGGCGGGTGCGGCTTCTGGTACGGCTTGGGCAGAATCGCGCGCGACGGCATCGAGAACGCCTCGCCGCGATGGCTGAAGCGCTCCTGCATCCACATCTTCGGCAGCGCGCGGACGATCTCATCCCACGTCTTCTTCGTGTCGTCGGGATCGGCCATGAAGCCGCCCAACTCCGTCCACGTCGCCGAGCGCCCCGTCCCCATCTCCAGCCGCCCGCCCGACAGGATGTCCAACACGGCGGCGCGTTCGGCGATGCGGATCGGATGGTTGAACTGCGGCACGCACACGACGATGCCGTGCCCGACGCGGATCCGCTTCGTCTGCATCGCGCACGCGGTGAGGAACAGCTCCGGCGCCGGCGAGTGCGAGTACTCCTCGAGGAAGTGGTGCTCGACGCACCACACCTGGTCGAACCCCAGCTCGTCGGCGAGACGGACCTGCTCGAGCGCGTTCATATACACCGTGTGCTCCGCCTCGCCGTCCCATGGACGCGGCACCGACAGCTCGTAAAAGATCCCGAATTTCATCGCCATACCTCCGGGCCGCGCTCCCGCTCGTCAACGTCACCGTTGGGATGCGAGCGTATCACCATCCTTCGCCTCAGGGCAAACGATCGGCTACCGCACGACAAGGCGGACGGCGCGGCGACGATTGTAGGCGCGTCCCTCGCGGCGCCGGTCACGCGCACCGACGACGGATCCGTCAAGTGCCTGTGGACACGACACGTAACGAAGGGCCGAGGATAAGTTCCGTTCCGGCCGTCGCACATGACGCCCCCTACTTCGAAGTCGGCACCGTCCATCCCTACACTGTCCGGCATGAGCGCCTCGCTGAAAACGCCTCCTGTCCGAAAGTGTCGGCCCACACCGGCCGGCTTCCGACCCCACTTGCCAACCAGCTCACCCAAACGACGGTCATTCACTCACACCCCCCCGATCCGGCGTCGCGCCAGCTTCGCCCCAGGGCTCAAGATCCAAAAGCGCCAGGAAACAACGGTCAATCAATGGAGGGTCGAAGGCGTTTGCCAGCATCCAGCCTCCCGCGGCGGCGGTTGCCTGCCACTCGCACACCCACCACAATGTGCCGGAGGAGGGACCGCGCACATGAAGCTGCTACTCGCCGTCACGTTCGCTGCCTCACTCGCCCTCGCGGCGTGTGGCAGCGACAGCGCCCCCAAGGCCGCCTCGCCTCCCACCGGAGGCGTTAAGCCCGGCGCATCGGCCACCGCCAAACAGCCCACTCCCCCGCAGGCAACCGACGGCAACGCGCCCGGCATCCCGCCCCTCAGCGGCCCCATTCAGACCACTCCCAGCGGCCTCCGCTACATCGACGAGAAGGTCGGCGATGGCGCCTCACCGGCCAGCGGTCAGAAGGTCACTGCGCACTACACCGTATGGCTCACGAACGGCACCAAAGTCGACAGCTCACGCGACCGCAACCAGCCTTACACCTTCGCCATCGGCCAGGGCGCCGTCATCAAAGGCTGGGACGAAGGCGTCCTCACCATGAAGGTGGGAGGCAAGCGCCGCCTGATCATCCCGTCCAATCTCGGTTACGGCGCGGCCGGCAAGCCGCCCGTCCCCCCGAACGCCGAGCTCATTTTCGACGTAGAGTTGATTAGCGTGCAGTAGCCGCAGAGGTGCGACACGCAAACCGTAGCCGCGTGGCTTCAGCTGCGCCGGATAAGGAACGATCGCCATGCCGGACCCCGTCGCCACGCCAAGCGGACTCAAGTACGTCGACGAGGTGGTTGGCACCGGCGACGCGCCCGCCAAGGGCAAGAAGGTGAAGGTCCACTACACCGGGCGCCTCACCGACGGCAAGAAGTTCGACAGCTCCGTAGATCGCGGCCAGCCGTTCGAGTTCGTCATCGGCGTCGGTCAGGTGATCAAAGGTTGGGACGAAGGCGTCGCCAGCATGAAGGTCGGCGGCAAGCGCCAGCTCATCATCCCCTCCGACCTCGGCTACGGCGCGCGAGGCGCGGGCAGCGCCATTCCCCCGAACGCGGAGCTGGTCTTCGACGTCGAGCTGCTCGGCGTCGGCTAACCTGCTGTTCCTGCGTGCGCGGACCGAGGCGCCGCCTCGAATTTGTAGCTGACTCGCTCCCATGAGCGTTGCACACTTCCAGGGAAGGGGCCGTCGAAGACTCGCCCGTGGTGAGGGGTTAGATGAGCGTTGACTCGAGGAAGCCCATCACGGCCGAGTTGAACGTCTCGGGCCGCTCGAAGTACGTGGAGTGCCCGCTGTCATCAATCTGCACGAAGCGAGACCCCGGCACCGCCCGATGGCACCTCTCGATGACCGTCGCCGGCGTAATCGCATCGTGCTCGCCGACGAGGAACAGGATCGGGAAGCCGGCACCCGCCAGCCGCTCCGCCGAACTGCCGCGATAGCCCGGAATCGGCGCCAGGAAGTCACCGGGTCGCGGCGGATTCAGCCGCGCGATCGACCGATACAGGAAGTCCATCTCTGCAGCCCGCTCCCTCAGTTCCGGCGATACGGCGCGCTTGAGCAGCGGCAGCTGGCCCACCTCGGTCTCCCGGTGCGCGGCCTGCATCTCCCGCACATCGTCGTCCACCGCCCCGCCCGTCGAGCCAGCGAGGACCATCGCCCCGCAGCGACCCGGGTTCCGCAGTGCGAAGCCAACCGCCGTCCGCCCACCCATCGACTGCGCCACGATCCGGACGTCAGCGACGCCGAGATGGTCGAGCAAGTCTCGCAAGTCGTCGTGAAAGCCGCGCCGGCCGAGCTTACCATCGCCGTCGCCATCCAGGGTCCGACCGAACGCGCGGTGGTCGAACGTGATGCAACGGAAGCGCTTCGAGAAGGAGGGGATCTGTTGCCACCAGCTCAGGTGGTTGCCGCCCGCCCCGTGGGCAAACACGACGGCCGGCCCTTCGCCATGCGATTCGTAGTAGAGCTGCGTTCCCTGGACCGGCGCGAAGGGCATGACGCGATTCTAGAGGCTCTGCGGCGGAGACAAAAGAAATCGCGAGTGGCTGGGGCCGAACGTGTCGCCGAATCGCGGGAACAAGAGTGCCCTTCTCAACAAGAAGGGCACTATCACGTACGCGCTCGTGAACCTTGCTGCGAATCTAGTAGCCTGTGCGCGCCATCTCGCGTAGTCGCTTGATCCGCTCCTCGATGGGCGGGTGCGTGCTGAAGAGGCCGGAGAAGTTCGCGCCCTTCAGCCCGGCCAGCGGATTCACGATGAACATGTGCGCAGCCGCCGGATTCACCTGCATCGGCCGCATCCGGGCCCCCTGATCCAGCTTCGATAGCGCATCGGCGAGGGCCTCCGGGTCGTGGGTCGTCCTCGCGCCCGTCTTGTCGGCCTCGTACTCCCGTGTCCGCGAGATCGAAAGCTGCACGATGGACGCCGCGATGGGCATCAGTACGATGGCAAGTATGGCGAGTAGCGTGTTTTCGTTGTTCCGCCGGCCGCCGAACAGCATCCCGAACATCATGCTCTGCGTGATCCAGGCAATGGCTCCCGCGAACATGGCGGCAATGGCGCCGATGAGGATGTCGCGGTTGCCGACGTGCCCCAGTTCGTGGGCGATGACCCCCTTGAGTTCGCGATCGTCGAGGAGACTCATGATGCCCGTGGTCGCGGCCACGACCGCGTGCTGGGGGTTGCGCCCGGTCGCAAACGCGTTCGGCGACGGGTTATCGACGACGTAGACCTTCGGCTTCGGCAGTGTCGTCAGCGAGGTGACTTCTTCAACAAGGCGGTGCAAACGGGGCTCTTCGGCTGGCGTGACCTCACGGGCGCCCGCCATCCGCAGGGCCAGCGAATCCGACTTCCAATAAGCGAAGAAATTGAAAGCGCCGGCGATCACCAGGAAGAAGAGGACGCCGAACGGCCCTCCGATGAAGTACCCCAACGCCGCGAGGAGGCCCGTGAGCACCCCCATCAACAGCAGAGTCTTGGCGGTTGCGGCCATGTGTGTAAAACCTCTTTCATTCCCCCGCCCCCATACGGCGGCGTCGATTCAGTGTAACAGGTGGACCGAGCCCAGCAGCTGCCTCCCCGCTTTTCTCCGACTCTTTGGACCGGCGCATCGACGGGTGAGACACCCGGCCCTCCCGCCTCACGCGTCCCGCTTCTCGTATCCCGCGCCTTGCCCACCGTGTTACGCTTGCCCCGGTAGTTCCTGCCCGGAAAGGAGAGTACATGCAGGGAGCCGGAACAGGAGAAGTAGGCTTATTTATCGACCTTGAAAACATCCGGTATAGCTTTTTGAACGTCTATCAGATCGAACCAAACGTCTCAGCTTTCATCGAGAAGGCAAAGAAGCACGGCCGCGTCTCTGTCGCCATGGCGTACGCCGATTTCAACGAGCACCCGCAGTGGGTGCGCCGCGGCCTCGACGTGGCCGGCATCGCAGCGCGCGACATTCCGGTCCGCCGCTTTGTCCGGGATGGTCAGGAGCGCGTCAAAAGCTCCGCCGACCTGCATATGTTGATGGACATCATGGAGACCGCTCTCGACCGGCCGCAGGTCAGCACCTACGTGCTGATGACGGGCGACTCTGATTACATACGTGTCATCACCTGGATCAAGAACCGCTTTGACAAGCGCGTGATTGTCGCTGGCGTCCCGGGCACGATAAGCCAGGATCTCGTCGCCGCGGCCGGCGAGGCAGATCATCTCGAATCTGACCAGGGCGTTACGGCCGATTCGCTCCTGGCGCCGGTGGAGGCGATCGCGGTCATGATGAAGCGCGCGACGCCGCCCACGGGCTTCTGGACCATCAAGCTCATTGACCAGTGGTCGCGAGACAGCCGAAACAACGTCCCGGGCAACGACCCCGATAAATCCAACGCCATCTCGTACATGTTGAAGAACGGTCTGATGCGACGTTACAAGACGGTGACCGACATCCGCGAAGTAACGATTAGCGAGCTCGACGAGACACACCCTATGGTACGCCAGTTCGTCCTCGATGCCGGCCTCGACCTCGACCCGATGCCGCTACGCTGCCGTGAGTGCCAGGCACGCAATGCTGTCGAGGTGAGCGTATGTATCGAGTGTGGAGAGCCGTTGGCAAACGGCACCGCCATTACGAAAGACGACTGACGCATCGGGAGATAACCGGAACTGCCAGACGAGGGGCCACATAACGTGGTCCCTCTCAATGTCACGGCCATCGTGCGCCATCAGCGCTCGAACTTGCGGCGCGCCGCCGGTGCGTCATCGCGCTCCGGCGAGCGCAGGGGTAGACGCAGCACGCGGCGCCGTGTCTCCATCGCGCTCGGTTCCGGATATTGCACTCGCGGATGGTAGACCGCGCGCATCGTCGCCTTAAATGATTCTGCCACCGTGCGCAGATCGCGCAGCGTCAGGTCGCTCTCATCCAGCTGCCCTTCGGCCACGCGTTCCGCGATCACTTCATCGACCAGCTGTCGAATGCGCTCCGGCGAACGGTCGCTAGTGGCGCGCACCACCGCCTCCGTTGAGTCAGCGAGCATAACAACTGCTGTCTCGCGGGACTGCGGGCGCGGCCCCGGATATTGGAAAGTCGCCGCGTCGATGCTCGGGTCAGCCTCGGCGGCCTTGCGGTAGAAGTATGCGACTAACCGGGTACCGTGGTGCTCTGGAATGAACGCCTGCACACGCGCCGGCAGCCGCGCCCGGCGCGCCAGCTCGATGCCGCCGCGCACGTGCTGCTGGATGACGTCGGCGCTCTCCTCGGGCGACATCGCATCGTGCGGCGTCTCCGGCCCCTGGATGTTCTCGATATACATTCCCGGCTGCAGCACCTTGCCGATGTCGTGGTAATAGCAGCCGACGCGCGTCAGCAACGCATCGGCGCCGATCAGGTCCGCCGCTCGTTCCGCCAGATTGCCAACAATGATGCTGTGGTGAAAGGTACCCGGCGCCTCGTCCTGGAGCCTGCGTAGGAGGGGCGCGTTTAGCTGGGAGAGCTCCATCAGCTGTAAGCGCGTGGTCACGCCGAACAGCACGCCCGCCGTGACGAAGACCCCGGCCGCCAGTACTCCGGAGCTGATGCCGCCGACGCCGCTCACGAACGCCATCCATCCCAGGTCGCCGATTTGCCGGTCGGTGTCAATCATCCATGTCGCGATAAGCAGGGCGTACGAAGTGAGGCCAACGGCAATGCCCGCGCTCAGGTACCGGTTGAGCCGGTCAGCATGATGGACGAGGAAGATGCCGGCGAGCGGTCCGAGCCCGTACACCAGCAGCAGCCGGAACGTGTCCAGAGGACCAACCGACGCAACCAACGAGACGTCGGGCAGGAATGCGCTGATGAACGCGATCAAGACACCCATGAGCCCAGCAATCACAACGGCAACTTCCGTCTCCAGCAGCGCGGCGATCAGAATAGGCGCCGTCGCCACAGGGAGGATGAATGCGAGAAAGTATCGGTGTTCGTCTGGCAGCACGAGCGGCAGATAGAACTTCGCGGCCAGCAGCGGCAACGCCATCACTACGGCGAGCGCGATCAGATGCCGCTCCGACGTGATCCCTCGCGGCTTAAGTACGTACAGGTAACCCGCCACGCCCGCTCCCACGACCGCGCTAAGAATCGCAGCCGCGACGACGTTCCGCCACTCGACCCGCTGCGATACGAGCCCGACAGCCCGGAGCTTTTCCACGGACACTTGATCAACGCGCGTGCCGGCGGCCAGAACCACGTCGCCTCTTTCGATGTTGATCCGCTCCGGCGACACAGCCGCTCGCGCCGCTCCCCTCGCCTGCTCCGTCTTCGCCTGATCGATCACCAGCGTCGAGACTATGAGTGGCCGCGCGAGTTCGGCGGTAAGCAGGGCTTCGTCTGCGTTGAATTCCGGCGCGATGATTGAATCGACGCTATCTCTTGCGCCCGGAACACTGGCGTCGTCGAGTGAGACACCAAGCTCCTGCGCCAGAACCCTCCGCCCTTCCCCGACAATGGCCTGCCAGCGATCCTCCGGAAGCGTCAGCAGGGTCTCGCTGCTGCGCGAGGACACTTGCAATCCCTTCAGCGCTTCTCGCTTGCGATCCGCGTCGGTCCCCTGTCCACGGACTTGACTGATTTGCGACGTGATGCGGTCGAATTCCGCCAGCTTTGCCGTCCGCACCGACGGGTCAAACGCCAGCGATGCCGGCACTGCTGCCGCCGCTTCATCGCGCTTCTGTGCCGTAAGAAAGGCGCTTTCGAAGGAACTATTCCTGGGCGACTTCACGGTACGCGAGGCTGTGTCACCGACGTGAGCCGTGAACTGCTTTGGGAAAATCGGAAATAGCGCGATCAGCAGGAGCGCCGCGAGCGCCACTGCGAACGCCGCAGTCGTCAGAAAGGATATCGGACGCGCGGCGGCGTTGCTGGGCATCGCACGTGCCTTTCGCTCGCACCATCATAACAACAGCTGGTTGCGCGCTACGTGACCAACTATCACAGCGCGGCGACGGGAAGGCGCAGCGGTGCTACAGCCCGCTCACCATGAGCTTCGACATACGTATGGATGGCGCCGAGCTGCCGGCAAGCCACTGCGCGTCGTTGGCCACGGCATCGATGTCGCGGAGCATCTCTTTGAGGTTGCCCGAGACGTTGATCTCTGCCACCGGATACGCCAGCTGGCCCTTCTCAATCCAGGTCCCGGTGGCGCCGCGTGAGAAGTCGCCCGTCGTGGGATTGATGCCGAACCCCATCAAGCCCGTCAGGTACAGCCCGTCGTCGACCCCGGCGATCATGGCGGCCGGATCCGATTCGCCTGCTGCCCAGATCTGATTCCCGCCTCCGATGCCAATCGCATCGCCGGCGCGGACGGCGTTGCCGGTCGTGCGGCGTCCGGTGCGCCGCGCGTAGTAGCTATCGAACATGAACTGCGAGAAGACGCCGTTGTTCACGATCACGTTCCGTCTTGTCCGCACGCCCTCGCCATCGAACGGGCGGGAGCCGAGTTGCGCAGGCAGCGTCGCGTCGTTGGCGATCCTCACGAGCGGGGACAACGCCTGCTGTCCTTCAAGGTCCGCGAAGAATGTGGAGCGCTTGAAGAGCGATTCACCGCTCGCGGCGCCGATGACGACGCCTAGCAGTCCGGCCGTCATCGTGGGATCCCACACCACCGGCACCGTGCGTGTCGTCACCTTGCGCCCCCCGAGCTTGCGCACGACGCGCGACGCCGCTTGCCGCCCGACGTCTTCAGGCGAGGCCAGGCGATGAAAAAGGTGCTCCGCGGTGAACCAGTAGTCGCTTTGCTTCTTGCCTTCCTCGTCATCGGCGAGAACCCACACCGAGAAGCTTGCCGCGGTGTAGGGGAACATGCCGCCGAATCCGAGCGAGTTCGCAAGGACGATGTGACCGCGCTCGGCGCCGAACTCCGCGCCCTCGGAATTGCTGATCCGCTTGTCGAAGTCGAATGCCGCCTGCTCCGCTCGCAGCACGATGTCCTTCATCTCATCAACCGACAAACTCTCGATCCGCTCGTCGTATAGTTGAAGTCCGCCGCCCATGTCAGTCGCCAGATCTTCTCTTGAAGGCAAGCCTGCGCATTCGTCCGGCTCGCTGATCTTGGCCAGATCGACGGCGGTACGGACCATCGCGTCCATGACCCTTGGTGTGAAGTCGGAGGTGTCGCAGACCGCCGTGCGCTTATCTTTGATGACGCGTATCGTCACACTTCGCGAACCGGCCTCGAGCAGTTTCTCGATCTCGCCCTTTCGTACCGTCACTGTCGACTCGATGCCGCTCACAAGATAGGCGTCAGCCTCGTCGGCGCCGAGCGCCCGCGCTTTCGCGACGATGTCGCTCGCAACGGAGAGGAGATCGTCGTTCATGTCACCTCAGCACCATTGGAGATCAGCGCAGCGCCGCCGGCACAAGCCGCACCACGATGCGCCGGTCGAGCCAGGCGAGCCCCTCGCGCCCGCACCATATGAGCGCTGCCGCAGCAACGCCGATCGCGGCGCCACCCGCGACATCCCCGGGGTAATGGATGCCGACAAAGACCCGCGCGAAGGCGGTTAGCGTGGCGAGCAAGAGCAGCAGGATGCCGAAGCGCGGGCGATACAGGGCGAGGCCTGTGGCCATCGCGAAGGCGGCCGTCGCGTGCTCGGATGGGAACGAAGGATCGGCACTGTGGTTCACCAAAAGGACGACATCGTTCCGCGCCACGAATGGCCGCGGATGGGTGTATAGGTGCTGAATTATCATCGTAATGAGAAGCGCGATCGCCGTCGAGGCGACCGCCGTGTACACGGCAAAGCGGCGGTTTGGTCCGTCACTGCCTGTCCGGACAAACCACGAACCCACGACGATGGCCGCGATGATGAAGACGAGATACTGCGCCGAGAACTCCATCAAATGATCGAGCGCGGAGAATCGCCCCGCTAGATCATTGATACTGTCGAAGATCGAGCCGTTCAGGTCTAGCAAGTCGTCGCGTTGCTATGCACCGAATTCGTGCTCTTCATCAGTGCTGTTAAGCTTCGAGAACGCGAACGCCGCGATGCAGATCAAGGCAACGATGATGAGCAGCTTCTTCATGCCAGGACTCCCTTCAACCTACGGGTGTGCGAAGAACTCTTCCGAAAAGCAGAACCAATCCGCACATCAAACCGCCGTGCCACCAACCGTCATGCCGCTGATCAGCGTCGTCGGTATGCCGACGCCGACCGGCACCGACTGACCGTCCTTGCCGCACGTCCAGCGGCCGTCACTCAGCCCAAAGTCGCTCCCGACCGCCGTGACCTTCCGCAGCACGTCAGGCCCGTTGCCGATCAGGTTGACACCGCGAATCGGCACCGTGACCTTGCCGCCCTCAATCATATACCCCTCGGTCACGCTGAACACGAAATCTCCGTTGCTGATGTTCACGCTGCCGCCATTGAACGCAACACAATAGATCCCGCGGTCGACCGACCGGATGATGTCATCCGGGCTCGACTGCCCGCTCAGCATATAGGTGTTCGTCATCCTTGGCATCGGGTTGTGCTTGAACGACTGGCGCCGCCCGTTACCCGTCGGCGCGACACCGAAGTGCTTGGTGCTGATTTGATCCTGGATGTAGCCGCGCAGCACGCCGTTTTCGATCAGCACGTTGTACCCCGGCAGGTTGCCTTCGTCGTCGATGTTGATACTGCCGCGGCTGTCGACGATCGTGCCGTCGTCGACCACCGTGCAAAGCTCGGACGCCACGATGTTGCCCACCTGGTCGGTGTAGTTGCTCGTCTTCTTGCGGTTGAAGTCCGCCTCCAGCCCGTGGCCGATCGCCTCGTGGAGCAGGATGCCGCTGTCACCCGCGGCCAGCACGACGGGGAAGGTCCCCGCCGGCGCGTCGATCGCCGACTGCAGGAGCACCGCCTGGCGCGCAGCTTCTCGCGCGAGCGCCTCCGGCGTGCGCGACTCGAAGTAGCTCATGCCCATGCGACCGCCGCCGCCCCAGCGCGCCGTCTGCCGCTCCGAGTCACGCTCCGACAGGCACGAGACGTTGAACCGCACCAGCGGCTGCACGTCGCCCGCAATGCGCCCGTCGCTCGACACGATCATCACGTGTTTCAGTTCGTCGATGAAGTTGACGTCCACCCGGGCGATGCTCGAATCGAAGGCGCGGGCCGCCGCATCGGCGCGCCGGATCAGGTCGACCTTATCGGTCGCCGCGACATCTACGGTACTCGCGTCAGGGCTGTAGTAGTCAGCCGATTCAAAGTGCATGACGTCGACCGGGGGAGCCGTATCGCCGCGCGAGGCGATGCGGGCGGCGGTGTCCGCCGCCCGCCGCATGGAGTGGATACCCAGGTCCTCGCTGTAGGCGTAACCGATGGCATCGCCCTGGATGACGCGGATGCCGACGCCCTGCGAGACGCTGCGACTGGCCGTCTTCACGGCCTGCTGCTCGAACGTGATGTTTGACCCCTGGCGGTGCTCGAAGAAGAGTTCGGCGTGGTCGCCGCCGCGGCTCATAGCCGTCGCGAGCAGATCAGAAGCGACGCTCCGGTCGACGCTGTATCGGCCGCTGAAGAAGGCCTCGGAGATGCGCCCGATGTTCGTATTCATGCCTTCTCAGGATAGCAGCCGGTCGATGGCCGGACACATCAGGGAAAGCGAGACGATGTTACGCACGCATGATCGTCGCCGGTTAGAGCAGCCTGAGATGCTCCGCAACAGTGATCGCTTGTTCGCGGCCGTCATCATGACCAGACTCGTCCGACCAGCACGCCGATAGCACCGCGAACGCAATGCTTCAATCGCGCAGGCGCTCGCGCCCCTCGCCCAGCTCGGCGGAAAAGACGTCCAGCCGCCTGCTGAGGATCCCACGGAGGTCGGGCTGGTTGACGAGGAAGCATGCTTCGTCAGGGTGTCCGCGGTCGCCGACGGGATTGCGCATCCAGGCGCCGACCTCGAACGCTGGATCGCCGACGACGCCGTGAGGGTCGATCGCCAGCCACGGCTCCCGCTCGGCGCTGACGATGTTCCAGTGATGCAGGTCGCCAGGAGCACGACCTCGCGTTCGCGGCTCGCGTCGAGCGCGAAATACAGCGACTCGGCGTGGTCGAAGAGCGCCGGCGGCAGTGGCCCGCTGCCGCCACCGTGGCGCGAGCGCAGCTCGGCGAACGCGCTGCCCCATTCCCGCACGGTTGGCAGGGCGTGTCCCGGCCCTGGCGCTCGCCACAGCTTCCGCATCAGGCGCGCGGCGATCCGCGTCCCCTCCGCATCATCATCGAGCAGCAAGATCGGTGTGCCGGGGACCGCGCGCTCCAGCAGGCTGACGCCAGCCACCGCGTCCGCATCGAGGAGGCGCACGCTGGCCCGGCCGGCGAAGTGCCGCAGCGCCTCCATCTCGAACCGCAGATCGTCCCGCGGCACGCCTGCTCGGAGTACGACCGGCGTGCCGTCCACACGCGTCGCCCTCACGACGTAGTTGTAGCCCAGCGGCACGAAGGGCTCACCGAGCGTCAACCGCGATCGCCGCGCATATTCGTCGATAAGTTGCGGAAGCTCCGCGAGCCATGCCTCGCCGTCGTCGCCGAAGACGCCGCTCATCCTCTGGCGAAAGGCATCGTCGACACCGTCAGGCGCGTTCATTCGGATGTCGTGGCGTTCGCGTCAGGACGCCGGAGTCGTAGTTGCGGCTGTCCGCCAGCGCGGACTCCTTTCGCGCGACGAACGCGAAGCTCTTCGGCCATACCAGCGCCCCGACGCTATCGAGCGTAGCGATGAACCGCGAGCGCCCGATCGCCGAACGCAGTCGAGTTCGCCACGCAGACACCGGCCGCTCCGCTGCAACCGCGAGCATGATCGCCGCTTCGTATGGCGATGCTGGTCTCGAGGGCCGCAGGAAGTCCGTGAGGCAGAATCGAAGCCAGACGAGCGAGTCGACAAAGTGGACATAACGCATGCCTTCGATGTCTAGCCCGGCGCGGCGTAAATGCAAGGCCAGCTCTCGCGGCTGATAGATGCGCACATGACCACCCGGTGTGTGCCAGTACCCGTAGGACAGCTTCCAGAAAAGTAGCTCCGTGAAGTGCGACGGCACCGCCCCCAGCAGTACCCCACGCGCGCGGAGCACGCGGGCGATCTCGCCGATTGCTCCAACATCGTCGGGCAGGTGCTCCAGAGTTTCGGTGCAGATCACGGCATCAAACACCGCGTCGCGAAAGGGCAGGCGCGTGGCGTCGCCCACGATCAGGTCCGCACGGTGGCGGCCGAGCCGCTGCCGGGCCTCTCGCAGCGCTCCGGCGTCGTAGTCCAGCCCGACGGAAAAGCACCCGCGTCGCGCCGCTTCGGCAATATGACGCCCGTCGCCGCAGCCTAAGTCGATGACGCGTGCGTCTGCGCCGGATGGCAGCAGTTCGGGCCGGATGGTGAGCTTGGCCGATGCGATCTCAGCCACGGACTGCCTGCATGTGCGGACTACGGGACGAGTCGCCGATGCGGCGGCTCACGTCATCCGCGTCCCGTCGAGGTGTCCGAGGTCGTTCAGCCGCCAGAGCGCGCGCCGCTCGCCGTGCGCGCGCACCGAAGTGATCGACGCGTTGAAGCAGTAGAACGGGAAGTCGGTGCGTACCCCGAGCACGTGCGCCACGTACGACTGTATGACGCCGCCGTGGCACGTGATAGCCACCTTCTTCCCGGGACTGTCCGCCACGATGCCGTCGATGGCGCGGACGATACGCGTCCGGAAGTGGGCGCTGTTCTCCGACCCGGGCAGGTTGTCCCAGACCGGATCCTGTTCGAACTTTGCCTTCACGTCGCGATGCGTCATGCCCTCGGGGAGGGCCGTCTCCGGGTCGATGCCGGTCGTGCCCTTCATCGGTTCGTTGATCTCTTGCAGGTCGTCCACCACGATGATCTCGTGATTGGTAATACGGGCGATTGCCATGCCAGTGTTGTAAGCTCGTTGAAGCGGACTGCTGTAGATGGCATCGACGCCATACGCGGCCATGCGCTCGCCCAGCCGTCTCGCTTGCTCCTCGCCCACGGTCGTGAGGGGCGGGTCGTGCTCGCCGGCCTTTCCCTGCTCTCGCGCCTCGTTGCTAGCCGATTGTCCGTGCCGGATGAGGTACAGACGGACGGCGTCCGGCTTGTTCAGCAGCAGCACGTCCTGAAAGTAGTACGCCATCGGATCGATGGGCGCGGGCACCGTTTTCGGATTGCGATCGACATCCTTCATGCGGGCAAGGTAATGCGGTCTCTCCCGTCGGACAAGTCGGCTCATCTCGTACCGGGTCTAACTTCGGTTGGCCCGGCATTTCGAACGAGACAGCAGACCGAGTAAGACGCTGTGTTTCGGCGCATGTGGTCTCAATGATCTGTTACCTGTAGAACTTGGCGGTAGCCTCGCATCGGCGACAGGGGGAGATGCTATTGCTTGCGTCGTGCGACATCATTGCATTCGTCGCAACCGCCGATGGCGACCGTGCGCGGAAGTTCTACGAAGAGACGCTCGGCCTGCGTTTCGTATCGGATACGCCCTACGCGCTCGTATTCGATGCGCACGGCACCATGCTCCGCATCGCCAAAGTGCGGGAACTGACCGTGGCGCCGTACACCGTGCTCGGCTGGATCGTCCCGGACATCACCACCACCGTGACCAGTCTCGCGGCCCGGGGCGTCCCCTTCCAGCGCTACGACGGCCTCGATCAAGATGCGCCCGGCATCTGGAACTCTCCCGACGGCGCCAGAGTAGCCCTGGTTCAAAGGCCCCGACGGCAACACGCTTTCCGTGACCGAGTTTTCTGTCGAGGCTTAGCTCGCCGCTGCTCCTTCGATTTGCGCCAGAAACAGCCGCAGGGGTAGTCGAAATACGCAGCGCGTAGTAGACTGAGTTGCACAATCTTCATTCGAACACACCTAAGAGGAGGGGTCAACTTTGGCCACGGACGTAGTCATCATAGAGGCGGTCCGCACCGCCATGGGACGCCGCAACGGCATGCTCTCGGGCACGCACCCGGTCACACTCGGCGCGAAAGTCCTGCGCGAAGTAGTCGACCGCGCCGGCATCGACGCCGGCATGGTGGGCGATGTCGTCTGGGGCAATGTCTCTCAGGTCGGCGAGCAGGCAGCGAACATCGGCCGCAACGTCGTACTCGAAGCCAACTTCCCGATCGAAGTCCCGGGCACAACCGTCGACCGGCAATGCGGCTCCGGCCAGCAGGCGATCCACTTCGCGGCGAACCTCATTGCCGCCGGCGTCGTCGACGTCGCCATCGGCGGCGGTGTTGAAGTGATGTCGCGCGTACCGATGGGATCGAACTTCAAAGTGGCCGGCTTCCCCTTCACCGAGCACATGCGCCAGGCCTATGACCTCACATCGCAGGGCGTCGCCGCCGACAACATCGCGCGCCAGTGGGGCATCTCGCGCCAGCAGCTCGACGAGTTCGCCGTCGAGAGCCAGCGCCGCGCCAAGGCCGCAAGCGAGTCGGGCAAATTCGAGAACGAGATCCTCCCGGTCGAAGTCGAGCATGAAGGCGTCAAAGGCATGTTCAAGACCGATGAGGGCATCCGCGCGAGCACGCTCGAGAAGCTCGCCACGCTCCAGCCGTCGTTCGGCGAGAACGGCCTCCACCACGCCGGCAACTCCAGCCAGATCACCGACGGCGCTTCCGCCGTCCTGCTGATGTCCGCCGATAGGGCGAAAGAGCTCGGCCTCAAGCCGCGCGCTCGCATCGTCGCGCAGGCGGTCGTCGGCTCGGACCCGCACCTGATGCTCACAGGTCCGATCACGGCCACGCCCGCCGTCCTCAAGAAGGCCGGACTCAAGCTCCAGGACATCGACCGCGTCGAGATCAACGAGGCATTCGCCGCCGTCGTCCTCGCCTGGGCGAAGGAGACCGGCTACGACCTCGCGAAGACCAACGTCAACGGCGGCGCCATCGCCCTGGGACACCCGCTCGGGTGCACCGGCGCGCGCCTGATGACGAGCCTGCTGAATGAGCTGGAGCGCACCGGCGGCCGCTACGGCCACGAGGTGATGTGCTGCGGCGGCGGCATTGGCACCGCGACGATCATCGAGCGCCTCTAGGTAGGTTGCACGGAATAGGTTTTAGGGACCGGCTCAGTGACGCGCTTGAGCGCCCAACGGCTAAGAAGGACGGTCAGGATTGACGTAGACCGGGGATGTCCGACCCGCCACGACGACACGAGCGAGCATCGGCGGCGCCGCTCGGAAGAATCGCCCAACCGGCCCCGGGCCGCCCCAGCAACCCTACGACCACTCAGGAGAATCCGATACATGCCCAAGAACCGCATTCACGCGTTCACCATATCGCTCGAGGGCTTTGCAGCCGGACCGCATCAAGATCACGAGCACCCCATGGGCGCGGGCGCGGAGAACCTGCATGCGTGGCTGCGCGGCACGCGCACCTTCCAGCTCGAGGTGCTTGGGCAGGACCGCGAAGGTGAGACGGGGCCGGATGACGACTTCGCTGCGCGTGGCTTCGAAGGCATCGGCGCGTGGATCATGGGCCGAAACATGTTCGGCCCTCTCCGTGGCCCCTGGCGCGACGATGACTGGAGAGGGTGGTGGGGCGAGACTCCGCCGTATCACTGCGACGTCTTCGTGCTCACGAACCACAGACGTGCGGCGATCGAGATGGATGGAGGCACTGTCTTTCATTTCGTCACGGACGGCATTCACGCCGCTTTGGAACGCGCGAAAGCCTCGGCTGGTCAACAGGACGTGCGTATCGGCGGAGGCGTCAGCACCCTCCGGCAGTACCTCCAGGCAGGGCTTGTGGACGAGATGCATGTGGCCGTGAGCCCGATCCTCCTCGGTACCGGCGAGCATCTCCTGGGTGGAATTGATCTCGTTGAGTGCGGCTTCAATCACGTCGAGTACGTGCCGACGTCCGCGGCGGCGCACTATGTGCTCTCGAAGAGCGAGAACCGCGGGTCAGCTGAGCCTGCGGAGGCGGCATCGGCACCGCCACCATCATCGAGCGGCTGTAACGGGAGTTTGTAGCCCTTAGTGCGTAGTTTGTGATCACAGTCGCACGGCCCCGGTTGTGCAACCGGGGC
>JALYKW010000044.1 GCA_030774575.1 Chloroflexota bacterium | reverse complement strand
GCACGCAGGCGATCGAGGAGCTGTTTCACGCGATGGAGCTCGGGTATATGGCGCTGCCATCAGATGCTCGCCGCGCCGGCGGGCGCGTCCGGGACGGCGTCGGCGAATACTATCGCCAGATGATGGCGCTCACGCGGGTTCTCGAGCAGAACGCAGCGGGCAACTGGATCTCGAAATTCGTCGATAGCGGCAAGCCCGATCACTTCGCGCACGCCGAGCTGTACTGCATGCGAGCGGCGATCCGCGGGCGTGCGGCTTGGCGCTGGATCTAGCCACACGAAGGAAGTTGATCGACGATGGCCATGGCGCAAATTCAGGGGGTGGTCTTGGCGTTCGGCCGGCGTTAGAGCATCAGGTCATCCGCGGTTCCCGCGATTTCGAAATACGCCGGCTAGTGCGGGTTCAGGTCGATTCGTGTTCCTCACCCAATCCTTGCGCTAGCGTTGGTAGCGCCTGGATATAGGGCCGGAAGATGTCTCTCAACTTCTTGGTTTCACCGACCGTCCACTCGATCATCGGCAGAAGCACCGCATCGTCGTCCATGACGGTCAATGGGTGTTGCTCGTAATAGGACGAGATCCGACAGGCGCGCTTGCTATCCAGTCGATCCCATTCGAGTCCGTGCCCAAGTTTCTGCTCTATCTCCTCACGGTGAGACTTCAGCGCGTCGAACTGCGCCTTGTTCACGGTCTGATTGCCGCCATCCACATAGAGCTCGATCCGGAAGCGCCGATCGCCGCCGAATGCCCAGCCTGTCTGGAAGCCGGCGCGCCCAATCGAGAGGGCCAGCCAACTCTGCTTGGTTGACTTCGACACGCTTGTCTCGTGGGGGTGCCGCGCCTTATACGACAAGAGCAGCCGCTGGAAGAAAGCTTCGTACGCGGCACCCTTCTCCGTCACCGGACGGTTCGCCACGCGCTGATCCTTGCTCCACTCATTCGGGGATGCGACCAGTTTGAAATTCGGCGCGGCTCGCGTGGAATCATCGATGACGACGACCTCCACCTCGATTCCGAAGAACGCAGAGTCCTCGTCGGAGTGTTCGTTCAGCCAATCCAGTGCGGCGCGGTGTTCGTCCCGAAACTTCGGAGCGATCCAGACAAACACAGCAGCGCCGATTCCCGCTCCATAGGTCATAAGTTGACCGAGGTGGCCGTGATCAGTCGCTTCGAGCTGATTCTCGATTACCACCCACCGATTGGACGCTACGTCCTTCGCAACGAGGTCACAGGCGAAAGGCCCGACGGCTACCTCAGCCTCGACGAGATCGAGATCCATCCCCAGCGCGGCGCCGAGAATGCCGATGTTTTGTTTCAGCCACGGTGTGAAGCCTCTCGCTTCGTCGGTCCAGACCTCCCGCGCGTCGATTCTCTTGAGCGTTCCGAGTTCCCGATTGATCATCGTTCCATACCCCCACGCCCGTATGCGTCTCCTGGGCAGGCCCCGTCGTGCTTTCACACGCGCCCGATTAAAACGCCACAGCTCATTGCGGAACACGCTTCGAATAGCGGAGCGGCCCCCGAATTGGAGGCCGCTCGGATTCGTAGCCGGCCGCGCCAGACCTTGCCTTTGCTAACCTTGCCACGCCAGACCGCGCCATGCCACGTCACTTATATCATGCCGCTAGCGTACGAGTCGTTGCTCACCAATCCGGCTTCAGGCAGCGCAACGGTTTTTGAGACCGCTGTGATCCGTCCATGCCCGTCCATGCGCGTCCGTACACGATCGAAAATCGATGAGCGCTTTCCATATTAGTACGCACTCGTTCGCGCTCGTCCGCCCGGGTTGCTGTCACGGTTGCTGTCAGAAGCTGCTGCTACGAGGTGGTCGCTGACCGTGGCTCCTCGCGTTTACCCGACGAACAAGTCGATCTGCTTCGCGAGATTGTTCTCGATGTGGAGGTTCCAGGCCATTTCCGGCACGTCGACCAGGAGAAACAGGCTCGATAGCACCAACACCTCGACGGCGGTGACGCCGAGATGCTCCATCCACTTCCCGATGCCGATGCGCACGGTGAAGTTGTTCGGCTCGCCGTCGATAAGGATCGTCATTGCCCGGTCCGCGGAGATCACCGCGCTGAGGAAGCCGCCCTTCTTCGCCTGGATGACGGTACCGTGGTCACTGGCCGGCGATGATTGGGTCTCAAACCCCTCAGACTTGAGGTAGTCCTCGATCGTCCCCTTGAGCCCTGCCAGATCCGTGTTCTTGTTCTCGTAGTGCTGGACCTTCTCGCCGATCGTCATCGTGCCTCCCAAACTGATACCGAGGTTCATTCCCCCGACGAAGGCCGTGGGGCGTCCCGGGGCTGGTCAACGCCACAACCGCGCGCTTGATCGTCTCCCATGCCTCCAACCATCGAATGGTACAGGGCTCAGCCCTGACTCTCCGCGATCGTCACCGACAGCGTTGCCGGCGGGGTTTCGCCGAGCAACCATTTCTGGACGTAGAGCGTGCCGATCGCGGGAGGCTTGCCGGCGGTCTGCTCCTGGTAGCGGACCGTGTTCTTTGTCTCGCGCTCCACGGTGAAGATGAGTGTCTGGGGTTCCACGGTCGGGCCTCCTTTCGCGCGCGTTGGCGTTCGAAAGGGTAGAACACGGAAGCGCGAGGTGGGAGGGGTGGCTCGTTAGGTGTTGTGTGGCTCGTTGCGGGATCGCCATGGCGTGCCAGCGATCAGATCGCTCCGATCGCCTCGGCCACCTTCGCCCAGCTCCTGTCCTCTTCGCCTTCCAGCCGGCGCAGGTACACGCTCGTGACCGCGAGCGACGAGTGGTCAAGGAAGCGGCTGACGTCCTCGATCGACTCCCCTGCATCCCGCCGGAGCTTCGCAGCCGAGTGGCGGAAGATGTGCACGCCCGCCGGCGGCAGCCCCGCAAGCCGGAAGTAGCGCTGGAGGTTGCCGTAGAACGAGCCTGACGTGATCCCGCGCGTGTCGCCCCGACGTGCGGGCCACAACGACGCATCCGGCGCCATGGCCGCGATGTCGTGTCCGAAGGCCGACAGCGCCAACGTCAGGGCGACAAACGCCGGTTGTGGCAGCTCCCGCTTGCCGGTCTTCCCGCCCTTGCCCCGGTAGCGGTACCAGGTCTTGGCGTCCTCCAGCGTGATGTCGCCCACTTTCATGTTCAGCACCTCGGCTCTGCGGCGGCCGGTGAGAGTCAACGTGAGGACGATCGCCCGGTCCCGCAGGCCGGTCGGCGTCGCGGGGATGACGGCGAGCAGTTTCTGGATGTCGCTGCCGGCGAGGCCGCGCGGTGGGGCGACGGAGACCTTCGGGCGTTCCAGCGCGTCGCAGGGGTTGGATGAGACGATCTCCATACGGATCAGGAAGCGGTAGAAGCTGCTGAGGCAGGCGAGCCGCGCACCGATTGTGACGGATGACGGCTCTTTGCCAGAAAGGCCGACGCCGTACCCCCAAGCGAAGACCTCCGGGCTCGTAACGCGGTCGGGTGGCTTGCCGACCGTGCCGAAGAAGTGCTGCAACATGCGGCTGTAGCCGACGACGGTGCGCCGGCTGCCGCTGCGCCGCTCCTTCTCGGCGAGGAAGGCGTAGAGGCTGCGCTCCCAGCCCTCGGCGGTGTTGTCGAACGTGGTGATCGCCTGCATGATGATGCCCCCTCCTCCGGAGGCATCACCATATTGGCTCTCACGCGGACACTATCAAGTCGGAGTGTCGATGCCGACGCGGTGATTGTGATCAGCGCGCGGATGTTGCGCTTATCCTTAGATGTGAGCGCAAAGCTATTGTCGACTGTTTTCAGCGCCGAGTTCCTTGCGACCGTGCGCCCCGACCGGTCTGATGCGCACCATTACATCCATCGCTTGTTCATCGACACCGACGCCTGGTCGGCCCAGCAGCGCGACTTTCTCACGGAAGCGCTAGCGATGGTTAGACGGCATCACGCTTTCAAAGCCAACGTGATTCGACGGCTTCGTGCCGACGACGACTTCGTCTTCTTCGGACAGTTGTATGAGCTGCGCGTTGCACATCATTTCGAGTCGAATGGCGCGCGGCTTCGCTTCAACCCGCACGGTCGAAATAAGTCAACGCTCGAGTTCGAGGCGCTCCTGTCGCCGAGCCTCTTGGTGGAAGTAAAGACGCCGCAGCGTCGTCCGCAAGATGCGAAGAAGGCAAAGCAGGCCAGACGACTTGTGGAACTCGCTCAGCAGACGGACGGAGGAGAATGGATCAGCGTTAACGTGCAAAACTCAGGAGGATTTCGTGAACGCCGCTTCCAGACCTTCTTGACCGACGCAATACCCAGGCTCAGGCAACGGACCATCGAGGGCGAGCGGCTGCCGTCGGTTGTCTTTCGCGACGTGGAGGGCCTCACCGCTGAAGTAACCTTCTTGGCATCGGATTCCAGCACGCGTCAGCGCAACGGAATCCAAATCACCGATGCAAAGATCGTTCAGAACCACGACTCATTAGAGGCAACCGTGAAGACTGCGGTCAGGCAACTGCCGAAGGTACGAACTCGCGCGACAATGATCGTCATCTGCCCGCGCTTCGAGTTTCCTGCCAGTCCGCAGCACTTCGTTCGAGCGTTGTACGGGGTGGACGCTCTTCACTTTCGCAAAGAGGGTGACCAACTGACCCCGGAGGCGCGGTTTATGCCCACGGGCGTCCTGGCGCAAAGTCGCCACCGGCGCGTCTCTGTCGTCGCATGGGTGAACGAACTGGGGTCTCGGTACAATCCGGAGTTTGAAGTCGTGGCGCTCCACCACCCGAATCCCTACGTCTCAATGCCGCCGGCGGCGTTATCACGCTTCGCGTCACGCCAACTCGTACCAGGCGACCAAGGGTTCAGTTGGGTGGAACAATCGTAGTGAGGGGGCGCACAATATTCGCGTCGTGTGCGACACCACGCCGAGCCCGTTAGCCTGACTGCGCTACCGCAGCTCTCGGAGGTGGTCAGATGGCGACGTTACCCTGTCCCTTCGTTTACGCCAAGGGTGCCGAGTGCACCGGCCGAATCATCGCCGTCGAGGCATACGAGGCAGACATCGAGTGGCGAGAGCGCGCCGAGGGCGAGTGGTCGTTCGAATGGCAGCCGAGGTCTCATTACCACCTCTTCTGCTCGGAACGCGGCAACCACGCCGGTTACAAGAAGACGGACGACGAGCGGATGAAGTTCTCCTACGAGCGGTTGCCTGACGAGGTAAGAGCCCTCATCGATGGAACCCGCCAAGTCACTCCCGCGGGATGACGGGAGCGGCTGGACGATCCACACATCGTGTCCGCCGTCGCCGGAGATCGGTTCACCTCACGGCAGCGTCGACGCCCACCACCTGACGTTGGGCTACTGCCGCGAGGCACGTTTTCGCAGATCATCCGAGTGCATAGACAGAGCGGTGACGCTGAGGCCTTCAGAGCTGACCTCTCGCGGTTGTTCAAGAAGATGGATAAGGGCGGCAGATTCCCTCCACACACGGTGCCGCAATTCAACGGCATGTTGTTCCGCGACTCTGACGTGCCAGACCGCATCAGCGGCAACGAGATCCACATTCTAGGGCGGCTCGACGACCTGGAATGGTCGGACGTGGAGCCGACGGTGTTCGGCACCTTGTTCGAGCGCATCATCGACCCGAAATGGCGGAAGCCTCTCGGACTTCACTACACGTCGCGCGACGATATCGAGCTGATAGTACAGCCAGTGCTGTTGGAGCCGCTGCGCCGCGACTGGAACGCGATCCGATCGAGCCTTACCGCATGGATCGAATCGCGCCCCGGCCAGCGGGCGACGCCGGAGGAGCGGCGGGAACGAGTGCGGGCGGCGATTACGCCTGTGCTCAAGCGGATCTCCTCGGTACAGATACTGGATCCCGCGTGCGGGTCGGGAAACTTCCTTTACGTGTCGTTGGCACTGTTGAAGGAGCTGGAGAAAGAGGTGATTGCGTTCGCTGGCGCCCAGAGGGTGACGTTCAAGCCGCGCGTGCACCCCAGCCAGTTGCACGGCATCGAGATCAACCCGTATGCGCACGAGCTGGCCTCGATCGTGATCTGGATCGGTTACTTGCAGTGGAGGAACCGCAACGAGCCGGGCGCGGCGCCCGACATCCCGATCCTGCAGCCGCTTGACCAGGTGAGTGACAAGGATGCGATCGTCGATCTCGCAACCGCCACGAATCCGAAAGAGGCGACGTGGCCGAACGTGGACGTGATCGTGGGCAATCCACCTTTCTTGGGTGGGAAGAGGCTGCGAACGGAACTGGGTGACAACTATGTCGATAGGCTCTTTGCCGTATACGAGGGTCGGGTGGGGCGCGAGTCGGATCTGTGTTGCTACTGGTTCGAGAAGGCGCGCGCGGCGATCGAGGCGGGCCGAGCGAAACGCGCCGGGCTGCTGGCGACGAACTCGATCCGCCAATCACAGAACCGGAAAGTCCTCCAGCGAATCAAAGACTACGGCGACATCTTTTATGCACAGGCGGACCGGCCGTGGGTTCAGGACGGCGTAGCGGTGCGTGTCTCGATGGTCGGGTTTGACGACGGAAGCGAGCACCACCGCCTCTTGAATGAAGAGAAGGACGGAGAGGCGGTGAACGCAACTGCTACGTTCGCGGCTCGTACCTTCGATCAACGCGAATCTGACCTTCGAAGCTGACGTGACGAAGGCGCGACGGCTGAAGGAGAACCTTGGTATCTCATTTATGGGCGATACCAAGGTTGGTCCGTTCGACATCCTTCCACGAGACGCAAAGGCGATGCTGAACGCGCACAACCCGCACGGCAGGCCGAATAGCGACGTAGTGCGGCCATGGGTAAACGGGCTCGACATCACACGACGACCACGCGGCATGTGGATCATCGATTTTCCGCCCGGGATGAGCGAAAAAGATGCTGCGAAATACGAGGCACCATTCGAGTACGTTAAGCAACATGTCCGGCCCGAACGCGTGAACAATGCGCGCAAAGTCTACGCTGAACGCTGGTGGATTCATGGAGAAGCGCGTGGGGAGATGCGGGGCGCCGTCGCCGGTCTCGCGCGATACGTCGTCACGGTCTCGGTTGCGAAACATCATCTCTTCGCCTGGGTCGACCGGGGTGTTCTCGCGGATCACCGGTTGTTCGTCTTTGCGCGAAGCGACGACTTCTCGCTTGGTGTGCTCCAATCCAAGGTGCATGCGGTCTGGGCTCGGAACATGGGATCGACACTCGAAGATCGCCCTGCGTATCTCAACACTACTTGCTTCGAGACGTTCCCGTTTCCGCGGGCAACCAAAGAGCGGCAGCGTGCGATCTGGCTTGCAGCCGCAGATCTCAACGATCAGCGACAGAGGTGGTTGAATCCAGAGAGGATGATCGGCGCGAAAGAGTTGGCGAAGCTGACGCTGACGAACCTGTACAACGCACGACCGACGTGGTTGGCGAACGTGCATCGCACCTCGATCCGTCCAAGTCAAGAACGCTGGGCATCCACTCGCTTAGAGCCTCGTTTCTGACTTGAATCGGACACCGCCGAGTGTGTTGGCAGCGTTTCGGTCAAGAATCGCATCGCACCCGCGTCGCCTTTCAAGTACGCATCGAAGGAACGGCGTGACAACGGCGCGCAGCAGCTTTCGCTGGCGCTCGCCAGTGATGGGCACGTCCACTCCGTCGTTATGCACGAGACATGCGGTTGCGTCGGCCCCGCGTTTGGTGTGCTGGCCGCCGGCTGGCGCCTGCGCCAGCGAGCCTGAAGCCGTCCCCATCCCGCCAGCGCGCGATCCTGTGCGTGAAAACCGGCCGCGCGCGTCCGGAGATTGTCAGCAAAGCGTCAGCGCCCCGCCATCGCGCGCGGCGGACCTGCGGCCTATGCTTACGCGAACGATAGTAACTGGCGGCGTCAAACGGAGCAGAAAATCCTCGAACATGGGCGGATTCATAACGATAGGCTCAACATAAGGGTGCTTTTCGCGCGGCAAAGGCGTATAATCGGCGTCACGGAAGCGGCGTGCTCGAACGCTCGCCGCCAGGCCGGAAGGACGTGTGCATTTCGCTCGCATCGGGCCTTAAAAGGAGCATAATCGCGTCCATCTGAACTACCCCCAGCACGTCCCCGGCGAAAGGCCAGGTCGAACCATGCAGAGCACGACAATTCGTGTTGCACCAACGGACTGCCGCTCAAAGCGAGGCTGGAGCATGCTACGGCGCCTCGCGCTCGGCGGCGTCATCGTCGCCCTCCTGGGCGTTGTGGTTTCCGCCGGCACCGCGCAGGCGATGTCGTTCCTCGCGAAGACCGACTTTGCGACCGGCACCGCTCCTAATTCGGTGGCCATCGGCGACCTCAACGGGGACGGCAGGCCCGACCTCGCGGTCGCCAATTCCGGCAGCGGCGTCAACACCGTGTCCGTCCTGCTGGGCGACGGCAACCGCAGCTTCGGCGCGAAGACCGACTTCCCGACCGGCACCAGCCCTCGCTCCGTGGCCATCGGCGACCTCAACGGGGACGGGAAGCCCGACCTCGCGGTCGCCAATTCCAGCACCCTCAACACCGTGTCCGTCCTGCTGGGCGACGGCACGGGCAGCTTCGGCGCGAAGAACGACTTCCCGACCGGCACCAGCCCTGGCTCCGTGGCCATCGGCGACGTCAACGGGGACGGCAAGCCCGACCTCGTCACCGCCAACCTCTCGCCTGCTACCGTGTCAGTCCTGCTGGGCGACGGCACGGGTAACTTCGGCGCGAAGACCGACTTCCCGACCGGCAGCCTTTCTGTCTCCGTGGCCATCGGCGACGTCAACGGGGACGGCAAGCCCGATCTCGCGGTCGCTAATTTCGGCAGCAACACCGTGTCGGTCCTGCTGGGCACCGGCACGGGCAGCTTCGGGACGAAGGTCGACTACCCGGTTGGTGTCGGCCCTCACTCCGTGGCCATCGGCGACCTCAACGGGGACGGGAAGCGCGACCTCGCGGTCGCCAATGACGACGCCAACACCGTGTCGGTCCTGCTGGGCAAGGGCCCGGGCAGCTTCGGTGCGAAGACCGACTTCCCGACCGGCACCAGCCCTGATTCCGTGGCCATCGGCGACCTCAACGGGGACGGGAAGCCCGACCTCGCGGTCGCCAATAACTTCGACGACACCGTGTCGGTCCTGCTGGGCAACGGCCTGGGCAGCTTCGGCCTGAAGACGGACTTCGCTACGGGCGCCGGTCCTATCTCGGTCGCGATCGGCGACTTCAACGGGGACGCGGAGCCCGACCTCGCGGTCGCCAATCTCACCGCGAACACCGTGTCGGTCCTGCTGCAAGGCATCCTCTCCGCCACTGCCACGCCGACGTCAATGCCAACGGCGACGTCAACGCCCACCGCGACGCCAGTACCCCATGTTGTGGGTGGGCTTGACGAGCCTCCGGGCTTCGCGGCGCCTGCTTCCGCCGCCGGCGCCACGTCGTCGCAGTCCGTCGGCTGGTTCCAAGCCGGCTCGATCGCGGTGGTTATCGTCGCTGTCGCCGCTGCAGTTGGTTGGTACGCGCGCCGCCGCCGCACGTAACGATGTTGTCGGAGGGCGGCCGCCACATGGGAGTGAACCGACACAGACGTCTCGTTGTCGCATTCGTCGCACTCCTGTCCGTGGGGGTTGCCTGCGCCGTCCCACTCCTGCACCAGCGCGCGCCTGAAGAAGCGACCACGAAACGAGCGGCGATCGTCGATCAGCTGGCCGGGACCGACCCGAATCAGACGCTCATCGACGACCTCCGTGATCGCCTCCAACGCAGCGGCTATGTCGTGGACTACTATTCACCTGCGTCCGTGACAGTAGACCTGTACAAGCGAATCTTCGGTGGGGACTACAGCCTCACGATCTTGAGGAGCCATTCCGCTTCGCATCGCTCAGTCGATGGGTTCGATCTCAAGGCAGTGTCACTGTTCACGAACGAGCCGTACCGCGCTGATCTGTACCTCTCCGAGCAGCGGGCAAGCCGCTTATATCGGGCGTGGTACCCCGGAGATGCGTCTGGCCAGGCGTACTTCTCTGTCCGTCCCCAGTTCATCGAATACAGCGCTGCGGGCCGGTTCCCACAGGGCAGTGTTGTGGTCTTGCTGGGGTGCGCCGGGCTGTCCAGCGAAGGCATGGCAAGAGCCTTCGTGGATCGAGGCGTGAACGCATTCATCAGCTGGGACCAAAACGTGACGGTCGACCAGGATGACGCCGCCGCATTGCCGCTGATCAGCCACCTCGTCTCGGATGGTATGAACGCGCGCGACGCGGTCGCCGCCGCAAACCGCGAGATCCACGCTGATTCTGGCGCCAGCGCTCGCCTCGCGGCGTTTCCGTAGTGGAACGAGCGACTGACGCCGTCACCATCGGGCGTTAGTGTCGGGTGGAATCGACTCCGCCGGCCGCCGAGTGTCAGCTCGCGAGCACGGGGAACAGGCGAATGTCGGGCGGGCCGTCGACACTCCCCGCGAGGTGCTGGTCGAGCTTGGGCCTGATGACGGGTGCGGCCGCGTTTGCGTGCGCTTCGCTGTCCCAAAGGACACAGAGCCCGCTCTCACCATCTTCGCCGCCACCGAAGAAGATGGCGCTTACGCATCCAGGCTGTTGCTTGATCGCGGGAATCACGTCGCTTGCTATGGCCTGGGCTTGTGAATGGCTGCTCTTGGAGAGGGTGAACCTGACGAGACGAAGAAACATGGGATTACCTCTTGAACGTGGTGGCGTCGCGCCCAGAGCCCATCGCGCGATCGGGTCCGTAGTAAACGCCGTGGTCGGAGACGCGTGCGGATTATACCCCTGCCGAGACGCGATAGATACGAGTACGGTGGTGCCTCACGGCCATCACCATGACCAATTGGTGCAGCTGCGCTAGTAACCGTACCCGCCGCCGCCGATCCCACCTCCGATGCCGCCGCCACCGCCGGGCGCGTTATACGGCGGCACCGTGGCTACGGGCATCGGCGTTGGCGCAACGCTTGTCGTCGAGATCGGTGATTTGGTCGGCGCCGCCACGGCTGTTGGACAGGCCGCCTGCAACATCACGGCGTGTGCGGCGCTCCCTGGCAGGAGACCGGCGTTGCCGGTTACGGGCATCGCGACTCGGCGGGGCGCGGGAACCCGTGGAGCAGGTTGCACCTGCGCCGCCTGGGTGACCGCCTGTTGCGTGGGCGTGGGGCAAACCGTCGCTGCTGCCTGCGCACTCGCGGTGGCAGGGCTCGCGCTCGCAAAGATATCGTAAGTCGCAACCGCACCCACGATCGAGAACAACGAGACACCAGCGACGAAGATCCCGCGCGCTACGTGGGTGAGTGTCATGTCATGCCTCCTCGGTAGATCGATCTTAACCGCCCGCGAAGTAACGTACGGGGGGCGTTGGCTCCGCGGTCACCGCGATCACTCTCTTGCCGAACCGGCGCTCGGCCTCTTTGCACACATCCGTCCGCAGCCAGCGGGACATGTGCGCCGGCAGCGTCGAGATGATCAGCCCGTCAAACGTCGGATCATCGCGGAGCGCATCGTCAATCGCTTGCAATGGAGACGGATCGCCCACGAGGGCGGCGGTCACGCGCACTCCGGCCGCGCTGAGGAGATCACGTGCCGCATCGGCGTCGCGGCGTGCGATCTCGTGACTCTCACCTTCAGTCCACGTCAGAAGGTGCTCGACGTGGGTGGCGGGTACGAGGAGCACGAACTCGGCGTCCGGCTCGCCGCGGGCGTGTGATCGCACCGCCTCGACGAGGGCTTGGCTTGTCACTGTCTGATGAGCGACCACCAGATACCGGGGCATCTTGCGTCTCCTTTCGCACACGAGCACTCGTTTGGGCTAGCTCACCTCGAAGCCGACCCGCATCCCCAGACCGTAGTGCCCGGCCAGGTTGCAGAGCAAGACGTACTTCCCTGGGTCGAGCTTCACCGTGAGCTGCTTCGACTCGCCCGCACCGATGGCGGCGATCTCGTCGATGTGCGTCACGTCCGTCGCCTCTTCGTCCACCTTGTTAGCTGCGACCAGGAGCGCGTCTGCAGCCAGGTCGGTCTTGAAGACGACAAACTCGTGGGCGCTCGGTCCGTCGTTCGTGACGCTGAACGTGACTTCGCCGGCAGGCGCCGCGGCCTCGTCGAGTGTGATCGCGAAGTCCTTCTGCATCACCTGTCTTGGTGTGGCGGGCGCAGATCGATCGGCCTCCACGGCTCCGGACGTCATGGACGTCGCGACGCCGGTCGGTTGCGTGCTCGTCGATAACGACGAGTAGCGGCCGCCGCTGCCGCAGGCGGTCCCGAGCAAGACGATGATGCTCGCAGCGACCGCAGCCGACGCATAACGTGACCGGCATCGAGCTGCCAGAGACTGCGCTACTGGACGTGGATGCGGTTGTCCCGCCGGCGCTGGTGACGGGCACAATGAACTGCCGAGAGACGGCATGTGAGTTCCTCTCGTTGATCGCCGTTCATCGGCGGACTCGATGTGTGACTTACCTCAGAACGCCGCCCGGGGCTCTAGCCGTGCGTCGTCTGCTGGAAGCAGGCGACGTCGTACTGCGATACGGCCGCGGGGCTGTTCGCGTTGGCCAGAGACTTCGTACCGTCGTTGCCGGCGTAGTGCGCGCCCGCGGTACCGTCCGGGTTGAACGCCGATCCGCTCGCGAACATTGCGGCCCCCGGCCTCGTGGTGGAGGTCTCGCAGGACGCGCTTGGTTGACCGTTCGGGGGCGGGGTAGTGTCAGCGAAGACCGCTCCGCCCGTGCTCGCCGCGAGCGTGCCGGCCAGGATGAGTGCCGCAAAGAGTCGCTTCATGTCGTGGTTCCCTCCTGATGTATTTGGTGGTTCGTCGAATGCGTACGCAAGAAGGACGAGCTTGGATGCATGGACCTCGTGGATTGGAGATCCCTTGCGGACGCGATTATGCCGTCGGAGGTACGTCCAGAAGGACAGTTCCTTCGTAGTGATCCATAGCCGCGGGCGGGTTGAAGCTCTCCTCCTGCGGCATTAGCAAGTCGGGAAGTCGTGGATCTCGCCAACCTATCGGACCGCGTCCTGGTGCACCGTCTCTGCCGTGGCGACATCGGCGCCTTTGAGGCGCTCTATGATCGCTACTGCCGGCTCGTGTACTCGATCGCCCTGCGAGCCCTTAGTGATCCGAGCAGCGCCGAAGACGTCGTACAGGAAGTGTTCTTCCGCCTCTGGCAGCGCGGTCGCCAGTTCGACGTCGAGCGTGGTCCCTTCGTCGGCTGGCTGATCGGCGTCTCGCGGAACCGGGCCATCGACGAACGCCGCCGCCAAAATCGCCGCCTTCGTCTTGAGGTTCCGTCCCTTGCGGAACAAGACTTGTTAGAGGACACGGGCAGCGTCGATCCTTCTCTCGCAGGTATCATTTCCGAAGAACGCGCTGCCGTCCATGCGGCGCTCGGCGCATTGCCCATCGAACAACGTCTCACCTTGGAGCTCGCCTACTTTCAGGGG
>JALYKW010000043.1 GCA_030774575.1 Chloroflexota bacterium | reverse complement strand
AGCCTGACGCCGGCCGACCGTCTACCAGGCTATTGAACGACGACCACGTATGAGGGTCAAGAGGCAGGGAAGATGAAGTTCCGGTGTAGCCGTCCATCCTTACGCGCACACTATCGAACCATCGTGGTGAACCGCGGCGCACGCATAGGAAAAAACGAACGGCGGCATTTCTGATGCCGCCCTTCGAACAATCGCCGGTCACGCTAGGGGCAGAGGTTGCCGAACACCTTCGACTGGATGATCTACGTCGTGACGAAACGCGCTCTGCCATGACGACCCGGCTGATTCGCGCTTCTGCGTTGAATGCGCTGGCGACCTATTCCGCCCTCCTCTTCGCCGGGCGCCTCTCGAAATGCGCCAGCGCGTCGAACGCAGCGTACTTGTAGGCGTCCGTCCAGGTGGGCACGTTGAAGGTCGAGTGTACGAAGTAGTCGATGGTGCCGCCGGCGTGCATTACGGCCTGCGCCACGTGGATCATTTCAGCTGCGACATCGCCGACGATGTGGGCACCCAACAGCCGCCGGTCAGCCCGACTGAAGATGAGCTTCACAAGGCCATCGGTGGAGCCTGCGATGTTGGCCCGGGCGTTACCTGCGAATCCGGCGCGTCCGATCACGACGCCCTTACCGGCGGTCTCTTCGGTGGCCCCTATCATTGCCACCTCGGGTACGCTGTACACACCGAAGGGTGCGACGGTCGAGCCGATGTTACGGTAGGGTGTGCGCATGGCATTTGACGCGGCGTGGCGGCCCTGATCCATCGATACGGACGCCAGAGCCGGCGGCCCGATGACGTCGCCGGCAGCGTAGATCGCAGTCGCCGAGGTGCGGAACTGTTCGTTCACCAGCACTCTGCCCCGCGCATCGAGCTTCACGCCCACTTGCTCCAGGCCGAGGCCCTCGGTGTTGCCGCTGCGACCGGCCGCGAACAGCACTTTGTCCGGGCGGATTGACTTGGCACCTTCGATCGTGACGGTCAGTACCCCGCGTCGTCGCGCGATGGCGGCCGATCCCGCGCCTAGCCGGATGCTCATGCCGGCACGCCCGAAGCAATCGGCAAGCGCGGCAGAAACCTCGTGGTCCAGGAAGGGCAACAGCCTTGGTCCAACATCAATCAGCGTGACCTTGATGCCCAGGGCGTTGAAGATCGAGGCATATTCGCACCCAATCGGCCCGCCACCAACGACTACGATGGAACTGAACGGGTTCTCAATTTCAAGGATAGTGTCGGAGTCGTGCACGTCGGGGTCATCGACGGGGAAAGTCGGCGGGCGGAACGGGCGCGACCCGGTGGCGATGAGGACGGCGCGCGCCTTCAGGCGGCGCTCTCCACCATCTGCTAGGGCCACGACCACATGCCGACCGCGGTCCAGGCGGGCGGTGCCGTGGATCAGTTCTATGTCATGACGGGCGAGGTTGCCACGAACGGTGGCCTCCATCAAAGCCGTTACGGCTTGCGTGCGTCGTCGCAGGACCTGGAGTGCGACGCCGAGGTCGATCTGTGGGCCGATTCCGTACAGGTGGCGACGGCCGAAGCCTGTAACGTACAGTGCCGCCTCCCGGAGGGTCTTGGTCGGAATGCCGGCGCTGCTCACGGGTGTGCCACCGGGCTCGGCGCTCCGCTCAACCACGGCTACGCGCTTACCGAAGTAGGCGGCATGGGCCGCCCCCTTCTCCCCAGCCGGCCCGCTTCCGATTACGACAAGGTCGAACTCGTCCCTCACGGCACATCCATTGTCACGTTGCGTATTGCGCGCGCCCATAGCGTGAGCGTTCTCCAAACAGGGCCGGGATCTTCAGCATTCCCTGGTTGACGGACGCAGCGGCCTCAACGCCAGTCGACCGAAACGATCTCAACCGGATTCGCGATTCCCTTCAGGGTGGCCTCCCGCGGCTCGCCCGTGGGGTACTTGCCGCCGGCAACGGTATTGGTGCTGGCGAGAATCTCGCCGGCCCCGGCTAGGGCGGAGATCCGCGCCGCTTCGTGCACACCCTTGCCGCTAAACGCGCCCGACGTCTGGGTTGCCTCGGAGGCGTGCACTCCGATCCGGAGCTGCGGTGCGAAGCCGCTGGCCTTCCGGTTCTCGGCAAGGCGACGCTGGATAGCGACTGCACATGCAACGGCTGCCTCCGGACTGTCGAATCCGACGAAGAATCCGTCGCCGGCCGTGTCGATTACCTCACCGTTGTAGGAGGCGACCAAGGAACGCAACGTTTCGTCATGCCAGCGTAAGAGGACACCCCAGGCTTCGTCGCCGATCGCCTCCACCAACTGCGTCGAGTTCACGATGTCGGTGAACATGAATGTTTTCAGCACCCGCCGCGGAGTGGAAGCGATCGCGGTGCGAAGCTGCCAGGGGAGGAGTTCCTGTACCTGTTCTATTTCGATCGCCAGGGTCGGGCAGGCCAACCTGGCTTCATGCAAGACCTCCTCATCAACGCTGTCGGCATCGACGACGTCCGCTTTCAGGAAGTCGCCCGCGTGCCAGTCGAAGGCGGTCGGGGCGATCGTGATGCAGTTGCCGGCACCGATGCAGCGATGACGGTCGACCCGTACTCGCACGGTCATTTAGAGCACTCCTTCAGCAAGCGCATACGCAGTTGCCTCTCCACGTGACGACGCACCGATCTTCGCGAACATCTCGCCAAGCCTTAACCGTACCGACTCCTCGGTGCTGTCAATCCGGCCAGCAATCTCGGCCGCCGTCAGTCCCTCGGTTAACAACGCGAGCAGTCGGCGTTCATCCTCGACCAGCACGGACACGGGACTCCGCTCGCCAGGCGGAGCAGCAACTGGAGGCGAACCAGCCAGGCGAGCCCACTCCTTGCCGACGGGGCCTTGCAACCAGCGGACGCGCACATCTTCGTCTGTAGTACGAAGGAGGGTCATCGCGAGCCCGAGCTGCAACCGGAACAGCATGCTCTGCTTCTCAGACTCGTCGCCCGCTGCCAGTACTGCACGCGCGGTGGACAGCAGCAGCTCGGGGTAGATGTCCTCCCGCATAGCCACCTGCATCGCCCGGTACGCCTCGCGCCCTGCCGCCTCGACGCCTGGAGTGTCGTCTCGCGCGAGCGCTATCTCGGCCGTCGCCGCGTCAGCCTGCGCGGCCCAAGGCTGGTGGCCGCGGAACAGCGACGCGAGCTCCTTCGCCTCGTGGGCAGTACGCTCCGCCAGCTCGAGCAGTACCTCATCCCTCGATAGCGAGCCGAGGCGACTGGCTTCTAGCGCAAAGCGCGCGAGTAACTCGCAACGGGCCGAGGCGCGGCCCTGGGCGGTAGCGGTCTGCAGAGCGCGCTCGAAGTGCTCCTGCATCCGAACCGCGTCGCCTCGCGCCGACTCAACCAACGCCCGCCAGAAATCAAGCCGCCAAGCCCGCAGGGGCGTTGGGGCCGCAGCCGCGGCCTGCGCAGCGCGGCCGAGCCACGACTCGGCCTCCGAAATGTCCCCAACGTCGAGCAGCGCCATCGCCGTGCCTCCAGCGGCGAGGAATTCCATTGCTCGATCGCCCATCGCCTGCCCGGCGCGATAGGCCTCTTGCCCGCGCGAGATCGCCAGGTCGGGGATCACCTTAGCCCGCGCAAACACGTGTACCCCGTATGCCATCTGGGCATCAGCCGCTTCCCGTTCACTGTCTTTCGCCATCGAGCGCATCCGCTGGACGAGACGACGAATCTCCTCGAGCCGGCGCGCGGCGTTGGGCCCCGCGTGGACATCGGCGCCATACGTCAGGTAGCCCATCGCGATCACCGACGACATCGCTCCGCGTCGGTCGCCAATCTTTTCGAAGAGCTCGATAGCGCGGTCGAAATACCTGCTGGCCGCACCATAATGGTCCATCACAGGCTCCGTGGACAGGATGTTGGACAGTGACTCCCCTGCAGCCGCGCGAGCAAGAATCGGAAGCGCCTCACCGGAAATCGAGCGCTCAACGAACCATCCGCGCACCTTGCCGGTCTCGATGCAGCCAAGCTCCCGGCTGGCGGCGGCGAGCGCGGCGTCATCACCCAGCTCCTCCGCCAGCACCGCCGCCCGCTGGAAGGGGATTTCCGCCGCGTCGAGGTTGATCTCGGCGGCGGACGGCACGAAACCCTCGCCCAGCTCGCTCTGGAGCAAGGCCTGCCCTAGCGAAAGCGATGCGGCAAGCTCGGTGGCGGCATCGCCGATATCGTGTGCACACTCCGCCGCACGTCGTGCGAGCTCAGCGGCACCGTCGTATTCATCGGATTGGCGGAGCGCGGCGGCACGGCGGAGCCATACCTGCATCTCAAGGCGATCGTCGCCCAGGGCATCGGCCAGCGCGGCGAGCTCGGCTAGATTCTCAAGCCGGTCCTGCGGACGGCGAAGCATATCCATCGCGTCGTCGCGCAAGGAGAGCAGCGTGATCCTGTCGTGCGGAGCCGACGCCAACGTCAGTGCCAGGTCGACCGCTCGCAACACCTCCTCGGGTGCGTTGGAGGCGAGCGCTGCTCGAGCCGCCTCCACTGCGTAGCGCGCGCTCCGTTCACCGTCGCCGGCCTCCGCGGCATGGCGTGCCAGCAGTGGTAGGCTCTCGCGCGTCGGATCGCCTTCGGTCAGCATTGCGACGATCGCCGCGTGAATCGCTCGCCGGCGAGGTGCGGGCAGCGAACTCAACGAAAACTGCCTGACCTGCTCGTGACGGAAGCTGTAGTCGGCCGGCGCGGCGTCAGGGTGTTCGCTCAAGAGCCCAGCCTGCACCGCCGGCGCGAGGATGACCGCAAGATCGTTCGCGTCCGCCCCGGAGTCACCGGACCGCTCACGCAGAGCCTGGAGGTCCTTCAGACTGAAGCTCCGGCCCAGCACTGCCGCCTGCGCCAGAACCGCCTTGGTATCTGCCGGAAGACGACCCGCACGACGCTGAATGAGTGTCCGCACCGAGGACGGTGCAAGGCGCTCAGCATTCTTCGCAATCGTCCATTTTCCATCGAGCTGCTGGATCATAGCCGCGTCGCGATACGCCTGCGTAAGCTCCTCGAGGATAAACGGCACGCCTTCGGATTGGTTGTGCAGGGCGCTGGCGCTGGCGGCGTCGAGCTCGCCGCCGAGCTGCTGCCGGAGAAACGCCTGGGTCTCGACGCTCGTGAGGCGTACCGCGCGCAGGCGGCGTACCAGGCCCATGCGCTCCAGATCCGCCACCAGCGTCACCGCTTCGTTCACGGTAGCAGACTCTTCGGGCCGCATTGCCAGCAGCAGGAAGACCGGGCTCGACGCAACGGTACGCGCCACGTACCGCAGCGCACGCAGGCTGTCTTCGTCAGCCCACTGAACGTCGTCGATGAGGAGTGCCAGCGGTTTGATCGCCGCAAGCTCGCGGATCGTCACAGCTGCGATGTCGAACTGGCGCAGGAGGCGCTGATCGGCAGGCATGCTGTCGAGCGCGATGTCCGGCCGACCTGACAGCGCCTCCTTCGCGCGCTTGACAAGCTCTTCGGCCGCAGTGCCCGCGGCAGCCTCGGCGACGCGACTGGATGAGAAGAAAGACCGCATCAGAAGGAATGGTCCCCGCAACTCCTCATCGGCGGCGACAGCAACCGGCGTGAAGCCGCTCCTGCTCGCAAGGTCGGAGGCCGCGACCAGGAGCCGGGTCTTACCGATGCCCGGCTCTCCTTCCAGCACAACCGCAGTCAGGCCGTGAACCGCGGCTGCGAGTTCCGATTCGAGGGCCGCGAGCTCGGCCTTCCTGCCGATAATCGCGCCATCACCGCGACGCATACGGAGCTCAAGGGGGCAGAGTGATTGCTGAAGCGGATCTGAGGCGAGACTGGTCCTCAAGCTCATGGCCTCAGTTTACATGGGTCGCGGGGTTGTCAGGTCCGACTTAGTGCCGCTCATCCAGGCCGGGCGCCTTCACCCCGAGCGCGTCATCTCCCACCATCTGCCGTTGTCACAAGGAGCGGAGGCGTACCGCTTGTTCGACGCGCGGGAAGGTGACGCACTGAAGGTGGCGCTGACTGCCTCGTAGGGTGTGGACCGTGACAGGCGATTACGTCGACGCTCCCTTCACGTCCATGTCCAACCCTGTTACCCCCACGATTTGGTCATCGTGCGCGCTGCGTGGCGGCGCACGGTAGCCGGCTATCGAGCGCAGAGCAATTCAGTGGAGTGGGCGGGAGCGGCGTGCTCCGTCGTCTCCAACACCGGCTGCACTCGACGATTGCGTCTTCATGTCCTTTGGATCAAGATGCTGTCGATGCCAAGCGAGGTCAGAAAAGCAGACGATCTGGGTGTGACGCTATCCGACGACGTCGTCACCCTCCGGCCTTGGTTGAGAGATGACGCCGGGTTCATCGCCGACGCAAGCGCCGACCCTGCGATCCGACGCTATTCGGTTCCGCATGATCGCCGCGGCCACCCGACTCCGCCGCCCTCGATCACGGATGCAGAGGCCACCATTGACGAATTCGCGGCGAACTGGCGGGCGTTTGCTACGACGGGGACCCCATCGGGGGTTGCCTTCGCAATCATAGGCGCGAGGTCTGGCGAAGTGGCTGGCATGTGTGGCGTCGACGACTGGTCTACAGAGGACGTAGCGCAGATCGGCTACTGGCTCGCGGCAAGCGCGAGAGGACGCGGCTACGCGACGCGAGCGGTGATCCTACTTACGCGCTGGCTGTTCGAGCTTGGCGCCGCTCGCGTCTTCTTGACGATCGTCGCGGGCAATGAAACGTCGGTCGAGGTCGCCCGCCGTGCAGGGTTTGTGTATGAAGGAACGATGCGCTCACATGGCGTTTGGCAGGACCAGCGCTGCGACGTGATGTGGTTCGCCGCGCTGCCGCTTGAGTGGAAGTAGGCCGCCCAGAACTGCCGATCTGCTCGCCCGTCTGGTGACATTGCTTGACGCTGGGGTGCCATGACGTCATCACTCTGCAGCGATGGACGTACGGGCGATATGGCTTAGTCGAGCACATCGGCTTCCGACTTCAACGACCCGAGGACCCGCCTCGACAAGTTCCACGCCGCCGCGACCGCCGCGATCACCAGCGCCGGAGGCGGCTGCGACGCATTCACTTATGGTGAAGACCAGATCATCGCCATCCTCGGCGGCCTTGACCGGCTCAAGACCTTCGCGCTCGCGGACAAGCTGCGACGTAGCCTTCCGTACCTTTCGCAGTCGTTCGATTTCATCCTGCAGCCCGAATTCGAGTTCCTCGAATACGATGCGGCTCTCGGCGTTGCCGGCCTCATCGCCCAGCTTGTAAAGTGGCGCCCGAACCGCAAACACGTCGCGTAGGGCCATCGTTCCCGCCGACCGACGAGACCGGCCTCGGGCTACGATCAGCCCTGCGGTGGTGCTGCATGTGGTGATGGTCGTCTGCATGATGCCGCCGCGGAGGCTGCTATCCGTGTATGCCTCCGATATTGGCGGCCTTACAGCTCGTCTAGATGCTCGAGGACGGCAGCTAACGCTCCGCACACGATCGCCCGATAGTATGATCAGGCGAGGTGCGTGTGCGCACTCTTGGACAGTCGAGGCGCGCTCGGTGGCAATAGCGCATAATCCCGAGTGGGAGATACATCCTTAACAGACATTGCACCGTATCCTTGCTGAGCCATACGTTCGGCTGCGGGGCCGCGCGTGAGTGACTCAACGAATTCAGGAGGATGAACAGTGGCAGACCAGAGCCTCTACGAACGACTCGGTGGCATGTTCGCAATCGCGGCCGTCGTGGACCACTTCAGCGACCAGCTACTGAAAAATCCGAAGGTGGTCAACGCGAACCCCGAACTGAAGGAGTGGCACACGGTGACCTACTCTGGACGATTGCCAGGCCTCAAGTTCGGAAGGACACTGTGGGTCTGCGCCGTGGCAGGCGGACCGTTCCAATACACCGGCGAGGAACTGCGTGACGCTCATTTCGCGTTCCACATCCCACCCGAGGCGTTCGACGAGGTCTCCGCGGAGCTTGGCCACTCCCTTGATCACTTCAAGGTGCCCGAGCGCGAAAAAGGGGAAGTATTGGCCGCCTTCAACGCGCAAAAGGGCGACGTCACGGCTGGTTCCAAGTAGGGTTCCCACGTCCGCACGGCCAGGCGAGTTCGGTTGGCCGTCAGCGCGCGTCCGGAAGATGAGCATTCCGTGAGCTGTTCTTCAACCGACCGGTAGATAGTGGAGCGATTTGACCGGGGTCTGAGGAAGCGAAGACTTACCGAATTGTAATGACACCGGCGACGACGAGCAGGATCAGGACAAGCAAGACGATGATGATGATCCGCGAATTGCTGTTACTCATGGAATTACCCTCCCGCAGGATTGTACCGCGCCGGTACCGGTGACTCGAATATGCCTACACGCTCACGCAAACGACGGCCGCGTGATCAGGAGAAATTGGCGCGTGCATTGTCGGTGAGGCTACGCGTGAAGCGCCAGCCGGGGTATCAGCCAGTCATCTGGAGCCGCACTTAGCGCACCGTCTTCGCTAACCCGGACATGACGGGCCTCACCATTGTGCCATCGTGTGCGTCCGTGAAGAGTTGTTAGAGTCTCGTCTTCACCGCGTACACCCGCACCGCGTCCCCAACCCCCTTCAGCGCGTGCTCGCCGCGATCCTCGAACACCACTCCCGCCGACGTGCGCGCAAGATCTGCGACCGTACGGGAAACCAGCACTTCGCCCGGCGCCGAGAGTGCACTGATGCGCGATGCGATGTTCACGGCGCCGCCGAAGACGTTGCCTTCTTCACGGATGACGTCGCCTGCGTGCAGGCCGAGGTGGAGCTGGAGGCCCGTGCCGTCGCAGGCGCGGGCACAGGCGAGCGCGGCATCGATGGCGTTGGCGGCGGAGGTGAAGACGGCGAGGACGCCATCGCCGAGAAGCTTGCCTTCGATTGCTGAACCGCCGGCGACGCGGATGGCGGTGCGCATGCGGTCGTCGAGGATGCGTGCGGCGGAGCGAAACGCAGCGTCGCCCAGGCGTTCGGTGAGGGCGGTGGAGTCGACGATGTCGGCGAAGAGGATGAGGGCGGTATCGCCGCGCGTAGCCTCGTTCGCCAGCGCGCCTTCGATGCCCATGAACTCCAGGCATGCAAGGACGACGGCACGATCATCGTCCATCGGGCCCGTGCCGTCTCTCATGATCAGGCGTGCGTCATCGACCGCCGCCGCCAGACGCGTGGCGTGCTGGCGAAACGCCTCTCTCGCATCCCCGATGAACAGCGTTGGCACGCGCACGCGTTCGAAGACGCTGATCTGGTCGATCTCCTCGTATGCCTCGGCCATCGCGATCCAGGCGGCCTGGCTGAACGAGTCACGAACGGCCTGGCCCCACCACCGCTGGCGCTCGACTGGTCCGTCCGGGAGGACCCAGGTCGCCATCAACCGCCGGTACATCGACCAATCCGTGCGTACCACCTCCGGCTGCCGCATTGAGTGACTCGGGCCGATGCAGATCAGCCGCTCGACCCGGTCCGGGTGAGCGGTCGCGTACAGGGCGGCGCTTGGGCACGCCCATATGCGCGCGATGAGCGTGAAGCGTTCGTCCTGCATGCACGCCGCCACCACCGCTTCGGTTGCCCGCACCATCGCTTCCGCAGACATGTCCGTGACGTCGCGGTCGGAAGCGCCACAGCCGCCTTGGTCGAGGTACGTAACCCTCGCGCAACTCGACAGCACATCGTTCAGCAGGAAGTTGGCTGCGAGCAAGGCCTGGAATCGCAGGCCGAAATCGCAGTACAGGACAGGCGGGCCGCTGCCGACGCGCGTGTAGGCGATGCGGACGCCGTCCGTCGTGCGTGCGTAGCGGATCTGCGGTTCCATGCGGGGATTATCCGTGATCCGTCGGCGCGGCGGCTACAAGGTCTTCGCCCGACCAAGGCACCAACACCATTCCGCCATCGTGTTCGTCAATGGCGACGCCCGACACGGTGGTCGCCGGCCGGGAGCTCCTTGTTGGCGGTGCGCGCCTTGTCCACGATGGCGAACGTATGGTTCGACCCGCAAAGAAACGGCGTATTGTCGGAAACGACACCGCGCGGTCCCGCCTGCGCGAGTTTCTCGACGGCCATCCCGACGTCCAGAGTCGCTATACCCTGACTGAAGTTGGACGCGAGATCGGCGTGTCGCGGCAGCTGGCGTTCGCCTTACTGCCGCGATGGACCCAGGAACGCCAACGTCTGCAGGCAGCTCGGGTTCGCGCCTTCGCTCGGAAACATCCGAAGGCCCGTTCCTCCAAGCCAAGTAAGCGAATCGCATGGCCGCAGATCGCCGCGGAAACTGGCCTACCCGTCACAACTGTCCGGAGGATCTGGGGCGAGATGGGCCTCCGGAATGAGGATGTGGAGCGGATCGACGTCGAGACGATCAAACGCAAGCGAGCGGAGCGCCAACGACGCCGGCTCGCAACAGTACTGAACGTGGAAACCTGCGTCGTGTGTGGGGAGCGCTTCAATTGGACGACCGAACACGAACGCGCCTTGAAATACTTCGGACGGTCAATCACCTGCTCGCGGCCGTGTCG
>JALYKW010000042.1 GCA_030774575.1 Chloroflexota bacterium | reverse complement strand
CGGCGTTGTGCCCGTCGAACGCGCGCTGGATGGCGACGGCGCAGTCGAGTCCCTTCTTCGCCGACTGGAAGGCGACCATGAAGCCGTCGCCCATCGTCTTCACTTCGTAGCCGTCGTGCGCCGCGAGCTGTTCGCGGATCAGCGCGTTGTGTTTCCGCAGTAGCTCCTGCCACGTCTGGTCGCCGAGGCGCTCGGTGAGGACGGTGGAATCTTCGATGTCGCTGAACATGATCGTGACCGTGCCGTCTGGCGCGGGGTGGATGGTGATGGCGGGGCGTTCGGTCTCGACGGCGCGGGCGACGCTGTCGATGGAGGTATAGATGTTGCTCAAAGATACGCCCTGCAGCTCGAGCTTGAGGGCGAGCGCGCGCTCGAGGTCCTTCTTCATGCCAAGCTCATCGAACGTCGACACGGCCTGGCCGACGAGCGCTCGCGCCTTCTCGGCGTCGCCGGCGGCGCCGCGCTCGTGGAGCATGCGCGCGTACTCATGGCGCGCTCTGGCGAGCCAGGGCCACACGTGAATGCGCTCATCGAACGCGAGCGCGTACTCGAAGTGGCGCTCGGCGTCGTCCCACCGGCGCATGGTCGCGGCGAGCATCCCCAAGGAATAGCAGGCGGAGCCGAGAAAGAGGACGCCCGGCGTGATCTGGCGCTCAGCGAATGGAAGCAAGATGTTGTACAAGAGCGCCGCGCGAGGTGCATCGCCGAAGCGCCGGGCAAGTTCCGTGCTCATGGCGAGCACGGAAATGGTGTTCTGGTTGGGCGGGATGTCTGCGAAGTCGTTAGCTGCCAGCAGCTCGAACGTCGACCGCGCCTCTTCAGTCCGGCCTTCCTCCAAGTAAGCGAAGGCGAGTCCAACCCGAGGCAGAGGCTCCGGCCCCATCTGCTCCATGATCTGCAGGATTGGCCCCACCAACTCACTGAGCCCGCCTTGCGCGCGCCGAATGTCATAGAGCTGCGCAACGAGCCCGGCCTGCATTCCGGCGTGCTGCGTTCGGGCGAGGACCGGGGCGTACTGCCCGATGAACTGCTCGCCGTCCGAGAACCGTCCTTCGGCCAACGCGAGCGCCGCGCCCCAAAAGGGCCGCCACACCGCGAAGAAGGGTTCGCGCATCTCATCGGCGAGATCGGAGAGTTGATCCACCTCAAGGCGTAGTGTCTCCATCTCTCCGAGTTCGGCGAGGGCGACCAGGCGCCAGTCGCGAGCCATCAGGATCTCGGAACGTTCGCCCGCCTCTTCGGCGAGTCGTCGCCATTCGTCGGTGACTTCCAAGCGTCGCTCGGTTCCCGCGGGGTCCATGAGCACGAAGTGCAGAGCGCTGATTGCATCCAAACGCGCTCGCACGTCGCCACACCGTTCCGCGATGTCCTTTGCGCGCTCAGCGAGGGCTAGCCGTTCTCCCGGTGTCCTCGTCTCGAACTTCGCCGACCTCCCCGCCGACATGCGTGCGAGCAATCGTGCCGTGAGCGGACCTTCTTCGTCTCCCAACGCCGCCAGAGCCCGTTCGACTGCCGGCACGGCAACAAGCGTGAAGCGGAGCGGCCCTCGCTCGATGGCGTCGGCGTAGGCGATGGCGGCTTCGGCCTGGACCGCGGGATCGGCAAGGCTCTCCGCAAGTCCAAGCGCACTCTCGGCCGTAGCCACCGAATCCTCTGTGTTGTCCGCCCGCCGATACGCTTCTGTCAGTGATGCAAGGATCCCGTACCGCTGCCGATCGTCGGCGCTGCCCCTCAGTTCGAGCGCTTGCAAAGCAAGCTGGTACTGGTTGGCGGCCTCCTCGTAGGCGAGCTGCGACATCGCACGCTCCCCTGCGCGGGTCGCATAAGCCATCGCTTTCTGCACATCGCCTCCCGGCGCAGCCTGGTAAAAGTGGTGCGCGAGTTCGGGCAGGTGCGCGTCTATGCTGTTGGCGTACAGGCGCTCGAGCGCCTCGCCGATCTGGCGGTGCAGCAGCACGCGGCGCGGCGTGCTGAGCTCGTCGTACAGCGTCTGCCGGATCAGTGCGTGCGTAAAGTCGTACGTGCCCGCAAGTTCGCCCTTGCGCTCGGCGATGAGCTGCACGGCGAGCGCATGTTCGAGCAGATCCAGCAGTTCCGCTTCCGGAACATCCGCGTTGATCGCCTTCAGCGCCTCCCACGAGAAGCCGCCGGTCATCGTGCTGGCTAGCGTGAGCATGCGGTTGCAGCCGTCGCTCAGGCGAGAGAGCCGGCGGCCGATCACCTCGCGGACGCCCTCCGGGATGCCGAGCTCGGCGATGCTGGCTACGCGCCCGACCCAACGGCCGTTCTCGTGCACCAGCTTGCCGGTCTCGATGAGATGCGCGATAACCTCCCGGATGAAGAAGGGGTTGCCTTCGGTCTCCTGGTAGAGCGCCGCTGCCAGCGCGTGGCGTCCCGCTGCGCCTTCCTCGCTCGGGTCGTTGACCGAAAGCAGATCGAAGACCGACTCCTGTGCCAGCCCACGCAACAGCACGCGGCGGTAGTTCGGCAAGCGGCGCAACGCGCCCAGTGCTTCGGCGAGCGGGTGCGTGCGCTCCAGCTCGACATCGCGGTAGGCGCCAAGGATCAGGAGCCGGTCGTGCGCTGTGCGCTGAGCGAGATGCTGCAACAGCAGCAGCGACGGCTTGTCGGCCCAGTGCAGGTCGTCGAGGTGCAGCACCAGCGGCTGCGCGGTCGAGGCGTTGTGCAGGAACTCCGTGACGCTCTCGAAGAGGCGGAGGCGCTCGGCCTCGGGGTCGAGTTTGGCCGCTTCCTCGATGTCGGGGAAGCGCTGGCGGATCTCCGAAACGAGCGTGGCGATCTCCGGCGCGCCGGGGCCGAGTTGCGTGCGCAGCTCCGCATCCGGACGGGTCCGCGTGTACTGGCGGAAGGCCTCGACGAAGGGCCTGTAGGGCAGCGAGGACTCGCCCTCGTAGCAGTGGCCGGTGAGCACCTGCGCGCCCCGGAGGCCCGAGTAGACCCCGAACTCCTCCGCCAGCCGCGTCTTGCCGATGCCCGGCTCGCCGACGAGCATCGCGAGCGAGCCCTTGCCCGAGAGCGCGCCCTCGAGCGCTTCCTTCAACTGCTCCATTTCCTCGCGGCGTCCGACGAAGGCGCCCCAGTTGAGGCCGCGCAGGTCGCTTGCCAGGTCAGCTTGCTGAGGGTGCACGGTGTCAACGGTCGAGCGGTCGAGGATGCGGCGGAGCTCCTGCGCGACGTCCTGGGCGTTAGCGGGGCGCTCGGCGGGGGACTTGGCCAGCAGACGCAGGATCAGCGCCTCGAGCGGCTTCGGGCACAACGGGTTGTGCCACGAAGGGTCGACCGGCGCCGTGTTGATGTGCTGCGAGATGACGCCGACCGCGTCGTCGCCGAGAAAGGGCGGCCTGCCGGTCACCATCTCGTAGATCATCGCGCCGAGCGCGTAGAGGTCGCTGCGTGCGTCGGGCGTGCGGCCGAGCGCCTGCTCGGGCGGCATGTAGGCGACGGTGCCGACTATCATGCCTTGCATGGTCATGCGAGAGCGGTCGATGGCGATGGCGAGCCCGAAGTCGCCGAGCGCGGCATTGCCGTCGCTGTCGAGCCAGACGTTGCCGGGCTTAAGGTCGCGGTGGATGATGCCGCGGCCGTGCGCGTGCTGCAGCGCGAGGCAGATCTGTTCGCCGATCTGCATCGCGCGCTCGGGTGGGATGCGATGCTGCTCCGCCTTCGCCAGCAGATCTTCGACCGAGCCGCCGCCGCGGTACTGCGAGACGATGTACGGAGCGCCGCCCTCGTCGCCGGTGTCGTGAATCGTCACGATGTTTGCGTGGTCGCCGAGCCGCCCCATCGCCTGCGCCTCGCGGCGGACGCGGACGATGCCGTCGGCGTCCAGGCCATCTGTTTTGATCAGCGCGAAGGCGACATCTCGGTCGAGCTTCGTGTCGTGGGCGAGGTAGACCCACTTCTTGGCGCCTTCGCCCAGGAAGCTGCGGACGTTATAGCGCCCGCCCGCGAACGCTGTGGGGAGCGGTGGAGCTGGCGCTCGCGACGGGGTGCCGGAAAGGGACGTCGTTCCCGCGGTCAGCGATGCGCCGCACTCCACGCAAAATGCGCTGTCAGGGATATTCTTAGTACCGCACGCCGCGCAAGCGACTTCGGCAGCCAGCGACAAGCCGCAGCCGCGGCAGAATTTGGAGCCTTCCGGGTTGTCGCGGCCGCAGGTCGGACACTGCATCGTTCTTACTCCACCGATTCGAATCCGTGGGAGCCTTACTATATGGAAACCCGCGGCCTTCTGGGAACTCATGCAGGAGAAGGGGCGGCTGCCCTTCTAGCGATGGCAGACGCACCACCATGTTGTCATCGTGCAGGAACATGCCTGCCGGGGATCCGCGATCATGAAACGCGAGCTACTTCCCTCTCGCGTGTCCCTTGTCGCTGTGGTGCTTATTCACCGTGCGCGCGGCGATCTCCTTAGCGAGCTTGGTCGAGCGGCCTTGCTCGACTTCGCTCTCCTTGATGTGCTCGTACATGCGCTGCTCTTTGTCACTGACGCTCGGCAAATGCTGCTTTCGTGGCATCGATCGGACCTCACCGCTATGTGTGCGACGATCGAGCTTTCGCCCCTCACCCTTGGCGCGGCATCGTCTCCGGGGTGCGGCTCGACGGTGGCATACCATCCACATTCGTGTCCTCAATCCTCCCGCCGAGGAGGTCGTCGAACAGCGCACGATAGTGGACCATCGCCTGCCGCAGCGACTCGGTGTCCGCCTGGCCGCGTTCGCTGTCGTCGGCGATCGCCCGTGCCGCCCGATAGTTGCTGACGACGTTCGGGTGATCGACGGAGATGTCTGCGGCACGCTGCGCGAAGTCGCCCATCGGGTAGCCACGCGCGCTCATCGCCTCATCGACCAGCGATTGCGCTTCCTTGATCGCCGCCGGGGGCTCATCAACGAAGCGTGCCTGCGTCGTCGCCCAGGCGCGGCTGAGGCGAACCCGTTCGTCGGTCTCCAATTCGCGGAGGTGAAGTTGCTCCACCCGCTCCTGCCGCTCCCGCAGTTGCGCCTCTGCATCTTTCTTGCTCCCGGACTCGCCAAGCGCGCGGTCATATTCCGGGCCGAACTTGTCCTGCAATTGCTCCGAGCGCTTTCTCTGCGACTGCATCAGCGCGAAGCCGGCGATCACCACCGCCACGATAACCGCGACTGCAACGATGAGGACGACAATTGCTGCATCCATGTCGGCTTCCTCTCCTGCGGCGGACGTGTCCCGCCACCTGCGAGCATCTCCGTGTCTTTATAAACGGATACTTCTATGCGCCACCCGAGCTGGGACGGATCAGCAGATCGCCCAGCTTTGTCGTCCCGTTCCCGCGAGAACGTCTCGTAAACCGCGGGCGTCTCAGATCGAGCGTCTGGCATCGGGCTGTGGCAGCGGCATCGTTGACCAGTGATCCTTCTTGCTCGGTCAGACGGATAGAGATAGTAAAGGAGAACGTGACATGCTACGCGGAGTCGTTACCACCATCTTCGGGCTCTTCTGGGCCATCGTCCTCGTCCTCACGGGAGCTCGATTTCTCGCGTTGCTCGCGAACGCGAATCGCGACAGCGAGCTCGTCAGTTGGCTGTATCGTCACAGCGACTTCTGGGTGAAGCCGTTCTTCGGGATGTTTGATCTGACGAACAAGGCGGTGGGCGACAGGGGCGGCGTGTTCGAGCCCGCGTCGTTCATTGCCTTCATCGTCTACTTCGTCGCCGGACTGCTCGTTCTGGCGATCCTCAACTCGTCGACGGGCTGGTACACCAATCGCCGGATCGCGACCTAGGAAGCCACGGTAGACACCAGCAACGGAAACAGCGAGGAGTAGGACGTGGATGAGCTAAGAGCACGATACGGCGACCGCCGGCTGCCTCTATGGCGGGAGGCGTTTGCTGGCGTCGACTGGTGGGAACTGCACTTCTCCGCGGCCTACGCGGGCGTCGGCGTGCATCGCGGATCAGGCGAGCCCGTGGTGCTCGTCCCGGGGTTGATGGCGCGAGACGCGTCGATGCTGGAGCTGAAGTGTTGGCTGGAACGCATGGGATACGACTCCCACCATTCCGAGATTGGGCGGATTGCCGGATGCCCACAAGCGTTGGCGGAGCAACTCTCCTTCAGAGTTGGCGAGGTCTTTGACAGAACGCGCAAACCAGTCACGATCATCGGACATAGCTTGGGAGGCTGTCTCGCGCGCCGGGTGGCCATGATGCATCCTGAGCACGTCCGCCACGTCATCACGCTCGGTTCGCCGGTCCAGGGCGCCAGCTTCCAGCCCGCCGTCCTGGCAATGCGGGAAACGCCCCGCGATTGCGGCGATGAGTGCTATCGCCACCTCCAAGCGCCCCTTCCGCCGGGCATCTCTGAAACCTGCATCTTTACAAAGACGGACGGCGTCGTCGATTGGCGGACCTGTACCCGCGCCGCGAGATCCACGAACATAGAAGTCCGGAGCACCCACGTCGGGCTGGTCTGGAATGGCCAGGTGTTCGGAGAAATCGGGCGCACTCTGGCTGCATTGCCCGAGCGACAAAAGAAACGCGCTGCCACACCGCGGCCTCGCATTACAGTGTCACGTCAGCCCACCATCGCTCCGCTGGCAGCCTAAGCGATGGGAGCCGGTGACGCAGACACGTCGACGACCCTACCTGCGGTTATGGAACTCGACGGACCAACGCCACTCGGTGCCGTCGTCCGCGTTCCACCACTCGCGCAGGATGGCCGCCTCGGCCGCCTGGCAACAACACGACTCGTCCGATGTCACTCGCCTCAGGCCAACCATCCTCGCGCGCTATGCGTCTGCCCTCGCGCCGCAACCGCGTCATCGGAAAATAAGGACCGGCCAAGCGCAGCTGATCGGCCGCGGCGAGGAGTGCGCCATCGTCGGCACGCAATTCGACGCGCAGCGCGTCCGGCGCGGCGTGCACCAGCACCTGATCCACAGGATCGAGGCGAGCCCGACAGAACGCCAAGCCCTGCGACGCCGCGTTGGGGTACCACAGATCCCAGATCTCCATTCTGATCGTTATACCCCCACTCGGAGACCCACACGATGAGTTGATGGTGACTGGTCGCGAGGGCTCGTCGCGTGACGCCGCCACCGCTCCTCGCGTTACGCCGCGACGTGTTCGACCGTCAGCTTATGCCCATTTGCCGCCAGCCACTGCTTTGCTCGCTCGGTCTCGGCGCATAGGCTTTGCACCGTAAGCCAGAACTTCGCCGAATGGTCGGGCACGGCGAGATGCGCGGCTTCGTGCGTGACGAGATACTGAAGCACAAACTCCGGCGCCAGGATCAGGCGCCAGTTGAAGGAGAGATTCCGCTTACGAGAACAGTTTCCCCATTTCGTGCGTTGGCCCATCACATAGATGCGCATCGGGCTCTGCCGAAGCCGCGACGTCACAGATTTGAGGTGCGCTCCAATGTCGAGACGCGCTTGCCTGCGTAGCCAGTTTTCGAGGCTCCGCTCGACGGGTATCCGAGATGCACCACCTCTCTGCACCAGAATCTTCCCGTCGATGCAGCGGACGATGTTTCCCCTTGCCCGGGTCTCTACTAGCTCGACGCTGATCTTCGTCGGCACTCCGCGGAAGAGTATCTCGTCGAACTGAACTGTTCGGTGTTTCCGGACCTTCCGCAATCGGTCGATACGCTGCAGCTGAGAGAGAACCCACGTCTCGTTACGACTGAGAAATGCGGTGGCATCTCGACTGGTTCGTTCGGGAGGCACCACGATCTCGATACCGTTGAGTCCAACACGGAGACGCAGCTTCCGTGCAGACTTCGACTGCCGGACTAGGTAGTCGACTCGCTGCCCGCCAAGAGACGTTTCGTAATGCTGAGTGGCTGCTCTCATGACGTCGCCACAACTCCATCCGACTTCGCGAGTTCGCTGACAGCCGGCTTCAAGAAGGGTGGATCGTCATCGCCAGGGTCGAAACCAAGATTCGCGTACGGCGGGTTCCATGACTCCGCGAGGAGCGACCGTTCTACCCGCCCGCGACCACCGATGGAGTTGCTCCAACCCGGCGTCAGAAGCCGGTTCTCGCGAAGATGCGCGACCATGCGCCGGGCGCTGTCCGCGACATAGGCCTCATCGACATCACTTGTGTGTGCTCTCAGGATGGTGAAGAGGCCGTACTCGCCAGGCCGTACAAGGTTGAGCCGCTGCGGCTCCTGCTTCGTTGCAGCGGCTTCTTCTGCGATGCTCTCAAGTTCCTTCAAGCGGGCAACCATTGCGTCGTCACTGGCGTCCCTGCGCTCCTTCACACGCTGGAGCCGTTCACCGAGCTGCCTGTACGTGAAACTCGGATCATCCTCGGCGAGTTCGCTAGTCAGCATCGCTTCAAGGGCTGCCGCCTTGTCCGCCGGCGTCGGAAGCTCATCGAGCTTAGTGACGTAGTCCTGGTCGATCTTGAACACCGGGAGCGACTCCGCGATGACAACGAAGGTCGTGTTTTCTTGGATGAGCTTGCGGGTCTTGGCGGAAAGTTCGCCGTATGTGTCTCTGCTCCCGCGTTGACGACGGCGGTGCGCCACGTAAATGCCGCACAGCCACGTGTACTCGAAGCGATACGGGTAGAGGCTAGGATCAGGTGCTACTGCTTCCCAGAGCCGTTCTAGGCTCTTGAAGTTGTGCTCGAAGCTCTTGGCTGCATCGGGATCTCGCAGACGCCGCAACGCCGCGAGCAGGCAATCGCGGGTGTCGACTATGGTAATTCCCCGGAAGAGCTCCATACAGCGATCCATTTCGCCGGGCACAGTCGCCTTGAGCGCATCCCAATCGATCAGCGATTCCTCGCGGATGCTCTCGTCGAAGTTGAGCGCCTTCTCAAGGTTGGTGAAGACGCCGAAGTAGTCCACCACGACTCCGGTCCGCTTGTCCATGAACGGCATTGGTCTGTTTGTGCGAGCTATTGCCTGAAGCAAGTTGTGGTCGCGTAGCGGCTTGTCGAGGTACATGACCTGTTCGACCGGAGCGTCAAAGCCGGTGAGAAGCCGATCACAGACAATGAGAATCTTGAGGGGCGCGCGCCATTTGTCGTGATCGTCCCCATATCGCTCGTGGTTCCATTCCTCCCACTCCCTCGGCGTGAGCTTGAAGTAGTCGATGAGTTCATCCTGCTTCACCTTCGGATATTCGAGGCGTTCGACGTCTGGGTCGTTTGTGTTTTGGGCTGCGGAAATGATCACATCGGACCACTCGGGCGGGAGACCGCACGCCTTCAGCTTGGCATCAAGAGCATCCTTGTAGACGGCGCAGGCCTTGCGATCCACCGCGACGAGTTGCGCCTTGAAGCCGTTCGGATCGGGATAATCCAGGAAGTGCGTTAGCATCTTTTCGAGAACAATTTCCACGCGCTCCGGATGCCTGGCCAGTTCCTTCCATTGGGACCGTTGACGCTGGACGAAGTCCTTCGCCTCTTCATCCTCAAGTTCCATCTCTTCACATATCTGCTCAAAGCCGGCGCTCAAGGGGTCCTCGTCCACCCTGAATGGCACGCGGTCGCGGATGTAGTGCACCTCCAAGGTCGCGCCGTCTTGGATCGCGCGCTTGATTCCGTAGTAGCTCAGGTAACGCTCCTGCACACCATCGTGAAGTGGTCCGAAGTCTCGATGCGTATTCTGCATCGTTCCTGTCGATAGGAGTGCCAGTGAACCCGTAACGGAACCCGTTCGCCAACTTCACGCGCATAGTCATCGCGTGGCTCTCTGTCCCCGCACCCTTCTGTGAGCGATGCGCCTCGTCCACCAGGCTGACGATGTTGTCGCGTGCGACTGGATCGAGGTCGCCCATACGCTGGAACGACTGAATGGTCGTTACCAATGTCCCGCGCCAGTCAGCCCGGAGCTTCCTCTTCAAGTCTTCCACGCCGAGTGCCTTCTCCACGTTGGGATAGTCGCAGGCGTCGAAGTCGTCTGAGAGCTGCGTCTTCAAGTCGCGTCGGTCTACCACGATGAGGACCGTCGGATTGTTCAGCCCAGAATGCCGCCGCAACTTCTGGCCAGCGAAGATCATCGTCAAGGACTTGCCTGAACCCTGCGTGTGCCAGATAAGCCCGGTCCGGTCCTGGGCAGCAACCGGTTGGCCAATAAGCGGCACGGTGCGATCGACCAGCTCATTCACGGCCTCGAATTGCTGGTAGCGCGCGATCTTCTTTGTCGTTTTCCCCTTCTTCGTCTCGAACACGACGAAGTGCTGCAGGAAGTCGAGGATATGGGCGGGTTTGAGCCGCAGGAGTCCCCTCACTGGCGTTTCGAGAGGATCGTCTGGGTTTGCCGCCTTCGGATCATTCCACCATCCGTGCTGCTCGGGGTAGAGGCTGAGCCAGCGTCCCCAAAGGTCGAGATGCTGCTCGATCTCGTCCTTGTTCACGTCGTGGAACAGCACGGTGCCATACCTGAACTCGTCCTCGTCCGCCGCCACGCAGAATACGTTAGGTGTGAGCATCAAGGGCGCCTGGCGCTGGTAACGGTGCAGCTGATGGACAGCTTCGCGCCAATCCTTGCCGCTTGTGATGTAGCTCTTGTACTCGGCGATCACGAGCGGGATGCCGTTCACGAGCAGTACGGTATCGTCGCGGCACTGCTTCACGCCCTGTACGCGGTATTGATTGGTCGCGGTGAAGTCGTTCAGGTGCTGGCGGTCCGGATCCAACGCGATGAACTGCACGGTCTTCGCATCTTCGCCAGGTCTCAGCACGACCTTCGCGCCGTCACGCAGCAGGTCGAGTGTCTGGCGATTCGCGGTGAGGTTGTCCGGATGAAACATCGAGGTGCGTAGAGCGGCCACAGCAAGCTTTGCTTCGGCCTCTGTCTTCACCTCGCCGTTGATGCGGACAATCGCTTCGACGAGGAGCTTCTCAACCAGGGGATCTTCAAGCGGACGGACGAAGGCGGCCATCGCCGCCTCGTCGCGGTAGGTCCACCCTAAGGATCCGCTGCCGTATTTCTCTTTGGGTTCGCCGCAGAGCCAACCGAGGATCGGAAGCTCGACATAGCCAGCTTCGGTCATGACACCACCGCTGGCGCGTTGGCCACGCGGACGCGACCGGTGATTAAGTCGTGCATCAGAGACTCTCTCAAGGATTCGAGAACGTCGCACCGTCGAATCAAAGCATCTTCATAGGCATCGGCTAGTTGCATCACCTTGACGATCACTTCTTGGCGTTTGTCTGGCGCGATGAGGAACCAACGTGGGTACAGATCCTTGTTATTGAGCTGCGGCACCCCCGAGTCCTCCACGTAACGCGAAAGTTTACGCCACTCCAGCTGATACCTCAGGAACTCCTCGCTCATCGGAGGTAGCGCCCGTAGAGCCATAAGGTTGGGATCCAGTGCCAATGGAACCCGCGACACACGCACACGGTTCTTCAGTATCGCCGCACCTCGCTTCGCAATGATCACTGTTCCTGAAGCGTGCGTCTTGAACGATCGGTTCTCGGCTAGAACGAACCCAATGTTAGTTCCGACGATATCACGACGGTTGGCTGGTGCATTGAAATCGTCGACCTTCATGAACCAGGCGTCGGGCTGCTGCTCGTCGCCTGGCAGACGCAAAGCGTCCACGCTGTCAGAACTGCCAGTTACGATGGAGAATGCGCGACGGCCCTGGACAGCGTCCCATGAGCCAGGGATCGTGCCCGCTTCGGAGTGCTTGGTGGTCTCCGTAGAACCGCGAAATTCGAAGAACGATTGCAGCAATCCGCGTCGGAGTTCTCGCGCTTGGATCCTCGCGAGTTCGGCGTGTTCAAGTGCCGCGTCCACGGCATCGAGCACGGCGGTCATTGTGGACTGCTCCACAGTGCTGGGAACCGCTATCGCCATCGCTCGGAAGAAGCTGAGGCTGAGATTGTTCAAACCTGTCGTGCCTTCCGCTGAGGCGCTCAGTCGGGCTTGAACGTGTTCGGAAGAGAGCCATCGCTGAAAGTAGTCGGGGTTGATGTCGCTGTCGTCATAGGGCTTGGCTGCGAGCAGGAACGATGCGAACAGGAAGTCAGCATCCTGCCTAACCAGAACTGAGTTGCCGACTCGCTTACGGTTCCCGTTCGATCCGACGATGAGGGTCCATCCCGCGCCAACCCGCTTGCTTTCGACTGCGGCTGGGTTCACGCCAGAAAGGTACAAGAGGTCATCTAGCTCAAGTGTCTTCTGAACGTTCCGAATTCCAACTACGGGGATCCGCCCAGCGCCGGGTTGGGAATGCTCCTGATCGCTAGACCACGAGATCCCTCGCTTGATTTTGATGCTCCTTCCGATGGTAGTCATCGACCACTCCTTCGGATGTAGCGATGGGTCAGTCGGTCCCATATCCGACCTCGTGCAGCAGCCGCGAGAGCTCCTTCTTAGCATCCTCGATGTCGGCCTCCGCCTTTAGCAAGGCGTCGAGCGCGTCCCTAACGTCGATGCGAGGCTCGGATACAAAGGTATCCACGTAGCGCGGGACGTTTAGATTGAATTCGTTCTCCGCGATCTCCGCGAAACCGACCACCCTAGCATGCTTGTGCAACTCATCTGGATCTGAGTACAGCATCGCTAGTTCATCGGCGACTTTCTGGACGTCGTCGAGGTCGTCTGCTGCGCGCCTTCGCGATGCCTCAATGTATTCGTCGCGTTCTCCCAGTCGTTTCGCCATCTTTGCGCGCTGTTTCTCGAGCCTGGTGACGGCTGACTCCGCCTTTGTCTGCTCTGCTTTTGTCGTAGCGGCCGCAAGCTTCCCGCGCGTCGTAGCGAGTTCCACATGGAGCACGGTGACCTTCGTCGCGATTGGCTCATACTCCGAGACTAAGCGCCCTACTTCGTCCTCCGCGCGCTGCTCAATTTCCCTTCTGATTCGTCCGCAGTGCTCTTCGACCAATGTGGGAATCTTGGGGGCGTCGCCATAGGCGTGATAGTGAATCAGCATCCGCATGACGTCCTGCGGCCGGAGTTCATTCTGCGCGGAGAGTTCTCGATAGTGGCGGCCGGCGTAGACGAGCAAGACGCTATCACGCCGATCCTCCGGTCGCTGCTTTCGAAGAACAAGCAGACACGCGGGCACGCCAGCACCATAGAAAACATTGAGCGGAAGTGAGATCACGGCGTCGATGACGTGGCCTTCCAGTAGAGCTCGTCGGATCAAATGCTCGTCATCCGCCTTTCGACGCCGTATCGACGGGTTTCCATCGTCGTCGAATTCTCCTGTCTCTTCATCGATGGCCGACTGGCCGCGGAATAGCACGCCTTGCGGGCACACAATCCCTGCGCGGCCATCGTCCGTCAGTGAAGCGAGAATGTGCAGAATGAACGCATAATCGCCGAAGCCGGGCGGTGGTGCGTTGAAACCCGTACCTCGGCCGAAGCGACCGTACGGATCCTTGAATCCCTCCCTACCAAAGACCTCTTGCTTCAGCCTCTCCTTCTTCTTTTTGTCATCCGTCTGCTGTTCGGGCTTGAGCCACCAGAAGTCATCGGAAAACGGAAAATTCGCGAGAACAACGGAGAATCTTCGAACTCGCCCGTTTTCGAGAAACTGCGGGTCCGTGATTGTGCTGGCGCCCGCTTTAATCTCGGCTTCGAGGCCATGCAGCACTGAGTTGATCTTCCCGATTGCAGCATTCCCCCAGTTCATTTCCTGTGCGAAGTACCGCGCGCTAGTGGCGTGGTGGCCCTGCTCGCGAAGATAGTCGGCGGTGTGCACGAGCATCCCGCCCGAACCGGATGTCGGGTCGTACACCGTGTCACCTGGGTGCGGCTCTAGGATTCGCACGAGTGTGTCCACTACCTCAGGTGGCGTGAAGAACTCGCCGGCTTTGGCGCCCGCGTCGTCGGCGAACTGCTTGATGAGAAATTCATACGCTCGCCCGAGGATGTCTGGGGCGACTTCATTGTTCGACAGATTGTGTTCATCGAAGTGCTGAACGAGCGCGTGCACGACCTCATTCGCGATGAGCGGCTTTCCGCTTCCATCTGGTGCGGGTTGGTTCCAATCTACGGTGAATACACCGCGCAGTTCTTCGTTGGCGTCTGCCACGGCGCGCATCGCCTTCGTGAGCACTTCTCCGAGATTTGTCGACGCGGCTTTCACGTCGCCCCAGCGGGATCCGTCTGGAATCTTGAAGCGATGTTCGCCCCGCTTGCGAAAGACCGCCCTCTCCTGGTCGGTGAACGCGCGGCCTTGCTGCCGTTCAAGCTCCGCAATCGCGTCATCAGCCTCGCACTCCCATTGGTCGCAGAGACGCTTGTAGAACATCAATGACAGGATGTAGTTCTTGTAATCTTGGCCGGCGGTTTTCCCGCGGAGGATGTTTGCCGCGCCCCAGAGATGAGTTTCAAGCTGTTGAAGGGTGAGTTTCATGGCGTCTCGATGTCCCTCGGCGGCGGGCGTCTACGAAGCTAAAACTTCGGCTACGACCTTCTGGCGATTCTACCGGAGGCGTGGGCCGGGAGGGAGCCGACTGATTTACTTCACGACGGACACGATGTGTGGATCGTGGACCGCGGCGGAGATCTCCTGCAGGCCGAGGGCGCTAACCATGCCCCGCATCATGAACGGCACGAGTCGCTGGTTCGAGACCATCCTTCCCGGCTGGCTCTCGAAAGGCGAGAGCGTCATTATTGCCTTCCAGTGATCTCGGAGACATGGTCCCACGAATCACAACAGACACGGAAGCCCGGCGGGTGCCGAATGGATGAAGCGGAGGGCTCAGAAGATGCCGGTGATGATGATCATGGAGTGGAAGGGCGTCAAGCCAGAGCAGTACGAAGCGGCGCGCAAACTCGTGAACTGGGAAGGGCAGGAGCCGGCGGGCGCGATCTTTCACGTTGCGTCGTTCGGAGACGATTCGCTGCACGTCACCGACGTCTGGGAGACGCCACAAGACTTCGACAGGTTCGTGCAAGAACGCCTGACGCCGGGCACCCAGAAGGTGGGCATCCAGGGCCAGCCCGCGGTGAAGGTCTTCCCCGTGCATGCGACGTTTGTGCCGCATCCCGAGAAGCTCAAGTAAGACGCTTCGCCGCTGTCTAGTCTCGAGCCGTGGCAACAGACCGAGCGTCGAGGAGGCTACACGGCGAACACAACGCGAATATCGTGGCCCCTCCGTGGCTGACGAGGCCATCACAAGCCCACATAATAAAGCCACAGGTCTGGTCCCGACGGACTTATCCTGCGAGTGATCCTTCGGAGGACGTGGCGTCCTGAGCAAGGACGCTCCCCGCCACCCTCCGGAGGGTCTGCCGCCGCAGCATGCAAGGGTCAAATGAGATGAGGGATAGACTAGCCTCCGGCCCCGCCTCCATCGGCCAGCCCACCCCGCCGCGCTCCCCTCTCGGGGTGCGATGTTATGGTACGCCTCTCTCGCGGGACGTCAAGACACCAGGACCACCCGGCCAGTTCCGCGGATGCACGTCGGAGCTCGCCGCATGTCCTTGACTTCGTCCGACACGACGCAATCATGGTGACGCCTCGCAGGAGGGGGCGCCACCATGCAGACCACGATCACCACGTTCGACAACAGCGCCGAAGGCTGGGAGCGCGCACTCTACGCCTTCCTCGCCGAGAAGGAACGCCGCTCAGGCAGCCGGCGCACCGTCGAAGGCTACAGCCGCATGCTCCAGCACTGCTTCGGCACGGTCGGCAAGCCGCCCGACAGGCTGACGAGCCAGGAGGTCTTCGCCTGGGCCTACGGCACAGGCCTCTCCGGCAAGCAGCCATCGTCGGTGACAATCGGCGCCCGGCTCGCCTGCCTCTCCAGCTTCTTCCATTTCTTGATCCGCATGGAAGCCGTCACCGCCAACCCCTGCGATGCCCTGGAGCGCCCGAAGGTCTCTGTGGCACCACCACGCGGCCTCGGCGGCAGCGACATCCAGAAGCTGCTCGCCGTCATACCAGAGACGCCGACCGGCCTGCGGGACCGGGCGATCGTGCTGACCCTGACCCTCACCGGACGGCGGAGGGCGGAGGTGCTGAACATGAAGGTGAGTGATATCACACACGAGGACGGGAAGACCTGGTACCGCTACCGGGGCAAGGGCGGCAAGACCGGCAAGCGGGAGCTGCCGGAACCGGCGTTTGTCGCCCTGACGTTGGCGCTGTCGGCCTTCGGCCACGACATTGCGGCCATGGCGCCGGATGCATCGTTGTGGCCGGCACGTCGAGGCGACACGCGCGGCATCACCTCGGGCAGCTTCTACGGCAACCTGCAGCGCTACTTCGGGCTGGCCGGGCTGCCGCCGGCGGGGGTGCACATCTTCCGGCACTCGGCCGCAAAGCTCAGGCGCGATGCGGGTGAGTCGATCGAGGATGTCAGTCGGTTCCTCGACCACTCGTCGCTCGCCGTCACGTCGATCTATCTCCGGCGCCTGGAAGGGGAAGAGGATCGTAGCTGGGGGAAGGTGGCCGAGGCGATCGGTCTTTCCTAAATCTCTGCCACGACGTTCGCTCACAGACCTGTGCGAGCCTTGGCTCTCACATAGACCTGGTCAATCGGTTCGCTTGCGTGTCCGGCGAACTCTGCTCGAGCGGCATTCGCAGTTTCCTCGTCAGCGACTATCCGGTCCAAGAACGGCTTTTCGAAGAAGAATCCACTAGCCCTACTAAAAAAGTCTTCGCTATATGTGCGCGCCACCGCGGCCCACGGCGCAACTGTAGTGACGCGGCGAAAGAGAATGTATAAGAACCCGAGTAACGCGTCGCTGCCAGTTATCACGTATACGGGTGCCTGAGCGGCGACCCCTGGATTAATCCGGGAACGGCCACTCTCCCTTGATGTTCCAGCGAACAAGGCTTGGCCCAGAACACAGATGGGAGTGGGTGCAGTGCTCGGCTCGACATGGAACCGGCGAGCATAATCGAAGAAGGCCAAATTTACATTTGCACATTGGTACGCGAAGCCGACGACGGCTGGAGCGCGGGTGATTTCCTCATCGAGAGTCATAAGGCGTAGCTTGTTAGCTTTCTCGAAAATGTCGGTGATGGCTCCCGTATCGAGTGTCGATTTAACCTCAATGCACGCGATAGCGCTCTCGATCATTACGGCTGCCGTCGAATCCTCGACCCAGAGAAGCGGCAAGTGCTCGCGGTCGATCAGTGCGCCATCAAAGCTCGGAGACTCGCTGCCGTCACGATCGACAATGACCACATCTTTGACCAATGCGGCTCGCGTCGGGAGCATCTGCAGAACATCTAGCACCTGCCGCTCTCGCGCTGTTCCCTTGGTCACTGCGTGGCTGATGACAGCTGAACCGCTAAAGCTCGCGAACAGTCGATCTGAGTATGCGCGGAGCCACAGTTGCCATTTGGTGGGATTACTCTCACCCAGCACGCACACCAACTCTTAAGTCAAGAACTCGGCAACGCACGCCCTTCCATACGGGACCTCGCACGCCGGCCGAGCCGATTTCAAGGCCGACGATGGTTTCGACATCGATGATCTCAATCATCCGTCCGTTGTATGCCAGTGGGCCGCTGAGATCCCCTTTTACAAGGATCTCGTCGAGCACTATTGATTCTCGGTCGAGCGCGTAGATTCGATCCGTCAGGCCGACGACGTGTCCGTCCTTTCGTAGCTCATTCGTTGCGCTGTCGAAATCGACGGGTTCACGCATGGCACTATCTCAACACGGACGACAATTGGCTGCAACTGGGTGACGCGTCCGGTTGTCGGCGCGACATCCTGCCCTGCTCAGTTCGACCGACGCCCATCAGGCAGCAGTTCGTTTAAGCAGTGAGGAACGCTTTCGAAATTATGTTGGCGCTTTGGTTAGGCCGATTCGTTGGATACAAAAGCGCACATAACGTTGGGCCGGCCGAGTCTAAAGTAGGCGAATGTGTCTGAGCCGTCGTACAATCTCCGCAACTTCCAATCGATTTAGTGGAGATGTGCTCATGCCTCGCCAGTATGCACCCCGGACGTTCCTAAGACTCACGGACCAAACCCTGGTCAGAAGGTATTTCGAGGAGCTTAGACCAGAAAACCCTATCGAAGCGACGGTCTGGGACGCTGATGACTGGGCAAGCGCCGTCTTTGAGGCGTGGCAGCAGTTCCCCGATGAAGTTCGCGCTGCCGTCGACGCGGACTTCCAGCGCATCAACGAACTCACCAGCGATGCCGGGGTACGCGCGATCTCCGAAGAGGTCGCCGCCCGCAGAGACGCACTAAGCGACCAATTCGAGACGTTAGATGGATCGCACGAAAGAGCGATGCTCCTCTTCATCGATGCCCCCGCGATCTTCGACGCCGTGGAACGTTTCGCAGAGGCATACGACCGCTCGCCGTCACAGTGGAAGCGCAGGAAGAGCGTCCCTCGTGTTAGTCCACGGAGCGAGCCAAACGACATCGCGCACTTTTCGTATGCGCTGTCGGAGTACCTCCGGCACACGGAGGGACGGGGCGGCGCGTGCCAGGTCGATCCATACGAGCGCGGTGGAAAGTTCTTCTATTTCACATACCCGGAGGACTACGGTGCGGTTCATCTTGAGTACGACGGCGGAGTGTTGGCACGGCGTGTGGTTCGCCCCGCTTTCGAGATCGACTTCGTCTACTGTCCCGAGGAACAGACGCTAGACATCCATTGCAGCGGGAGCAGGAAGCGGATCGCTGATTTGCAACAGATCTTTGGTCGCGTGATCCTAGGCGTCGAATTGGGACCTTCGCCGTTTGCAGACCGTGTCCTGAACCTCAATAAGCTGAAGTCACGGGATCACCGATTTGTGTATGGGTTCACGACTGGAATACGGGACGTGACCGTCAAGCGACTGGGCTTCACCGGCATCGGTGGCATTCCAGTCCGCCATGTCATCGAATCAGATCCGAAATTCAAGCGTGACGCCGTGTACGACGAGGTGGAGCGCACGTTCCTCACACCCGAACAAAGCTGCAGCTGCGGAAAGACGCCCCTGTCCCTCGTCGACGTCTTCCAATCGAGGTTGACAGTGGCGTTTGCACCGGACGGTCGTCCTGGGCGTCGGACCCGCACCTTCGACCTCACGGCACCGAACACCATCAATCTAGGGTTCGATGGGCGAGACGCAGCAATCCGCCAGATGCTGTTGGACTCAGAGATCGACACCGCCGTCCGCCTTGCGCGTTCTGCCTGATGCGGGACCTGTTCTGTGAGCTGCTTGCCCGCGCGGACGCGCGCGATACGCGAGCGGCGACGCTGCGCCCGGACGAGGTGGCGACGTGGCCCAGCCATCTATTAAACCTCCTGATCGCCGAAGACATCGTTCGCCAGGGTGAGCCGGCTCGATTGGCAAGGTGTCCCGCCTGCGACCGAGGCCACTGGGAAGAACCTGAATGGGTTGACGGCGCCCTATTCGTAGCCTGTTCGGAGTTCGGCAAGACGGCAATCGATCCAGCAACTCTACAGCGCTGGAAAGTGTCTGCGGGCGGCATCGCGGCCTTTACCGCGCGGCGCCTGAAGGCACGAACCTTAAGCGAGCTGGTGGCTGGTCGCGTTTGGAAGCTGAGTCGCATTCACGCCGGTGGACGGCCGTGGTTGCCCTTTGTCGTCCGTGGCATGGGATGGAGTGATCGGACTGCTGTGATCGACCGGGTGACGGCACGATACGCATCGGCGTTACTGCTGACCTTCGCTCCGGAAAATGCATTCCCGTCGTCTCTCGCGCCGGCGGTTGAGCTATGCGAATTGTTCTCAGTGAGCGAAAAGGGCATCCAGCTGGCTTGGGAGACTCTCGAAGAATGCTGCAGCTTCGCGGTACCCGCGGCGAGTCGTCCGCGGAGTCGCGGATCAGATCAATTTTCAACGACAAGAACAGGTGGACGTCCCGCCGGGAGAAGTATCGGTTGGCTTCTTCTGTGCTGGATCGACTGCAACCACCTAGCCAATCGGTTGGGTTCGACCAGAGCTGCGTACGAGGCGATAGAGAAGCACTTACTCGCGCACCCGGAGCCGACGATTCCGGTCCCGTTCCGACTGGGATTCAAGGCGGCACTTTCTGCCGCCCGGTCCCGAAAAGGTAATGGGCCGTGCCGTTGGTATCGTCACGAGGACGGCTTACCGTCTGAATTACGGTCTTAATAACCAGTTCCACTAATTATTCGTACCGCTCGCGGTTCGCCGTCGGGCTACGCTCGGCGTGTGAAGCGAGATCAGACTTGCCCTTCGTTTGAGATAGAGCGTTCATACGTCGCTGACCGGGATGCCATGTTGGCGGCCCTACGCGCGGTGCTCGGACTGGCGCGCCGGCTGCCCGACGTGCCGGCGGGAGGTGAACGGTGAGCCAGGCGAAGCGCATCGTCGCGATTTACTGCAGAGTGAGCAGCGACGACCAGCGGAACCGCGAGACGGTCAAGACGCAGATCGAGATGATCAAGCGGTTTCTGAAGTCGAACCCGCACCTCGTCGTCTTTCGCTGGTACATCGACGACGGCGTGTCGGGCACCGTCCCCATGAGTATGCGACCCGAGGGCAAGCTGCTCCTGCGGGACGCTGCGGAACACCGCTTCGAAGCGATCATCGTCCTGAGGGCCGACCGCCTCGGTCGCGACGAAATCGACCTCCTGCAGATCTACGCGCTCTTCGTTCAGCTGGGCCTCGAACTCATCGGCGTTAGCGAGCCGATCGGCGACCGCTTCATCTTCGGCATCAAGGCCATGGTCAGCGCCGATGAGCGGCGCAAGTTCCTCGCACGCTCGGCCGAAGGGATGGCCCGCGCAGCGCAGGAGGGTAGGTACACCGGCGGGATCGTGGCGCTTGGATACCGGCGAGAGGGCGAACAGTCCAAAGTCCGCCTGGTGCCTGACGACGAGCCCTTCTGGCGCGACTGGACCGGCGCCGAACTCGTGCGCCAAATCTACGGCTGGCTCGCTCAGGGAAGTAGTTGCATCTGGGTGGCGAACCATCTCAACGGGCTCGGTGTGCCCACGCACTACGTCCGAAATGGACACAAGGTGAAGGAGCGCGGCGGGACACGCAAAGTCGCTACTCAGGGAGAATGGCGCGCTGGCCGAATTCGGAACCTCATAGTCAACCGGATGTATCGCGGCGAATACTGTTACGGTCGGCGCTCGAAGAAGCAACGTGACGTGATCGTCGCCCAGGTCGCCGCCCTCGTGCCGCCCGAAATATGGGACATGGCCCAGAGGACGCTGAGCGAGAACCGGATCATCACGCGGCGGACATCGCGTACCAACATCCTGCGGTCTGTGGTGAAGTGCTCCATCGATGGTCTGACTTACACCGGCGCCGTCGGGCGCGACGTGCTGTGGCTCAGGTGCGACGGGCAGATCGACCACCGCGGAAAGTTCCGCGGGCGCTGTCCGGGGAAGTCCATCAAGCATGAGTGGCTCGCGCCCATCGTCTGGCGCGACCTCGAAGGCTTCCTTCGAGACCCGGGCCCGATCATCGACGAACTTGTAAGCAACAGTGACGGCACTGCCGCCTCTGCCGCCATGGAAGCCGAGCGCCTCGGGCTGGAGAAGGCGCTCGCAGGCATTCCGGCGCAGAGAGACATGATCTTGCGCCAGCTGCGCCGTGGCATCATCGATGAGGACGAATGCGCGCGCCAGTTCGCGGAGATCGCTGCCGAAGAAAAGCTGCAGCGCCGCCGGCTCGATGAATTGGCGCCCGTTCCTCTCGCGGACGTGGCTGATGGCGATCTACTCGAGGAAATCCGCCAACGACTAGACGATGGCGTCGACGACATCCTCAAGCAGGAGATCGTGAGGATTCTCGTGCGCAGGATCGTGGTGCATACCGAGATCGGCGAGGACGGCAAGAAGCACGCGACGATCGCGATCGAATACAGGTTCCCTGCTGTGGGTCTGGATTGCACGGGCACGGGTTCATCGCTGCCACCAGCATAAAGTTCGCCGGGTACGTGACCGTCCCTTGTGCGCGAGAAATCGTCACCGTGCGGTCTTCGAGCGGCTGCCGCATCACTTCAAGCACCTGCTGGCCGAACTCCGGTAATTCATCAAGGAACAGCACGCCTCGATGGCTCAGCGTGATCTCGCCCGGACGCGGGTTGCGCCCGCCGCCAACCAGTCCCGCATGGGAGATCGTGTGGTGTGGCGCGCGAAACGGCCTCCGGCTTACCAGCGGCGTATCGGGCGGCAGCAGGCCGGCTACCGAATAGATTTTCGTCGCGTCCAGCGTCTCGTCAGGAGTCATCTCTGGCAGGATCGAGGGAATCGCGCGCGCCAGCAGCGTCTTGCCGCTGCCCGGCGGCCCCGACATCATCACATTGTGTCCGCCGGCCGCTGCGACCTCCAGTGCGCGCTTCACGTGGTCCTGTCCCTTGATGTCCGCGAAGTCGGTGCCTTCCCAGCCTTCGAGCGATGGCGCTGGAATGCCCGTCCACGGTATCGGCGCGATGGGTTCGACTCCCGAGAGATGGTCCAGCAGACCGCGCAGCGTCTCGACCGGGTAGATCGTCATGTCGGGCAGCAGCGCCGCCTCCGACGCATCGACCGCTGGCACATATGCCGTCTTGATGCCGCGTTCTCGCGCCAGCGCGACCATGGGAAGAATGCCGTGCGCATGGCGCAGTGCGCCGTCCAGCGACAACTCCCCCAGGAACACGCAAGCGCTGACGTCGGCGACCACGTGACCGGCGGCGACCATGATCCCGACCGCGATCGGCAGGTCGTAGGTCGGCCCTTCCTTCCGCAGATCGGCGGGCGCCAGGTTCACGACCATCCGTCCCTGCGGGAACGGGAAGCCCGAGTTCTTGATCGCCGACTCGACGCGGTCCTTCGCTTCCTTGACCGCGGTATCGGGCAGGCCGACCATCGCCAGGCTCTGCAGGCCGCGTCGCGAGACGTCGACCTCACACTCGACGATCTCGCCTTCGAGGCCCACGACGGCACATGAGAGGATCTTTGCCAACGCCATAGAGACCGACTATCTGGGAATGATCGGTTTGACACACCAGATCAGGAGGACTATCGTGGAGAGCATTGCGAACGCAGAGCGAGAGATCAAGCGACTAAGAGCGGAATTGCTCAGGCAATGGGAGCTGAATCATCACGAGCGATGCGGTGAGCCGTTCACTCGTGGCTACTCTCATCCGGGGGAATGTCATTGGCCTTGGCCCACCGTGCTTCCCAGTACCCATGGGCCCAATAGGTTACGTGCTGCGTCAGCAGCGGATTCAGCAAATTCTGCGCCGTGATCTCGTTCCTGATGCGATGGATCTCAGCCAGCACTGCTCTAACGTCGAAGCGTTGGCCCCAGAACCAGAGCAGGCCGCTGGTCGGTTCCCAGTTTCGCATCCATAGCTTGTCGCGCCCCATGCGTTCGTCGATGCCTACCCCGATGTTCATATCGACGTATCCAAACCGCTCGTGCTGCAAGCGTTGATCCCACCATTCGTCGATGCACTCATCGAAGTGTTCAAAATGGTTTCGCATTTTCGTGCTGTTGAGCGGAGACTTCTTGGCGACGATGAGCAGATCGCGCAGAGGCTTCCGCCGCAGCGCTGTGCGGCGGTATGTACCCCATAGAACCTTGGAGATATTAGCCGCCGCAGTGAGCAGCGATTCCAGCGCGTAGAAAACGTGAACTATGTCATCATCTGACGAATCGAGTTCCTCTTCTGCGATCATCGCGTATTCGGACTGAAACCAAATTTGGCGGAGATACATCGTCATCAGATCGGGGTGCATCGACCGTCTCTCTCCGGTGTTAGACTGTCCGCCATGACCGTGAAGCCACGAAAGCCGAACGCGAAGCCCGTAGATCTCGCCGGACGGGACTTCGATGAGGTCCTACAGCGGTTGATACACGCTGGCCCGATGCCAGTTAAGAAGGCTCCCGCTCGGAAGCCTGTTGGCCGAGGTACCAATCGACGCGCCCCGAAATCTGCCCCAAAAGCGCATTGAACCGCTCGCCGTCGCTTATGTGGCGGGTGTTGTGCCGGAAGGCATATTCCTGAACGTACTGGTTCAGGTAGCCCGCATCGACGTGATGGTACGTCCCAACCAGCCCACGCTTGAGGATCGCCCAAAAGCTCTCGATTGACTGCGTGTGCGTCTCGCCGCGCACGTACTCGCTCTTGTGGCGGATCACGTCATACGGGAGCTTTGACTGAATCCAGCGGTACGCCCGCGCCTCATCCGACATGAGAAACGTGCGCTTCATGTCTACGCTGTCCTCAATCGACGTGAGAACGCTGTAGGCGTCCACATCCGGTATCACGTGCGCCCTGACCTTGCCGCCCCGTTCCTTCATGCCGAATACCGGCGTCTTGCGATCACGGGCTGCCTGTACGCCCTTGCTGACCGCGCCGGGGAAGCCCATGCGATCCTTCTTGTGTCCGCGAGCCTTGCCGCCCACGTATGTCTCGTCGGCTTCAATCGTGCCGCTCAGGAGTGAGGGGTTCTTGTCCGTCATGGCATAGCGGATGCGGTGGCACATGAACCATGCGCTCTCATAAGTGACGCCGAATTCACGCTCTATCTGCCGCGCACTGACCGACTTCTTGGAGACGCACATGCGCTGAGCGACTATGAGCCAGGTGCGGAGCGGGATCTTGCTGTCCTCGAAGATTGTGCCCTTCGTGACCGAGAACTGCCGCCCACACGCCTTGCACTTGTAGAGCGAGCGAGACGGTACGTGCTTGCCGTTCTTGCGGATGCTGGCCTTGACCTCGAAGGCCGTAACCTCGGAGCCGCCGCAGTCCTGGAAGGCGCATACGAGGCCGTTCGGCCATCGCTTCTCAGCGAGATAGGCGCGAGCATCGGCCTCATCGCGGAGTAGGTCGGTCAGGAGTGGAGTGTGGCCCTTGTGCTTCGGTTCGCTGTTCATGGTTCATCCTCATTGCTGTGCTACTCTCACAGTATGAGGCTTTCTGTCTGTTGTGTCACGCCGATCATTCCCGACTATCTCACATAGAACATGCGTGCGGCAAGGGCTGCGGTCGAAAGATCACACTCGCGGCAGATGTGGAGCGACGCCGATCGTCTGGACTTGCGTGCGGTATACGCCCGTGCGCGCCGTGATGAAGAGCGTCGAGCCATCCTCCCCCCAGGCGCAGTTTGCCGGCAGCTGCGGACAATCGATGACCCCGAGCGGCCGCCCGTCCGGTGCGAACACCTGCATCGTGGTGGCACAGACGAACAGCCGGCCGGCCCGATCCACCTTCATGCCGTCCGGCCGCCCGTCCTCCCGCATCTCCGCGAACACCCGGCCGTTGCTCAGGGTGCCGTCCGCCCCCGCGTCGAATGCCCGTACGTGGCGGCGCGCGGTATCGGCGATATAGAGCGTCAGTTCGTCCGGCGAGAACGCGAGGCCATTCGGACGCTCGAAATCCGTGGCCAGCAGCGACAGGTCGCCTTCGCGCGAGATGGTGAACACGCCATTGTAGGGCAGCTCCCGCTGCTCCTTGGTGATGCCATAGGGGGGGTCGGTAAAGAAGATGCGCCCGTCGGACCGCACGACCACATCGTTCGGGCTGTTGAGGCGCTTGCCTTCGAAGTGCGTCGCCAGCGGCTCGACCAATCCATCACGTTCGCGCGAGACCCGCCGGTTCTCGTGTTCGCACGCGACGAGCCGCATATCTTTGTCGAGCGTCAGTCCGTTCGACTGTCCCGACGGCTCGCGATACACCCCCAGATCGCCGTTCTGCCACCGATGGATGCGGCTGTTGGGGATGTCGCTGAACAGCAGGTAGCCGCCGGGGTGCCATACCGGTCCTTCCGTGAAGCCCAAACCCTGGGCTACGACGGCCCACGGCTCGGGGCCGATCAACACTCGCAGGCCGTCGTCGAAGCGCACGTTTGGCATCGCTAGGGCGTCGCCGTGACGACGGCCGGCGCGCCGCCGCCCTGTTGCGTTTCGAACGTGGGCGCGCCGACGACGGCTGTGGCGGATGAAGGATCCGCCAGTAGCTTCTCCAGACGGTCGAACACGAGCGCGCTGAGCCGGTCGAGCTCGGCCCGGTCGGTTACCGCGGCGGCGGCTGACTGCGCCTGCGCCTGGAATGCCACACTGACCATATACCGGCCCTTGACCATAATTGTCGCCTGCGCTGGAAAAGTCCCGCCCGAGTAGAGAAAGGCGGCGTCGCTCCCGCCGATCCGGTACGCCGATTCCGGACCGATGAACTTGACGAACCCATTGCGCAGGTGCGGCAGTTCCTTGGTCAGCGACGCCGTGTCCACGTACCTCACGACGTTGGATGAAATGCTCACATCCCTCGTCCGAAACGCGGCGTTGTACCCGGTAGCGCTCTGCCCGGGAGGACTGAAGGACAGATCGGTCGCATAGCCCGCCGGCAAGTCTTCGCCTCGCAATGCCACTGCCGTCAACAGATTCGGATCGAGATCGGCAGCGTCGTCCGCGCGATGCGTCGGGCTCGATGACGCGCCGCTGTCTCCGCAGGCCACGGCAACCGAAAGCAGCATCGCGACGATAACGAGTGCGGTGGTCGCCTTCATTCGCCGCTCCTAGAAGTCGTCCGCGCAGTACGGCGCGAACGACGTCGCGAAGATCCGCGTGGCGGCGTCGACCGCCTCTGCGCTCCTCGCACGCACGGACCCGGCGCGCACCGCATCAACCGGCTTCGTAAATCCGTTGTAGATGGGGGCCAGCGCGCACACGTCCATTTCCAGCTCGGCCTTCGCGGTGGTCCGCTCGGCGGCGATGTGCCCGCCGGAGGTCTCGATGTGCCAGTTGCCCTCGTTCCAGGGCGCGCTCGCGTCCGTCAAGGCAATGGTTACCGCTGTCCCCGATGCCTGCTGCAGCGTCGGGCGAGCTTCGAGCGCGCGCGGGACGTCGACGACGCGCAGCATCGGTCCGAACCATGCACTCGCAGGTTGCTTGATGTGCACCGGTTCATCGAACATGTCCGGGAGCGGCTCATCCGCGCTGGCCAGCATCACAATCTGGTCCACGAGATCGTGGTTGAGCAAGTATTGCAGTATGCCGGCATACGCGTCTGCGTCGAGCGCTGCCCAGTCCGCCACGCGCAGGGTGGTCTCGCCCCACGGAGAGCTTCCTGAGGGACGATGCGCTGCTCGATACAGGGCGTAACCGCGTGCCCTGCCGGAGGAATCTTCCCACAACACGGCATCGTGAGCATGTCCGAACGCACGGAACGTCTGCGTGCGCCAGCGGGCTTCGGTTCGCGCAAGAGCACCACTTCGCGGCCGGTGGTACGCCCGGTACACGCCATCCAGCAGCGCCCAATCGTCGGCCGTCACGCGGCGCGATCTGCCTGCGCTCGCCTGTCTCCGCAGCTTCGTCACCTTGGGCGGGAAGGCGTAGCTGATCATGCGCCCGGACACCTCCCACCCGTATTTCCGGTAAAGCGAGTAGTGGGGAGTCCAGAGCGCCGACAGCACCTGCCCGGCATCGCGCATCGATTCGAGGGAGCGGCGGAGCAGCGCGCTAACGTAGCCGGCGCGCCTGCGCTCTGGCAGACAGCTCACACACGCGACGCCGCCAAGCGGGATCGCTGCGCCTTCCATGTACTGCTCGAACGGGATCACTACCAGTCCGGCCACCAGTTGATCGCCGTCGAACGCGGCGAGCGTCCAGTCCCAATCGTAGTATGCGCCCTTTCGATCTCGCGCGTCATCGCCACGGTCACCGTTAAACGCATAAGCGGCCACGAACGAATGCTGGCGCCACTCGTCTTCCGTGCAGACCGGCCGGATGTTGATGCCCATCTCTCCTCCGAGTGCGCATTCTAGCAGGCCGCCTCGCGACCGCCCCACGATGCCGTCGCAACACTGTCACCATGTGAATTACCGCGGTACTGTGCGTCCAATGAACTCGGTTCCGCCCGTGGCGCCTCCACCGATCCCGCAGCCCCAGCGCACCGGTATCAGTGCGCTATGCCGCGCCATCCACGCTGATCTCGTGGCTCACGATCACTTCGCCATCGGCGACGGCTGGCTACCGCGGGGACGCGCGCCCGGCTCTCTCTGGCACCGTTACCGCCGTAATCACCACGCTGCCGGCATCATGATGCTGTACCGCACGCGAGAGTGGGCGCTCGAACGCAACGCTCTCCTTCTTCCCGCGCTGTGCGATCGACTGATGGAGATCGTCCATCACACGTCGATCAGCCGCGGCGTCAAACTCGGCGCCGGAGTCTACTTTCCGCACGGTGATGCCCACATACACGGCGATACAAGCATCGGTGACTGCGCCATCATCGGCGTGCACACCGGCATCGGCCTACGGGGGAGCTTCTTCAGCGAAGACATGGGCACGAAGGGTCCGTCGATTGGCGCTTACGCGCGTGTCGGTACCGGCGCGAAGGTGCTCGGCAACATCTTGGTGGGCGACCGCGCGGTGATCGGCGCCGGCGCCGTAGTGCTTGCCGACGTGCCGGAGGCGGCGACTGTGGTCGGCGTGCCGGCACGCATCGTCCGCCAGGGCCCGGTTGGTGAGGAACTCATGCCAGCCCTCGAGCGGTTGCAGACACTGCGCCGGCTGGCTGAGGCGGCCGTCAATGAAGCAACGAGTCTTCCCTCGGGCTAGAGCGATCCGGCGGATCGCCGGTGGCCATCCAGCTCGCGGTTCACCGTAATCACGCCTCTCACGGACTCGAGCTTTGCCATCACTTTGCTGAGTTGCGCCACGCCGGTGGTCTCGAGCGTCAGGAAGACGGACGTCGTCCGGTCATCCTCATGCTCCGTCCGCACGCCCATCATGTTCACCTTCTCGTCAGAGACCAGCGTTGAGATGTCGCGCAGCAAGCCCACCCGATCCCACGCCTCGATGTGCACCGCGACCGGATACAAGTCGCCCGAACGCCCCCACTCGACGTCAACGAGCCTGTCCCTCTCGTCTTCGTGGACGATGTTGAAGCAGTCCTGCCGGTGGATCGTCACACCCCGGCTGCGCGTGATGTATCCGATGATGTGGTCGCCCGGCACCGGATTGCAGCAACGTGCGATCTGCGTGAGAAGATCCCCTGTCCCGAGCACCTGTACGGTGAGACTCTGTACGCGCTGCGCCGGACTTTCGATCATCGGCACGCTGGCTTCGTCGTCCTTGTGGACCAGCGGCGCCAGCCGCGTGGCAATGTGCGCCGTGCTCACGCCGCCGTAGCCGAGCGCCGCCAGGAAGTCGTCCAGCGCTTCGTACTTGAAGATGCGCAGCACGTCATCCTGGCACTCACTCAGCGCAAGGTTTAGCCGCTTCAGTTCCTTGTCGATGATCTCGCGCCCGCGCTCGATGTTTTCGGCGCGCTCCTGTTTCTTGAACCACTGCCGGATCTTCTCGCGCGAATGGCCGGTCTTGATATAACCGAGATTGGGATTAAGCCAGTCCCGCGACGGACCGCGCGAGTTCTTCCCCGCGAGGATCTCGACGACGTCGCCGTTCTGCAACTGATAGTTCAGCGGCACGAGGCGTCCGTTCACCTTGCCGCCAACACAGTGGTGCCCCAACTCCGTGTGTACCCGGTACGCGAAGTCGATCGGAGTCGCCCCCGAAGGCATCTCTTTGATCTCACCCTTTGGTGTGTAGACGAAGACCTGATCCTGGAAGAGATCCGTCTTTACCGATTCGACGAACTCTTCCGCCGCCGACATGTCGCGCTGCCATTCGACGAGCTGCCGGAACCATGACATGCGCTCTTCGTAGCGGAAGTCGCGCGGCCCCGCGCCGCCCTCCTTGTAGCGCCAATGCGCGGCGACGCCGTACTCAGCGAGTTGATGCATGTCCTGGGTCCGGATCTGGATCTCCAGCGGCCGGGCGCCAATCGCCATCACCGTCGTGTGCAGCGACTGATACAGGCTCTCTTTCGGGCTCGCGATGTAGTCGTCGAACTGGCCCGGCATCGGGTGCCAGAGCGCGTGTATGACGCCGAGCGCGTTGTAACAGTCGCCGACGCTCTCGACGATGACGCGCAGCGCCAGCAGGTCGTAGATCTGCTCAAAACCCTTCTGCTCGGCGGCGTACTTCTCCGCCTTTTGCGCGATGGAATAGATGTGCTTCGCCCGGCCCTTTACGTCGGCCTTGATGCCGTGGTTCTCCAGCTCTTCCTTCAAGATCCGCTCGACCTGCGCGACGTAGCGTTCGCGCACAGTCCGCTTCGACTGGATCTGGCGGGCGATCTGCTGGTACCGGTCCGGCTCGAGGTGCCGGAACGCCAGATCCTCCAGCTCCCACTTGATCTGCCAGATGCCGAGGCGGTTCGCCAGCGGCGCATAGATCTCCATCGTCTCTTGCGCGGTGCGCACCCGATTTTCCGGCGGCTTCGCGTCGAGAGTCCGCATGTTGTGCAGCCGGTCCGCCAACTTGATGATTACGACGCGGATGTCCTCGGCCATCGCCAGAAACATCTTGCGCAGATTTTCCGCCTGGATATTCTGGTCGCCCGGCCGCTCCGACGGCGCGCGCCACGCGATCTTTTCGAGCTTCGTCGCTCCGTCAACCAGCTTCGCGATCTCGGGCCCGAACCGCTTCTTGAGCTCGTCGTTCTGGACGCCGCAGTCTTCCTGCACGTCGTGCAGAAGCGCTGCCGCAATAGCCGCGGCGTCGAGTTGCAGATCGGCGACCGTCAGCGCCGCATCGAGCGGGTGGACGATGTACGGGTCGCCCGTCAGCCGCTGTTGCCCGGCGTGCGACGACTCCGCGAAGGCGTAGGCCTCTTCGAGGACTTGCAGCTTGTCCGCCGGCAAGTACGAGGCTCGATCGAGCAGCGTCCCCAGCGACGGCGCATGTGCGGCGGCAGCCAGCGGTTTCGTTGTCACCGCGTGCGCGCTTCGACGGGGCGGTCCGTGGTCAGCCCCAACTCCTCGAGGATCTTCTCCACCGGCGTGCCGCCCTGACGCGCGTACGCCCTCATCCGGGACCGCATCAGGATCGCATCGTGCTCTTCCGCCGTCGCCTCGAAAATCAGGTGGAGCGCGTCCGCCACGATGTCCTTCGCCGGCCGATGGGTCTTGGCTGCCTCGACCTTCAGCGCGGTGTAGAGCTCTTCATCGTCGAAGACGATCGTCATTCTGCGCGTCAAGCTTCCCCCTTCGCGCATCTATACGCCTGTATGCCTGGACGTATGTACGCCTGTGAATTGTATCAAGTTCGTTCGCCGCATCGGCGGCTGCTATTCTGCTTTCTGAGAAGCCGTGACTGGCGATCTCGCCAAGCAATCTCGCTGCGTGTGCCAGGAAAATGTCCTAATGACCGAAGCCGATTCCCCGAAGCCGCGCAAGTTTGCGGCGCCCCGGGGCACCGCAGATGTCCTCCCCGGGGACTGGCCCTACTGGCAGTACGTCCGCGACGCCGCTGAGCGAGTCTGCGCCCGCTTCGGCTACGGCCGCATCGAGACTCCCGTGTTCGAGCACGCCGGCGTCTTCCTGCGCACCGCCGGTGACGCCACGGACATTGTCGAAAAAGAGGTCTATCTCTTCGAGGATCGCGGCCGCGACCGCCTCGCGCTGCGGCCCGAAGCAACCGCGAGCGTCGTCCGAGCCTATCTTGAGCATGGAATGACCGGTTCACCCCAGCCCGTCCGCCTTTTCTACGTGAGCCCGGTGTTCCGCTACGACCGCCCGCAAGCCGGCCGTTATCGTCAGCACACGCAGTTCGGGGTCGAGGCGATCGGTGACCCGGACCCGCTCGTGGACGCCGAGGTCATCGACCTGCTCTGGACCTTCGTCCGCGAGCTTGGCCTGCGGGACTACACGCTCAAGCTGAACACGATCGGCGACCAGGCCTGCCGCCCGGCGTTCATTGAGGCATTGCGCGAGTACTACCGTCCGCTCCTGCCGCAGCTCTGCGATGATTGCCGCATGCGGTTCGAAAAGAACCCGCTGCGCCTCTTGGACTGCAAGGAAGAGCGATGCCAGCCCGCCATCGCCGCTGCCCCTCGGCTGCATGACTACCTCTGCGACCCGTGCCGCGACCACTTTGCGCGCCTCCGTGAGTATCTCGCTGCGCAGGAGATCTCGTTCGAGATCGATGAGCGCCTCGTCCGCGGCCTCGATTACTACACGCGCACGGTCTTCGAATGCCACCCGCTGCAAGAAGGCGCGCAGAGCAGCATGGGAAGCGGCGGCCGCTACGACGGTCTCGCGAAACTGCTAGGCGGTCCGCCGACGCCGGGCATTGGCTTCGGCGCCGGTTTCGAGCGCCTGATCATCAACATCAGGCGGCAGGAAGTCGCCGTTCCGATGGCACCGCCTCCCACACTCTACGTCGCCCACCTTACACCGGAAGCAGCGATTGCGGCACTCACAGTCGCTGATTTAGTGCGGGACGCCGGGCGTCCGGCGATCGTCGGTGGCGCGGGCCGTAGCTTGAAGGCGCAGATGCGGCACGCGAACGCGTTGGGCGCGCTCTTCGTCGCGATCATCGGAGCCGAGGAGATGGCGTCGGGCATGATCACGCTACGCAACCTCGCCGGCCACGCCGAACAGCGTCTGCCGCTGGTCGACATCGCTTCGGTAGTCGCGTCTCAGTTGCCGGCCTAATCGCCCCAGATTCGTCTTCGCGGGCGTATGTCAACGCAGATACTTGCAGGTCGGTACGGATCATGCCACTCTGGCGAGGTTCGGCGCGCGAGCGACGCGCCGCGGTCTTAGACGAGGCACATGAACCGTTCACGGCTCCCCGCCCGGATACTCAGGTGCATCGCCGCGGTGATCTCGCTGGCGTTCGTCGTTGCCGTCGTCGGACTTGTCATCATCCCCGAGGCGGTTGGTCTGCGCGAGGAGGTTGTCCTTTCCGGCGGCATGGAACCCGCACTACCGAAAGGTGGCCTCCTCCTGGTGGAGCCGCTCGGCGGCCTGCCCCAGCCGGGGGAAATCATCACGTTTCGACGCCCCGACGACGATCACTCCGAGGTGTCGCGCCGGGTCCTGCTCATCACCGACCACCTCGGCGGTCCGACGATCTGGACGAAGGCCGACGCCGGCGCGGCACCGGACCCGTGGGCGCTGCGGCCGGATCAGGTGGCGGGACGTGTGCGATACACGATTCCCTATGTCGGTACGCCAGTTCGCTGGCTACACACGCCCCTTGGGCTGATGCTCGCTGTGGGGTTCCCTCTCGGGTTCATTCTCCTCCACCTGCTGAACCTGCAAAGCAATAAGCGGCGCGAACAGGACCGCACGCGAACGCTCGTCGAGTCGCGCCTCCGCAGCGCCTACCGAAGTTAGCACTGGCCCGGCCCGCGAGTCCGCTATCCTGATCCGCGACAGCGGAGTCTCATCATGCCTGACATGCTCGTGCGCCTCTACGACCTGCCTGACTCGGCGCCCTTTCATGCGCGCGCATCGGCTGCCGGTATTGGCATCCGCCGGCTCGACGCCTGGGATCGTGCTGCACTCCGCCGCTTTGTCGGTGAGTGCTTTGGCGCCGAATGGGCGTCGGAGGCGGACTTTGCCTTCGCGCACGGCCACCCGATCTGCGGGTTCGTGGCACTTGTCGATGGCGCAATTGCCGGCTTCGCTGTGTACGAAAGCAGTCGCCGCGGATTCTTCGGCCCGACCGGCGTGCGTGAGGATCTTCGCGGCGCCGGCGCCGGCGCTGCACTGCTCCTCCGTTGCCTGGAGTCGATGCGCGAGATGGGGTACGCCTATGCCGTCATCGGCGGGGTCGGTCCCGCCGAGTTCTACGCGAAGACCTGCGGCGCAACGGTCATCGAGGGGAGCGATGTCAGCGTGTACGGCGAGCTCTATAACGAGATGCGTGAGCGGGCGAAGTACCAGCAGCAGGCGTAGGGCCAAGGGCCGGGAATAGGTGACCCACCCAACGCCCTTCCCTCGCAGGGTGTTCAGACCGGAGACATGGTTTACGGTCTGACCGGAGACATGGTTTACACGCATCAGCATGATCGCGGCGTGGCACGGAGGTCAACCGACGCCACGCGTTGCCGGCAGTAGTACACGTCCCAGCGCCCATCGTCCTCGGTCGGACGCAGGGCGACCGCGTCGCCATCGAAGGCGAAGGTTCGTCCCTGGAAGGAGAGGTTGCCGCGGTCAGAAGGAGAGTCCTCCAACCCTGGCGACCTGCCCGAGCATTCGACAAATGCGCACGATCGGGCGATCGTGTCAGCGAACCGCGCACCAACAGTTGTCGCAATATCTCTTGTCATGCCTTCGGCGATCGCCTAGGATCGCTCCGGCCGTGCGCGCATCCAGATGACGGGCCGCGCGTCTTTGGACGCGGACATCCGATCACGGAGGCGATCTCATGGCCCGGACGGACTCGGCTCTGCTCGCAGGAGGACTTGCGTGGTTTCGCTCTCGACCGTCCTGATCGGCGTTGTTGGGGCAGCGGAAGTGGCCATCCTATCAGTGCTCGGCGGCACGCACCTGCCCCTTTTCGATGCGGGGTTCCGCGACTGCCATAGTGCCATCGTCTGGTGCCCGCCCTCGGAAGACCAGGATCTCCCTGAGGTTGCCTCGCTCCCGCTTCCGAGATCTGAAGTTAGGGGCTTTCAGGGTCCGCCTCCCGCTGGCACAGCGACGGGTCAAGCGAACGACCACTCTGACGCGGACCAAACGATCGACGCCGATGTGCCTCAAGGCGACGCAACGATCGCGCCGGGTGAGGCGTCCAGTGATGCTGGGGGCACCGTCCCGGCGCCCAGCGCGACGGCATCGCCTACCGCTCCGAAGATTCCAGGACAGTTTATCCCGATCTCATTCGGGGGTGTCCTGACTCTCTCGCTTCGCTGCCGGAAGGGTCCCACGGCGGCACGCGAATCGACGGCGGGCGGCACCCCGCCAAGCGGCGGCAACGGCGATGCCGAGGGCGCCCCCGGCGCATCGCCGTGCTGGTCCCACGCGCACCAACACTAGCGCGGTCGATCCGGCGACGATTGGCATGATCAGATCGGCGACGTGCCGGCTTGCGCGCGGCCGCCGCGCCAGTGGTGTTGACGGCGCTACTTACGAGCGGTGCATCACGCCGAGACGCAGCGAGCCGAGGCCATCCGTAGTCACGATGTCTCATCGTGTCCGCCGTCTATTATGGAACGGCAGGCCGGTGCGTCTGTGATATGATCGCGGCCTGTACGGGCGGGAAGCGAGGGAGCGGCGATGGCTCCTGCAGCGGAGTCTGAGTCTTCCGACGCCACAATCGTTGCCGGTGTCCCGGCGGAGCGCAGCTTCGCCGCGGGCCGCTATGTCGTGCGGCGCGCGCTGCCCGAAGGCGGGCAGAAGACCGTGTACGTCGTCCACGATACGGCGCTCGACCGGGAGTGCGCGCTGGCGCTGATCAGGACCGACCTCCTCGAAGCTGACGACCTCGAACGCTTCCGGCGCGAAGCGCAGGCGATGGCGCGCCTCGACCACCCCAACATCGTCGCCGTGCACGAGATCGGCGAAGAGGACGGACGGCCGTTCTTCGTCTGCCAGTACATCACCGGCGGTGACCTGCGGGGGGCACTGCGCGCGGCGGGCGGCCCGCTCCCGATCGCGCGCACGCTCGCCATCGCCGAAGACCTCTGCCGGGCGCTCGCCTACGCCCACGAACACGGCATCGTCCACCGCGATGTGAAGCCGGCGAACGTCTGGCTGACCGGCGAGGGCACGGCCAAGCTCGGCGACTTCGGCCTGGCGACCGCGGCCGGCCGCTCCCGGCTGACGCTCGCCGGCACGGTCGTCGGCACCGCAGCGTACATGGCCCCGGAG
>JALYKW010000041.1 GCA_030774575.1 Chloroflexota bacterium | reverse complement strand
CGAATCGTCCGCCGCTCTCTGCGTGTGCTGATGATGTCCGTGCGCGCTTAGCCGTTGCGCACGCGGAACTTGAGCCAGGCTTAACCCGGGTTCACGCCGCGGTAACCGCAGCGTAAAGCTTCGCTTTCATACTGGGAGCGAGGTGACCATGACTGGACAACAGCAGTACCTGCGCACGTTGGCGAGACGCACCGGCTTCTACTATTGCATCAACTGCGCTGCGGAGCCACATCGGCGGCGCAGCGGAAGCCCTGGTTGCCGGTGGAGCTGTTCGGTGTGTTCGGGCTGCGTGCCGCCACGCGATAGCGGAAGCAATACGACTCATGGCACAGGTACGAGCCGCCGCGTATCACGCGATGCGTCCCTGACGGCGGACCGGCGGGGTTGACGCGCGGCCCGGCGATGTGAAAGCGCGGACTGAACCAGTCCGAGCACCACTCCCAGACGTTGCCGCTCATGTTGTAGAGCACGTAGCCGTTCGGCGCGAAGACGTCTACGGGGGCGGTGCCATAGTAGCCATCTTCCATTGAGTTGCGGGCGGGGAACTCTCCCTGCCAGATGTTGCAGCGCTGCTGGCCATCGGGCGTCAGCTCGTCGCCCCAGGGATATCGTTTCTGATCGAGGCCGCCACGGGCGGCGTACTCCCACTCCGCCTCCGTGGGCAGGCGCTTGCCGGACCACGCGCAGAATGCGAGTGCGTCGTCATACGTGACATGGACGACAGGGTGCGCGGCGCGATCGGCGATTTCGGAGTGCAGTCCTTCGGGCTGCCGCCAGCTTGCGCCGCGTACCTGACGCCACCACGGCGCGGCGGCGACTGCCGCGGTCTCCTCGAAGTCATCGGGCAGGAGGCCGGCGAAGACGAACGACCAGCCGAAGCGCTCCGCATCGGTGACGTATGCAGTCGCGGCTACGAAGGACGCGAACTCCCGGTTCGTTACGGCGGTCGCATCGATGCGGAAAGCAGCGAGTGTCACTTCACGCACGGGACCTTCCCCATCGGCCGGATATCCGACACCGTCGTCGGAGCCCATGAGGAAGGCGCCGCCCGGGAGCAGGATCATGCCGTCAGTCGATGCAACTCCAGATCGCGCTCGACGAGGCATCCGCGTTGTTGCGACGTGCTTTGCCGCCTCGGCGTTCGAGGGAGCGCAGCAAGGTGCATCGCGATCGCCGGTCGCGGACGATGCGTCGTCGCACATCAGATTAGCGCACTGAGTGAGGGCATTATTGCCGAGCCATCTCGATGCGCGACTCCTGAACAGGGTCGCGCGGCGGTTCGGCACCACTGAGGTCGACGACGACGCGCTTCAGCATGCCGGTAAAGGCGAACGGTGAATCGTAGTCGGCCGTCACAGGGTTGCCGCCGTCGGCGCCGCACTGGAGGCCGCCGCCGAGCGCGAACATGAACGGCACGGTGCGGTGGATCTCGACCTCGCCCACCTGCTTGCCGTCGATGTACAGCCGGCCGATACCGCCGGCGCCAAACGGATGCTGTCCGGTCTTCTCGAATGAGTAAGCGAGTTCCGAATCGCCTTCGGGGACATGGGTCGTCGATTCGATCTCGTAATGCGCTTGTCCGAGAAAGTTGTATGAGTAGCGCAGGCGGTTGCCCTTAACGTACAGAGAATAGCCCCCAAACCGTCCGCCTTCGGCGAGCAGCACTCCCTCGGCGCCGCCCTTCGGTATCGATACGTGCGCGGTGATGCTGTGGGAGCGGTTCTTCACATTGGCCGCCGCTGCGGACTCGATGCCCGTGCCGTTGGGGTAGTAGGTGAAGCGCTTCCGGCGGCCGGCTATGCGGGGCCGCCCGGCGGCGCGCCCGAGGCTTCGCGCGTCGAGCGGAAGCACGTCGTAGCGTCCGGCCTCCGCCCACCAGATCGCCTGCAATTCGCGCAGTTTTTCGGGATACTCGCCGGCGAGGTCGCGTGACTCGGAGAAGTCCTGCTCGACGTGGTACAGCTCCCAGCGGTCTTCGTCGAAGGACTTCGACGGATCCGTGACGCCGTCGTAGATCATGCCCTCGGTGCCGTGATAGGTGACCGCCTTCCAGCCGCGATGGTAGATGGCGCGGTTGCCGAGCATCTCGTAGTACTGCGTCTCGTGCTCGCCGGGTGCGGCAGGGTCCTCGATGGTCGACGCGAAGCTACGGCCCTGGATCGGAGACTGCTGCACGCCACGGATCGCCGCGGGCGGCTCGATGCCGAGCAGATCGAGTACGGTCGGAGTGATGTCGACGGCGTGCATGTACTGGTCGCGCACTTCGCCTCGTGCTGCTATGCCGGCCGGCCAGTGCATGATGAACGGATCGGCGACACCGCCTTCGTGCACCTCTCGCTTCCAGCGCTGGAACGGCGTGTTGCCCGCCCATGCCCAACCGTAGGGATAGTGATTGAAGGTGGTCGGGCTGCCGAGCTCATCGATCTTTGCCAGGTTCTCCTGCACGCTTTCGGATACGCGGTTGAAGAAGTTCGCCTCGTTCAGGGAGCCGTGGGGCCCGCCCTCCGCGCTGGCGCCATTGTCCGAGATGACCACCGTGAGCGTGTTCTCCAGATCGCCGATGTCTTCAAGGAACTTCAGGACCCGGCCTAAGTGATCGTCGGTGTGCGAGACGAAGCCGGCGAACACTTCCATCATGCGCGCGTAGAGCCTGCGCTCATCGTCGCTCAGCGTATCCCACGGCTGTATCCATGCGGGACGCTCGGTCAGCTGCGTGCCGGGCGGAACGATGCCTGCCTGTTGCTGGCGGGCGAAGATTTCGTCGCGCGCGGCGTCCCAGCCCTTGTCGAACTTGCCGCGGTACTTCTCGATCCACTCCTTCGGCGCGTGATGCGGCGCATGCGCGGCGCCGGTGCAGAAGTAGAGGAAGAACGGCTTGTCGGGAGCGGCGTTCCGGAGGTCGGTGACGAACTCGATCGCTCTGTCAGCGAGGTCTTCGGTGAGGTGGTAGCCGTCTTCGGGCGGCTTCGGCTGCTCGATGGGATGGTTGTCGTAGACCAGATCGGGATGCCACTGGTTGGTGTCGCCGGCGAGGAAGCCGTAGAACCGCTCGAATCCGCGGCCCAGCGGCCAGCGGTCTTTGCGCGCCGCCATATTCATCTCGTGGTGCGGAGTCAGGTGCCATTTGCCGACGGCGTACGCCGCGTAGCCGTGCGGCGTGAGCATCTCGGAGAGGAACCCGTTCTCGAAGGGGATCTCGCCGGTGTAGCCGGGAAAGCCGCTCGCGTTCTCGACGATGCTCGCCATAGCGTTGGAGTGATGGTTCCGTCCCGTGAGCAGGCAGGTGCGCGTCGGCGAGCAAAGCGCGGTGGTGTGGAAGTTCCTGTATCGCAGGCCGTTCGCGGCCAGGCGGTCGAGGTTTGGCGTCTCGCACAAGCCGCCGAAGGCGCTGATCTGCCCGTAGCCAACGTCGTCGAGCACGATGTAGAGGACGTTGGGCGCGCCCTCTCGCGCGCGGACGGGCTGCGGCCAGTCGGGCTTCGAATCGGCGACGCTGCGTCCGATAACGCCCTTGAATTGTTGTGGCATGGCTGCCTCCGCAGTTCACTGGTTCGCGGTTGCGTGGACTGCGATCTTACGTTCGAGCCGAGGCACGGGCAAGCGGGCTCATGCGGGTCCGGCAGACCTCCTGAGCTGACGGACACGCCCTGCCGCTGCTCGTGCCAAGCCACGCCAAGAGGCGTCACGCCGTAGCGGAGCCGCATCTCAAATGCAATACGGAGAGAGCCCTGCGGTCAGTCCTTCCAGGCGGGATATTGTTGGGCGCGACGGAGCTTGAAGTCGGTCTCCGGCATCTTAAAGCCGAGGGCGCGCACCTTCTTCAGGGCGCTCTCAATCTGCCGCTTCTCGGTGGCATTGAGGACCGAGGCAAACATGTCGTTGTAGAGCTCGTGGGAGATCTGGATGATCTCCTCGGTGACCTTGTGGCCCTCTTCGGTGAGCAGGAGGCCGACCGCACGACGGTCCTTCGGGTCAGGCGACCGCGTTACCCAACCACGCGACTCAATGCGATGCAGGATGCCCGTGATGCTCTGCGTCTCCTGAAACAGCAGCGTCGCCACAAGGCTCGGCTTGATCGGTCCCTTCGCGAAGTGCAGCACCGCCAAGACCCGCGCCTGCGATGCCGACACACCCATGTGGTAGAAGCGCCGCTCGAGCAGCTTGTAGGACATCCAGTAGATTTCGGTGACCAGCACCCAGGGCATCATGGTTCGTAGGGTTGCGGCCTGGTCGTTTTTCGCCCGCGATCGTGTTGCTGTTGCTGTCATATACCTCATCACCTATCGCGCCGTGCGGCGGGGAACGGCGCTGCTCCAGCTCTTCGTCTCCCCTCACAGCGAGTCTAACATCGGGGATCCGGTCACACAAACAAGGCTGATGTGACTCACCGGAATACCATTCAGTACTCCACGAGTGGCGCGACAATTCGCATGCAGGGTGGCGCCGTCGCAGGGAGCGGGAGCGCTATCGATTACGCGCGACGCTCGATAACCTCTGGGCATGGCGGACGAGGCGAAGCGCGTGTGCATCACCGGCGTCGGTGCGGTTTCGGCCTTCGGGCGCGACGCGGCATCGTTCTGGGCAGGTCTCCAGGCAGGGAGGAGTGCGGTCGCGCCGATCAGCGGCTTCGACGCCAGGAGCCTGGAATGCCAGATCGCCGCGGAAGCGCGTGACTACGCCCCGCGCGATGACATCGATCCGGAGGCGGTTGCGATGCTCGACCGGCGCGGGCTGCTCGCAGCCGATGCGGCGATCCAGGCGTTGGTCGAAGCGGCAGTGCCGATCACATCGGAGACCGTCGCGCAGATTGGCGTCGCGGTCGGCACGGAGATGTCCGAGCGCACGGTCACGACGGCTGCGAACGTGGCGCGGACGGTGAGCGCGGCGGGGCCGGTGTCGCATCTCTCGAACGGCGCGGCCGGCGGGTTGATGGCGATCGGCGAAGCGGCGGAGTGGATCCGGCGCGAGGATTGTGCCATCGCCGTTGCGGGCGGCGCGGATGCTCCGGTGACAGCCGAGGGGATCGGGCATTTCGAACGTTTGGGGATGCTGAGTCACAACAACGGCGACCCACAGCACGCCGCGCGCCCCTACGATGCGCAACGCGACGGCTTCGCTCTGGGCGAGGGCGCCGCCATGGTCGTGCTGGAGGACGAAGACACCGCTGTGCGGCGCGGCGCGCACATCCTCGCGTACATCGACGGGTACGGCACGACGTTCAACCGGTCGCCGGTGGCGCTCGGCGCGGCAAACGTCGTCGATACTGCGCGCGCGATGCAGGCAGCGCTGATCAAGTGGGACCTGACGCTGCAGGGCGAGATCGACGTGATCTTCGCCAGTGCCGGTGGGGGCCCGCTCGACGCGATCGAGGGGCAGGCGATCCGCCGGGTGTGGGGACCGAACACCGACAAGCTGTGGGTGACCGCGATCAAGGGCACGATCGGGCACACGCTGGGTGCGTCCGGACCGTTTTCGCTACTGGCCGCGATCTACGCGCTGCAGTCGGGTCTGATACCGCCGACCGCAAACCTCGAGGCGCAAGGCGAGGACTGCGGGCAGCTCGAGGTTGTCACGGGCGACGTACGGCGGCTGCATGGCACGAAGGCGATGGTGAACGCGTTTGGCCTCGGTCACAACGCCAGCCTCATTCTTTCGCGTCCGTGATCGAGGGCGAGGCGCAGTTCCATCTCGCTCAGTACAACGTCGCCCGGCTCGTTGCACCGCTCGATGACCCGAGCATCGCAGATTTCGTCGGCGCGTTGGAGCGCATCAACACGCTCGGAGACCACAGTCCGGGGTTCGTCTGGAGGCTGAAGACCGAAGACGGGACGTCGACTTCCGTACGCATCAACGACGACGCGCGCGTGCTCGTGAACGTCACGGTGTGGGAGTCGGTCGAGGCGCTCTTCGAGTACACGTATCACAGCGACCATGTGGAGATGTTTCGCAGGCGTCGCGAGTGGTTCGAGCAACCGGCCGAGGCGTACCTGGTGCTGTGGTGGATCCCGGCCGGGCACGTCCCAGCGCTCGAGGAAGCGGAAGAGCGGCTTGCGCACTTGCGGGAGCACGGCGCGACGCCCCACGCGTTCAGCTTCAAGCAGCGCTTCGATCCGCCGGGCGCCGCATAGCGTAGTGCTTCCATCGCTTCTTCAGTTCCCGCCCGTCAAACGCGCGCCCTCGCATCCCCGCCCGACCTAACCCCCGACCCCTTCCCTACGAGGGAAGGGGAGCTCGCCGACGAGGACCCAGAAGCTCAAGACACAACGCGCGTCAAAGGAACGATAGTCGGAAGCACACTGCGTTTGGCCGGCGTCTATACGGCTGCGGCCTCTGCGGCGGCGCGTGCGACCGGCGCGGCCGCCAGCTCCCCGGCAGTTGACAGTCGTCAGTGCTGGTCGCTGGTTTGGCTGGTTGCGGCGGCTGACGCCGTTTTGCGCAGGGCTCATCGATAGCGGGTGAGAGGGGCGGTTGAGGGATCGGCTTGCGGTGTACCTGGCTGCGTCGCTTCTCGAGGTGACGGGCGCCCCGAGGGACGCCTCTACGTGGGTTCTGGTAAGGGATGCAACTGGTCGCTGGTACGCGCTGATTCAGGCGGCCCGGGACTGGTCGTCTGCGAGCTCTTCGCCCTGGGAGAGGGCGTAACGGTCGAGCATCGCGTCTGTGAAGGCATCACTGTCGGTGAGGTCGATGCTGATGTGGGTGTGCGTACCATCGTCGCGGCCGACGTCGTAGCACATACGCACGCGATAGCGGCCGACCTGCTTGACATTCAGCAGGTCTTGCCACGGCCAGATGACCGCTCGGCCGGCGACATACATGCGCAGACCCTCGGCGTTGAGGACGATTTTCGCCTGCTGCCACGCCCTCAGCAGGTAGATCGCGATGGCGGCACTCACGAGTGCTCCGAGGACGCTCCATGTGGTCAGGCTCCAGCCAGCGGTGATCGGGGCGCGCACGAGGAGCGCGCCGAACACAGGGACTCCGAGCAGCGGCACCAGCTTCTGCCAGAGCAGCGTCCGGAACTGTTCGTCTGGTGGGTGTTCCATACGGTTGTTATCGGTTGTTGATTTGCGGGAGAGCAGCTGCGGTCGGCGGAAGGCGCAGCTGAAGCTGCGCGGCTACGTTGGTGCCGCCTAATGGTTCACCCTATACCCTCCTAAGGATGATCAGGGCCATCTTTTACGACGCGGGACACACGCTCGTGCGGCCTCGGGCGGAGATCGACGAGGTGTGGGACTTTCTCTCGCACCAGTTGGGGCTCGCTATTGAAGCGGAACAGCGGACGGCGTTTCCCGACGTCGCGGCGTTCTTCTATTCGCGGCTCGGCGAAGACGGCCTTGGATCGTACGCATCGGATGGCGCGGCGCGGAGCTTCTGGACGGAGTACTACGCCTACGCTCTGCGCAACATCGCGCCGGACCTGCCGCGGGCGCAGATCGAGTCGGCGGGCGGTGCGCTGTACGACTGGTACAAGAACCCCGCGCAATGGCAGCCCTTCCCGGACGCCATCGAGGCGCTGCTGGCGGCACGTGGGCGTGGCCTGATCCTGGGCGTCGTCTCCGACTGGGGCAGCGATCTGTTGCCGATCCTGCACGCGCACGAGATCACGCGGCTGATAGACTTCGTGGTGGCGTCGGCTGTCGTCGGCTCTTCGAAGCCGCATCGCGAGATCTTTCATTATGCGCTGTCCCGCGCCGGCGTGGGCGCGGACGAGACGGTGTACGTGGGCGATTCGTATCTGGCTGATGTGCTGGGATCGCGCGCAGCGGGGCTGCACCCCATCCTCATCGACCGCGACGGCAACGCGCCAGCGGCGGTGGATGCGCCGGTGGTGCGCTCGCTAACCGAGGTGCTCGACGTGGTCGATCAGATCGATACCAGCGCCGGCGGAGTCCGGACCTGGAGATGACGGCGGCGGTGCGCTGGTATTCCCGGTGTCGCCAACGCTGCGGATCCGGGGAGACATACGGGTTGAACAGCGGGCTGCGGCGGCCGCGGTCACTGTTATCATGAGCCAGCGGAATCCACGGGAGTACGACCATCGACGAGCACAGGCTGCGGGAATTGCTGGCATCGGTCGCCGAGGGGCGTACCGAGATCGGCGCGGCTGTCGAAGAATTGCGACACATGCCTTACGAAGACATTGGCTTCGCGAAGGTGGACCATCACCGCGCGCTGCGGGACTGGATGCCGGAAGTCATCCTGGGTCTCGGCAAGACGCCGGAGCAGATCGTCGGCATCGCACGCTCGCTGCTGGAGGGCTCCGACCGCCTGCTGGCGACGCGGCTGGAGCCTGCGGCAGCGCGAGCGCTGCTCGAAGCGATTCCGGATGCACGGCACCACGAGATCGCGCGATGCGTCACGGTGGAGCGGCTGCCTGTGCCGAAAGTCGAGGGCGTCACTGTGGTTTGCGCGGGCACGGCGGATCTGCCGGTGGCTGAGGAAGCGGCAATCACGGCGGAGATCGCCGGTAACGCCGTCCAGCGGATGTACGACGTCGGCGTCGCGGGGCTGCACCGATTGCTCGACCAGCTCCCGGCGTTGCGAGAGGCGCGTGCGCTGGTTGTGGTGGCGGGCATGGAGGGCGCGCTGCCGAGCGTGGTGGCCGGTCTCGTGTCGTCGCCTGTCATCGCCGTGCCGACGTCGATCGGCTATGGCGCCAGCTTCAACGGGCTGGCGCCGCTGCTGTCGATGCTGAATTCGTGCGCCGCAGGCGTCGGTGTGGTGAACATCGACAACGGATTCGGGGGCGGCTATCTGGCGGCCAGCATCAACCGCATCGCCCACACGGGTCGCGCGGATTAAGGTTGCGCCTTCCGACATCCAACCGCCACACCGCTCTCCGTTCTGTCCGCCCGCGTGCAATCGGGCGCCCGCGATACTTCCGTGTGGGTGATTCCATTCGCCAGGGAGAGACACCGTATCCGCAGCAGGACGTGCCGGGCGGGGCGGCGCCCGCGGGATGCAAGACCTACGACGGCCTCATCGTGGGCGGCGGGCCGGCGGGGCTTTCGGCCGCGATCTACCTGGCCCGATTCAATCGCAGCGTGCTGGTCGTCGACGCCGGTGAGGGCAGATCGACGAGCCACGAGGTAAACGAGAACTATCTCGGCTTTCCGGATGGAATCGCCGCGCGCGACTTGCGGCGCCTCGGGCAGCAGCAGGCGGTGCGTTTCGGCGTGCAGTTCGCCGAATCGAGGGTCGACGCAGTGACTCGCGACGGCGTCGATTTTCGCGTTGATTGCGGCGGCGAAGACGTCATGGGACGCACGCTGATCCTTGCAACCGGAGTCGTGGATCAGTTTCCAGAGTTCGAAGGCGTGGAGGAGTACGTCGGCCGATCCCTGTTCTGGTGCATCACCTGCGACGGCTGGACGACGCGAGGCAAACGGGTGATCGTGGTCGGACGAAGCGACGAGGCGGCGATGACCTGCTTGCAATTCCAGAACTTCACGGACCGGATCACCTTCCTGACGAACTGCGAACCGGCGGAACTCGAACTGAGCGAGCGTTCGCGGCGGAACCTCGATAACGCTGGAGTTCCGGTGACCGAAGGTTGCATCGCGCGTGTGCACGGCGAGAGCGGCATGATGCGGAGCGTCGAGCTCCGCGATGGGCGGCGGATCGAGCTGGACATGATGGTGAGCCAGCAGGGATCGCGCCCGAACTCGGAGCTGGCGAAGGCGCTGGGCGCAAAGCTCTCGGAAGACGGCTACGTCGAGGTGGACGAAGAGCAGCGCACCGGGCTCGCGAAGCTCTACGCCGCCGGCGACCTGACGCGCATGTTCTCGCACCAGGTCGTGACGGCCGCGCACGAGGGCGCCACCGCGGGTCAGTCGGCGAATTACGACCTCTACCGGACGGAGCAGCGGGAAGAGTAGAACGTTCCTCCTGGCGGACATGCGCCTTCGTAGGCGTAGTCCCGATAGGCGCGATCCTGAGCATCGCTATACTTGACGCACGATGAAAAGCCCCTTCCTCGCCGCGCTCGAGCAGCGTGTGCTGCTGGCCGATGGCGCCATGGGCACGCTGCTGCAGTCCCGCGGGTTCGAGGCGGCACCCTCGCTCGACGCCCTGGTGCTCGAGGCGCCGGACGCCATCCGCCGCGCGCACGAGGAGTACATCGCCGCCGGCGCGGACATCATCGAGACCAACACGTTCGGCGCGAACCGCTTCCGGCTGGCGAAGCACGGGTTGGAAACGCGGGTACGCGACATCAACTTCAAGGCAGCGCGGCTGGCTCGCGACGCGCGAGAGATCCACGGCCACCCGGTGTTTGTCGCCGGGTCCATCGGGCCGACGGGACGCATGCTCGCGACGCTCGGCGATGTGCGGCCGGAGGATGTGCGGGCGGCGATCCGGGAGCAGGCGGAGGCGCTGCTCGAAGGCGGCTGCGACCTGATCATCCTCGAGACCTTCCCGGACATAGCGGAGCTGCGGGAGGCGATCCTGGGTGTGAAGGAGTGCTGCGACCTGCCGATCGTCGCGCAGGTGACGTTCCAGCGTGACGGCCGCACGTACGGCGGCGAGCCGCCGGATGAGGTGGCGAACGTCGCCAGCTCGCTTGGCGCTGACGTCGCCGGCATCAATTGCAGCCTGGGGCCGCAGTCGGTGCTCGAAGTCGTCGAGCAGATGTCGGCGAACTCATCGATCCGCATTTCGGCGATGCCGAACGCCGGCCTGCCGAAGTTCATGGATAAGCGGCTGGTGTATCCATCGACTCCGGACTACTTCGCTAAATACACGCAGAAGCTGGTGACGGCCGGCGCGAATATCGTAGGCGGCTGCTGCGGCACGACGCCCGAGCACACTTCGGCGATGCGCGAGGCGCTGCAGGGCGAGTGGAATACGCGCGGCCGGGCGCCGCTGGCGCCGACGGGAGCGCGGCCCATCACCGTGACGACGCCGGCTGAGCCGGGCGCGCTCACGTCGGACGCCGAGACGCCGCGGACGCTTCGGCAGAAGCTGGCTGCCGGCGAGTTCGTGGTGAGCGTCGAGCTCGATCCCCCTCGGGGACTAAACCCGCGCAAGGCGCTCGAGGGCGCGGCGCACCTGAAGGCGCTGGGTGCCGACACGATCAACATCGGCGACAGCCCGATGGCGCGCGTGCGGATGAGCGCGATCGCGCTGGCTGTGCTGATGCAGCGGCAGGCCGGCATCGAGACGATCATCCACTTTACGTCGCGTGACCGGAACCTGATGGCGATCCAGAGCGACCTGCTGGGCGCGCACGCGCTCGGCATCCGCAACGTCATCGCCCTCACCGGCGACCCGCCGTCGACCGGCGATTATGGCCGCGCGTCGGGCGTCTGGGATGTCGACTCCATCGGATTCATTCGTATCCTCAAGATGCTGAACGAAGGCACGGACTGGGCGGGCAACTCGATCGGCAAAGGCACCGACTTCTTTATCGCCTGCGCGGCGAACCCGACGGCGGACAACATCGATCTGGAGATCGACCGGGTGCGGCGCAAGCTGGATGCGGGCGCCGACGTGTTGATGACACAGCAGGTGTACAGCGCGGAGACTCTCGGCAGCTTCCTGGAGCGGCTGGGGAAGATCGACGTGCCGGTGCTTGTGGGGATCATGCCGCTGCAGAGTCACCGCCACACGGAGTTCATCCACAACGAACTGCCCGGCGTGTTCGTGCCGGAGAACGTGCGGGAGCGCATGCGGCTCGCCGGCGAGAACGGCATCGCCGAGGGCATCGCCCACGCGCGGGAGTTGCTCGAGGAGTGCCGGCCGTTCGTGCAGGGGACCTACCTGATACCGTCGTTCGGGCGGTACGAGGTCGTGGGTGAGCTGGTGACCCTGGCGAAGCAGCTGTAACGACGTGAGGTAGCGTGGGCGTGTTTACGATTGAGCTTGAGATAGGCGATCCGCAAGCGACGCGGTTTGAGCGTGTATCGGCCTTGGTGGATACGGGCGCGAGCCATACGTCGCTGCCGGCATCCATGCTGAGAAATCTCGGCGTGACGCCGCACGATCGGGGCCGGTTCCAGCTCGCGAATGGCCAGATCGTGCTCCGCGATGTTGGCCAGACGAGCGTCCGGCTCGACGGCCGGATCAAGGCGACCGTCGTCGTCTTCGGCGACGAAGGCAGCATGCCGCTGCTCGGCGCCGTAACGCTCGGAGAATTTCGACTGGGCGTGGATCCCGTCGCACAGAAACTCGTTGAAGTCACTGCCTATCTGACCTGACGCCGCCGGTCGGTCTACAATTGTCGCACCAGACAGACACAGCGAAGCGGAGGCCGTCATGCCCGACGCGATCTCGAAAGCAGTCCTGATCACCGGGTGCTCGACAGGCATCGGGCGGGCGACGGCGGTGCGGCTCTCTTCGCGCGGCTGGACCGTGTACGCCTCCGCACGAAGGCTGGAGGCGATCGCCGACCTGGCGGAACAAGGGTGCAAGCTGCTGGCGCTCGATGTCTGCGACGAAGCATCGATGCGAAAGGCAGTCGCCGAGATCGAGCGCGCGCATGGCGCCGTCGGCGTGCTCATCAACAATGCCGGCTACGGGCAGGACGGCGCCATCGAGGAGGTGCCGCTCGATGCGGTGCGCCGCCAGTTCGAGACGAACGTCTTCGGGCTGGTGCGGCTGACGCAGCTGGTGCTGCCCGGCATGCGCAAGCAGCACTGGGGGCGCGTGATTAACGTCAGCTCGATGGGCGGGCGGCTGGTCTTTCCGGGCGGCGGCATCTATCACGCGACGAAGTACGCCGTCGAGGCGATCAGCGACGCGCTCCGGTTCGAGGTGCGCGGCTTCGGCATCGATGTGGCGGTCGTGGAGCCGGGGCCGCTCAAGACGCAGTTCGAAGACACGTCGATCGGCAGCATGGACGCCGCGGCGTCACGCGATGCCGCGCCCTACGCTGCATTCAACGCCAGCGTCTCGGAGCGGGTGCGCGGCACGTACAAGGGGCCGATGGCAGCAGGGCCGGAGGCCGTCGCGCGCGCGATCGAGAAGGCGGTATCGGCGAAGCATCCGCGCACGCGCTATCCGGTGACGGCGGCGGCGCGCATGCTGATGCTGACGCGGCGGGTGCTCCCGGACCGCGGCTGGGACGCGATGATGCGAATGCAGTTCAAAGCGCCGCGGGGGGAGTAAGGTTTTCGGAGGCCGGACGTCGGAAGTCGGATGGCCCACGCTGTGGCGGGAGCCAGGGCTTGGCTTCGATGCTTGCACACTGGGCACGTGAAGAGAGGCGATTCGTGGATCAGCTGAATCTCAGATCCGTCGATCCGCAGATCGCTCATGGCCAGGCCTGCATCAAAGGCACGCGCATCCCCGTGAGCGTGGTGCTGGACTCTATCGCCGCCGGAATGTCGGACGCCGAGATCTTGGCGGAATATCCAACGCTCACCGTCGACGCGATCCGAACTGCAGCGTCGCTTCGCGCCGCTTAGCAATGCTAACCGCTGATTCGACGGAGGACCGACGTTCTCAGCTAATCGTCTCCGCAGGCGGCTTCGTGCGGTCGTCGGAGCGCGAGCTTTTCCAGAGCGGAAGCGCCAGCATCCGTATGCCCATGATCACGGCAATTACGAGAATCGGCGCAGCCGCGAAGAGCCAGCCGCCGATTCCGACGCTACCCGTTCCGTGATAACGCACCGTCACGCCGGTCACACCGCCGAGGTCTACGCCGCTGTCGATCAGCACGCGCGGGAGGTCGGTGTCTTTGGCCATCCGCGAATGATAGACAGTCGCGTCGTTCTTCATGCGCACGGAAAGCGATTGTCCTGTGACGTCGATGCTATCGACCTTTCCGTCGCGCCCAGCCTGAACGACATCGCTAAATGCAAGCGAATTCGCGCCGGAGGCGGAACCGCCGCGGAAGAACGATGTGACGATCGCGATGATCGCGATCGTGATCAGCACATGGATCGCGACGTTCCTGAGCTTGAATTGCCCCACCGTTATCCCCGCACCACAATGTTGATCAGGCGGTTCGGCACGTAGATCACGCGCGCGATCTCCTTGCCGGCGATGTGCTGCTGCACCGATGCGCTCGCCAGCGCGCGGTCGCGGGCGTCGTCCTCCGCGGCGTCGAGCGGGAGCATCAGGCGGTCGCGGACTTTGCCGTTGACCTGCACCGGCACCTCGACTTCGTCGGCGGCCGCCAGTTCCGCATCGAACCGTGGCCACGATTGCGTGTGCACGCTGTACGGCTTGCCGATGCGTTCCCACAGCTCCTCGGCGATGTGGGGGACCGTCGGCGCGATCATGAGCACCATGGACTGCAGCGCCTCGTCCCATGCCGCGGCGTCGACGACGGCGCCCGTCTCGCGCAGGCGAGTGAGGTAGTTCGTGTACTCCATCAGCGCGGCGATCATCGTGTTGAAGCGGAACTCGCCGATGTCGCCGGTCACTTTCTCGATCGTCCTATGGGTCCAGCGGCGCAGCTCGCGGGTCTCCGGCGCATCGGCCTTCGCCGCTGTCTCGATGCCACCGAGTACGACGTTCCAGACGCGGTTGAGCCAGCGGTGCGCGCCGTTGATGCCGCTCGGGTCGTAGGGCCCGCCTTCGTTCCATGGGCCGAGGAACATCAGGTACGTGCGGAAGGTATCGACACCCCAACGCTCGATCTGGGTGTCGGCTGCGATGACGTTGCCGCGCGACTTGCTCATTCGCTGCCCGTCGGGGCCGAGGAGCTGGCCCTGGTTGAACAACCGTGTGAAGGGCTCGTCGAACTCGAGAATCCCCATGTCGCGCGCGGCCTTTGTGAAGAAGCGCGAGTACAGCAGGTGCATCACCGCGTGCTCGGAGCCGCCGGTGTACTGATCGACCGGCAGCCACTTGCGCGCGAGGTCGCGGCTGAAGGGACGCTCGTCGTTGTGGGGGTCGATGTAGCGGAGCTGATACCACGACGAGCACATGAAGGTGTCGAGCGTGTCGGTCTCGCGGCGGGCCGGCTCGCCGCAGACAGGGCAGGTCGTGTTGAGGAACTCCCGATGGTACGTCAGCGGCGACTCGCCCGTCGGGCGGAACTCCGCATCGTCGGGCAGCACCACCGGCAGGTCGCGCTCGGGGACGGGCACGGCGCCGTGCGTCTCGCAGTAGATGATTGGGATCGGCGCGCCCCACATGCGCTGACGCGAGATACCCCAGTCGCGCAACCGATAGCTGACGGTGCCGCGGCCGAAGCCATGCTCCTCGGCGTACTTCACGACAGCCGGGATCGCCTCCGCATCGGGTGTGCCGTCGAAGGGGCCTGAGTTGATCATGCGGCCGCCGTGGGGCAGCGCCTGCACCAGCTCGCCGCCGTCCGCATCCGCAGCATCGAAGACCGGGACGATGTCGAGCCCGTACTTCTTGGCGAACTCGAAGTCGCGCTGGTCGTGCGCGGGCACGCCCATGACGGCGCCGGTCCCGTAGGTGTAGAGCACGTAATCGGCGGTCCAGACGGCAATCTGTTTGCCGTTGAAGAGGTTGGTCACATAAGCGCCGGTGAAGACGCCGGTCTTCTCGCGGTCGGTCGACATGCGCTCGATCTCGGTCTCGCGGCGCGCGGCTTCGACATACGCACGCACCGCGTCGCGCTGCTCGGCCGTGGTGATCTGTTCAACCAGCGGGTGCTCCGGTGCGACCACGAAGAAGGTGACGCCGCAAACGGTGTCGGGGCGCGTGGTGAAGACGCGCACTTCTTTGGTGTCGATGCCCGGCACATCGAGCCCGAAGCGGAGTTCGGCACCCTCGCTGCGGCCGATCCAGTTGCGCTGCATCGACTGGATCTGCTCGGGCCACTGCATCTTCGAGAAGTCCAGCAGCTCGTCGGCGTAGTTCGTGATGCGGAAGAACCACCCCTCGAGGTCGCGCTTGGTGACGGGCGTGTCGCAGCGCTCGCAACGGCCGTCGACGACCTGCTCGTTGGCGAGCACCGTCTGGTCGTTCGGGCACCACCAGACCGAGGCCTTCTTGCGGTACGCCAGGTCGTGTTCGAGCAGCTTGAGGAACCACCACTGCGTCCACTTGTAGTAGTCGGGCGAGGCCGTGACGACTTCGCGGCGCCAGTCGAACATCGCGCCCATGAGCTTGATCTGTCCGCGCATGCGCTCGACGTTCGCGAAGGTCCACTCGGCCGGGTGGGTCTGGTTCTTGATGGCGGCGTTTTCGGCGGGCAGGCCGAAAGCATCGAAGCCCATAGGGAAGAGCACGTTGTAGCCAGACATCCGCTTGTAGCGGGCGGCGGTGTCGGACGGCGCCATTGCGTACCAGTGACCGATGTGGAGGTCGCCGGAGGTGTAGGGGAGCATCGTCAGCGCGTACCACTTGGGGCGCGGGTCATCGTCGGAGGTTTCGTAGAGGTGGTCGGTTTCCCATCGCGCCTGCCACTTCGTCTCGATGGCTCGCGGGTCGTATCGCTCGACCTGCCGGGGGCGCTGCTTCGTCTGTGTGTTCTCTGTCATGGCCGGAACCTCCGCTGCGGGTGAAGACATACTCGCTGCTGCGGATAGCGGGACACGGCGGGACCGTGCCCCTATGTAAGCGCGAGGACCGGCAGCCAAGCCATGCTATTCCTCCGGCTCCCGCTCGTCGTCTTCCGGGTCGCCCGCCAATGTCCGGGGCCTGCGGCCGTTACGGACGTCGGGACGGACGTTCTTTGTGATCGGGCTCAGTTCGAGCAGGATGATGGTGAAGAGCGACCCGAATATCGCGATGATGTAGCCCTCCGCCCCCACGGCGATGCCGACGGCGGCGGCGCACCAGATCGTCGCGGCCGTGGTGAGGCCCTTGACGCTGGAGCCCTCGCGGAAGATCAGCCCCGCGCCCAGGAAACCGATGCCCGTGACGATCTGCGCCGCGATGCGGTCATCGCCCCCGTATAGCCGTGACATATCGGCGAAGAGCGCCGAGCCCATGCACACGAGGGCCACGGTGCGGACGCCGGCGGGGTAGCCGCGATAGTCGCGCTGGAGCCCGATGGCGGCGCCGAGGACCGCCGCGAGCGCGATCCTTCCAACGATTGCCCACTGGGTCGTGGCGTCGATCAACAAGGGACCGCCTCGTCTCTCCTGTCGGCCATTTCCGCCGGTCCTTCTCCGCACAAAACAAAACGCCCACCGTCCAACAGGGACGGAGGGCAAGTCCGCGGTACCACCCTGGTTCCCCGCTGCGGCGAGGCACTCAGTTCCGCTGTAACGGGCGGTCCCGGAGGCGGCTGCGCGTTTGAGCGCGGTCACCGTCTCCGCTCACCGGCGAGCTGGGCGCGTCGGCTGCCGGCTCGCACCGCCGCCGGCTCTCTGAGATACGCCTGATGCTCCGGATCGCTGCGTTTCGCGTCGTCTGCGATTCGTGTGTGGCAGTATATGTGATCGACTCGAAGCGGCGGCAAGCGGGGAAATCCCGCAGGAACGGACGGAGATGTGGCGGCCGCGCATGGCACCGCGTTCGTTGCGGGCGTAAGGGACGGTTGATACGATGGAGCGCACTTCGGCAAGCCGCACGTGGGGCCGTAGCTCAATTGGGAGAGCGCAACACTGGCAGTGTTGAGGTCAGGGGTTCGAGCCCCCTCGGCTCCACCAATTTTCAGAATAAGCAGGGAGGCCCATTTCGGGCCTCCCCCTCTTTACTTCTCTGATTCGACCCGCTGTTCGAGCTGCACTTGCCTGGGCTCACGCCGCGGCTACTTCGTGATCGTAATCTGCTCCACGCCCAAGGTCGTCACGAGCGCGGCGGGGTAGCTGACGGCACAACGGACCGGCGTTGCGCCGACTCAGGCTAGCGCCCGCCTCGGCTTGCGCCGGTACGGCCGGCGCGCGCCGGCGGTGGGTGCCGCGGCGCGGCCGGACACCGTGCGCTCGTAGATCGCGCCGCCGGGTGCGTACTTGCGCGCGATCTTCCGCACGTTGGGGTCGGGATCCGATTCTCGCGCTCGCTCCAGCGCCACGGTGACGTCCTGGCGGCGGATCGCCGCACTGAGGCCGAGCAGGTGCACTGCCTGAGCGCGCACGCGGCGGCTCGGGTCGTCCGCGAGCATGCGGAGGGCGATGGGCACGACGTCGTCCTCGCCGGGGCGGCAGGCGCCTTCCTTGCACCGATCACACGCGAGAGCGTGCATCGCCCATTGCCGGACGTCCTCATTCTCGTGGTCGAGGTTCGCGATCAACTCGGGAAGCGCCGCCTCGTCGAGATAGTGGTCGAGGACGATGCAACAGCCAACACGCACAGCGGGATCCGCGTGGCGCAGCCCGTTGCGGAGTGCAGGGGTGGCTTCCGGTCCGGCAGCCATGAGCCGGCGCAGAGCGCCCTTCGCGCGGTGCGCGACGGCGAGATCCTCGATGTGCTGCGAGCAATCGACGTAGGTTGCAGGTTGTAGGGGGTAGGTTGTAGGCAGGCCCGCGCTCATGCTGCGAAGTTTATCACCACGCGCGCGGTGAAACCGAAAGGCGGCGGGCCAATCC
>JALYKW010000040.1 GCA_030774575.1 Chloroflexota bacterium | reverse complement strand
GATATCAACGGTTCCCAGCGCGATATCGAGGCGAATCTTGCCTTCGCCAGGGAGGTTCGCCAGGCGGGGCGCATGTGGGGCGCCTCGTGCGCGCTCGCCATGAGACCGTTGCTGGAAGGGCGCTTCGACGAGGCATTCAGGCTTATGCAAGAGGCGCTCGTCCTCGGACAGCAGGTCCTGGGCGAGTTACCTGTGCTCATGTTCGGCGGCCAGTTCGTCAACCTCCGCCACCTCCAGGGCCGTTTGGCCGAGGTCGAGCCGCTCGCGACGGCGCAGGTAAAGCAGTACCCCGACTCAATGGCATGGAAGTGCGCGCTGGCGTTCGTCCACGCCGAGATCGACAGCGCGGAGGAGGCGCGCCGCGACTTCGAGGAGCTGGCCACGCAAGGCTTTGCCGCTCTGCCGCGCGACTTCACCTGGCTCCTCAGCATCCAACTGCTCACGGAGGTGTGCGACTATCTCGGCGACGCCGCTCGTGCCACGACGCTCTACGACCTGCTGCTCCCCTACGCCGGGCGCAACATCGTCGGGGGCGTGCCCGCGTTCTGCACCGGCTCCGCCTCGCGCCAGCTCGGCATGATGGCCGCGGTCATGGAGCGATACGACGACGCCGAGCGGCATTTCGAAGACGCGCTTGCGTTTGACCAGAAGATGAACGCGCGGCCGTGGGTGGCGCACGACCGGTACCAGTACGCCAAGATGCTCCTCGCCCGCGCCGCCCCCGGCGACCGCGACCGCGCACTGGCCCTCCTCCAGCCGGCGCTCGCCACCGCCGAAGAGCTCGGCATGGCGAAGATCATCGAACGCGCGCTGGCGCTGAAGCTGCAGGCGCAGGGCATCGACGGCCGCGGCAGCTAAAGACCTCCACCGACGCCGTCCTCTACTCGGTGCAGGCGGACCTGCCGGGCGGACCGTTCTCGGCTGGGGGCATCCTCGCGCACCAGAACGGCGATCTATACGTCACGTACGGACGCTATTGCCACAAGCTTGACCCCGGCTGGAATCTCGTCGCCAGCCGCGAGCTTTTGCGGCCGCACCCCACGACAGTCTCCTCACCCTCTCCGACGGCAACGTGAACGCACGTCGCGCGTAAGGATCACAGCGGTGCCGGTGCTCCCTCGGCTTCGAGCCCGGAAGGGGTGCCAGCACCCGTAACGCTCGAAACACCGGCGCGTTGATCTTTTTTGATGAGCCTACCGCCAGGAGTCGTCAACACGTCGCCGCGCCGCCGCGACTACTACGAGATCCTGGGGCTTTTGCCCCAGGCCGCGGACGCCGATGTCTATTCGGCGTACTGGAAGCTCTCTCGCCGGTATCACGCGCTCGCATCGAGCGATCTGCTGGCGGCCTCGAAGCTCAAAGAGCTGAACGACGCGGCGGAAGTGCTGGTCACGCCCGCCCTGCGGCGCGAGTACGACGCATGCCGGCGCGAAGCCGCCACAGGCGGTCTCCGCCGGCAGCACAGCTTCCGGACCGCGCTATCCGCCGTCGTCGCTCAAGGGGCCATCAGGCGATCGGCCAAAAGGGCAAAGAGACTACGGCTGTCATTCATAACTGCGCTGCTGGTCGGCGTGACCGGAATGGCCTCAGTTCCCCTGACGGCGGGGGCGGGCGCTTACGAGCCCGACAGAATACGTGGCGCATCTGTGACGTCGGCCTCGATCGTCTTCGTCGGCGACAGCATCACCGATGGCGCCGGCGCAAGCGCGCCGGACTCAACATTTGTTCAACTGCTGCGACAGAGGCTGGACTACGCGAGGTTCGCCAAGGGGCCGAACGACTACGACTCCGTAATCTCGGCGCTAGGCGGTCAGTTCATCGATCTTCGCTTCTCCCAGGACATCGGCCGCCAGCCGCGGTCGCTCGTCGTCGTGGAAGTGGGCGCCCACAGCGTGGTCGAGGATAACAGCCTTTCCTCGCGCGAATTCAGAATTGGCTACGGGCTCATGCTGGACTGTCTGCAGGGGACCGGCGGGACGATCGTCGTGAGCACCGTCCCGTGGCTCGGTTGGGATCAAGCGAATCCACTGTACGCACATGCCGCCGAGCGGAGCACGATCATTCGTGAAGAAGCGGCCAGCCGCGGGATACCTGTCGCGGATCTCTGGAACGCCTTGAAAGACCGCCGGGACCTTCTGTCGCCGGACCAGTTTCACCCCAACGATGCGGGACACCAGTTGATCGCGGACCTCTACTGGGACCAAATCAAGCCCCAACTCAACCGGCCCCGCGGCGAGTTTCAGGACCGGTGCGACTATGGCGGAGTCCTCGCTCTTCGCGCCCTTCACTCGCTGGCCGGCCAGGACGTCACATCGCCGGCCGCCAGCATCACGGCGCCATTAGAAGGTGCGGCCGTCTCCGGCAGGGACGCCGCATTCACGGCGAGCGCTTCAGACGCCGCAGGCGTGCAGAAGGTGCGCTTCTGGGTCGATGACACCTACCAGGGCTACGACGGGGCCGCGCCGTACGCCACGACGTGGGACACGACCGCCTTCACCAACGGTCCACACACGCTGAAGATCGAGACCATCGACAACGCCTCGAACACTTCCACCGTGACCACCGATGTGACGGTGACCAACGCCGATTCCGTGGCGCTGGCGGCCGGCGTGACGTCGCCGGCGGATGGCGCCACACTCTCCGGCCGCGATTGAACATCGCCGCGGGGCGGCCAGATGATCTTAGCGTGCAGAGCGTGCGTCTCTGGGTCGACGACACAGCCTTTGGCTGCGACGGCAGCGCCCAGTACGCTATGAGCTGGAACACGACGACTGTCACCAACGGCCCTCACGCTGAGGTTTCAGGCAGTCGACAACGCCGGCAACGTCAGCGGCGATGCGACCGTTTCGGTGACTGTCAGTAACTAACCCATCCGAGCACTGGCGTGGTATTCCGGCCGGTTGCCCCAACTTAAGGCAGCCCCGCATGGCGCGGAGCGCACCAGCACAGGACAATGCCGGTCGTAAGGTGCCACCTTCCCTGCTACGAAATCCGCCGTCAGCCAAGAGGATTGCGTCTTGAAGCCTGCCGCCGCCCTGCTGCTTGTGCTCATCGTGGCGTGGACCGCCTGGTCCACTTCTCTCGGACTCGCGGGCGAGGCGCCTCCCCGTGAACCGCCGCTGACCTACGCCGTACCATCGGACCTGCCCGTTGCCGTCGCCGCCCGCCGCGTGTGCCGCCTCGTCGGAGATAATCCGTCCGCCGCCGACGCCACCGTACTGGGCGTCGACGGGGCCGCAAGCGTTGTTGCTGGCGGAACGCAGTACTGGCTGTTCGGCGACACCTTCAGGCACGGCCCCGGAGGGCGGCGCGATGTCATCCCTGCCGGCCTGGCGACAAGTACTGACTTTGACGGCCGCGACTGCGTCGATCTCACGTTCAAGACCGGCGCCGATGGCATCGTCACGCCACTGTTCCCGCGCGCCGATGAGACCACCGCATGGCCCGACGGCGCACTGGTACTGCCCGATGGAAGCATCATGTTCTACATGGTGAAGACGTATCGTCAATCGCCGACGGAGTGGCATGTCGGCGCCATCGGGTTGGGGGTTATACCGCCGGGCTCACTCAACGGGACGCGGCTCGTCGAGCGCATCTGGGATGCAAGCTCCGGCTTCAAAGGCACACTCGCCGGCGCCCGCTCACCCGTGCTTGTCGGAGACGATGTGTTCGTGTACGTCAACACCGAGGCGGGCAATTATCTCGCCCGCGCGCCACTCGATCACATCGGCGAAGCGTCAGCCTACACGTATTGGAATGGCGCCGGCTGGAGCGCGCATCCCGGCGAGGCCGAGCCCTTGTGGGCTCAAGAGTCACCGCTGCCGTCGGATAACGGGCTCAATGTCACCTTCAACGAACACATGGCCAAATGGTTGGCGGTGTATAACGCCGATTTCCAGAGCATCAAGGTACGGCTGGCCGATCAGCCGTGGGGTCCGTGGTCCCAACCGGTCACCTGGTTGGATTGCCAGGCTCTGTCCGGCGGTCACTATCCGTACTGCTACAGCAGCGCGATCCATGGCGAACTCTCGCGCGACGGCGGCTCAACGATCTACGTGACGTTCGCAAACCCGCAACCGTACGACGTCTCGTTCGTGGAGTTGCATTTGGGCGCGGCGATCCACGGCTGGATCGGCGACGGGAATATCGTGCGTTACGCGCCTGTCGCCCCCGGCGGAGCATACACGGATGCGGGTGTCGCGTTTTATGCGTCGGCCACCGCCCTGCCCGGCCTGACTCCCATCTACGAAACACGCTCGGGAGACGAATACCGCTATGTGCTCGATACGCCCTTTGCGGATGCACTCCCCGCGTTCTACGCCTATCGCAGCCCGCCGTTCGCTCCACTGCACACGAGGCCCGTCTATCGCTGGCACAGGCGTGGCGAGGAGATTCTCGACACCGCGGAGCGAGACGGGTGGGTACGCGGGGAGATCGCGTTCTACGTCCCTTGCATCGACGTCATCTCGGACGGGACCGCCGCCGGGTGCGCCTCGTGACGTCTCTCGAAGCTGTTTCGTGATGTCAGGGCGCTGAAACGGGACGGCGCCAAGAATGGCGAACGTGATGGAGGCTGTCGCGAGGACGGCCGTCCGCCAGTAGCTCACGCGCGCCGCGTTTCGCGCAGTACGCACCCGAGCACGAGCACGCCGAGAGATGGCTTGCCGCCGGGGCCACATGGTCTGGTCGAGCCCGGCGGACAGGTCCACAATCGAGAGTGGGAAAGTAGGCGCGATCTGTGCGTGCCCCGGGAAAGCAACTGATCGCGCCGCAAGATGAAGACGTTGGTCGCGCCGCTGACACCGGCGGTCGTCGGCTGTGGCCAGTGAGCAGGCTACGCACGATCTCAGGTATCGTGACGATCCCATGGATCTGCTGCGCGCCCTGGTCGAAGAGATGGTCGCGGCTGTCGTAGCGTTGACGCTGCTCGCCGCGCTAATCGCCTTCATCTACTGGTTTCGCGACGAAGGAGTCGCCCTGGCCGCTCCTTATCCTCGCCGAGGCCGTGTCGTTCGGCTGGGGGCTCATCCTGCTCGTCGTCACGTCACCCACGTCGCGGCGTCGTCGGTAGCGTCCGCGGACAGCGCGCCGGGACGCGATCACATCAAGACATGCCCCTGCACTGCGATCGGGCTATCGTGTCCGCTTGCCGGGTGCTGGCGGCGCTCCGCTGTAAACGCGGGAGTCCGCGATGTACAATAAGCCTGCCCGAATCCCTGTGCGATCGGCAGACGTTCTCCTTCCCCGCAACTGCGTTGAGGCACCCATGCGCTACTTGGCGTCCGCCACGCTCGCGTTGCTCCTGTTGGCTACCAGCGCGCGCTTCCGCGACGGGACGGCCGCAGCCGCCGGCGGCAGCACTCTAAACAGGCCGGAAGACCCCGTCGTACTGACGGGCGGCGACATCCCGTCGCTGACCGGGATCACGCCGCACGATCTCGTGGCTTTCCGATGGGACGGCGCCTAGACGCAGATCCCCGTCCAGATCGACGAGCGCGACGTGAAGAGTTTTACCACCGTCTACAACGGCGTCGTGACGTCTTCGGTGACGGAGTTGTTTTATGCCGACCCGGACACGTGGACGGGCGCGGACTCTGATCCGACGCTCGACACCAACGATGAGGTCACGTTCATGTCGATGGATGCCGGTGGGAAGCCACCTTCGCTCGCGCCACCGCCAAACACGGTCGCCGGCTCCGGCGTGCAGGTCGCCGTCACAGATCCGCTCGCTCCCTCGCAACACGGCTGGGTGTATCTCTTCCAGTCCGATGGATCCCTTGACCCGGGCGCCGGTCAGTCCTACGTCAGCTACACGTTCAGCCTGAACTCCGGCAACTACAAGACGACGTATACCCTCGGTGACACGCACCCGGCACTCGCGGGCAACCCGGAAAATTCGACGATCACGTCGCCCAGCTACACGTACCACTTTGGTGACCGCTGGCAGGAAGATCAGATGAAGGTCAGCATCGGCGGCGCCACCAACGTCGACATCCTCGACCGCCACAAGCCGATGTTCGCCCCAGGGACCTGCGGCCGGACGGAAGATACGTTTGACGGGTACATCAACACGAGCCCGATCGAGGGGGCCTTTGTCGCCAACAAGAGCGGGCCTGTGCGCGCCATCCGCTCGTTTGCGGGGGCCAACAGCGGACCGCGCACGCAGCGCGACGAGATCTTCTACGCGCAGCGACAGGACATTCGCACCGCACTCCGGGTGCACGCGATCCCGAGCATCATGGACTTCTTCGACTACAGCCCTGCGGCATCCGGGATGAGCTACTTCAACGATTTGAACACCGCTGGTGTCACAATTGACGGCGTACCGGATAGTCCAGTCGCCGGCGCCATCCAATGGCAGATGGTCACCGGCGCGCAGGGCACCGTCGTGATGTCCGCGGCTGTCGCCACGAACATCACCGGCTTCGCATACACCTCCTACTACCTCGATGATTCCACGCCCGGCGGCGGGGCCGAGACCCAGTGCACCGGCGACTCGTCCGCTTACGGTTCGAGCGGCACCTACGTGAACCAGGCCATACCGTGCACGGATCCAGGGATCTCGGGTTGCACAAACTATCTCAACACGACGTCCACGCTGTACTACGAGCCACCGTCGCAGCCAGTCTCCGTGGCGGCGGCACTCAACGGGCGGGCAAATGCGCCACTCATCTTCGACGCGCATCGATGGGTGACGTCCGTGGGAGGACTCTCGGAAGCTCCGGACCTGGCCGCGATCTCAATGGCTCCCCGCACGCGATCCGTTTCCCATAGCGTGGTCGTTGGTGCGAGCGCCATTGTCAGCGGACTGTTCATTGCCGCCCTTGGCTTGACGTGCGGCCGACGTCTACGCTCGCGCTAGGGGCCTTCCCAGTTCGTCTTTGGCCCACGTGATCGCGAAGTGGAGGGCAGTTGGAGCAAGAGTCGCGTCAACTCCGGGAGAGAACAGAAGGACCCGGCCTTTGAAGGCCGTCTCGAATCTGATGTCGTGGTCCCAGGGGCGGGATTCGAACCTGCGATACACGGTCTTACAGGTCGTGTCCATTTGTACATCGCCGAACGCAGGCGCGCGCATGATCGAGAATCGACGACTGCCTTCGGCATCCGTCCGCAAATATGCGCACTCATCCGCCGGGGTTGCTGTCACCGTTGCGGTCAGGCGAGCTGGCATGAGTTGGCCGCCACAGTTGGGAGTTCATCAGGCACCCGCGATCTGAGCCCCGTCCGGAGCTATTATTCACGCATCCATCGTGGCGGCGCGATGCTGCACGCCAGCGATGCGGTGGATGAAGGAGTGCGCTAATGACGACTCAGCGTGAGAGTTCCACGGCCTCGGTCAATGCCAACCGCACCGCCACTCCATTGACGTCCTCGTTCACATCCGCCGAGAAGGCCGAGCGCTACGACTCCGGGCGCTTCCGCGGTGCGACCGGCCTCAACTGGTACGCCTCCGACCCGTCGCTCCAGCGCGCGCTCCGCTACTACATGGCGCCCGACGATCTCGCCTGGGCCGAGCCCCACCTCGAACGCTGGGGCGCGCTCATGGGCGGCCCCGTCTCCGAGCGCGCCGAAGAGACCGACCGCAACCCGCCGCGCCTGGTGAAGTACGACCGCTGGGGGCACGACGTCAGCGAAGTACTCATCCCCGAGTCCGCGCAGCAGACGAAGCGCGACGTCCTCGCCAACCGCTTCTCCTCGCGCGCCATGGTCGAGTCCGCTCGCGCCGCCGGAGTCCGCACCGAGATCGCCGGCATGGCCGAGTCCTACATGCTCAACCAGGCCGAAGTCGGCATGGCCTGCGCCATCGGCACCGGCACCGGCATGATCCAGCGCCTCGTCGCCGAGTTCGCGCCCACCGACATCCGCGAGCTCGTGCTCGGCAAGTTCGCCTCGGGCGAATGGGAGGGCGAGACGGCGCAGATGTTCACCGAGCGCACCGGAGGCTCCGACCTCGGCGCTATGGAGACGACGGCCGTGCCCGATGGCGATGCGTATCGCCTCAACGGCCTCAAGTGGTTCGCCTCGAACGCCAACGGCCAGGTGTTCGTCGTGCTCGCCAAGCCCGTCGGCGCGCCCGACAACGTGAAGGGCGTCTGCTCCTTCCTCGTCATGCGCCAGCGCCGCGACGGCAGCCCGAACGGCGTCCACATCCGCCAGCTCAAAGAGAAGCTCGGCACGCGCGCCGTCGCCTCCTGCGAGATCGAGTTCGTCGACGCCGAGGCCTTCCTCATGTCAGGCGATTCGGTCGACGCCGAGCACGCGGGCGGCGATGGCCAGGGCCTCGCCCGCATGATGCAGATGACGAACGACGCGCGTATCGGCGTTGCCCTCATGGGCCTCGGCTGCGCCCGACGCGCGCTCGTCGAGTCCCTCTGCTACGCGCGCTCGCGTGCCGCCTTCGGCAAGACCCTGATCGACCACCCGCTGATGCGCCGCAAGCTCGCCGAAATGATCGTCGACGTCGAAGCCGGCTTGGCGATGGTCCTCGACGGCGCCGGTTACGCGAACCATCAGCGCCAGCGTCACGACCGCCACCGGCTGCGCATTTCCCCCGCTGTGGTCAAGCTGAAGACCGCGCGTCTCGGCATCACCATGGCCAGCGACGCCATCGAGATCCACGGCGGCAACGGCTACATCGAGACGTGGCCCGTCGCCCGCATCCTCCGCGACGCGCAGGTGAACACCATCTGGGAGGGCCCCGACAACATCCTCTGCCTCGATGTCCGCCGCGCCATCGAGCGCGAGCAGGCCGATGTCCCCTTCCTCGAGCGCCTCCGCGAGGCGGTCGAGAACTCGGGCGAGTCGCCCGCGTCGAGCGTCGTCGCCCGCCGCGTCGAAGACCTGTCCGCTGCAATCGACGCCTGGAAGGCGCTCGACCGCGTTACGGCGGAGGCGCGGCTCTTCCCGCTCGCCCAGTTCATGGGCGATGTCTACGCCGGCGCCCTCCTCTGCGAGCAGGCCGAGTGGGAGCTGCAGGAGTTCGGCGACACCCGCAAGGGCATCGTCGCCGACCTCTTCGTGCGCCGCCGCCTCGACGACGGCAGCCCCCTCCGCGGCATCGACGCCCCCCGCGACCCCGCGCTCGAGCACTTCGATGCGCTCGTCGCCGGCGCGCTCGTGGACCCGCGGGAGCGTTAGCGCCGGCTTAAAGCGGAGGGTTGAAGAACAGCTCCGAGTAACGTGCCTCAGCGCCATTAAAAAACGCCCATGGCCGCCGCCACCCTCCCCGAGCTCTTATGCCTTCAGCATGTCCGAAGATCGGCGCTCCGACTGGAAGCGTAAACGTGCTCGCCGGCGGCACGCGCCAAGCGCGGCCCACGCTGCCGACGTCCCTGCCGCCGCCCAGAGCGCGAGTACAGGCATGATGGGCGCGTGAAACCGCGGAGCGCCGAAGAAGGCCATGTGGACCAGCGTCCAGTACACGACGAGCGACAGCAACAGCAGACGCGGCGGATCCTGCAGCGAGCACCAGCGACGTATGCCCGCAAGAGCCGCGACGATGAGCGCGTAGTAGTACACGTTCGAGAGCGCGCGAAGGACGGTCCGGACGCCGCGTGACAGGACAAAGCGCTCGCCGTGCCCGTCGATCCACAACACCGCATCGTCGTCCCGGGAATACAGCCAAAACACTTTTCGCGCGGAGAGCGTAACTTCGTGCAACGGATGCCGCGCACCGTACTTCAGCCCCTCGCGGACCCCATCGCTGCTCACGCGGGCCTCTGCCTCTGCGGGCGGCAGCTCGGGGTAGCGGAACACGAGGTCGTTCACGACTCGCCCGCGTCCATCCGCCGCGGACGAGTGCCCGATGAAGAAGTCCACGCCCGCGTTTGACGAGATCAGCACCGGGCCGTGCGACTGCACGTAGTTGCGGGCGCTCCACGGCAGAACGACAAGCGCTGCCGGCAGCCCCACCGACGCTACTCGCGAGAGCACCCTTTTCCATCGGTCCGGCGAAGGCGGAGTCGCGCGGAAGTTTGGTCCTTCTCCATCCGGCTGTTGGATGTGGGTTTGTGTTCGTGCACTTGCGTACCAAAATGGCGCCGCGACCAACGGTAGCAGCAGGGCCTGCCCGCGGACGAGTGACGCGTACCCGATCACCAGACCAGCAAGGACGCGCAACCACGGTTCGCGGGCTTCAGCCTCCAGGAGCAGCCAGATTGCGAGCAGCAAGACGAACGTGAAGGCGGTCTCCGAAAGCGTCACGCCTGCGAAGAACACAAGGCTCGGAAATAGCGCCGTCAAGCCGGCCGCGACCGTGGCGATTGGCCGCCCGAACGCACGCATACCGATGGCGTAAACGAGCGCAACCACCGCCGTGCCCAGAAGCCCGTTGACGAAGAGCGCGGCGCGCACGGTGTGGTCCGCCAGCAGCCAGTGCGGGTAGAGCTTGTACACCGCGGCGAGCAGAAACGGATACCCGGGCGGCCAGAACGTCGTCGCCGTGCCGTTCGGGTGGATGAATCCACGTCCGCCCGCGAGCGACCGGCCAAGGAAGTCATACCGCCCGGCGTCATCACTGAACGACGGCGCAAACCGCGCGCTCGCGATCCACGACATCCGCGCCGTGAACGCGAGCAGCAGGATCACGGCAAGCGGGATCCACCGCGGCAACCGGCGCCCAATGAGGAACTTACGCAACACCATCAGGCAATCGTGCCGATCTCAAGCGAAGCGGCTCCCGCTAGTCCGCGTGGCTGCGGGCGAGGACGGGAAGGCGCTGGATGATGGCAGCGACGTGGCGCGTGCCAGCGATGAAGTCGGCGATGCGGATGTTCTCATTAGGGGCGTGGGCGCGGCCGGCGAAGTAAGAGAGGCCGGCAGAAGCGAACGGCACTCCTAGGGCGTGCATCATCGGGTAAAGCGGCTGGGTCCCCGCCGCGTTCGGCAGCACGATCGGCTCCTCGCCATAGACCTCGCGCGCGGAGCCGGCGACCACGCCGACGAACGGATGCGTGGCGTCGGAGCGCGCTGGAAACTCGCCCTCCTCCGCGGTTACCTCGATCTCCGAGAACCCCTGGGCGTCGAGGTGCTTGCGTAGCTTCGATGTGATGTCATCGGGCGTCTGGTCGGGGACGAGACGGAAGTCGATCTTGGCGGATGCCTCTGCCGGGATGACCGTCTTGCTGCCGGGTCCCTGATAGCCCCCACCCATCCCATCGATCGTGCAGGCGGGCCAAAACGCGATCCGCCGCTGATAGTCGTAACCACGCGCACCGCCGATGAACTCCCGCAGGCCGAGGCTCGTGAGCACGGTGTCTTCCTCAGACGGGACCGCACGGAGCAACGCATCTTCCTCGGGCGTTGGTGGGCGCACGGCGTCGTAGAAGCCGGGAATGAGGACGTTGTCGTCGGGGTCCTTGATGGCGGCGAGCGCCCACACGAGCCGCCACGCGGCGTTGGGGACGACGTTACCCATGGATGAGTGCAGATCCGATAGGGCGGTGCGCGCACGCAACTCGACGTGAAGCACGCCCCGGACACCGAGCGAGATGATCGGGCGGCCCGCGGAGTTGATGCCGCCGCCCTCCGACAAGGCGACGTCCGCGGAGAGGCGCTCGTGATATCGCTGCACGAACTCGAGCAGCTTCGCGCTGCCGATCTCCTCGTCGCCTTCGATGAGGAATTTGATGGTGATCGGCAACTTCCCGCCGTGCGCTTCCCTCACGGCGCGGATGGCAAGCAGGCGCGAGACGAGGTGCGCCTTGTTGTCGCTGATGCCGCGGCCGAATGCCTTGTCCTCGTAGCGCGTCATCTCGAACGGCGGTGACTTCCAGAGTTCAAGTGGCTCCGGCGGCTGCACGTCGTAGTGGTTGTACATGAGCAGCGTGTACGGCGAGTCGCCCTGCAGCTCGCCGACGACGACGGGGTGGCCGGACGTCTCCTTCTCCAGCACGTCGGCGGTGGCGCCGAGAGATTCCAGCATCGTCTTCACGAATGCAGCGGTTTCCGGGATCGCCTGCTTCTGGGCGCTGACGCTCGGGAGCTTCACGTAGTCGCCGAGCAGGGCGATCGATTCCTCAAGGTGGTCATCGATGTAGCTGTTGATTTCGGTCACAGTGCCTCCGCGAACGCTAGCGAGGCGATGATACAGCGGGGGACGTTGAGGCGGTATGGCAGAAACTTGATGCGGGTGTTCGAGGACATCCTTCAAGTTCGACCGCCGACGCACTCGTACCCCGATCTGCCATCGAACGCGGAGGTAAGCAAGTCGGATCCCAAACGACGCGCGAGCCGCGCCCCCGAATGCGATTGCCCGCGCTGACGACGGGCTTTGCGACGTGCGGGCCTACCAGGCGGGGACTAGGTACCGATAACGCTAATATGGGGCATGGCACGTTTGGGTGGCGGCGTTCGATGAGGAGGCTAACGGCTGGGCTGCTCGTCGTGGCCGGGCTGGGGCTCGTCGCGTGCAACAGCAGCGGCCTTTCGAACCAGCCTCGGGCAACCTTCAGTCAACTCGCCTGCTTGGACAAGAACGGCGACCATCGGCTCAACGCGGCCGAAGCCGCCGACCTCGCATCGGTACCCGACTTTAACGGCGACCGCTCCCACGACAAGAACGACGCGGCGTTCTTCAATGGCATCGACATCCCGCTCGATCCGGCGGCGCAAGCCGACGTATGCGGCAGCTCCTCGAAGCTGGGTCCGGAATACGAAGTCGCCCATGGCTACCTTGAACCGTCGAATGTCTCGTGCGAGGGTAACGCTCACCCCGTCCTGCTTGTTGGCATCGGCGGCGGCGTGAAGGATCTCACCGACAAGAACGCTGCCGCCGGCGTCCGAAGCATCATCGACGCGCTACAGAAGTCGTACAAGTCGCGTGACGTAAAGACGATCGCCGTCATCGCCGGCACGGCAATGTCCGGCGCCACCCAGCCAAATACCGCAATGGAACAGTGGATGACGCACGCAGTCCGCGTGTACTTCGACCGCTATCCGTGCATTCGCGCGGTGCTCGTCGGGCACAGTCATGGGGCAGTGACCAGCGATGTCATCGCGGCAACGCTCGAAGATCGGTACCCGGGCCGAGTTATCGAGGATGTTGAGCTCGATCGCTCCGAGTTTGCCTACGCCGGCGACACGCAGTCGAAGCCGAAGCAGGTGCACGTGCTGAGCATCTTCGAGACGAGCAGCAACGTCCTCAGCGGCGTGCCGTATACGGGCGCCCCGAACGCCGAGCTGTGGGACGCAACCGGAGAGCTTGGTCCCGAGAACGGCGACAAGGGTGGCGCGTCGAAGCCGGTGAACCACACCACGATCGACAACGCGCCGTCCGTCAAGCAACGGATCATCGACGATGTAACGCGCCGGTCGTAGCCCCCGCGCGGCGGCCGCCGGAGGGGAACCGAGATCGGTCGCCGACGCACATGGAGAAGTCATGGTCAAAGACTTTCGGGAGTTTCTGCTGCGCGGCAACGTCGCTGATCTCGCGGTGGCAATAGTCATCGGGTTCGCGTTCAATAGCCTCGTAACCGCCTTCGTCACGGACTTCATCACCCCGCTGGTGGTCGCCATCTCAGGGAAGAAGGATCTCACGGGGCTCGTCTTCCACATCCACGGCAGCGCGTTCACGTACGGTCACTTCCTCAACGCGCTGATGGGGTTCGTCGTGATTGCCGGCGTGGTCTTCCTCCTCGTCGTCAGGCCCACGAATCAGCTCATGACCCGCCGAAAATCGGCGCCACCGCTTGACCCCGTGACCAGGGATTGTCCGGAATGCCTCAGCGCGATCCCGGAAGCCGCTCGTCGCTGTGCCTTTTGTAGCTCAGAAGTCCGGGCTGGATGAGGCCGGACCGCAGGACGCAGCAGTGAACTCAACTGCGGCTTCTTGTTATCACTCGTGCCGCCTGCCTCGGCACCTATGAGACCTCGTCATCGGCAATGCGCGGGACGATGGCGCGGATCTCCTTCTCTCGCTCCACCGCGGTCGAGGCGAGACCATCACCCCATCGAGGGGGTGACGCCGCGCGGTCTCTTCAGGCGGCGTGAGCCCCATGCGGCCAGTATGAGAGCGAATACCGCGGCCAGCATGCTGCTCAGCCTTCTCACCGGCACTCTGGGATGTTACACGGACGCCTCTTGCGCTGACTTTTTCCCACAGGTTTGTTCTGCCTTCAGCTTCTCGCATTGTCCACAGTTTCCAGCCGGGCCGCCGACGCTCTCCTAGACCAGGGTCACTATGGGGGTAATGGGTTAGGAGAAACATTGTGAGAAGACACGTCCTCGCCGGTGCGATGGCGTTAACCCTGGCTTCGCTGGCTGTTGCAGGAGCATTCGCATCGCAGAGCGGAGTCAGGTTCGCCTCGGTTCATTCGAGCGCGGTCATCGGTCCGTGCAGCACGACATGGCGCATTTGTCCACGTCCTGCCGTCGATGTCCTACCAGACCATGTCACTCGGCCGCGTGCGGGCACGCTCACCCTCAGCTATTAGGCATCGTTACGTCATTGATCCACGATAGGTACGGTGCCGCGCCCTGGATGACGGGCAAGCAGATGATCTCGGGTGTTTCGTAAGGATGCGCCGATTGAAGCGCCGCTTCGATCTTGCTATAGAGCGCGCGCCGGGATTTGATCAGGAGCAGCTTCTCCGGCTTGCTCTGCTGCCCGCCTTTCCAAACGAAATGGCTGTGTATCTCGACTACCTGCACACAGGCGGCGAGCTGTTCTTCGAGCAGTACGGTGCATAACCGCTGCGCGTCTTCATCGGAAGCGCAGGTCGTCATTGCGACGCAGTACTCATCCATCGGCACAGAAAGGCCCATCGTGATTCTCCTCGACGAAATCCTGATACGAGGCTTTTGACCCGGTTAGTCGATGTGCCGTCCGTAGCGCACCGAGACGTGCGCGATCTCATTGTCAACGATCTGTTGAACCATCGCTCGCAGTTCGTCGTCGGGCTCCGGCAGCGCGAACTGCCCGGTTTATTTCTGCCGGTCAGCCTTCATCGGCCTGAGACTTGACGAGCCGCCGGACGAGCTCCACGTCTTCCTCCGACGGCTCTCCAAGCTCGAACCTGTCGAGGTACGGCTGGATGTCGTCGCTCAGCTTGAGGCACGCCGCCTTCGCATCGTCCAGCACCTGGCGCGTGTCTGCACGGAACCGGCCCTCGCCGCCAAACTCCTCCACGACCTCGTCTACCACCAGTTCGATCGCCCGCAGCTCTCGCCGTTGGCTATCCAAGCCATCGCGAATGCCAACGACGAGCGCGCGTACCAGTATCGCCAATGGTTCCTTGCGTTCCTGTTCGACGCTGACCGCAACCGGAAGCTTCAGTGCACCAGGCATCCGGAGGATCGTGCCGCGGATCTGACGCCGGCGCTGAACAACGCCGATCTTGGACCTACGAAAGTGGTCCCAGGGGCGGGATTCGAACCTGCGATACACGGTTTTACAGGTCGTATCCGTTTGTTCATGGCCGTCCGCAGCCGTGCGCCCACGATCGAAAATCGACGAGTGCTTTCCATATTTATGCGCACTCGTCCGCATTCGTCCGCCCGGGTTGCTGTCACGGTTGCTGTCAGGCGCGTGGAAGTTCACTTTCGAGGGTCGAGTAGCTCCAGATGGCCCCGCTGGATCGTGATGCAAGCCTATGCCACCCTTACGAGCCCAACGCCGACCCCGAGTCTTGATAAGCTATAGGGTTCGGGCGTATATTGGACCAAACTGGGAAACGATCAGATCGATGATCGATATAGCCAGGGAGGGTTATGGCTAACAAGGTCCTTCTGGTTGGTGGGGGTGCGCGGGAGCACGCCATAGGCGTCGCTTTGTGTCGGAATGGAAACGTAGATCTCTATACGACGGCGCATAACCGAAACCCTGGTCTTGATAGCCTATCGCGCGAATATCTAGTCGGTGACGAGAAAGATGTCGCCGGCATCGTAGGGTGGGCGCGCGCTAAGAACATCGACCTTGCTGTCATCGGCTTAGAAGACCCTTTGAAAGTGGGTCTCGTTGATGCGTTGTGGGCCGCCGATGTCCCTACAATTGGGCCAAGCAAAGTTGCCGCGCAGCTCGAAACGTCAAAGCTGTTTACGCGGGAACTGATGAAGCGCCACCGAATCGACGGTCAGGCCGACTTCCACTACTTCAAGGACGTGGCGTCTTTCACCGCGTTTCTAACAACATCCTCCCGTGAGTACGCCTTGAAGCCAGTGGGACTAACTGCCGGCCAGGGCGTAAAGGTGATGGGTGCGCAGCTCAAGTCGTTGGACGAAGCGCTCGCCTACGGCACGTACGTGATTGAGCATCAGGTAGGCGGCATAGAGGGACTTGTCGTCGAAGAACGCTTGCTCGGTCATGAGTTCACGCTGCAGTGCTTCGTGGACGGTAAGACTGTCGTACCGATGCCGTTGGTCAGGGACTATAAGCGCGCGTATGAGGGAGAGAACGGCCCGAACACGGGCAGTATGGGTGCGTATTCCCAATCAGACGGGTTGCTTCCCTTTGTCGACGGGCAGCACCGGTCAGCCGCTCTCGACATCCTGATTCAAATCACAAGGGCGATAGAGATGGACGGTTGCCCGTATCAGGGCATCATGTACGGCCAGTTCATGCGCACATCGAAAGGTGTGCAACTTGTTGAAATCAACGCACGGTTCGGCGATCCCGAAGCAATCAACGTTCTGGCGCTGTTGGAGACCGACCTCCTTGAGATTTGCAAGGCGATCGTCGAAGGCACTCTTGACAAACAACAAGTTCGGTTTGCGCGGCGCGCCTCAGTTTGCTCCTACATCACGCCCCCTAACTACGGAGCCAACCCGCAGAGTGACGTTCCTCTGACCCTCGATCTCGAAAAGATCAAGGAACTCGACGTCGACGTTTTGTTCGCAAAGGTGGAACAGAAAGGCAACGCGTACCTAACGACGAAGTCACGATCGATAGCTCTCCTGGCGTTGGCGGACGACCTGGATGCGGCTGCGGATGCCGTGGAGAACGCCTTGAAGTTCGTGACCGGTGACTACCACATGCGTCACGACATCGGGTGCGAGTACGAAGGTGTCTCGCCTAGGCGTGCTGTCCTGACGAGCGTGTCATAAGTGCGGTAAGCCATCTGATATTGCGACCAACTAGAGCGAAAGTTCTCGAAGAACCGCACATCATCAAGTTTGAGAAGGCTTCGCGAAGGCGGGCAGGTCAGACCGCCCCGCCGCTCAGCTATCAGGAGATGTGGCGGCGGAGGAACCCACTCCATTCGTCGAGGGCCGTCGGGAGAGTCACAGCTTCGTAGGGTGGATCTACGACTTGAGACGGACCCTCGGCATCCACTAGCAGGACCGCGTGAGGATTCGTCTCCGCGAAGCGATCAATCATTGAGCGGTTCGCGCTGAGAGTCGCGTAGTCAACGAGCAATCCGCACCAACGTCCGGCCGACCGCTTCGTCATGTCTTCGAACGCTTCGGAGGCGGTGGCAATGAACAGACCCGGTGCCAAATTGCCGGTATCAGCATCCGAATCATAAAACCTAGAGTATGCTGAACTTCGTGATGGATCTGCGGTGAAGAGGATGAACCAACCTCTGTCCGACTGAGTACTGGTCATTGGCGTTTCGCTGCCCCTTGTTACCCGGATGCCTTGGCTGCGGTTCGTGACTGGGAGTACTTGGGCACCCTGAGATTCTACCGGTCAAGACCATTCTAGTAGCCTTACATCAGCTGATGCTTGGCCGTGCTGCCGGTTTCTCCAAGCCAGTCCTGCGCCCGTACGGATAGCTGGAGTCACAGCCCTATCGCCGCGGCCACCTTACCCCACGACGCGTCGGCCTCGCCCTCCAGCCGGCGCAGGTAGATCGACGTGACAGCGAGCGACGAGTGGTCGAGGAACCGGCTGACGTCCTCGATCGACTCCCCGGCATCCCGCCGGAGCTTCGCCGCCGAGTGCCTGAAGATGTGCACACCGGCCGGCGGCAGGCCGGCGAGCCGGAAGTAGCGCTGCAGGTTGCCATAGAACGAGCCGGAGGTGATGCCGCGCGTGTCGCCTCGACGTGCGGGCCACATTGACGCATCCGGCGCCATGGCCGCGATGTCGTGCCCGAAGGCCGCCAGCGCCAACGTCAGGGCGACAAACGCCGGTTCGGGCAGCTCCCGCTTGCCGGTCTTCCCGCCCTTGCCCCGGTAGCGGTACCAGGTCGTCCCGTCCTCCTGCGTGATGTCGCCCACTTTCATATTCAGCACCTCCGCCCTGCGCCTGCCGGTGAGCGTCAGCGTCAGGAGGATGGCGCGGTCCCGCAGGCCGGTCGGCGTCTCGGGGATGACGGCGAGAAGCTTCTGGATGTCGGTGCCGCCGAGACCTCGCGGTGGTGCGACGGAGACCTTCGGGCGTTCGAGGGCATCGCAGGGATTGGATGTGACGGCCTCCATGCGGATCAGAAAGCGGAAGAAGCTAGACAGGCAGGCGAGCCGGGCGCCGATCGTGACGGACGACGGCTGCTTGCCAGAGAGGCCGACGCCATACGCCCAGGCGAAGACCTCCTGGCTCGTCAGCTTGTCGGGCCGCTTGCCGATCGTGCCGAAGCAGTGCTGGAGCATGCGGCTGTAGCCCTCGACGGTGCGTTGGCTGCCTGAGCGTCGTTCCTTCTCGGCGAGGAAGGCGTAGAGTGCGCGTTCCCAGCCCTCGGCGCTGTTGTCGAACGTGGTGATCGTGGTCTGCATGGTGGCGCCCCCTCCATCGAGGCGTCACCATGATTGCGTTGTGTGCGACGAAGTCAAGTCACCGTACTCGCAATCCGACGCCTAGAACTCATCGTGATCGCCGTAGATCCACCTCCGAAGGTTTACGGCAAAGGGCACAACAAGGATCGCCCCCAGCGTGCCCGCGAGCGTTCCAAAGACGAGCGGCCGAGGACTGTATCCGCAAGTATGACGACGACGAGGCGTCGTCGTAGCTGCTCGTCCATGCGCATGCCTAGCAGTCTCCGAGATCACCGTCCGGTCACGTCCTTCTTCGATGTTGGTGCGGTCTCAACGACGGTCTCTCCTTCGAGCGCGGCCGCATCTTCATCCATGATGGTCTTCAGCGTCGACAGAGCACTCCGGGCGCCGGCGCGGAAACCCAGCATGGATGCCTGATACCACAGGAAGGAGAGCCCGCTGCGGTTCTCGGCGCGAAAGCGGTGCTCGACGCGCGTGCCACCGCCGTCAAGCGGGACGAACTCCATGGTTTCGATGGTGGGGCGCCACATCATCCCGAGCCGTCCCGTCGCCGTCATGTGGCACGTGAAGTAGTCGAACGGACGCCAGTCGACGTATTCCCGCATCGCGGTACCCGGCCCGTGGCTGCAATGAGACCCTGCGCCGGCGCCCAACCGGCCTCGTTCGTTGGGCACGTGCGTATCCGGATTCTTGTCGAAGAGCCGGCAGGCCCATCGCTGCCGCTCCAGCGGGTCGACGACGTAGCGCCAAACGATCGCGGGCGGGTACGGCAGCTCAAAGATCTGCTCGAGATCGGCTTCGCCTGGTGCAATGCTGATGTGTCGCGTCGCGTGCATCTCTTGGAGGACCGGAGTGAGGTCGTGTACGCCCCCCGCGGTCTCGCCGAAGGAATCGTACGTCTCAGCATGTCGGGGCAGATCGAACGACGCGGGCAGGTGCTGCCGGCAGGCGTCGGTAAAGAAGACGTATGCCTGCACGCCGAGGGCTTCGGTGATGCTGTTCTTCAGCAGCCGGTGTACAAGGATGACATCTGGCCCGGCGAGATCGTCGATGCCGCCGCTGGGCTGCAGGACGTACGTGCCGAAGTGCGCGATGAATTTCAGACCAAGCGAACCCATAGATGCGCATGCGTTGCAGCGACACGTCGTCCCGCGCACCATGTTGTCCTGCCGGTTCGAGAAGTCGAAATAGCAGGCTTCGATGAGCTCGACTAGCCGCTCGCCGTCGGGGAAGGCGGCTTCGTCGGCGTAGCAGAAGACGGCGTCGCCCTCCAGCTTCACGAAGCGCAGCGGCGGCGCGAGGCGCTCTCGAATCAGCGTCGTCAGCTCATGGATGATCGCCTGGGCGTGCTCCAGTTCGGTGCCCGTGAGGAACGCCGTGTACCCGGAGATATCCGCCAGGACCAGGTGCCCCTGCGTTGGACGAGAGCCTGATGTCATACGCTGCCTTCTTTGCCGGTGGAGCTTTACGCGAGTTTACCGCGGGGGGTCCACTCGCGGCAGCCATCGACGCGCGACGGGCGGCCAAAGGACCATAGACTGAACTGTTGCAACACCATATTCGCGTTGTGTACCCAGCGACCGGGGGGCTGAGTCATTGCCCTCTGCGGTTGCTGTCAAAGCGGTCTCGCCACGAAGGCGTCGGCCGAGTGATTGGGCACCGCCAGCTCGTCTGTACGCTCCCGCATGGCTACACAGTCGACGATTTTGCCGGTGACACCCGTGCACTGCGATGCGAGGAACTCCGTGACGGTGAGCGCGCATACAAGTAGCATGGGCGCTACGAGTAGAGGAGCGTGTCATGAGCAAGCAGAAGGGGCTCGGCGACGAGCTGTTCGCGACGCCGATGGACACCGTTCGAAAGGATACCGCCGGCCCCACGCGAGGTGAGTTTGTTCCGCCGCCAGACGTGCCCGATGTCGACGAGCGCGGGGACGCGCTGCCCGAGCAGGAGGAGTTCTGGCGCGCCCCGGCGAGGTTCGGGTCGATCCCGGTCGACAAGGAGCCCCTTGGATGGGACCGTCGGCGTGGTTTTCGGAAGCTCTACCCGCAAGTCATGCTCCCAACGCAGGTCGTGGAGCGCGTGAGCTTTGGGAATCCAGAGCTGGAGCCCAACCAGCTGTTCTGGGGCGACAACCTGCACGTCATACGGCAGATCCCGCCAGAGAGCGTCGACTTGATCTACGTTGATCCGCCGTTCTTCTCAGGCCGCAACTACAACGTAATCTTTGGTGATCAGAACGAGCTCCGATCTTTTTCCGACATTTGGGAAGCTGGCATGCCGGGCTATCTTACCTGGCTCAACGCCCGGCTTTACGAGATGAAACGGGTCATGCGACCTTCTGCTTCCATCTACGTTCATTGCGACTGGCACGCGTCTCATTACATCAAGACCGAGATGGACAAGATATTTGGACACAAGAATTTTAGAAACGAGATCGCGTGGTGTTACAACGTTGGGGGCAAGGGTACAACGAGATGGGCGCGAAAGCACGACACGTTGCTCTTCTACACTCGATCGGACTCTTACTTTTTCGACGGAAAGGCAGCCGGAGCAAAGAGGGAAACAGGTACCAAGAGTACTGGCGGAATAATCGGGGCTAACGAACAAGGCAGGAGGTACCAGGACAAACTCGTAAAGGCGACTGGCAAGTACTACAGATATTATCTAGATGAGCCAAAGATCCCCGAGGATTGGTGGACTGACATCAACTCCCTTCAATCGCAATCGAGCGAGAGAATAGGATATCCGACGCAGAAACCCGAGGCGCTGATTGAGAGGATCATCGTCGCGTCGACGCGTGTGGGAGACCTCGTCGCTGACTTCTTCATTGGTGGAGGAACGACCGCGGTCGCTGCACAAAAGACGGGACGAAGGTGGCTTGCTTGTGATCAGTCGCGCGTGGCTGTGGCGATCACCGCTGACCGGCTGGCGCGTGTGGCCGAGCAAATGCCGTTGGAGCCAACGACCTATCCAGTGCCGGACTTTATCGTGGAGCACTGGGGGATCTACGAGGCGAAGCGACTCGCCGAGACGCCGCCTGCCCAGTTCCGCGAGTTCGTGCTACGCGCCTTTGGGTCGGTGCCCGATGCGAGCGAGAGCGGCATCCACGGACGGAAGGGTGCCGTGCCTGTGTGGGTGGGCGAAAACGATCAGAAGTCTCAAGTGAACGCGCAACAGGTCGAGGATTTTGCGAACGCTATTCGGCGAACGCCACGGTACCAGCAGGACAACTTGCGCGACGGGATCATGCTCGCGTGGGCGTTCCGTCCGGACGCCATCAGTGCGGCAGAACACCTCCGTGAGTTGGAGCACACCGATCTGAACTTTGTGCGCCTCGATCTCTTGCGCATCGACTCTGCACGCTTCCGTGAGCACGTGGCATCACTATCGACCGATCGGGCCGATTACGGCACATTTCTCACGTTCGTCCAGCCACCGCGTGTCGAGATGGGATGGAAGCGCCTGAAGGTGCGGACCTATAAGTTCGACGTGAGCGAGACCGCGATGCTCAACACCGGCGCTAAGATCATCAACGTCCAATGGGACTTCGAGTACGACGGACTGTTCACCAGCACGCAAGGCTTCTCCTTTGTAAGAACCGCCAAGAAAGAGCCCCAGTTGCAGGCGGAATATACCTTCCCCGCCAACGGCAAACAGCGAATAGCCTGCAAGGTGCAAGATGATGCCGGTGGTGAGGGGATCTGGACCGGCGAGCTAGAGGTCAACTGACGCGTGTTCAACGAGTTCTCGCGATACGAGGAAGACTTCGCGCGTTGGCGGGACGACGGATATCCCGGGACGCGTTCCCAGACCTATGAGTACATCGGGTTCCTGACCGATCCCGAGGACGATTCGCGCCCGCGCGCCGGAACGTTGTGGACGCATCAATGGGAGTCGTTTCTCCGCGTGATCTACTGCTACGAGATCCTCGGCAAGCAGGCAATCGGTGGAGATGGCCTACTCTTGAATATCGTCACCGGCGGTGGCAAGACCGCCGTTATCGCCGCGATCGTCGCGTGGCTGCGGATCGCGCACGACTTGCGACGCTTTGTCCTCATGTGTCCAAACCTCATCGTCCGCGACCGACTACAGGCAGACTTCGAGAAGGGGAGAGTCTTCGGCGCACGAGACCTCCTTCCCAATTGGAGCAGCGCGCGGCCGAGCGATTTCACCTTGACGACCCTCGGCGGCGGCGCCGACGGCGGCGCGGCGAGCCTCCTCGGCGCCGACGTCGTGCTGGGTAACATTCATCAGTTCTACAGGTCGAGCACCACCGGTAAGCGCAATCTCGCGGCCTTGATGAACGGCCCTGACTTCGCGCTTTTTAACGACGAGGCCCACAACTCGCCCGCGCCTGAGTACGAGGAAACGCTCAAGGCGATGTCGCCAAAGACTATCGTTCGCATTGACACGACCGCTACCCCTGATCGTGCGGACGGTAAGACGCCCGATAGCAGCATGATCTACGAATATGGCGTCGCGGACGCTCTGGCTGACGTCGTGATCAAGACGCCAGTCGTCTATCAGCCCGACATTCGTACGGTCGAATTGACGTACACAGATGCGGTGACCGGTGAACACCGCAAGGTGGAAGAGATCGACTGGGACGAAGTAGATCGAAAGGGCATCTCCGCGACGCAATGGGTTACCGATGACGAGCCCATGCGACAGCAGATGGCGATAGGCCTGAAGCGCCTGCAAGAGCAAGAAACCAGAGCCAAGAAGCGCTACCAGCCCATCCTGTTCGTGGTGGCCGTCTGCAAAGCGGATGCAGAGAAGGCGGCGAACACGCTCAATAAGTATTTCAAGATCAAGACGCTGCTTGTTACGGAAGACAGTGATGAGGCCGATCGCAAGAGGGCGACCGAATTGGGTCGTCAGCAGAGGAGCAAAGATCCGTACCGCGCGGTGGTGAGTGTACTCATGCTTCGAGAGGGCTGGGACGTCCCGGAAGTTGGTGTGATCGTACTGTTGCGCAAGTTCAGCAGCCAGGTGTACGGACAGCAGGTCATTGGCCGCGGCCTGCGGCGCGTGCGGGTAACTGGCGTCGGCGACGATGAGCCGCAGATCTGCGCCGTCGTTGACCACCCAAAGCTCGATCACGAGTGGCTTTGGAAGATCTTCGGTAGCCGCGTCCGCAAGAATGTCGAGATCGATCAAGAGTTTGACGAGACGGAAGATCTTCCGGAACCGCTCGCGCGCCAGGAAATGAAGCGGCCCGACCTGATCGTCGATCTGCCCGGCGAGATAGAAGGGCAGGGCGACGACGGCAAGTTCGAGGTAGATGTGCCGGAGCCGCCGGCGCCATTAGCCGACTGGCGAGCCGCGCTCGCCGCTATCGAGTACGAGTCCACGACGATGGAGATCACGCGCGTGGACATCGAAGCGGTGGTGGGCACCGAGCTGTCTGGCTCCGGCTGGAAGATGGTTCACAGCGCGCCCGAGAAAGGCGCGATCGCCGAGGCATACGAGATCTCTGATGCCTCGCTACGCGATGCTATCAAGTCCAGACTGCTGGATGATTCGGAAGAACTGGCGGTGGAAGCCGGCTACGCGGCGACGTTGAAAGGCGTGCTCTACAGCGCGCTGCTGGCGCACGTCCGCGAAAAGTTCCTTAGCGGCTCATCGATCGGGCTCGCCGAGCATAGAGAGCTCGCCTTTGCGTTCAAGAAACTGCCGGAGATGCGGCGTAAAGTTGCGGCGGTACCTGGCCTCGTGGCGGGAATCTTAGAATATGGCGATCAGTAAGCACGGGCGTTACGTCGCGCCTCAGAAGAGCCCGTACAACTTCGAGATGTACGATTCTCATCTTGAGGAACTCATGATGGTGCGTCTCGACGCAGATCCGACCGTGGCGAAATGGATGAAGCGACACGGCATCTCCATTTCGTGGGTTGATGTGCAGAAGCATATGCGCCGCTACCGGCCCGACTTCCTCGTACAGTACACGGACGGGCGAGTCGTGCTCATCGAGGTCAAGGACCCGAGCCGCATGGACTCCGGCGAGGTTCAGCGGAAACGGAAGGCTGCCGAGATCTGGTGCCGTCGGCGCGGTATGGAGTACATCGTCGCGACCATCTGAGCGCGACGAGGTGCCGATGCGGTCGAGTCAAATCTTCCACCGTTCGCATCGCCAGCCACTCGCGGGCACGGCAAGCCCGTGACAAGCTCCGGGGCGTTACGATCAACTCATCGTGTCGGTTTCGGCAGGTGATGACGGCTGCGTGTCCGCTGCTTGCGCGTCAGCTCTCTCCTTCGCGTGCAGCGCCTGCTCGCGTAGAGAGTCGACCCGAGCATGTACGTCGCGTGACGCCTCGCGTATATCTTTACGGTGCTCTTGCGACGGCTTCCTGTGGAGGAAGGGGATGCGCCACGCCATGCGAGAATTGTGCTCGCCGATCGGAAGTATCGCACCGGCAGCCTTCGCGCGGAGGACGCTTCGCCATCCTTCAACTGCAGTCGGGGTCGCCTCTCGTGCGGCACACGACGGGCCCCACGACGAAGTCATAGCGTGACAAGCCTGCTGCGTCGCTTTCTACGGGCGGACCCACGCCTAGCGCACTCACGCCGAACGCGACGAAAATTCTCCATCACCCCGACGAACCTGGCGTTGGTTCGGGTATAGACCGAGTGAGAGACGCAGCAGAAGCCCGTCGGAAAGAGCCGCCGCCAGTGCAGCGGACACGGCGGTTCGGGTTCAAACATAAAAATGTTCCCGGGCGGGAGGCCGCGTGAGATGGCCGCTGGCTGCGAACGAAGCCCGGCGGTACCAGACCGAGTACGCCGGACGGGGAAGCGAAGCCGCCCGGGGCAGAAAATCCCGGGCGGCTTGGTTGTCCCGCTATCC
>JALYKW010000039.1 GCA_030774575.1 Chloroflexota bacterium | reverse complement strand
GATATCAACGGTTCCCAGCGCGATATCGAGGCGAATCTTGCCTTCGCCAGGGAGGTTCGCCAGGCGGGGCGCATGTGGGGCGCCTCGTGCGCGCTCGCCATGAGACCGTTGCTGGAAGGGCGCTTCGCGGACCAGTTGATGCAACGCGCGCTCGCGCTCGGTCAGGATTTGCAGGGCGAGTTACCCGTGATCATGTTCGGCGCCCAGCTCGTCGACCTCCGCCACCTTCAGGGCCGGTTGGCCGAGGTCGAGCCGCTCGTCAGGACCCAGGCGAAGCAGTACCCCAACCTCGTGGCCGCTAAGTGCTCGCTGGCCTTCGTCCACGCCGAGATCGACAGCCTCGACGAGGCGCGCCGCGAGTTCGAAGAGCTGGCCCCGAAAGGCTTTGCTTCTCTGCCGCGCGACGCCAACTGGCTTGTCGGCATCTACCTGCTCATTGAGGTGTGCGACTATCTCGGCGACGCAGCTCGCGCCGAGACGCTTTACGACCTGCTGCTCCCCTACGCCGGCCGCAACATCATCTTTGGCACGCCCGCGATCTGCACCGGCTCCGCCTCTCGCTCGCTCGGCATGATGGCGACGCTTAGAAAGCACTGGGAAGACGCCGAGCGGCATTTCGAGTACGCGCTTGCGTTCGACCAGAAGATGAACGCGAGGCCGTGGGTGGCGCACGATCAGTACCACTACGCCAAAATGCTGCTCGCCCGCGCCACCCCCGGCGACCGCGATCGCGCGCTGGCGTTGCTGCAGGCGGCGCTCGACACCGCGGAAGAGCTCGGCATGAAGAAGATCATCGAGCGCGGGCTGGCGCTGAAGATGCGCGCGCAGGGCGTCGACGGCCGCGGCAGCTAAAGACGAGGGCGAATGCCGGCCGCTGAACGCGCACCATGACAGATGGTGTCAGTTGGCGACCGGCATTGCTCTGCAGCCAATTGACCAGCCAAGAAGTTCGGGCCACACTCGCCGGCAATATAGGACGCACGTAGACAAAGGAGTGCAACAACCATGAGCGGCCAACCTACGCCGGACAAGATTATGGAGCTCGGGTTCGGATACTGGGGGTCCAAGGCATTGCTCAGCGCGGTCGAACTTGGCGTATTCACCGAACTGGCCAAAGGCCCGCTTGACGCCGACCCGCTACGACAACGGCTCGGCCTGCATTCACGAAGCGCATGCGACTTCTTCGACGCGTTAGTCGCACTCGGAATGCTGAATCGCGACCAGGGTGCGTACTCCAACACGCCCGAGACCGATGTCTTCCTCGACAAGGCCAAGCCATCGTATCTCGGCGGCATCCTGGAGATGCACAACGACCGGTTGTACGGATTCTGGAGCTCGCTCACCGAGGGCCTGCGGACCGGCAAGCCGCAAAACGAGGCCAAGACGGGCGGAAGCTTCTTCGAGGTCCTCTACCAGGATGAGGCTCGTCTTCGTGGCTTCTTGCAGGCCATGACCGGACTTAGTGGCGGCGTCGGCGCCGCAATGGCGCGAGAATTTCCGTGGCAGAAGCATAAGACGTTCATCGACATCGGCGGAGCGCAAGGCGGCCTCACGGTCCTCATCGCACAGGCGCACCCGCACCTCTCCGGCGGCAACTTTGACTTGCCCATGGTCGGCCCCATCTTCGAAGAATACGTGGCGTCGTTCGGCCTTAGCGATCGGTTGAAGTTCCAGGCCGGCGACTTCTTCGCTGACCCGCTGCCCAAGGCCGACGTCCTGATCATGGGCCACATCCTGCACGACTGGAACCTCGACGAGAAGCGCGCACTCCTGGCCAAAGCGTACGAGGCGCTGCCATCCGGCGGCGCGCTCATCGTCTACGAAGCCATCATCGATGACGAACGGAAGACGAACGCGTTCGGCCTGCTCATGAGCCTGAACATGCTGATCGAACTCGAGGGCGGATTCGACTACAGCGGAGCAGACTGCATCGGATGGATGCGCGACGCCGGGTTCCGTGACCCGTACGTCACACACCTCGCGGGACCGGACTCCATGGTCGTAGGGATCAAGTAGCGGACCATCTCCAAGGGCTTGGGACTGATTGCGCACGGTGCAGGGGCCGACGCCTCATCCACCAGCCGATTTGTTCAAGGCAACGTCGGTTGTGCGACGGCTCCTCGGAACCGTGCGCGACTGCCTTGGCAAGGATTGGGAGAGCGCTACGGCTGTGGCATGGCCCCGATTTGTTGCATGAACGACATCATGTCGAAGTAGTGACGGCTCTCCTTGACCTTGTCACCCTCGAACTCAAATACCCACGCGGCGGGCGTGGTCTGGCTCTTATCCGAAGGAGGAAGCGTGCCGCCCGGGCCGTCCATGGGTCCAGTCTGTGTTCCCTTCCAAGTCACCTCAAGCACGGCTTTGTTGCCGGTAGCGAAGGCGTTGGTAACCGTGCCCCTGACGTCCGGCATCGCCTTTCTCCAGCTCTGGAGCGCTGGAAGGATCTCGGCTTTGCCTCGGAGCTGGCGTCCCGTACCCACCTCGTTGTAGAGACTGCCTGTGCCATACAGCGCCATGTACCGGTCCCAGTCCTCCTTGTTGAACGCTTCTACTAGTTCCTTGGCGACCTTGATAAGATCCTGTTCTCCCACGATGCGTGTCCTTCCCGTATGAGGGTAGCGCCCCACAACTGCTCGCCATATGCGCGGATCACTCCGGCGCCCGCGTCAAACGCTGAGATCGACTGCTCCATGTCGGCTGATAGTGCCCGCTGGTAACCGCGAGAATAGGGCTCGGTCAGTGATGTGTCAAGTGTGATTCGCCGTCGCTCGTCTTCACGTACTGAATCTGCGGTTCCATGCGGCGACAGTATCGGCGATCCGTCCCCGATCAAGCCACAGGCGGTGGTCCGCAGACACAAGGCTCCGTACCTCGTCCCGCTATCTTGCTTCCCGCGCACTCAACTCTGATTTTCGCTACAACTGCTGTCGATGCCGAGTTCTACAGGCACCTTCGAGACATCTGACGGACACCATCTCTTCGAGCGGCACTGGGCGCCGGAGGGCGATGCGCCGCGCGCACACCTCGTCATCGTGCACGGGTATGCGGAGCACTCCGGGCGGTACGAGCACGTAGGCGCGTACTTCGCAGGCCGCGGCTACGCGGTGCACGCCTACGACCTGCGCGGGCACGGGCTGTCCGACGGGGAGCGGGTACTCGTGCGCTCAATGGCGGAGCATCTCGATGACCTCGATACGTTCCTGACGCGCGTGCAGGCAAGAGCGGGGACCGCGCCGATCTTTCTACTGGGGCACAGCATGGGCGGTGGCATCGTCGCGCTGGCGATGGTGACGCGGCGGCCCCAGGTGCGCGGTGTGCTGCTGAGCGGCGCGGTGCTGCCCCGCGGCGGCATCGGACAGGCGGTGGTGGGGCGGGCCCTCATGCTACTGGGACGGCTGGCGCCGCGCCTGCGGCTGCGGGAGCTTGCGGCCGAGACGGTATCGCGGGACTCCGCGGTGGTGGCGCTGTACGACAGCGACCCGCTGAACTATCGCGGCAAGATGCCGGCGGGCACGGTGGCGGCGATGGTCCGGGCGAGCCGTGTCATCGACAAACGCATGGAGACGATCCTGGACCCGCTGCTGATCATGCACGGCACCGCCGATGCGCTGGCGCAGCCCGACGGCAGCCGCCGGCTGTACTATCGCATCGCCTCGATCGACAAGACGCTCAAGCTGTACGAGGGGCTCTATCACGAGATCCTCAACGAGCCCGAGCAGCGCCAGGTGATGGACGACATGGCCGCATGGATGGACGCCCGCTCGACCAGCGCGACACGTACCGCGCCAGCGGCGAGCGACGCCGCTTCCTGATGACCCCCTTGCGTCGCGATCTCGTGCTGGTGATCTTGACTGGACGCGGACGATTTACTTACTTATGATCCCCGCGGTTGCGCACACACGGCATTGGTAGGCAGGGAAAAGGAGTTTCGGATGACGACGCAGGCACTGGACCAGGCAAAGGCGGAGGCGTTCGGCGGACAGGTGATTGGCCTTCTGAACGGGTCCGCGCTGACCTTCATGATCAGCATCGGCCACCAGACGGGACTGTTCGACGGCATGGCGGAGATGAAGCCATCGACGAGCGCCGAGATCGCCTCGAAGACTGGCCTGAACGAGCGCTACGTAAGAGAGTGGCTCGGCGCGATGGCGGTCGGGCGCGTTGTCGAATATGACGCGGCCAGAAAGACGTACCGGCTGCCCGCGGAGCACGCCGCGTCACTCACCCGAGCGGCCGGTCCCGGAAACCTCGCAGCATTCGCGATGTTCCCTGCGGAGATGGGGTTGGTCGAGCAGAAGGTGGCCGAATCATTCCGAAAAGGCGGTGGCGTGCCGTACTCCGAGTACCCGCGCTTCCAGGCGCTGATGAAAGAAGAGAGCGCGCAGGTCTTCGATGGTACGCTGATCGACGTGACGCTGCCCCTCGTGCCGGGCCTCGTCGACCGGCTGAAGAACGGCATTGACGTCGCAGACGTCGGCTGCGGTTCGGGCCACGCTATCAATCTGATGGCGCAGGCGTTCCCCAGGAGCAAGTTCGTCGGCTACGACTTCTCCGAGGAGGGCGTCGGCGAGGGACGCGCCGAAGCCAAAAAGATGGGCCTTTCGAACGCGGCGTTCGAGGTGAAGGACGTAGCGACGCTGGACGGCTCGCGCCAATTCGACCTGATCACCACGTTTGATTCGATACACGATCAGGCGAAGCCGCGGCGCGTGCTGAAGGGCATCTACGACGCGCTCAAGCCCGGCGGCACGTTCCTCTGCGTCGACATTGCAGCGTCGAGCAACCTCGAGGACAACATGGACCACCCCATGGCGCCGTTCCTGTACACCATCTCGACCATGCACTGCATGACGGTGTCACTGGCGCTTGGCGGCGAGGGTCTGGGGACCGTGTGGGGCGAGCAGAAGGCGCGCGAACTGCTCGCGGAGGCCGGCTTCAAGAGCATCGAAACGAAGCACGTGGAAGGTGACATCCTGAACAACTACTACGTGGCGACTAAGTAAGCCGTATGTAAATCAGTGGTCCCGCGGTCCGCGGCCGGACGGCGACGGGATCTGCGGGTTTTAGGGGCGGACTCTCGTCCGCCCCATCGTTTTGTTGCTGTCCGGCTACGGAACGACGACGGTGGCGATGCTCGTCGGCTCCGGTGTACGTGTCGGCGCGGGCTCGATCGCAATGTGGTCGAGGATGTACAGCGGCACCTTCGCAGCGTCGCCGTAAAGGCCCAGAAGGCTATCGGGATCCTGGACGAGCGTGCCGCCGTCCGGCTGCTCCAGCCGCATCTGGATCTCATCGAAGCGGCCGCCGTGAGCGACGAACCAGTACATGTCGCCGGTGCGCGGGTTCAGCGTCACGAGCGACGTGCCATCGGCGTCGGAGAGCTTCACAAGCGACGGCGCAGGCGACGGACCACCCGCGAGAGCGATGCCGACGATGTGCCAGCCGTCCTGCTCCGACGGGATGAGCGTCGTGAAGCGCCCAACGGCCAGGCGGTTCCAGGTCATGCCGCCTCGGGTGATGACGGGCGTGGCGCCGACGGTGATCTCGCCTGGCGCCGCGGGGGTGGGCGCCGCGACGGTCGCGGTCGGCGCGCCAGGCGTGGCGGCGTCAGGCGTGGCAGATGGGCCGGGGGTCGTGCTCGCTGGCGGTTCGGTAACGAAGGTCACCGTGAGCGGCACCGTGCCCTTGATCACCAGCGGTGGCGCGTCGGGGCGCGTCACGAGGATCTTGCCGGCGACGTCGGCCGCTTGCCGCGTCACGTCGGTCGCCTGGACGAGGCTGTCCTGCGCCGTGGGATCGATCTGCGAAGCGGCGTTCTGCAACGCCTGCTGTTCTCGCTCGGCGAGGGACTTGAGACGGCTGACGTCCCCGGTGTCCCAGTCGCCGTCAGCACTCGCGCCGTCGACCAGGGGCTGCGTCTGCTCGACGATACGGTCGAGCACGCCGGGACCGATGATCCGGCCCTGTTTCGTCAGCTGTTCCAGCTCATGCGCTCGCTCCTCAGCAATGCTAAGCCTGACATCGAGCTTCGAGCTGTCGCTGAAGGCGAGGGCCAGGCGGACGCGCTCTGTCTGGAGCTTCACCGGGTACTGCCAGTCGCCCGGCAGCGCGCTGGTCGCCGAAGCGACCGTATAGGTCGAGAACGAAAGCAGCAGTACGAGTGCCGCGGCGCTACCCGCCAGGGCGCGGTAGCCGGCGTGGAAGGCGGGGATAAGGCGGCGTGTCTTCTGCCGCTCGCCCAGGCCGATCCGTTGCGCCGCGAGCAGGAAGCGCAGCCTCGCGCTGGCGAAGAAGGTTGGCTCCGGCTCGACGTCGAATGCTTCCCGCAGCCGCTGACCGCTGGCGATGAGGAAGCGCTCCCGCGCTTGCTGCGCGTACTCCTCGCTCGGCTCGATGGAGAACGCGTGGACCACCGCGGCAGCGGCGAGCAGGTGCGGACGCAGTTCGGCGGCGTGCTGCGGATAACGCCGCAAGCACTCGTCGATATCCCAGCGGCCCTCGCGGAGGGCCTCCAGGCATTCGTCTAGCCGCGTCTCGAACTCGCTCATACTCTCCCAGTTTCGATCCCTGGCCGTTCGGGGACCAGCATCTTCTGGAGCTTGGCGACGGCTTTGTGCTGGAGCGCCTTCACATTACCCTCGCGCTTTCCCAGTACGTTTGCCGTCTCGGCGATCGATAGACCGGACACGAATCGCAACGCGATGACCTCGCGTTGCGCATCGGGCAAAAGTTCGGTCGCCCGCCGTATTTCTTCGATCTGCATCTGCAGTTCCAGCGCCGATGCGAGATCGTGGCGCCGGTCCACCATGTCTTCCGGTATGCCAACCGTCGCTCCGCCTCGCTGCGCGCCGCTGCGGAAGTGCGACGCGACGTGATTGTGCGCGATGCGGAACAGCCATGATGAGAAGGGCACATCCTTCCAGCGGAAGTTGCCGATGGCGCCGAGCATCTTCAGGAAGACTTCCTCCGTCAGATCCTCGGCGTCGGCCGTATTGCCCAGGCGCGCCACGGCGTAGCGGAAAATACGCGGCATGTACCAGTCGTAGATGTCGCCCAGCGCCTGCTGGTCGCCCCGGGATGCGCGGTCCACCGTCTCGCGCTCCACTTCGGGCGAGACGGTCTGAAGGTGCGGGAACTCCAACCCGGAAGCCTCGTTTCTGTACGAAAGAGCCTGGGTCATGGTACCCGCTGAGTTCCGCACCAGTCCACGGATGTGACCATTGCCGTTCCATCTGTCAGGTAGAACGCGGGACGCCGCGAAAGGTTAACAGCGCCGGCTCAGGCGGCCTGCCGCCAGCGCTGGATGGCATTACTCATCTCGGTGTAGAGGCGGGGGACGGCAGTCTGCCAGTCCCCGGGGATGAACGCCACAGGTGGGGACTGCCGCCCGAAGCGCAGGCGATAGTAAAGGATCCAGACGATGTCGTTCTGGATACTGCTGCCAGGGCCTCCTAGCAGCGTCTGGAGCCGGCCCGGTAGCTCGGACGGCACCTGGCCTGCCGGGTACGAATTGCCCAGGAGGAGCAGCGATTCCGGGTCCTCGAGCTGGCTGCCGACTACCCATTGGTGGCGCGCTTCCTGAAGGTCGCCCTTCAGCTGATAGTAGCGGCCGAGCTCCGTGCGCGCGTACCCGAAGTCGGGTTGGCGCTTGACGGCGAAGTCCAGGTGAATGAAGGCCTCGTCCAGCCGGCCTTGTTCCAGCAGGATCTTTGCGAAGCTCACGCGCTGCACAAGGTCGTTCGGGTAGACGACGAAGATGTTGTACTGGCATCCCTTCGATGCGGCGTCCAGGCCTTCGAGGGAGACGGAGCTGGTGAAACGGTGCGACTGGACGAGGTAGGCGCCCTCGGTGCAGGGGTCCCGGCCAAGAAAGGACTGCTTGAGAATCCCGTCGAAATGCTGCTCGCGGAAGGCGCTGCCCTGCCAGTACGTGGAGTCAGCGAGGCTGGCGTCCATGGAGATGACCTGGGCATAGGTGGCGATAGCGTCGTCGGTCCTGCCAATCCTTTCGTAAACCTCGCCCGCGACGAGCACTGCCGGCACGTGGAATCGGGCGATGAAGCGCGTCTTCAGCGCTTCGCCGGCGGCATCATCGTCGAGGCCGCCGAGCTGGTACGCGCGGGCGAGGTTGGCGTGCGCGAGGTCGCTGCGGTAGTCGAGATCGACGGCGCGTTTCAGGTGCACGATGGCGTTGTCAATGAGCGAGCGGTCGCTCTGATTGTTTGCGAGAAACGCGCTGGCCTGGGCCTGCCCGAGCGCCAGTTGGTACGGCATCATGCTCGAATCGGCGTCCACCGCAGCTTGCAGGCGGGCGATGGCGCCGGGCTCGCCACGATTCATTTTTTCGACGCCGTCGTTGTAGTCGTAATCGGCGTGGTCGATCTTGTACCAACCCAGGAACGGCAAAACCAGTAGTAGCAGCAGGGCGCCGCGCGCGCCGAGCGCGGTGTAGCGGCGTTGCGCTCCTGACAGGCGCGGCACCCGCAGCGGCGTCGCATTGGTTGTCGATTCGCGGTAGTTGCGCGCGATGATCGCGCCGACCACGGCGAGCGCGAAGGCGGGCGCCTTCCAAATGTTGCCGGCGTCTACCTGGTTGTGAATGGAGAAGCCGACAAGCGCGCCCCCACACGCGACCGCCAGCAGCCGCTGTTCCAGTGAGCCATGCCGCCATGTGCGGAACAGGACGAACACCACCGTGGCGGCGAGCGCGAGCAGCGCTGCGATGCCGAGCGAGCCGGCATCATCGGCGAGCTGGAGGAAGCCGTTGTGCGCGTGTTGCGCGTGAATGAGATAATTGCCGTGCGCGTATTGGGGATAGAGCAATCCGAAGCCATTCGGACCGGCGCCGGTCAGCAGGTGGTCAAGGAAGGTGTGATAGCCAGCGCGCCAGACATCTTCGCGCGCCGAGAGCGAGTTGCGAAACAGCCACTCGGGGCGCGTCGACGATCTGCTGAGGAAGGCCAGGGTACCGCCGCCGGCGAGCAGAGCGGCACCGATGATCGCCGCGATAGCGGTGGGGCTCACGCCACTGGGGACGAACGATTGCCAGGAACGCTGGCCGCCGGACTGCTCACGCTCGTACGCGCGCGTGGTAACCCAGGCGCCGGCGAGTGTGAAGCTGACGCCGCCGACGACGCCGATCCAGCCGCCGCGCGAGAGCGTGAGAAAGATCGCCATGGCACCGATGGCGAGTCCGATGGCGCCGCCGACGCGCTCCCAGCGCGAATCCGCGTGGTACGCACTGAGGGCGAAGAACGGCATGATCAGCGTGATCAGCATCGCGAGCACGTTGGGGTGGTCGCTGACGCCGTGCGCGCGCGGCACGGTGGATGGGAAAATGTTGTCGAGATGGAGTCCCTCGACGTGGCTGACGAATGACAGGTAGTTCGCGTAATCGTTCCCCACGATGTAGAGCGTGACCGCCGCGAGCGCCACGCCTGTAAAGGCAAAGGCGCGGCGCAATAGTGCGGCGTTGAGGACGGGCAGCTCGGAGAGCGCGTAAAAGGCGATTACCGCCGCCCCGAGTTGTAATGTCAGCTCGAGACTGGCCCGCCAGTTGACTGCCGCGATCGTCGCGACCGCGTAGGCGCCGGCCATCGCTAGCACGCCAATGTCGAGTGGCGTTCCGCCGGGAAGGCGGCGCGCCCAGGCGAGATAGGCGACGTAGATGAACGCCACTACCGCGACGAGGGCGTGGAACAACAGCACGCGAGGGAAGACGTCCGGGGTTAACTGCGGCATGCCGGTGAACAGGAACCAGCCGAACCACGATCCCGCTACCGCGAGCGCGGTCCACCTGCGAAAGTCGGCCCAGGTGAAAGCGTCGTCAAGCGGCGGCGATCCCTCCCGGACCTGCGCGAGGTCGCTCACGTCGCCCCCGTCAGCTCTAAGTTACGGGTGCATGCTGCCGGCGATGTACGGGCGTCGCTCACAGCCCCTCCCGGGTGAAAATCGCCGAATTGTATCATGGAGCACCATGACCCAACGGATCCGCCGGTTCTGGGCGCCCGCCTTCACGGTGGCGCTCCTTGCGTTCAGCGGCTGCTCTTCGACGCCGCGAAGCGCGCCAGCGACGCCGGCGCCGGCCGCGACGGCGACCGTTGTGACCGTCGCGTTCCAGACAGCGGACGTGCGCGCGGGCGACCGCACGATTGGCGTCGAAGTCGCCACCACACCAGCGCAGCGCGAGCGCGGGCTTGGCTATCGCGATGCGCTCGACGCCGACGCCGGCATGATCTTCGACCTGCACGGGACGCGAACGCAGCAGTTCTGGATGAAAGGGATGCGCTTCGCCCTAGACATGGTCTGGGTCGATGCCAGCGAGCGGGTCGCGCAGGTGACGAAGGACATACCACCGGAGCCCGGCGTGCCGGACGACCGCCTGCGCCTCTATGCGTCCGATCTACCGGTGGCCTACGTCATCGAAGTGAACGCCGGCGCATCGTCCCGCCTGGGCCTGGCGCCGGGCGCGCAGCTCACATTCGATCTCCCGGCCGGCTCAGACTGACGGGATCTCTCGCGGCGCTACAGCGCCACGGCGGGCTTCGGGTTTCCAGGGCGCATACGCACGAAGGCGTAAGCCGCCCCGGCGGCGAGCACGGCGACCGCCGCCTCGGCGACCGCCGCCTCGGCGACCCGGTTGTCATAACAGCGAGTCGCCCGCGAGCACGACCGCTTAGAGCCGTATCCTCCGCATGGACGATCCCTGCCCCTCACGGCGCCCGCAAGATCGGCAGAGAATTGGCCGCTTACGCCCTCGCCACAGGCTGGTTCGTGATACGCAGTTACCCCATTTTTCAGGGGGCTCAGCCCGGCGGAACGTAGTAGTATTTGTGAGACGAGCATGAGCACGCCGTTAACAAAGGGAGGGATGACCCGTGGCTAATAGATCGTTCTGGGACAAATACACCGGGGCGCGGGTGTCGCGACGACGCGCTATGCAGATGGCGGCGGTAGGCGGCGCATCCGTGGGGGCGATCGCGGTTGTCGGCTGCAGTAGCAGCGACAACAAGAGCAAGACACCGGCGGCGGGGAAGACGACGACGGGCACGAGCACGAGCACGTCGGCAAGCGAGGGGACGCCGAAGGCGGGCGGGACGCTGCACGGCACGGTGAGCCTAGTGCTGGGCAAGGATCCGATGAAGGCGTCGACCTTCCTGACGCACGCGCTTGCTTCCTACTCGTACAGCCGGCTGATGCGGTTCAAGACGACGCTCGGGGAGTTGTCACAGGATCAGTGGTACGTGGCGGAGCCGGAAGTCGCGTCGAAGGTCGAGAACCCGGACCCCCTGACCTACATCTTTACGCTGCGCGACGATGTGAAGTTTCACAATGTGGCGCCGGTCAATGGGCGCAAGCTCGGCGCAAAGGACGTGGTCTACTCGTTCAACCGCTATCAGTCCATCTCGCCGAACAAGGGAAACATGGCGTTCGTCGACAGCGTGACGGCGTCGGCGGACGACAAGCAGGTGACGTTCAAGCTGAAGGAGCCGTTCGGGCTCTTTCTCAACCGCGTCGCGTCGTTTCAGGACCTGTGGATCATGCCGCAGGAGTTCATCGAGTCGAGCGACACGGCCTCTGAGGACCGGATGCTTGGCTCCGGGCCGTTCATCTTCGACCAGTTCACGCCGAGCGTGGTGATGTCGTGGAAGAAGAACCCTGACTATTTCGAGAAGGACAAGAACGGGAACGCCCTGCCGTACCTTGATGGCGTGAACCTGGCGATCATCACCGATCAGAACCAGGTGCTGTCGCAGTTCGCGGCGGGCCAGCTCGACGCGATCTCGGTGCCGCCGAAGCTGTTGGACTCGGTGAATAGCCAGAACGCGAGCGCGATCATCGATGCGGCGCCGCGCAACATCCTGAGCTTTCTCTACTTCGAACCCGCCTCGAACACAGAAGGGAAGAAGCCGTTCAACGACGAGCGCGTGCGCCAGGGCATGTCGCGCGCCATCGACCGCGACGGGCTGCTCGGCTTGATCTCGAAGCAGGGCGGACTTTGGCCGGACATGCCGATCAACGCTGGATTCGGCAAGACGTGGTGGCTCGACCCGCAGGGCAGCGACATCGGCGACGCGGGGATCTTCTACAAGTATGACGTGTCCGAAGCGAAGAAGCTGTTCTCGGCCGCGGGCGTCACGAGCATCGACTCGCCGATGCACTTCAGCAGCACGGTGTACACGACCATCGTGCCGTATTACGACATCGTGCGGCAGGCGCTGCCGGCGATGCTCAACGACGCCGGTGTGACGGTCAAGGACGTGCCGGAGGAGTACGGCACGTACTTCGCCAATACGTTCATCGCGGGCAAGTTCGACGGCTTCGCGTTCGGGTTGGAGTCGGTCTTCAGCGACATTGCTGCGTACTGGCAGAACATGTTCTACCCGCGCGATGCCGGCGGCGGCCGCAACCATTCGAGCGTCAACGACCCCACACTGGTGGCCAACATCAAAAAGATGCTGTCCGCCAGCAGCGCCGACGAGATCCACAAGCAGAACTTCGAGCTGCAGAAGTACACGTCGCAGAAGATGTACTACGTGCCCGTGGTGACGCCGGTGGAGTTCGCCGCGCGCGTACCAAAGTTGAAGGGCGTAGTGAACACGACCGGACCGACGACGTATGCCGTCGGCACGGAGAGCGCGCTGACGAACTGGATCTCGACATAGGGGTCGGCCGCGTAGCTGAAAAAGGTTGCGCGGGGGTTACGCGCGAATCATGAACGGGAGCGGCTGCGACGCCGCGGCCGCCCCTCGAACTTCGGGGCCACCATGCGGCAGTACATCATCAGACGGCTGATGCTCGCGGTGCCAACGCTGGTCGGCGTGTCGCTGGTCGTCTTTTTCATGGTGCGACTGATCCCCGGCGGCGTCGTCGAGCAGATCGCGGGCGACAACCAGGTGACCACCGACCTCCGGGCGCGTATCGAGCGGGACCTCGGGCTCGACCGGCCGGCGTATGAGCAGTACTTCCGCTGGGGCGGCGGCGTGCTGAAGCTCGACTTCGGCAAGTCGCTGCGGGACCGGAGCAGCATCAGCGGCCGGCTACAGCATGCGCTTCCGACGACGCTCGAGATGGCGGTGCTGGCGATCCTCGTATCGCTGCTGATCGCCCTGCCGGTCGGCATCTACTCGGCCATGAGACAGGACTCCATCGTCGACTACCTCGCGCGCAGCGTGGCGATCGGCTTCCTGGCGGTGCCGACATTCTGGCTCGGCACGATGATCATCGTGTATGCGTCCCTCTGGTTCACGAAAGCGACGCCCACGCCACAGTCCTACCAGCAGATCTGGGAGAACCCGTACGAGAACCTGAGGTTCATGCTCTTCCCGTTCGGGTACTTCGTCCCCGTCGGGCCCGCGGTGGTGCTGGGCGTCAGCCTCTCCGGCACCGTGATGCGCCTCATGCGCACCCAGATGCTGGAGGTCCTGCGGCAGGATTACGTCCGCACCGCCTGGGCGAAGGGTCTCCGTGAGCGGCGCGTGGTCCTCGGCCACGCGATGAAGAACGCGATGATCCCGGTCGTGACGGTAGTCGGCCTCCAGGTCCCGATCGTCGTCGGCGGCAGCGTCATCGTCGAAAGCATCTACAACGTGCCGGGCATGGGCCAGTGGTTCTTCCAGGCGGTGAACTTCCGTGACTACACCGCCGTCGAGGCGATCACGCTGCTGACCGCGGTGGCGGTCGTGCTGTCGAATCTCGCCGTCGACGTGATGTACGCCTATCTCGACCCCCGCATCAGGTATAGCTGATGACGACGACGGCCGACTCTCCTGTCCTGGCAGCACGCGCCGACATGCCAATGGCGCCTGGCGGCGTCCGGCACTGGCCCCGCGGCATCTCGCGCTTTTGCCGCCGCAAGCCGCTCGGCGCCGTCGGCGCCATCATCGTGATCACGATGATCCTGGTCGCGATATTCGTAGACGCAGCGCTCTTCGGCAACAGCCGGCCGCTGCTCGCGCCGGACGGCTACAACCACCAGCACATTCGCAACGTCGACCAGGCCATGTCCTGGAGCCACCCCATGGGCACCGACGAGCTCGGGCGCGACATCTTTAGCCGCATCCTGTACGGCGCGCGCATCTCCGCCGTCATCGGGTTCAGCGCAGTGGCGATCGTGGTGCTGATCTCCCTCGTCCTGGGCACCGTCTCGGCGTACTTCAGCGGCTGGGTCGATACCGCCATCCAGCGGGTCATCGATGTCATCCTGTCGATCCCGGCGGTTGTGCTCCTGATCTTCTCGATCAGCGTGTTCGCGGGAAGGTCGGGGCCGTACGGCCGGATGTTCTGGATCATCGTCATCGTCGGCTTCATTCTCTCGGCGGCCAACGTGCGGGTGATCCGCGGTGCTGCGATTGCGACCATGAACAACCAGTACGTCGATGCGGCGCGGACGATCGGCGCCGCCAACTCTCGCATCATCTTCCGGCACATTGTGCCGAACGTGATCCCGGTGGCAATCGTGCTGGCCACCGTGAATCTCGGCACCGCCATCCTGGCCGAGGCGGCGATCAGTTTCCTGGGATACGGCATACCGCCACCCTTCCCCTCCTGGGGGGCGATGCTGAACATCAGCGGATCGTCGCAATTCCGCGCGCATCCGATACAGGCGGTGTGGCCGGGGCTGGCGATCGCGTTCGCGGTGTACGGATTCAACGTGCTCGGTGACGCCATGCGCGACGTGCTGGACCCGCGACTCCGCGGCGGGCGCTAGTTGTAGTTGTTAGTTGTTAGTTGTTAGTCGTCAGTCGATAGATGCTTTCCTTAGCAAACCTCAGCCTTTCGTGCCGTCGCGCTGCCGCCAGAACCCGGCCTTCGCCGCACGTGTTGTTCAACACCCGACGGGAAGGCGCGGCGAGTTAGATCGTCGTCGCAGAGCTCCCCTTCCCTCCCAGGGAAGGGGCCGGGGGTTAAGGTACTCGGAGAGGGGTCTCAGCGGGTGCGCGGGTCGAGTGCATCGCGCAGTCCGTCGCCGAGGAAGGTAAAACAGAGCATCAGCACGGCGACGCCGGCAGCGGGGAAGACGACGTTCCAGACGTTGCGCTCGATGGTGGTGTAGCCAGCGGCTACCAGCGTGCCGAGGCTCGCCGCGGGTGGCGGCACACCGAACCCAATGAAGCTGAGTGCGGCTTCAGCGAAGATGGCGATCGGGATGCCGAAGGTAACGGCGACGATGACCGGCCCGAGCGTGTTCGGCAGCATGTGCTGGAATACGACGCGCCGCCGCGGTGCGCCGAGCGCCCTAGCGGCGAGCACGTAATCGCGCTCCGCAAGCGACAACATCTGCCCTCGCACGAGCCGGGCGATGGTCGTCCAGTTCACCATCGAGATGGCGATGATGATGATGACCTTCGGGTTGGTGACGAACGGCCAGCTGCGGCCGGTGAGCACGGAGCGGATGAGGATGATGAAGAGCAGATCGGGGAATGCGTAGGTGATGTCCGTGACGCGCATGAGGATGTTGTCGAAGAACTTGCCGCCAAGGGCGGCGGCGGCGCCGACCGCCACACCGAGCACCAAGACGACGACCTGCGTGCCGACGCCGATCTCGATGGAGATGCGGGTGCCTTCCATGACGCGCGCCCAGGTGTCGCGGCCGAGCTGATCTGTGCCGAACCAGTGATGGACGCTGGGTGCGGCTTGCTTGGCCCCGGCAGTGTAATCCTGGTCGTTCGGCGCGTAGCGGCCGAAGACCCAGACATGCGGTCCGGCGAATGCGAGCAGGGCAACCACGACGAGCGCGATGAGACCAATCATCGCGAGGCGGTTCTTCAGCAGACGCCGCCAGGCGTCCGACCAGAGGCCGCGCTCTCTTCCAAGCTCTGGTTCGCGCGAGAACAGCACCGAAGCCGCGGTCGCTTGCGTGGTCATCAGCGGTATCGGATGCGCGGGTCGACGGCCGCGTACAGGAGGTCCACGGAGAGATTCGCGAACGTGACGATCAGGGTGTAGAAGAGCGTGCTGCCCATGATCATCGCGTAGTCACGCCTGCCGACGGCGGTGACGAAGGCACGCCCGATCCCGGGGATGCCGAACATCTGCTCGACGATGAAGCTGCCCGTGACGAGGGCGGCAGCGAGTGGCCCGATGACCGTCAGCACCGGAATCATCGCGTTCTTGAGCGTATGACGCAGGACAACGCGGCTCTCGGAAAGTCCCTTCGCGCGCGCGGTGCGGATGTAGTCCTGGTTGAGCACCTCGAGCATGCTGGCGCGGGTGACACGAGCGATGTATGCGGCAGGCAAGAGGCTGACGGCGATCACCGGAATCACAACCTCGCGGTAGTCCCAGGTCGATGGCTTGAGGATCTCGTCGGCGTGGTGCGGGCCGCCCCAGCCCAGCACATGCAGCCAGCCGAGATTCACAGAGAAGAGGATGACCAGGAAGGCGCCCATGATGAAGTTCGGCACGCTGGCGCCGACGGTGGCGAAGATAGTGCCGGCGTAATCCAGGGGTCCATTCTGATTCAGAGCCGACAAGGTGCCGAACGTCATGCCTACGACCACTGCGACGATGACGCCGAACAAGCCGAGCTGAGCGGTAATGAAGAAGCCGTCCCTGATCAGCTTGGAGACGTCGCGGTCACCCTGAAACGACAGGCCGAGGTCGCCGTGCGATACGTCCCAGAGATAGAGGGCGTACTGCTGGTACAGCGGCTTGTCGAGGTGGTAGCGGTGGTTGAGCGCCTCGTTCACCGCCGGAGGTACGTTTTTGTCCTGGGTGAAGGGCCCGCCGGGCACGGCGTGCATGAGGAAGAACGTGATCGTTGCTACCGCCCACAAGACGGGGATCACCCAGAGAATGCGGCGGATCGTGTATGCGGCCATAAACGTCCTACCGGTGGAGAAGCGTCTCTGCTTCTCCACCGGTAGTCTACTGCTCTTCCGCTAGCTCTTCTTCACGAACCAGCATTCGACACAGAACGTGCCGGGTCCCTGGGCGTCGATCGTGCCGTTGTCGACGACGCCGCCGAGCTTGCTGCTCACCAGATACGGCAGCGCGTCCTGGTAGATCGGGATGATGCCGCAAAGGTTGGTAACAATGCTGGTCTCAACCTTCTTGTACGCCGCGATGCGGGCATCCTCGCTGGTGGCGCTCGCTGCGTCCTTGAAGGCCGCGTCGACGTCGGGGCGCGAGCAGTTGTAGTGGTTGTTTCCACCGCCCGTATCGAAGAGACCGACCATCGGATTCTCGATGTCCGGGTAATCCAGCTGCCAGCCGCCCTGGAAGAGCTGGAACTGTTCGGCGTTGAAGGCGGCTGAGCGCGCCTTTGAGTCGACGAACTGCGGCGTTACGTTGACGCCGATGTCCTTCCAGGCCTTCACCAGGAAGTCCGCCTCGTTGTGGCGTTCTGCCGTGTCACGGTAAATGAGCGTAAAGGTCGGGAGCCCCTGGCCATTGGGGTAACCGGCGTCAGCAAGGGCCTTCTTCGCCGCATCGAGATTAAAGCCGATCTTGCTGTCGAACGGCTCGTTCCCCTGGAAGCCCCTGAGGCCTTTTACGGTCCAATAGGTCGCCGGCGCGTGAACGCCGTCATAGACGGCGTCAACCAGCGTTTGGCGGTTAATCGCGCGCGCCAGTGCGAGGCGGAGGTTGTACGCTTTCTGCACGGCATCAGCCGAAGCGCCGTTGGCGCCGAGGACCGGGTCCTTCATCTGGACCTCGATCGTCGTGATGCGCGCAGAGGGGACGATCCGGAGCTGGCTCTTGAGGCTCGAATCGCCCTTGGCGACGGTCGTGTCGGTCGCGAGGATCTGCGTCATCTGCAGCTCGCCATTCTGGAACGCCTTGAACGCAGACGACAGGTCATCGATGAACCGGATGGTGATCTGTTGAATGGCCGGCTTCTGGCCACTCCAGTTGGGGTTCGGCTTGAGCGTCGCGTGATCCTTGGCGACGACTTCGGTCAGCTTGTACGGACCGTTGACGACAATGTTAGCCGGGTCCGTCCACTTGTCGCCGAACTGTGTGATGACGTCCTTCCGTGAGGGGAAGGCCGCCCACAACGCCCAGATGGTGGTGAAAGTAGCGACCTTCTTGTTGAGCGAGAAGACCAGTGTGGTGTCGTCAGTTGCCTTGACGCCAAGCGCGTCCGTCAGCGCCTGCGTCTTGGTGGCGTCCTTGTTGTTGAACAGGTCGTCGCAACCCTTGAGCTCGCCCAGGCCTGCACCCAGCACGTACTGGTACGGGCTAGCGACCGTGGGGTCGCACTCACGCTGGAACCCGTAGACGAAGTCGCCGGCGACGAGCGGTTTGCCGTCCGACCACTTGAGTCCGGGCTTCAGCTTGACCGTGTAATCCGTGCCGCTGATCGTGGGATCACCCGCGGCCGCGCCGGGCTCCACCTTGACGCCGCCGCTGCCGTCATCGGTCAGGTTATAGAGGCCGCGAAACAGCATGCGCTCAACGGCGATGTCCTGCTCGAAGTTCGAGCGGTGCGGGTCATAGAACTCAGGCTCACCAGTCTGCATGGTGATCGTCTGCTGATCCGCGGGGGCTTTGTCGCCGCCGGTGCTGCTGGTGGGTGATCCAGATGTGGACGTCTTGGCGCCGGTGCCCGCCTTTGCGGTCGCCGTCTTGTCGGTGCTACTCGTACCGCTCGAACACGCCGCCGCGCTGACGAGGACCAACGACATCAGGCCGGCAGCCAGAAGCAACCACCTGTTACGTGCGTTCATTCTTCCTCCTCGGCGGAACGCAAACATCCGCCATTCTCCAACGGGGGCGTGTGGGCCTGCGGGGCCCGGCGGGGTATGGCTGCGGCGCACCTCCTTGGCTTCGGCGGGTCCGGAACCTGCGATTGCTTCACGGATCGTAACAGCGTTGTCAACATCCGGCAATTCAGAGTATTCCAGTGAGCCGCCTACGCCCGAAGGATGGTGCGCCTGAGCGACAGGCAGCATCGCCGCCTAACAACCCGCCAATCACGCGTCGGGCGTGGACGCCACGGCTGCTCGGGGGAGTCTTCGGCGGCGTGGCCGGCCACTGCAGGACGACTCCGGCGCCACCCAGAACCGTCGGGAGCCACAAAACTCGTGGACAAACGAACGTTTGTATGTGTACGATGGCCTTCTATGACCGTTGTGTCGATCGTGCATCATCCAGGTGGTACCCGCGAAGCCATCCTTGACGCTGCCGCGCGGCGCTTCGCCGCGATCGGGTTTGAGGGTGCCTGCGTCCGCGACATTGCCGCCGACGCGGGCCTGAAGAACCAGGCGAGCCTGTATCAGTACTTCCGGGACAAGCGGGCTTTATACGAGGCCACGCTCGCGCAAGGGATCGCCTCGGTCGCCGCCCGCTTCTCGCCAGGCGACACGGCGACAGGTGATCGCACAGGATCCGTCGCTGACGCTCCCGCCGCCTACCTCGACGGCGTCATTGACTACCTCGTCGCGAACCCATACCTCGCGAGGCTCATCCAGGGTGCGGGACAGGATGACAGCCGCTTCGTCCGCGATGCGCTGCCGCGGCTGCTGCGGCCGCTCTACGAGGAAGGCCTGCGGGTCCTCTCTCGGACAGACGGACGCTGGAACCCGGAATACGCCCCGCACCTCGCAGCGGGCCTGTATCACCTGATCTTCGGCTACTTCGCCAATCCCACGCTGATGGAGGTCGTCCTCGGCGGAGACCCGCAAAGCGCGGACGCGATCGCACGCCAACGGCGGTTCCTCAAGATCGCCGTCGCGCGCCTCATCGGTGACGAACCTCACACACCGCTACCAACGAACGTCCGCGACGGCACCCCGTTTGCCACGCCGAATGCAAAGCCTGCACAAATGAAGAGGAGCACTCCATGACCACCGCGGCAGCGGGCGACCTGTACAGCCCTGACACATACGTGCGGTCTATGCCACACGACGCGTTCGCTATGCTTCGCCGTGAGTCGCCGGTCCTCTGGCAGGACGAGCCGGCCGGACCCGGCTACTGGGCGCTGCTCTCCTACGATGACGTGGTGACGGTGTCGTCGGACAACACACTGTTCTCTTCGGCCCGCGGTGGCACGAACCTCGAAGACATGCCGCCTGACGCGCTGGCGATGATCCGCACGCTGATGATCAACATGGACCCGCCGCAGCACACGAAGTACCGGCGACTCGTCAGCGCGGGCTTTACGCCGAAGATGGTGCGGCAGCTCGAGCCCGGTGTCCGGGAGACGACGCGGCGTATCGTCGGCAACGTGGCGGCCCGCGGTAGCTGCGACTTTGTGACCGAGATCGCGGCGGAACTGCCGCTGGCCGTGATCGCGGATCTGATCGGCGTGCCGGAGGAGGACCACCACAGGCTGTTCGAGTGGAGTAACCGGCTGATCGGCTTCGACGATCCGGAGTTCCACACGTCGCCGGAGGATGGCCAGGTAGCCGCAACCGAGATGTTCATGTACGCGCACGCCCTCGCGAGCGAGCGGAAGCTGCATCCCAAGACGGACCTCGTGAGCGTGCTCATGGGCGCCGAAGTCGACGGCGAGCGCCTGGCCGAGGCGGACTTCGACGGGTTCTTCATTCTGCTTTCGGTCGCCGGCAACGAGACCACGCGCAATCTGATCTCCGGCGCGATGCTCGCGCTCATCGAGCATCCGCAACAGCGGGCGCGGCTGATCGCCGACCCGGCGCTGATGCCGGTGGCGGTCGAGGAATTTCTGCGCTGGGTGTCGCCGCTGATCTATTTCCGGCGCACCCTGCAGCACGACGCCGTGGTCGGCGGTCAGCAGATGCGCGAAGGCGACAAGGTGGCCATGTACTATCCGTCGGCGAACCGCGACGAGCGCGCATTCGAGCGGGCGGACGCGTTCGACGTCGGGCGTTCGCCCAACGCGCACCTGGCGTTCGGCGGCGGCGGACCGCACTTCTGCCTGGGCGCAAGCCTGGCGCGGCTGGAGATCCGCTGCATGTTTGAAGAGCTGCTGGCGCGGCTGCCGGACATTGAGCTGGCAGGCCCGGTGCAACGGCTGCGCTCGAACTTCATCAACGGCATCAAGCACATGCCAGTGCAATTCGCGCCGCGATCGTAGCCCGGGCCCTCTTCGCGCACGAAGCGTTAACGCGCGGATACGGCGCATTAACATGCGACGGCTATGCTCTGGCCGTCGCCTGACAGCGACACAAAGCAGCACCAATGGCGGCGGGTCATCGCGGCCAAAGGTTGGAGGCCGGACGAATGCGGGGCGTCCGGCCTCCTTACGTCTCCAATTCCACCTGGTCCAGTGCTTCCGGTCCATCGTCAGCTTAATGCGTGATGTTTCGCGCTTCAGATCGTCGTCCCGAAGCTCCCCTCCTCCTAGGGAAGGGGCTGGGGGTCAGGTCGGGTGGGGATGCGGGGGGGCTTCCGTCTGACGGCGCGAACTCGCACTAACGCCCGATCCACGCGGCCTTAACGCTATATTCCCTCAGACACCCGCGCACGCACACAAGGAGCAGCAGCCATGACCTACCGCGATCTTCTCTTCGATATCAGCGACGGCATTGCGACGATCACGCTCAACCGGCCGGAGCGGCTCAACGCTATCAGCGGCGGCATGCTCGCTTCGTTCTCGGAGGCGTTCCGGGAGGCGGATCACGACCGCAACGTGCGCGTGATCATCCTGACCGGCGCGGGCAAGGGCTTCTGCGCCGGCCTCGATCTGAAGGAGCAGGGCGACAGCGCGAACAGCAACAGCATCAACGGCGCCGGTGTGCTGCCGGCGAACTTCGACCTGGCGAACTCGCCGCCGATCGTGCTGCACCAGACGGATAAGCCGGTGATCTGCGCGCTCAACGGCGCCGCCGCGGGCTACGGCCTCGACATCGCGCTTGGGTGCGACATCCGCATCGCCGCGGAGGGCGCGAAGCTGGCGGCCGTGTTCGCGAAGCGCGGCGTGCTCCCCGAGAGCGGCGGCACGTGGCTGCTGCCTCGGCTCGTCGGCTGGTCGAAGGCCGCGGAGATCGCCTTCGCGGGCCGCGTGCTGAGCGCGCAGGAGTCGCTGGCGCTGGGGCTCGTCAGCAAGGTCGTGCCGGCGGAGTCGCTGATGGATGAGGCGCGCGCGCTGGCATCGGAGATCGCGGCGAACGCGCCGATGGCGGTGCAGGCGACGAAGCGGATGATGCGCCTCGGCCTCGAAGAGACGTTCGAGGCGAACGTGCATCACGTCTACCTGCAGCTGCTGCCGCTGTTCCGCTCGAAAGACTTCGCGGAGGGCGTGCAGGCGTTCATCGAAAAGCGCCCGCCGGTGTTCGAGGGGCGGTAGGCTGCGCAGTTCCGGCGGGACCGCCGTTAGGCGCGCGCGAGGAAGCGCATGACTTCGGCGCGGAAGGCGTCGGGCGCTTCGATGAAGATGAAGTGGCCGGTCTCCGGAAGGATCACCTTCCGCGCGCCGGGAATGGCGGCGGCGATCTCGTCGGCGCAGACGGGGCCGGTGATGAAGTCGGCGTCGCCGGTGATGACGAGCGTCGGCGCGCTAATCTTCGGCAGCCCCGGACGCAAGTCAAGTGTCGCGACGATCTCACGGTTGAAGAACCCGGCAGCATCGCCGTTGACGCTCTCGGTCGCCAGGATGTCGAGGTAGGCCGCGGCGGCCGCGTTGTAGTGCGCGAAATACAGCGGAAATTGACGCAGCGCGTTCGCGGCCAGCTCTTCATCGCTGAGTGGGGTCTCGTCCTTCAGCGCGGCGCGCGCGTCGGCGTACCAGGACTCTCCGCTGCGAGCCTCCATCCCGGCCTCCATGGCCTGCGCCTGCTCGTCCGAAAAGCGGGCGAGCGTGCTGGTGAGGATGAGCCGGTCTACGCCATCCGGGTACGCCGCGGCGTACGCCATCGCGACGAAGCCACCGTGTGAGTGGCCGACCAGGTCCACGCGATCAAGACCCAGGTGGAGGCGCAACTCTTCGACGTCGGCGACGTAGTCGTCTATCGCGTAGGCGCGCGCGTCGGTCGGCCGGTCGGAGCCACCGGTGCCGCGAGGGTCGAGCAGGATCAGCGAAAAGTCGTGGCCGAGGCCCCCGAGGTCCTGCAGATACAGCGCGGAGAAGCCGGGGCCGCCGGGATGGCAGACCAGGGGCGGTCCGCTCCCCAGCTCGCGATACGCGAGCGTGCGGCCGTTACCTGTGCGGAATGAACCCATGGAACACGTGTCTCGCTACATCACCGCCGCTCACGATAGAGCACCGCCCGACGCGAGACAAATGGAAAATCGAAACATAGCCGTCGTGTTTGATCAACTGACAACTGACAACTACAGCAAACGTGCGAGCAGCCCGGGCGATGAGACCCCTGCTGGTGCACGGGCGGCCGCTCATCGGACGGGCTGCGTCGCCATTCGGCGGCTGGTGCTGCGCTGGAGGCGTCCCCGGCGCTGGTCGCTCACGCCACAGGGTCGGTGGCGCGGTCGCACGGGTTCTCTACGCCGGCGAACAACTCCTGACGCATCACCTTGATATCACCGGGAGCGGTGATCCCGAGCTTGACGCGATCGCGCTCGATGCTCAGGACCTTCACCCAGATGTCCCCTTCGATCCAGATTGCCTGCTGTACTTTTCGGACCAAGATCAGCATCCCGGCTGACTCTTCCTTCCGTCCTCAACGCGTCGGCCGCACCACTTGCCGCTCCCCGTGCGGACGGATTGACCGCGCCGTCCGGCGCATTTTGCTCGCGAAAGCACTTGACTTTGTCCCACCGATGGGGCTAACTAGGAAATCAGTTGCCGGATGACCAAAGCCGGAAACACCAAGTAACACCTGCGGTACCGGAATCAGATTACTGGCATTTTAGTTCTAGCATTCCCGCGCTGTCAAGAGGGAGCCGGATTCATGACCAGTGGCCGCTGGGGACTTCTCACCAACCATGCGCTCGTCCTCATCCACGTCATCGAACACCCCCGGTCCACCCTGCGTGACATTGCCGACTCCGTGGGCATCACCGAGCGGGCGGCGCTGTCGTTGCTGCGGGCTCTGGAGGAGGACACGATCGTCGCGCGCCGCAAGGAGGGCCGCCGGAACGTTTATACGGTGGACATCGACGCGCTGATGGCGCATCGGACGCACGGCACGTACAGCATTTCACAGATCGCGAATGCCCTCTTCGCGCTGTCGGGCCGGATTCCGGGTACGGAATTGCCGCCCGGCATGCAGCTCACCAGCACCTCGACGCCGCGCCCGACGGTCAAGGAGCGCCTCCCCAGCGGGTGACCGCATCCCGTGGCCGACGGCGTGTGGCGTAGGCCATCTACTCGTCCAACATCCAACATCCAACCTCCAACGTCCAGGTCCGCCCCTTGATCGCAGGCGCCGCGTGGCTTACACTCGGTTAGCACTCCTGAGTGGAGAGTGCTAGAACCCACGCAACCACCAAGAGCTTTCAGACAAGGATGAGGTAGAGATGGCAAAGCAACTTCTCTTCGACGAAGACGCCCGTCACAGCCTGATGCGCGGCATCGATGCGCTGGCCGACGCGGTCAAGATCACCCTCGGGCCGAAGGGCCGGAACGTCGTGCTGGACAAGAAGTTCGGCGCGCCGACGATCACCAACGACGGCGTCACGATCGCCAAGGAAGTCGACCTTGACGACGCCTTCGACAACATTGGCGCCCAGTTGGCCAAGGAGATCGCTTCCAAGACGAACGACATCGCCGGCGACGGCACGACGACGGCGACCGTGCTGGGCCAGGCGATCGTGCACGAGGGGCTGAAGAACGTCGCCGCAGGCGCCAACCCCATGGCGATCAAGCGCGGCATCGAGGCGGCGGGCCAGGCCGTCGTCGCCCAGCTCAAGAAGAACGCGAAGCCCGTGACGACGCGCGAGCAGAGCGCGCAGGTCGCCGCCATTTCCGCCGCCGACGAAACCATCGGCGACCTGATCGGCGAAGTGATGGAGAAGGTCGGCAAAGACGGCGTCGTCACCGTCGAGGAGTCGAAGGGCATCGCCACCGAAGTCGAATACGTCGAGGGCATGGCCTTCGACCGCGGCTACATCAGCCCCTATTTCGTCACCAACAACGAGAAGATGGAAGCGGAGCTCGACGAGCCCTATATCCTGATTACGGACAAGAAGATCAGCGCGGTGACCGACATCCTGCCGCTGCTCGAGCGGCTGCTGCAGGTCAGCAAGAACCTGCTGATCATTGCCGACGACATCGAGGGCGAGGCGCTGGCGACGCTCGCGGTCAACAAGCTCCGCGGCACGATCAACGTCGTCGCCGTCAAGGCGCCCGGCTTCGGCGACCGCCGCAAGGACAACCTGGCCGACCTCTCCGCGATCACCGGCGCCACGCTGATCAGCGAGGAGCTCGGCCGCAAGCTCGACTCGGCCCAGGTCGAGGACCTCGGCCGCGCCCGCCGCATCATCGTCTCGAAGGAGAACACGACCGTGATCGAGGGCCGCGGCAACCCGAAGGACGTGCAGGGCCGGGTTCGGCAGATCAAGACCGCGCTCGAAACCACGACGTCGGACTGGGACCGCGAGAAGCTGCAGGAGCGCCTGGGCAAGATCGCCGGCAGCGTCGCCGTGATCAAGGTGGGCGCGGCGACCGAAGTGGAACTCAAGGAGAAGAAGCACCGCGTCGAGGACGCGCTTTCGGCGACGCGGGCTGCCGTCGAGGAGGGTATTGTCTCCGGCGGCGGCGTGGCGCTGATCAACGCGATCCCGGCGCTCGACAAGGTCCAGCTCGAGGGCGATGAGCGGACCGGCGCCGTCATCCTCAAGCGCGCGCTCGAGGAGCCGTTGCGCCGCATCGCGATCAACGCGGGCAAGGACGGCTCGGTGATTGTGCAGAAGGTGAAGACGCTGAAGACCGGCGAGGGTTACGACGCCGCGAAGGACGAGTTCGGCAACATGATCGCCAAGGGCATCATCGACCCGCTCAAGGTGACCCGCGCCGCACTCGAAAACGCCATCTCGATCGCCGGCATGGTGCTGACGACGAACTGCCTCGTGACGGACATCCCGGAGAAGAACGCCGGCGGCCCTCCGATGGGTGGACCGCCGATGTACTAGCCGAAAGTTGGTAGTCCGTAATTGGTAGTCCGTAGTGCGTAGTCAACGTCAGTGACCTCGACTACTCGCCACTTACTACCGGCTACGAACTCGTCTGAAGGACGCCCATGTACACGGAGAACGGAAGGCTCGTGAACCTCGCCGCGATTGAGAGCATCGTGCACAGCGCGGACGTGTTCACGGCTTCCTTCCGACTCTTCCCGGAACGCCTGCTCATCGACACGCGGTATGACTCCGCCGGCGAAGGAGGGCCCTGCGGCACGCCGCTGGTCGCCATCGTCGATCCGGTCGAGTCGATCATGGAGCGCTTCTTCTGGCTCGGCCAGCACCGCCCGTCGCTGGGGATGCCGAACAGCTTCGAGTTTTTCTTCTGGCCGCACAGCACGCTGTACCTCGAGGAGTGCGGGCTCTGGGCGACGATCCGCGACCGCATCGGGCACTCGGGCTTCGGCGGTTCGCGCGAGACCTGCGACGACGCGCTTCGCGATCTTGTCGCGCGGGAGCGGCGCGCCACCATCGACGCGATCCGCGGCCACCGCTACGAGACCCTCTGGGCGGCCCGCGAGATCTGATTCTCTGAAGCCGCTGTAGCTTCCCTGGCCGCGCAGCGCGAATCTTCCGGTTGTCACGCAGACGTTACCTACTTTACGGTTCCTCTAGTAGTGAGGGGCGCTTATAATGTTCGCCGGTGCCGGACGGCACGTCACCCGCTAGACCCGGGGACCAAAACCAGGAGTTCGAGGAGGAGCCATGAAGCTAAGACTGCTTGTTGTCACATTGATTGCGCTCGTCGCCGCGGCCGTCATCTCGGCCCCGCAGACGCGCGCGCAGGGAGCGCCCACCCCGACCGCCGGCACCAAGCTCGTCGGCGGCTTGCTGAGCCCGCGTGGCATGAAGATCGGCCCTGACGGCATGATCTACGTCGCTGAAGCCGGCACGGGCGGCGACATCGCTGCCGGCACAGGCGATAGCGCCTCGAAGAGCGGACTTACAGGCCGCATTTCCAAGGTTGACCCGACAACGGGGACACGGACGACCGTCGCCGATAAGCTGCCGTCCAACGCCGGCAGCGAGGGTGACTCCGTCGGCCCCGCCGATGTCGCCTTCATCGGCAGCCAGCTGTACTACGTGCAGACGCACGCGGGCACGGCGTACGGGTTCCCCGCGACCACGCCGACCGGCGTCTACAAAGTGAATTCGAATGGCACGGTAACGCTGGTCGCCGATATCGGCGCATTCAACATCGCCAACCCGGTGAACGACATCAAGCCGGGTGGAGTACAGCACGACATCGAGACCGGTGGCAACCCCTACTCAATGACCGTGCGTGACGGCGCCTTCTACGTCGTCGACGGCAACCAGAATCAGATCATGAAGATCACGACCGCGGGCGTGATCACGCGGCTGAACGAGTTCCCCGGACACCCCGTGACCACCGGCATCACCTATAGCGGCACAGGTCCGTTCTACGTGGCGGCGCTCGGCCAGTTTCCCTTCGCCCCGGCCGACGGCAAGATCTACAAGGTGAGTAACCCCAGTGGCGCCGTCTCGACGGTCGCGAGCGGCTTCAGTTCGCTGACGGACGCCGAGTACGGCCCCGGCGGCAACCTCTACGCACTGCAGTTCGGCGACCAGGCGAGTGACCCGAACGGCCCGCCGTGGGTGATCGGCTCCGGCAAGATCCTGAAGGTTGATGTGGCTACCGGCAAGCTGACGCCGCTGGTGAACGGCTTCACGTTCACCACATCGCTGATTTTCTCCGGTGACACGGCGTACGTCGCGAACGGCGGTATCACCATCCCGGGCCTGGTCGACGGTGCGATCTGGAAGATCACCGGCTTCTCCGCCATCGCGCCGATCACGCTTGCGCCGACGCCGGCCCCGACCACGGCGCCCGTGGCCGTAGCGACGGCGACGCCGAAGGGCAGCACGGGCGTCATTGCGGCGCCGAACACCGGCACGGGCGGCGCGTCCGGCGGCAGCAACGACGGCTGGCTGAAGACGATGCTCGCGCTCTCGGCCGTTGGCGCAGTCGCCGTGTTCGCCGCGACGCGCATGATCTGGAAGCGCGACGAGTAGCTGCCAGAGTCCGTGAGATTTGAGCGGAAGGGGGCGGGATGCGCATCCGTCCCCTTCCGCGTGGACACCGGAGCGCTAGCCTGACGGGAGACTGGCCGCCGCCGGCCAGTCCATCTATACGCGCGGGCACATCCGGCTATCACGCAGACGTGAGGCGCATCAGCTGTGTCAATGTTTCGATAGCGGCTCACCCCGTCTATAATGCCCGCCGGTGCCGCACGGCGCGTCACCCGCTAGACCCGGGGACCAAAACCAGGAGTTAGAGGAGGAGCCATGAAGCTAAGACTGCTTGTTGTCACATTGATTGCGCTCGTCGCGGCGGCCGGCATCTCGGTCCCCCAGGCAAGCGCAAAAGGCCCGACCGCGGGCACGCAACTCGTCGGCGGGTTGCTGAACCCGCGTGGCATGAAGATCGGTCCGGACGGCATGATCTACGTCGCCGAAGCTGGCAGCGGTGGAGACAGCGTTGTCGGCCCCGCCGACCACCAGTACCACACCGGCCTCACCGGCCGCGTCTCGAAGGTCGATCCCACGACCGGCACGCGCACGACCGTTGCAGACAAGCTGCCGTCGGCCTCCCACCCCGAGGAAGGCACCGACGGCCCGGCCGACGTCGCCTTCCTGGGCTCGCAGCTCTACTACGTGCAGACGGAGGCCGGCACGCTGTTCGGCTTCCCGTCGAACCCCACCGGCGTCTACAAAGTGAACGCCAACGGCACCGTGACGCTCGTAGCCGACATCGGCGCGTTCAACAGAGCCAACCCCGTCACCGACGCCAAGCCGGGCGGTAGCCAGAAGGACGTCGACCCGGACGGGAACCCGTACTCGATGACAGTGCGCGACGGCGCGTTCTACGTCGTCGACGGCAACCAGAACCAGATCATGAAGATCACCACCGCAGGCGCGATCACGCGCCTGACTGAGTTCCCGGGCCACCCGGTGACGACGGGCATCACGTACAGCGGCGCTGGCCCGTTCTACGTCGCGGTGCTCGGCCAGTTCCCCTTCGCCCCGGCAGACGGCAAGGTCTACCAGGTGGGTTTCCCGAGCGGCAGCGTCTCGACGGTGGCGAGCGGCTTCAGTGGGCTGACGGACGCCGAGTACGGCCCCGCTGGCAACCTCTATGCCCTGCAGTTCGGCGACCAGGCGAGCGACCCGAACGGGCCGCCGTTTGTGTTGGGCTCCGGCAAAATCCTCCGTGTCGATGTGGCTGGTGGCAAGCTGACGCCGCTAGTGAACGGCTTGACGTTCCCGACGGCGCTGATCTTCTCCGGTGACACGGCCTACGTCTCGAATGGCGGGCTGAGCATCCCCGGCGTGGTCGAGGGCGCGATCTGGAAGATCACCGGCTTCTCGGCGATCGCGCCGATTACGCTGGCACCGACGCCGGCCCCGACCACCGCGCCGGTGGCCGCAGCGACGGCGACACCGAAGGCCAGCACGGGCGTCATTGCGGCGCCGAACACGGGCACGGGGGGCGCGGCAGGCAGCAACAGCGACGGTTGGCTCGGCACCATGCTGGCGCTCTCGGCGGTCGGTGCCGTCGTCGTATTCGCCGCGACGCGCATGATCTGGAAGCGCGACGATTAGCACTAGAGTCCGTGTAGTTGATGGGAAGGGGACGGATGCACATC
>JALYKW010000038.1 GCA_030774575.1 Chloroflexota bacterium | reverse complement strand
CGCCGAGACGGCCGAGCAGTGGCACACCGTCACGGACATGATGGGTGCCCGCCTCGTCCCCGACGACGCCGATCCGGCGGCGGCGCGGGCGGCCGGACCGTTGACACGAGAGACGTGGGATCCGGATACATTGATGGCGTACCGGCAAGCCACACGTGAGATTGATACGTCGGCGGAACTCGCGGCGATCGCTGTCCCAACGCTCATCGTAGCGACCGGCGGTGCCGGGGCTCCGTTCGAGCAGTCGCGTGAGCTGGCGACCGCCATCCCCAACGCCCGACTCCTTCGTGTCACGGCACGCTGGGCCGGCTGGGACGAACGCGACCACGCCACCCTGGTCGCATTCCTCAGTGAGCACGCGCCATCCGCCGAGACAGCCGCTGCGCCGCCTGCGAGCGCGCCCGCCGCCGCGCACGGCACCGCGATCATCCTCTTCACCGACATCGTCGACTCCACCGCGCTGACGGAGCGGCTGGGTGACACGGTGTTCCGCACGGCGTCGCGTACGCTCGACGAAGCGATGCGCACGGCGATGCGGGAGGCGGGCGGCGCGCCGGTGGACGGCAAGGTCCTGGGCGATGGCGTCATGGGCGTGTTCACGTCGGCGTCGCAAGCGATCGCCGCCGCCCGGCGCTGCATCGAGCTGAGCGCCGAGAGCGAACTGCAACTGCACGTCGGCCTGCACGCCGGCGATGTGACCAACGAAGCGGGCAACGTCTACGGCGGCGCCGTCAACATCGCCTCCCGCATCTGCGGGCTGTCGGCACCCGGCGAGATCCTCGTCTCAGCGACGATCCGGGAGCTGGCGCGCACGTCGGCCGGCGTCACCTTCGCCGACCGCGGCAAGCACGCACTCAAGGGCATCGACGACGCCGTGCGCCTGTACGAAGTGCGGTGGCGATAACAGAGCTGTTGCAGCCGATCTTTCTGACTGGCGCGCCAGGGCCGCCACCCGACGCGTGCACGGAGGGCGGCGTAACACCGGCTGGGAGGCGACAGCGTCAGACGCCGTCGAGGTAGCGCCAGAAGAGGCCTACGTCGACGTTGGCCACTTCGCAGATGCGCTCGGCATAGGAAGCACCGAGATCGACCGTCGCATGGACTAGCAACAACCGGGCGCTAGGGTCTGCGCAGTCCCGGGAGAGTACGACCGTCCCTGTCGGTGGGCCCTCGGGTTCCGGGCAAACTTCGAAACCCTGATCGATCAAGAGATCCACGAAGTGTTGGCCAAGGAAACGCTGTCGTGGCAATCGCTACTCCGGATGAGGGCGCAGGCATCGCTCCAGGCCCTGGAGCGCATTTGCTACAGTGCCGTATCGATATAGGAGGAGACGTGGTCTCGGCGAGCCTCACCCAGATCAGCTTTCGGCCCGAGTTCTATGATGACGACGGCCTCGTGACGGCATATTGCCGCGAGCTAGGGCTTGCAGCCAGCGGCGCGAGTAAGGATCTGGCATCGGCAGCGTTGTCGGCGACGGTGCGGACGTATTGCGACGTGCTGGAACGTCGCGGCGTCATGCAGTCAACGCTTTCGAGCACGGGCATCGCCACCCACGAGATCACCGTGGATAAAGAGACCACTGAGGAAGTGATCCTGGTGGTCGGCACGGGGCGGGCGCTTCCGGCCTGAGGGCCACAACCTACCCCCTACAACCTAAAACCTACTCCGCCCCGTGGCACTTCTTGTACTTCTTGCCGCTGCCGCAGTAGCAGGGCTCGTTGCGGCCGATCTTCTGCGTAGCCACGACTGTGCGCCCGCCGCCACCCTCTGTCGGCTGGTTCGTGCGCAGATTCTTCGGCGGCGCCTTCACGCCGGCGGCGGTGGCGATAGAACGTTGCGCGCGCTCGTCTTGCATCGAAGGGGCAGCGCCGTTGCCATGGCTCTCCGCCGCAACACCGGGCTGCGAGGCGACGGTGACGACGGGCGGCGCCACCGCTCGCGGCGCGGCGGCGATCTCGACGTGATAGATGGTGCGCGCAACCTGGTTGCGGATGTTCGCCAGCAGCTGCGTCCACATATCGTGCGCTTCGCGCTTGTACGCCACCAGCGGATCCGTTTGCCCGTACGCCTGCAGGCCGATGCCCTGCCGCATGTCGTCCATCGCCGTCAGGTGCTCCACCCACAGCGAGTCGATCGACCGCAGCATCACCAGCCGCTCGAGCTGGCGCATGATGTCGGTGCCGATCTCCTCTTCCTTGTCCTCGTACGCATCCTCGGCGTATTGGATGATCGCTTCGAGGATGGCGTCCGGCGTCATCGAGGCCAGTGCTGCCGGCGTGAATTCGTCCGATAGCTTGACGACGCTGTTCGCTTCCGCCAGCAGCGCCTCCAGGTCCCAGTCTTCGGCGTGACTGCCCGGAGTGTTGATATCGACGATTCCGGTGAGCTCCTCGCGCACCATGTCGAGGATGTTGGACTTGAGGTCGGCGCCCTCGAGCGTCTTCACTCTCTCCTTATATATGACGTCGCGCTGCGTGTTCATCACGTCGTCGTAGTCCACGACGTGCTTGCGGATGTCGAAGTTGTGCCCCTCGACCTTCGTCTGCGCCGTCTCGATCGCCTTGCTGACCCAGCTGCTCTCGATCGGCATGTCTTCTTCCATCCCAAGACGCGCCATCATGCCCGGAAGCCAGTCCGGCGCGAAACGCCGCATGATGTCGTCTTCGAAGGAGACGTAGAAGCGCGAGCTGCCGGGGTCGCCCTGGCGCCCGGAGCGCCCGCGGAGCTGGTTGTCGATGCGTCGCGACTCGTGGCGCTCCGTGCCGATGATCTCCAGGCCGCCCGCCTCGACGACGCGATTGTGCTCCTCTTCCCACTCTTCCTTCGGCCGCGCCTCCTCCGGTTTGCCGCCAAGCACGATGTCGGTGCCGCGGCCAGCCATGTTGGTGGCGATCGTCACCCCGGCGTAGCGGCCGGCCTGCGCGACGATCCCCGCTTCCTTCTCGTGCTGCTTTGCGTTCAGCACCTGGTGCGGAATGCCCTTGCGGGTCAGCAGGTCGGAGAGATATTCCGACTTCTCGATCGAGACGGTGCCGACCAGCACCGGCCGCCCGTGCTCCTTCAGCTCCGATATCTCCTCGGCGACCGCCTCGAACTTCGCGCGCTCGGTCCGGTACACCAGGTCGTTGAAGTCCTCGCGCACCATCGGCATGTGCGTCGGGATGACGATCACTTCGAGCTTGTAGATCTTGAAGAACTCCTCACCCTCGGTCGCCGCGGTGCCTGTCATGCCGGCGAGCTTGCCGTAGAGGCGAAAGTAGTTCTGCAGCGTGATCGTGGCGTACGTGATCGATTCGTTCTGGATCTTCACGCCTTCCTTGGCCTCGATCGCCTGGTGCAGGCCGTCCGACCAGCGCCGCCCGAACATCAGCCGCCCCGTGAAGTCGTCGACGATGACGATCTCGCCGTCTTTCACCACGTAGTCGACATCGCGCTTGTAGATGACCTGCGCCTTGAGTGCCGCCTCCATGTAGCGCGTCAGCCGGTAGTTCTCCGGCGCGTAGATGTTGTCGATGTTCAGCAGCTTCTCGATCTTCTCGACGCCCGCCTCAGTCAGCAGCACGGCGCGCGCCTTCTCGTCGATGGTGTAGTCCTCTTCGACCGTGAGACGCGGCGCCATCCGCGCGAAGGTCTGGTACTTCGCGGCGCTGTCCTCGGCCGGTCCGCTGATGATCAGCGGCGTCCGCGCTTCGTCGATCAGAATGTTGTCCACTTCGTCGACGATCGCGTAGTGCAGCTCGCGTTGCACCCTCGCGTCCATCGAGACCGCCATGTTGTCGCGCAGGTAGTCGAAGCCGAACTCGTGGTTCGTGCCGTAGGTGATGTCGGCGTAATACGCCTCCCGGCGAGAGCACGGCTTGAGATGCTCCATGTTCTCGGTGTCGCTCTGCTTCTCCGCCGAATAGAGGAAGGCCTCCTCGTGCTGGAGCACGCCCAGCGTCAGGCCGAGCACGTCGAACACGGGCCCGTACCACTGCGCGTCGCGCTTCGCCAGGTAGTCGTTGACGGTGACCAGGTGGGTGCCGCGGCCTTCGAGCGCGTTCAGGTACAGCGGCAGCGTTGCCGTAAGGGTCTTGCCCTCACCCGTCTTCAACTCGGAGATCTTGCCCTCGTGCAGCACGACGCCGCCGATGATCTGCACATCGTAGGGGCGCTGTTCGACCTTGCGCTTCGCCGCCTCGCGCACCACCGCGAAGGCCTCCGGCAGCAGGTCGTCGATGGACTCGCCCTGCTCCAACCGCCCGCGGAACTCGTCCGTCTTGGCGCGAAGCTCTTCATCCGAAAGCGCCTCGAACGCCTCCTCGTGAGCATTGACCTGCTCGACGATGGGCCAGTAGCGCTTCACCTCGCGCTCGTTATCGCCAAATATCTTGCTGAACAGCTTCATTCTGGGGTGTGTCCTTTGTGCCGCCGAGCCGCAGCCGGCCTTAGTGTCAGTGTAGCGAACCTCCGGCGCGAGGTTATAGGTTCTAGGTTGTAGGTTATGGGTTCGAAACCACGATTAAACGTGGATTCAGCTTTTGGCGTAACGCGGTCAGCATGCGGCCGACTTCGCCAATCAGCAAGGTAACAGCGTTCGTGTCTGCTTCCGTGAGATAGCCGAGCCGGACGGCCAGCAAGACGTACGTCTCTGTTTCCGCCAGCGATCCTTGAGCGATCGCTAAGAAGTTGCCGTAGTCTTTTCTCGTGGACCTCGCCCGTCCCTCGGCGATATTCGCCGGCACAGAGACGGCCGCGCCCGTGAGCTGCGCCACCATCCGAAAGTTCTCGGACGGCGGCAGCTTCTTGGCAAGCGAATACACCTCAACGGAGAGATCCATCGCCTTCTGCCAAACGATCAAGTCGCGATGTGATTGGATTGAGGCCACAAACGAAGGTTATAGCTTCTGGGTTATAGGTTACAGGTGGAACCAAAGAGCAACGTCGGCCATGCCCGGCCTATAACCTACAACCTATCACCTACAACCTTCCGACTACTGAAACAGCGCCCCCACACTCTGCCCGGTGTGGATGCGCGTGATCGCCTCGCCCAGCATCGGGGCGACGGAGAGGACCGTGATCTTCTCGAAGCGCTTGGCGCCGGGCAGAGGGATCGTGTCAGTCACCACGAGTTCCTGGATCTCGCTGTCGCAGATTTTGTCGGCCGCGCGGTCGGACAGGATCGGGTGCACGCAGGCGGCAGTCACGCTCTTGGCGCCGCGGTCCAGCGCCACGCGCGCCGCCGCGAGGATCGTGCCGCCCGTGAGGATCTCGTCGTCCGGGACGATGACGTGGCGCCCCGCAACCTCGCCGATCAGCGTCATCGACGAGATGTGCTCGTCGTTCCCCAACCGCTCCTTGTCGACGACGGCAAGCGGCGTATCGAGCTGGCGGGCGATGTCACGGGCACGCTTGGCGCCGCCGACATCCGTCGCCAGCACGGTAGTTTCAGAGAGGTCGCGCTCCTTGAAGTAACGGCTGAGGATGTAGAGCGCGGTCAGCTCGTCGACCGGGATGTTGAAGAACCCCTGGATCTGCCCGGCGTGCAGGTCGACCGTGAGGATCCGGTCCGCCCCCGCCGTCTCGATCAGGTTCGCGATCAGGCGCGCCGTGATCGGGACGCGCGGCTGGTCCTTCTTGTCGCTCCGACCGTAACCGTAGTAGGGGATGACGGCGGTAATCCGCCCGGCCGATGCGCGCTTGAACGCATCGATCATGATCAGCAGTTCCATGACACTGCGGTTCACCGGCAACGAAAGCGGTTGGACGATGAATACATCCTGCGAGCGCACGTTCTCCATCACCCGCACGAAGATGTTCTCGTTCGAGAATTCGAAGACCTCGCATTGGCCCAGCGGCATCTCCAGCGAGCCGCAGATGTCCCTGGCGAGGGCCGGGTGAGCATTGCCCGTGAAGATGCTCAGATCCTGATAGGACTGGTACAACTCGCCCTCCCGCCCGTGTGCATGGATGTGCTCTGCAAGCACAGATTACCGGCTGATGCTGGGGATTGGTAACGGGTGACTGGTGGCGCCCCTTCAACCTACCCGCTACAACCTACAACCTCGTCCGCCTCGCCCCGGCCCTATAACCTAAAACCTAAAACCTATAACCTCCCCTCGTGAAAGGCGTCCACTCCTTCTACTGCCCCCAGGGCGGCCTCATCGAGCGTGACCTCACCCCCGAGCAGATCGCCGCCGCGCTGCGCGATGAGCACGCCCTGCTCTGGGTGGACATCGAGATGGACGGGACGGCCGACGCCGAGCCGCTGCTGCGGGATGTCTTCGGCTTCCATCAGCTGACCATCGACGACTGCTACAACACCCTGATCGACCCGCCCAAGGTCGATGACTACGGCAGCTACCTCTTTATCATCGTGCACAATGTGCTCTACGACGCTGGCGAACAGACCCTGAGTACCAGCGAACTCAACCTCTACCTCGGCCAGCACTACGTCGTCTCGGTGCACCGTTCGCCGGTGCGCGCGGTCGAAGAAGTGCGGCGGCGGGCCGACGCGCAGTCGCTCGTGCTCGACCGCGGCGCGGCCTTCCTCGCGCACGCCCTCATCGACGTCGTCGTCGACGACTTCCATCCGGTCGTGGAGACGGTAGACGAGCAGGTCGCTGAGGTCGAAGAGCGGGTGCTGGTCGAGCCGAAGCGGCAGACATTAGAGGAGGTGCTGCGGCTGAAGCGCAACGCGCAGCGGCTCAAACGGTCGATTTTGCCGCAGCGCGATGTCGTCAACCGCTTCTCACGGGGCGAGTACCCCAAGCTCATCACGTCCGAAGCCCTGATGTACTTCCGCGATGTCTACGACCACACCGTCCGCGTCGAGGAAATGATCGAGAGCGTGCGCGACCTCGCGGACAGCGCGCTCAACACCTACCTCTCTTCCGTGAACAACCGCATTAATGAAGTGATGAAGACGCTGGCCATCGTCACCGTCGTCTTCCTGCCGCTGACGCTTATCGCCGGCGTCTACGGCACGAATTTCGAGAACCTCCCGGAGTACGGCTATCACTACGGCTACTTTGCCATGCTGGCGACGATGGTCGTTGTCGCCTCGGCGCTGCTCGCCTGGTTCCGCTGGCGCCGGTGGTTCTGATGAAGGCGGCACTGTGAGCACGAAGGGGATCGACTTCGACCGGTGGGCACGCACCTACGACGGGACGCGCGGCGCCAGCCCCAGCGTGCTACGCCCTCTGCTCGATGCGCTCGGCCCGGCCCGAGGACGCACCCTGCTCGATATCGGCGGCGGCACCGGCAATTTTGCCGCGCCCCTCGCAGCCGTCGGCTTCGCTGTCACGGTCTCCGACCTCTCGCCTGCCATGGCCGCGCGCGCGACGGAGAAGATCGGCGGCCGCGCCATCGCCGCCGATGCGCAAGTGCTGCCCTTCCGCGACCATGCCTTCGACTGCGCCATCAGCGTCAACGTGCTGCGGCACATCCCCCGATCGGTCCCGCGCCCTGAGCGAGGCGCGACGCGTCATCCGCGAAGGCCCGTTCGTCATCAAGGTCTCCACCGAGGAGACGCAGCGCGGGGACTGGCTGCTGGCGTACTTCCCGCGCCTGCTCGCGCACCAGGCGCGCTATCAACCCGAAGCGGAGATCGTCGAAGAGCTGCTCGCCGCCGGCTTTCCGGACATTCGCGTCTCCCGCTTCCTTTATAGAGACGCAGCCGACGGCTCGTTTCAGGCGATCAAGCGCGATCCCGCGCTCCTCCTCGACGACGCGGTCATCATGAACACCGCCGTCTTCCAGCGCCTCCCAGCCGAAGAGCTGCGCGCCGGCCTCGCCACTCTGCGCATCGACATCGCATCAGGCAAAGCCGCCGAGGTCGTCCGCCGCTACGAGTCGCTCGTTCGCCAGTACGGCGACGGCTCCATCTTCGTAGCGTCTCCATAGGCACATGTGAGAACAGGCACATGTGAGAACGGCTCCGTGACATAGGCGCCGGCGGCGGCCCCCCTAGCGTCTAACATCCAACCTCGACCGCACACGGCACAAAGCCGCGCTCTCGCGCGGCTCGGTGTGGCTATGCAATTGTCGAAGAAGGCTAGGCCGGCACGAAGTCCGGCGTCATGATCGCCGAGATCGGGATCATCCCGTCGAGCACCCGCTCGAGCGCCATCGTGTGGGCGCACGCGCCCCATCCCGAGAAGAAATCGCACGAGCAGCGCCAGATGTCCCCGTCGAGACCCACCTGGTGCGTGTCGTTCTCACCCTGAAAGTCGACTTGCATATTGCTGACGTGCATCCGATTCCGTTCGTGCGCGTACTTCTTCGCCTTGTCGACCTTGCCGATGAGTCCAGAGTTCACGGTGCGGTTCCTTTCACTCTGCTGCCGGGGGGGCCAAAGAGAACAAAAACACCGCGCGCGATCGCGTGCGGTGGTAGGTCAGTGTTATGTGAATCCCGAGTCAAAAACGTCCAACGTTGGCGGCCTCCAAAGGACCCTTCTACGATAGTACTCGACCGGCCAACCTGTCAACTGTGATCATGCGATCTCACAATAAGTCTGCGTTACGTGAGGCAAACGAGATCATCCAAGGAAGCTGAACCATGGCCGATGGCGCTCGCGTCGATACGCTCCTGGTCCGCATCGCGGGCCGGCTTGGCGTGGAGGTCGTCGCGCCGCTCGCCGGGGGCGAATTCGGCGCCCTGCACGTCAGAGACGACAATGACCGCAATCTCGTGCTGAAGGCCATGCCTTCCACCGCCCTCGCCGAACGATATGCGCGCGGCGCGAAGATGGCGGAGCGCCTGCGTTCGCTCGGATACCCGGCGCCGTACTACGCCGGGACCGGTGTCGAGCTGGGGGCGAGCTGGTCCTTGCAGGAGCGGCTTCCAGGCGCAGTGCCGCAGCTGTTGACCGAGGCCCATGCCCTGCGGCTCATCGAATTGGCCAAGATGCACGCCGGAGCGGCCGGAGCCGGCAGTCCCGGGCGCGAAGACAAATGGCCTTCGAGCACGCGGGCTCGTCTCGCACAACTCGAGGCGCGCGACGAGACTCGGACGCTGGGGGCAGAACTGAGAGCCGTGTTCCGCGATCTGGCGCACGTCGAACTGCTGCACGACGGCATCGTCCACGGAGACTTCCATCACCGGAACTTCCTCGCCGACGGCGACCGGATCACCGGCGTCTTCGACTGGGACTTCGCCAACACCGGCGACTGGCGCTTCGATCTCGTCACGCTGGCCTTTTGGTCCGCAATGCCTGCCGGCCTCATCCCTCCGGCCGTCTCGAATATCATCATCTCGCGCACGAGAGAGCTGTGCCCGCCGGACGTACTGGCGCTCCTCGCCGCCCGCCGCGCCCTCCTCCAGCTCGAATTCGACGAGCGCGTCCACCCCGAACGTCTCGCCGGACTCATATCCGGCATCGAAGCGAATGTCGCGCCCTGGTGGCGCGCCTAGGAGCGGCAGCTATGCGAAAAAGCACTCCTTAATGAAGCTTCCGCCGCACACAACAGCCGAGCCAGGCGCCATCGAAGCGATCCGGGCGCGTCACGGGCTACCTGGGGACGGGTTCGAAGCACTCCCGGATATCGGGACCATCAACGCCATCTATCGCATCGGCGGCGAGCACGTCCTCCGCGTCCCGCGCAACCATCCCGCCCACATCGCCCAGACTCGCGCCGATATCATCGCCGCGCCTGCCGCGCGTGCGGCCGGCGTGCGCACGCCGCGGGTTGCTGGCATGGGACGATTCGTGTGAGCTCCTGCCTGTGCCGTACTCGATTTTCCGTGCGTGCCGGCCAGTCGCTTGAGTCCCTCGACCTCGATCCGGGCGAAACCGCCGGCGCCTGGCGCGAAGTTGGCTGCGACTTGGCGATGCTCCACACAAGAGTCGTTAGGACCGGGCCCGTCGCGACGCTGGCGGCAGCCGAAGCCATCCCCGACCCGCGCGAACTTCTCGAGACACGCGCAACCGAAGGCTGGTTCACGCGCCTGGAGGTCCGCTGGATCAGCCGCTGGCTCAATCGAATAGCGCCGGCGGCGACCGTCGAAGTTCCGCTGCTGATGCTCCACAGCGATGTGCAGGGGACGAACATCATAGTCGCGCCCGATACTCATGACTACGTGGCGATCCTGGACTGGGGCTGTACGGGTTGGGGCGATCCAGCGTGGGACATCGGCGGGCCATTGCGCGCCGCGCCGCACATCCTCGCGGGCTATCGCGAAGTCGCGCCGCTTGATCGGGATGAGTCGGCCGAAGCGCGCGTCCTTTGGCGGCACATACAGATGGTGCTCTACGTGCTGCCTCGCGGCGCTACGCCCGGTCTCTCCTGGGTCGAACATCCCCTCGCCCGCCTGCTCGAGATCGCTCGCTTTTTCTTCGACAAGGCCGGCGGCGCATGGGCCGAGCTGCGCCCATAGCATCCGGCTCACAGACACATTCGCCCACATTCATCTCAAGACGCGCGCACCCAATCCGTCGCCCGAACCCATAGCCTCCCCTACACTTATATAGAGGCGCCGACCACGTAGCCGCCAGCTGCGCCCCCAGCCAACAAACGCTATGCGCTCGCAAAACCAGTCGTGACCGACAACTGACGACTGACAACTACCGACTACCGACTACCGACTACCGACTACCGACTACCGACTACCGACCACCGACTACAAACTAGATGACCCCTCTCCCCCACGACCGCTCCCGCAAAATCCACGAGATGGCCCAGCAATACCTGCCGGGCGGTGTCGACTCCCCCGTGCGCGCCTTCAAGGCCGTCGGCGGCGAGCCCGTCATCGTGTCGTACGGCAACGGCGCGCACATCTGGGACGCCGACGGCAACGAGTACATCGATTACGTCGCCTCATGGGGACCGCTGATCTTCGGGCACGCGCATCCGTCCGTCGTGCAGATCCTCCAGAAGGCCGCCGAGCGCGGCACCAGCTTCGGCGCGACGACGGAGCTCGAGGTCGAGCTCGCCCGCTTGGTCTGCGAGGCGGTGCCGTCGATCGAACAGGTGCGCTTCGTCAACTCCGGCACGGAAGCGACGATGTCGGCACTGAGGCTAGCGCGGGCCTTTAGCGGCCGCGACAAGATCCTCAAGTTCGAGGGCTGCTATCACGGCCACTCCGACGGGCTGCTGGCGAAGGCCGGCTCGGGCATCGCGACGCTCGGGCTGCCCGACAGCGCCGGCGTTCCGGCATCCTTCACGGCCGAGACGCTGGTGGCGCCGTACAACGACCGCGCCGAAGTCGAGCGCCTCTTCGAAAAGCACGGCGAGGCCATCGCGGCCGTGATCATCGAGCCCGTGGCGGCCAACATGGGCCTCGTGCCGCCGGCCTCCGGATTCCTGCAATTCCTGCGCGACATCACAGCGCGCGAGGGCGCGCTCCTCATCTTCGATGAAGTGATCACAGGCTTCCGCCTCGCCGCCGGCGGCGCGCAGATGTACTACGGTGTCGTGCCGGACCTCACATGCCTGGGCAAGATCATCGGCGGCGGGCTGCCGGTCGGGGCCTACGGCGGCCGGCGCGACATCATGTCGCTCGTCGCGCCGCTCGGGCCTGTGTACCAGGCCGGCACGCTGTCGGGAAACCCGATGGCCATGGCCGCGGGCATCGTCACCTTACGCATGCTGCAGAACGAGGGTCTCTATCGCGTCCTCGACGACATGGGCTCGACGCTCGCATCGGGCCTGCGCGCCGCCGCACTATCCGCCGAATGCGACGTCACGATCGCCCAGCTCGGGTCGATGCTGACGATCTTCTTCGCACCAGAAGCGCCGCACGACTACACATCCGCCAAACGCGCCGATCCAGCGCGCTTCGGCCGCTTCTTCGTATCGATGCTCGATGCCGGCGTCTATCTGCCGCCGTCGCAGTACGAAGTGATGTTCGTCTCCGCCGCCCACCAGCAGGCCGACTTCGACCGCACGATCGAAGCGGCGCGCGCGGCGTTCGCCGCCGCATCGAGTGGATAGTGGTTAGTGGACGCGCTGCTGGATTACGGCCCACCGCAAACGATCACCTCGTCCGCGGCGGCAGCCCTCGCCGTCGACGAAGAAGCTCGCGCCTGATGAACTCGGGCGCGTAGCGGAGGTACGAGTTCTGCCGCTCTTCCGGAAGCCCGAAAAAGCTGCCCATAACCGTCCCTGAGCAGGCGGCGGCACCGCAGGCACACAGCCACGAGTTGCCGTCGAACGCGTTGAGCCGGTAGTCGATAGTGATCTCGTCGCCTGCGCGGATGGGCTTCCAGGCGATTACTTTCACGCCGCTCCGCATGGCACTCGGGTCGCACGAGTGGTTGAGGTAGCAACCGGGAGGGCCGAGCACGGCAAATCGGTCCCAGTCGAGCTCGCACAGGTGCATCTGGTCCTCTGGCGATAGCGCAGCGATGCCCTTGCTATCGACCACACGACGATGCCTTCGCCGAAAGATAAACTCGCCCTCGCCAAAGCCTCGTCGAGCGAACACACCCATGCCCTTCGAGCCGGCGTCGCGCACCTCTACGTCAGCAATCACAGCAACCATTGATCAGCGGTCCGAGCATCGAGTCGCTCTTCTGTCGTCGCGCGGGCGAGACCGAGCGACCACGGCGGAGCAGGCCAGCGAGCCGATATACTTATACCGGAGGAGCCTTCAATGATCGGTAACCTCGTCGGCACCGTCCGCCGCAACCACGCGCTCGAGCACGCCACCATCACCGTCATGCTGCGCAAGATCGGCCACGACGTCCGCATGGTCGGCAGGGCGACGCGCGACGGTTACTACCTCTACGCCGACGTGCCGACGGACCTCCTCGAAGAGTCGACGCGTGAGGCGCTCGCTCGCATGAAGTCGGGGGAAGGGCACCTGGCCGTGTCGTCCCTGTGCGGCACGAACCTTGCGGTCGCAGGCGCGCTGGCCGGCATGGCGTCGATGCTCACGCTCGGCAACAGCCACCGCAGCGAGAAGGTGCCGAACGTCATCATGGCATCGATCCTGGCGGTCTTGGTCGCGCAGCCCGTGGGCCGCATGGTGCAGCGCTATCTCACCACCAGTCCCGACCTGTCGGACACCGAGATCGTCGGCATCAAGACCGGCGGCCGCGGCGGCGCAAGATTCCACAAAGTGCAAACCACCCGCCGCGCCGCATCGGCGTAGATTGCGACGGCTACAGACCCGCGCCGCGGCGTCGATACATCGACACGCCCCCGTAGCTCAGTGGACAGAGCACCGGACTTCTAATCCGACGGTCGTAGGTTCGAATCCTACCGGGGGTACCACCAGATTCAAAACTCGCTCGTACTCGCCCGACAAGCGCGCCCACAGCGAGCACCGGATTAGTTCGCGAGCACCGGATTGGTCTGAAACTGCGTACCGGTCTCGACTTCGACGTTGTCCAGGTGATCCTGCCGAGACGACTCCGACCGCCTTCTCCGGCGCTTTGCTGACGAGCGGATTACCAATCCGGCGCTCTCGTTTGAGCACGGCTATATTCGCTGAGAACTGGCCCATGGCGCATAATCTCCTACATGGAGCCCGAGGTTCATTACTGCACGACAGACGACGGTGTTCGCCTCGCCTACACGATCACCGGCGAAGGGCCGGTTCACGTCCTGATGCAGGATGCCGGCGCGAGCCACACTCAGCTCGAATGGGCACATCCCACCATTGGCCCCGTGCTAGCATCGCTCAGCAAGCACACAACGCTCGTTCGGTTTGACCCGCGCGGCGTGGGACTGTCCGACCGCGTGCTGCCCTCCACAGCGCCGGAGTGGCTGCGCGACCTCGGCAGTGTGGTGACCCGGCTGGCGTTGAAGGACTTCGCCCTGACCGCCGTGCACAGCTCGTGCCGGCCGGCGATCGCCTATGCGGCTGGCCACCCAGGGCAGGTGAGCAGACTCGTGTTGATCGATGGGTTCGCGCGCGGCCGGGACGTGTTGGAGAGGCCCGCGGTACGCGCGATATACGCGGCCGGTGCGAATGATTACGAGATGGCGATCGAGGCGATCAGTGCGCTGGTGTTCGGCCCCGGACGCATCGAGAGTGCTGCGAACGGTGCATACCTGCGCGCGTGCATAGATCGCAAATGGGCTGACCCCCGACTGAATCGCTCTCTGACGAAGCTCGATGTGAGTGGCTTGATGGATCAAGTTGCCGTGCCGACGCTGGTGCTGCACCACAAGGCGAGCAGGGTATATACGGCTGAGATGTCACGCGACCTCGCTGCGGGAATCCCGGATGCGAGGCTCATCGAAGTTGATGGACTCTGGGGGGACGACATCGATGGCTTCGCGGCGCGCATCGTCGCGTTCGTGAATGACTCCGAGCGTATCAGCGCTGCCAGCGGGGTCGACTCGCAATCTAGTGTTCGCACCATCCTCTTCACCGACATCGTCGGCCACACCGAGATGATGCAACGGCTCGGCGACGCGAAGGGGCGCGATGTGCTGCGCGAGCACGAGCGCATCACGCGCGAGACGCTGAAGGCGCACGGCGGCGCCGAGGTGAAGACCATGGGCGACGGCTTCATGGCGTCGTTCGGCAGCGTCACATCGGCGATGGAGTGCGCGATCTCGCTACAGCGCGCGTTCGCCGTGTTCAAGCTCCCTTCTCCCCTTGTGGGAGAGGGGCTGGGGGTGAGGGCCGGCCTCAACGCCGGCGAGCCGATCGAAGAAGACGGCGACCTCTTCGGCGCGACGGTGATCCTCGCCTCCCGCATCGCCGCGAAAGCGGGCGCGGGAGAGATCCTCGTGCCGGACACCGTGCGGGGGCTCTTGTCCGGCAAGGGCTTCATGTTCGGCGACCGCGGTGACTTCGTGCCGAAGGGCTTCGACGACGCCGTCCGGCTGTGGGATGTGCGATGGCGGAGTGACGATCCTTGACGCTCGCCGCGTTCAACCACGGCTATCTGCTTCTCGACGGCATTGCCGACTACGGGGCGTCCCGCTCGAAATAATCAACTAGCGCGCGGTGGGGGCAGTTCGCGGGCATCCGGCGTGCCTGTTCAGGCAGTTGCCGTAACTCTTACCCCTGGGATACAGTACCCGCAAAGTGTTGCAATTGGAGGCGGGCGATGAGTTGCGAGTCCGAAACGGTCGGCATCCTCCGCGGTTCTGGCCACAAGATGACCCCCCAGCGCATGATGGTGCTCACCTCGCTGCGCCACGCCGACAACCACCTCAGCGCGGCCGAGATCTTCCAGCGAGTGAAGGCCGCATATCCCTACGTCGACATCTCCACCGTCTACCGCACCCTCACCGTCCTGAAGGATCTGCGCCTCATTTCCGAGACCCACATGGGTGGCGGCGACGCCACATTCGAGTGGGTGGCCAGCGAGCCGCATCACCATCTCATCTGCCGCGGCTGCCAGCATGTCGTGGAACTTGATCACGCCTACCTCACGCGGCTGGGCCTCGAGTTGCGGCGCAACCTTGGCTTCGAAGCGGAGATCGACCATTTCGCCATCTTTGGGCTCTGCGCCCCGTGTGCTGCCGCCCGTGCCGGCGCAACCGGTGACGCCGTCGCCCCTGCGGCCGCGAACGCCGGCTGACCCGGCTGAGGAATAAGCTATGCCCGCGCCAGCAATCGACGTTGCCATCCTCGCCATTGGCGGCGTTTCGCTGAGCCTCATCGGCGGCGCGCTTGCGCTCGGGTTCCGCCACGGCATCGACTGGGATCACATCGCCGCGATCACCGACATTACCAGCACGTCGGCGACGCCGCCGACGGCGCGCGAGGCCGGGCTGATGTCCGAACCGGGCCTCATGCTCACCGACGAAAGCGACCATTCAATCAATCCCGGCGGCCCTATCCACTCGCACGGGCGCGGCGCGCATGAACACGAGAGCACGCCGCGCGCACCGCTGCGCGCGCCGCTGCAAACACGCCAGAGCAACATGCGGGTCATGACGTCGGTCCTCGCAGCCGGGGGCAGCGGCGCGACGCTCCAGATGGCCGGCGCTCGTACCCCCACTCCGACCGCACCCGAACAGTTCGTGCGGGCCCAATGGCGCCCGCTCATGCTCGGGACCATGTACGCGCTGGGCCACGGCACCGTCGTCACCATCCTCGGCATGCTCGCCATCCTTGCGGCGTCAGTGCTGCCGGGCTGGATCGACCCGCTGATGGAGCGCGTCGTCGGCGTCACGCTGATCGTCCTCGCCGCGTATCTCTTCTACTCCGTCTACCGGTTCTTCCGCGGCGGTGGTGAGTTCCGACTGCGCAGCCGCTGGATGCTCGTCTTCGCCGGCCTCCGCAACGGCTACGGCTGGATGCGCGCGAAGATCGGCGGCGACCACGAGCACACGCACGTCCGCGCGGCGGACCAGTACGGCTGGAAGACCGCCTACGGCATCGGCATGATCCACGGCGTCGGCGCGGAGACCGGCACGCAGGCACTGATCATCGCCACCGCCGCCGGTGCCAGCTCGAAGGGCACGAGTATCATCGTGTTGCTCACGTTCGTGCTCGGGCTGCTGATCTCCAACTCCATGGTGACGGTGATGAGCACGACGGGCTTCGTCTCGGCAGGCCGCCGTCAGGGGATTTACGTGACCGCCGGCCTCGTCGCCGCCGTCTTCAGCCTCGTCGTCGGCATCATCTTCCTGTCGCGCTCCGCCGGCCAGCTCCCCGACCTGAGCCACCTCTTCGACTGGCTCGGCGGCCCGTCGACAAACTAATCGTTCCGGCGAAGACGCGTGCTACGATCACGCGATGAGCGAGCGCATGACCTCGCGGTCATTAGCGTGGGACGACATCCCGCGGGTGCACGGACTTGCATCGCGCCGATGGGAAGTGGACGGTCCGCATTCGCAGATGCACATCGGTGACTTCTACTGGGCTCCGCGGATGACGCCGAGCGATGATCCTCTGTCTCTCGCGCGCGTATGGCCGCGTCCGGACGGTTCGTTGGCGGCGTTCGCCTGGCTCGATCCACCGGGACTCGGCGATGCCATCATTGCGCCAGACGCCGCCGCATCAACGCTCGACGAGGCACTGGACTGGCTCGAAACGGAGCACCGCAACGAAGGCCGAGGCTCATTGTCGATCCTCGTCCTCGAGGGTGACGCCGGTCGAGCCGAGGCGTTGCGGGGTCGCGGCTACGTCCCCGGAGAGCGCGGCAACGTGAGATTCTGGCGGCCGCTGCCATCCACGAAAGCGTCAACCCCACTACCGGATGGCTTCTCACTGCGCCACGTCGTCACGGACAACGACATCGCACGGCGTGTGTTCGCCGAAACTAATGCGTTCGATGGCTTTCCGCTCACCGTCGATGCGTGGCGCGTGCTGATGCAGCGCCTGCCCGGCTACCGGCCGGAGCTCGACCTGATCGCCGTCGCGCCCGACGGGACCGGCGCGTCCGCCTGTACGTGCTGGTACGACGCGGCGTCCCGATGCGGCGAGTTCGAGGCGGTGGGCACATCGAAGGCGTATCAACGCCAGGGCATCGGACGAGCGGTGATCATCGAGGGAATGCGCCGCCTGCACCACCTCGGCGCGACGCAGGCCGTTGTCCAGACGACCATCGGGAACGCTCCGGCAATCGCGCTCTATCGCTCGTGTGGGATTCGAGTTCGTTGCCGAAGACCGCCTCTGGACGAAATCCCCGTAATCTGCTCAATACGCGGCCCAACGCGTCCCATCAAACGTGCGGGCGATGCTGACGACGGGTCTTCGGGCGTAATGGCGTCGGCTAGAACGTCAACAATTCGATCTCAACCTGCACGTACCGCGCGTAGTCGGTCAGGCGATCAACGCGATGATGAATCGGCCGAGCGATCTATGCGTCATTTCCTGCCGGGCGATAGACGAGCACCACTACGCCCGCCGCTATCGGCTGTGACTCGGCCAGTTCGAGGACCTTCCGATCGATCCCGTCGGCAAAGAAGCGCTTCCCGCCACCCACGACGATCGGATGCACCATCAGCCGATACTCATCGACCAGATCCTCTTGCATCAGCGTGCGCACAAGCTGGCCGCTGCCGCCCACAAGGATGTACTGCCCCGGCTGCTCCTTGAGCTTGCGCACCTCGTCCCCCACGTTCTTGCTGATGAGGTGCGAGTTTTCCCAGCTGAGATCCTGGTCCTTGAGGGTGGTCGACACGACGTACTTGGGGACGCCGCTCATCCGTTGAGCGAAACCCTGTTCATCGCTCCTATCAGGCCAGGCGGCGGCAAGACCCTGATACGTCACCCGCCCAAGCAGCAGGGCGTCCGATGCAAACAGCTCGTCGGGTCTTATACTTGCCCGCTTCGTCGCTCCAGAACTGAAAGCTCCAGCCCCCATGCGGGGTGCCTTCGCTGCCTCCCGGGTCTTCCATCACGCCGTCTGCTGTCACGAACATCGAGACTATGACTTTTCTCACGTGCTTCTCCCTTAGTTGTTAGCCCGCAGTGCGAGCAGCGTCTGCGTTACGAAGCGCAACGCCCCTCTGCTAATCGTAGTGGCCGTTGAGCCAGGTGTCAGTGTCCCACCCGGGTGAGGCAGCTCGAAGTTCTAGCTTCGACCCTCCATCTTCCATTTTCTATGCTCCATCCTCCAGACTCGCCTCACGCCCGCCGCCACCCAAGCCGATACATCTTGGAAGAGTCCACTCACTCCCGAAGGCGCGACCATGGCTTCCATACAACGCGCGGCCGCCGTCCGAACCCGTTCCCGCTTCGCGCTGCCCGCCCTGCGGACGCACACGGTCGGGCTGCTGCTCGTGCCGTTCGCGGCCGTCGCTGTCGCGCTCGCGCAGCCGGCCGACTTCGATTACTGGTGGCACCGGCGCACGGGCGAATACATCGTCGCCAACTTCCGTGTTCCTAGCACCGAGTTCTACTCCTTCACCGCGCACGGCCAGCCGTGGACGGACCACGAGTGGCTGTCGCAGGTGATCATCTATCTCACCGACAGCGCCGTCGGTTACCTCGGGCTGTTCCTGCTCTTCATGGCCCTCGGCGTCGGCGCCTGGTGGCTCACCTACCACCTGCTCCGGCGCGAAGGTCTGGGGGAAACGCAAGCGCTCGGTCTTTCGATAGCCGTCGCGGTAGTCGGCGCCAGCTACTGGCGCGTGCGGCCGGCGATGTTCACGGTCTTCCTGCTGGCGTTCTTCCTGTCCGAACTGTACGCCGCCCGCCGAGGCGAGCGACGCCACCTCTGGCATCTCGCGCCGCTGATGGTGCTCTGGGCAAACCTCCACGCGGGCTACGTGATCGGCCTCGTCTTGCTCGCATTGCTCGCCGTGTCGCAGTGGTGGGATCGCCGCACGACGGCGGGTCCGCGCTGGCAGCACGTCGCCCTCGTCCTCGGCATCGCCTTTCTCGCGACCGCCATCAACCCCGCGACGTACAGGTTGTGGGAGTACCCGCTCACGTACGTGCGTGGCAACCCCAGCCTGGCGCGGGTCGATGAGTGGCAGTCCCCGAACTTCCATCAGCAGCGCAATGCGGCACTCGCGCTGCTACTCCTCAGCGGCATGCTGATCGGCGCGAACGGCCGCCGCTTCGACGCATGGCGCACGCTGCTCATGCTCGCGTTCGGCGTCATGGCGCTGCAGGCGATGCGCCATCAGCCGCTGTTCGCGATCGTCTGGGCCGCGGTCGTCGGTCCGTCGCTGCTGGAGCGATGGCCGTGGTGGGGGAAGACTGCCGCGCGTCGGGGCGGCGTCAGCAGCATCAACTACGCCCTGCTCGCGGCGGGCATGGCGTCGCTGCTGACGGTGCTGCTGGCATCGCCGCACGGCATCCCGTTGTGGTCCGCGCCCACCGGCGGTGCGATACCGCAGCCCGTCGCCGGAGCGAGCTACATCGACGAGCACTATCAGGGTGCGCGCATCTTTAACCAGTACGAATGGGGCGGCTACCTCATCGACCGCCTCTACCCGCGCGAGTCCATCTTCATCGACGGGCGCGCCGATCCCTACGGCTCGCTCGTCGTCGAATACGGCGCGCTCGTCCAGGGCCAGCGCGACTGGCAGGCGACCTTCGACCAATACAGCGTCGACGTCGCGCTGCTCTCGCCGCGCCTGCCGATCGTCAAGCAACTGAAACAAGCGGGCTGGTCCGTCGGCTACGAGGACGCGGACCAGATCGTGCTGGCGAAGCCGTGATGCCATGAACACGCTCCTGTCGCGGACAGTTGGGGCCCGATCTTCTCCATCGCCCATCACCCATCGCGCTAGACAGCTAAGGCTGCAGGCAACCCCTTACACTGGTTAAGTCAATTGCGAGTTGCAAAAGGGGCGACGAGGAGCGCTGCGCCATGGCTTCCACCGATCCGATCATGGAGACGTCCGCACATTGCTATTCAAGCCCGAGCGCACAAACCTGGGGTGCATTGCGTTTGTACGAAGACAAGCTTGTCTGGGAACCGCATCGCGGCACGTTTTGGCCGACGAAATTTCTCACGGTCCCAGCGGTAGAGGTACATCCCGCTGACATTGTTACCGTCGAGCGATGTCGCGTCGGTTTTGGTCAAGGTGTGCGAGTTCGAACCACGGCTCGCGGGTATCTGTTCCTAATCGGAGAGGGATCGATTCCCTTCGCCACCAAACGCATAGCTTCGAAATGGCTCGACGCCATCTTGGATCTTGCTGGTGGCAACAGTGCATAGGATGGCACTTCGAGTGTGGGCGCTAACATTCGTCGTTACCATGCCATTGTGGATCCTAGGGTTCGCACTCGCAGGGGAACCTCTCTGGCTGTGGGCTACGATGGGGACGCTGCAGGCTGTTGGACTCCTCCTACCATTAATCATTCGGCTCGGTTCGTGACGGACGAGGCCACCCGCGCCGTCGCCCTACTCGCGCCAGCGCACTTCGTACAACCGCACCGCATCCTCGAAGCCCTTCAGCATCGTCGCGCCGCGGTCGCTGTAGACGTAGCTCTTGCCCGACAGCAGATGCCGCAGCGGCTCAGGGATAAGGATCTCGCCTGCGCCAGCCTTCGCGGCGATGCGTGACGCCAGGATCACCGTCGAGCCGAAGAGGTCGCCATCTTCCTCGATCGGTTCACCGGCGTTCAGCCCGACCCGCACCTCTAGGGACGAAGCTTTAGCTCCGTCCCCGTCGTTCCACGCCGCGAACGCGCGTTGCAGCGCGATCGCGCAGTCGACCGCTTTCGTGACCGAACCGAACGACGCCATGAAGCCGTCGCCCATCGTCTTCACTTCGGCGCCCCCGTGCTGCTTCAGCAGGTCGCGCGTGATCCGCTCGTGCTCGCGCAGCACCTCCCGTCCGCGCTCGTCACCGAGCCGCTGCATCATCTCTGTATGGCCGACGAGGTCGGTGAAGAGCACCGTGCGGAAGGGCGAAGCAGTGGGCGCGTCCCCCGGCAGCGGTGGCGGAGCTTGCCCCGCGAACGCGCATATCAGCTCCGCTTGCTCCACGAAGGTTGGATCGCGGTACCCTCGAAACTGCGCGCCCGGGATCTTCGCCGCGATGCGCTGGCTACACTGGACGGGGACTGCCTGGCGTTCGTCCCTCAGGACAAGCGTCGGTTGACGCACATGAGGCAGGAGGTCGCCGACATCCACGGTCTCCCCCGCTCTCACGTACTGCAGGCCCACGAAGGGCTCTACCCATCCGGCTACCACCTTTAAGAAGGGGTCAATCCAGGCATTGTCAGACGCGTCGAACCCCGCCAGGACGCGCAACAACGTCTCCACGTAGACGGCCCAGTCCGCCTCAGCGAGCGCCAGGCCTACCCGGCCGTGCGGTGTATTTGCCAGCTCTCGCGTGTTCTGATACGGCGCCTCGAGGGCAAGGTGTGTCACTCGGTCGGAAAATGCGGTTGCAAGATGAAGGGCCGTCGATAGCGCCAACAGGGTATCCGCATACACGACGAACCGGTCGAGCTTCGCGGCCTCAATGACGGCTTCCGCGTCCATCAGCAGCGTAGCGGTGGAGACGTCTGCGACGTCGCGTTGCGACATGCCTGTGCCTCGCGCGTCGAAGGTGACCACGCGGAAGCAGCGCGTCAGCGCGTCGTAGTAGGCCTCGAAGCTCACTAAATACTTCTGCACATGCGTGAGCGGGGTTGGCCCGAAATACAGCAGCGCAGGGCCCTGGCCCGCCTCGGCCCAGGCGATGCTGACGCCGTCGCTCGTGGTGGTGTACTGGGCCGCTGGTGCGTCCATCAGACCTACTCCCGCCAGCTCAATTCGTAGAGCCGCACCGCGTCCTCGAAGCCCTTGAGCAGCGTCTTGCCGCGGTCGGCGAAGACGAAGTTCCTGCCCGCGACGAGCTGGCGGACGACGTCCGATACGAGGATCTCGCCGCCCTGCGCCTGCCCCATGATGCGCGACGCTAACGTCACCGCCGTTCCGAAGAGGTCGTCGCTATCGGCGACCGGCTCGCCGGCGTTGACGCCGATGCGCACGTGCAACGAGCTCTCCGGCTCATGCGCGTTGCGTGCCGCAAACGCCCGTTGCAGCTCGATGGCGCACTCGACGGTCCTGGATGCCGAACCGAAGGAGGCCATAAAGCTATCGCCGATGGTCTTGATCTCGGCGCCGCCGTGCCGTGCGAGGATCTCGCGCGTGAGGCGCTCGTGCTCGCTGAGCATCCTACGCCATGCTGCGTCCCCGAGCGCGTGCATCAGCGGTGTGGAGCCGACGATATCGGTGAAGAGGACCGTCTGAAAGCGCTCCTCAGCCGCCTGCGCTCTCCATGCTTGCGGCATCACGGCGAGGAAGTCTCTGATCGAGGCGATGATCCATTCCTCGATCTCATCAGACCAGAACACGCCCGTCTTGAGCACCTTCAGCTGCGCCCGAGGGATCGAAGATGCCAGCTCTCGCCCCCACGCCATCGGCGCCATCGCCGCATCGGACGGCTGAAGCAAGAGCGTGGGCGTACTGATGCTGGGCAGCAGATGCGTCACGTCCCAGCGAAGGCCGGCCGCGAAATGGGCACCAGCTTCCTCTTCATTGACGCAGTTGCGCATGTATGCCGCATATTCCTGCGCCGGCTCACCGCTGGCAAACCCGAAGATGAGCTGCGCAACCGTCTCCGTGTACAGCTCCCAGTCCTGCTCGAACAGAGACTGCACCGCCTTCGAGCGCGGCAACCCCCAGAAGTCGCTGGCGCGCGCGAAGCCTCCCCAGAGAATGATGCGGTCCACGCGTGTTGGGTGCGCCGCGGCATAGGCCAGAGCGACGATGGCCCCGTTGGCCTCGGCGTAGAGACTGACGCGGTCGACATCAAGCCGGTTGATGACCGCATCGAGATCGAGCTGCAGAGCGGCCAGTGAGAAATCCATTACTCCTCGCTGCGAGAGGCCCGCCCCGCGCAGGTCATAATGGATGAGCCGGTGCTCGGCGGCGAGCCGCGGATGGAACTTGAAATTCATCGCGACGAACTCCGACCGGACGTCGCTCCACGGGATGTACGGCAGCGCCACCAGCGGGGCGCCGCGCCCGACATCGTAGTAGGCGATGCTGACGCCATCGCTCGTCGTTACGTACTGGATTTGCGGCTCCATGGTCATTCCCGCCACCGCACTTCATACAGCCGCACGGCGTCCTCGAAGCCCTTGAGCATCGTGTCGCCGCGGTCGGCGTAGACGTAGCTCTTGCCCGAGAGCAGATGGCGCAGCGGCTCCGGGATCAGGATCTCGCCCGCGCCCGCCTTCGCGGCGATCCGCGACGCGAGGATCACCGTCGAGCCGAACAGATCACCGTCCTCCTCGATCGGTTCACCCGCATTCAGCCCGACGCGCACCAGTAGGGACGAAGCTTTAGCTCCGTCCGCCTCCGCTGCGCGCTCCTCATTCCACGCGGCGAATGCGCGTTGAAGCGCGATCGCGCAGTCGAGCGCCTTCGTGACTGAACCAAACGATGCCATGAAGCCGTCGCCCATCGTCTTCACCTCGGCGCCGCCGTGCTGCTTGAGCAGATCGCGGGTGATCCGCTCATGCTCGCGCAGCACGGCTCGCCCGCGATCGTCACCGAGCCGCTGCATCATGTCGGTGTGGCCGACGAGATCCGTGAAGAGCACGGTGCGGAAGGTGCTCTGGTGCTCCGCCGCGGCGGGCGAGGTCTCCGGGCCTATCGCATCAACATCGCCGAGGAACGAGCGGATCGCTTCGATGCCGGCGCGGGCGTTGGCGTAGACGAATGATGATGCTCCTCCCTTGCTGACGAATAAGCGGGCACCGGGAATGCTTGCGGCGATCGCCTGCCCTCGCCGGCTACTGGGTTCTCGTTCGATGACAAGGGTGGGCACAGCTACCTGAGCAAGTAGCGCTCGTACGTCCGACGTCCGAAGCTGCTGCAGCACGATCTCCGCCGCCATCTCGCCGGTCAGCGACTGGCGGAGCATTTCGCCAAATCCCAGGACATCCGCGTTCGACAGCTCTGATCTGGTGCCAGGATCAGCATCAGCGAGAGTTTGCGCGGCCAGCTGCCAATTCGTGCGCGCGAACTCCGCCCAACCCCGCAGCGCCTCTTCCGGCAATTGGTCGGTCAACCTCGCGTTGGCGCCCCAGAGAACAAGTCGATCCACCAGGTCTGGATGATGTGATGCATAGTCGATGCCCACGGCGCCGCTGAAACCCGTCGCCACCAACGCGAAGCGCTCCACGCCGGACGCCTCGACCACGGCCTCCAGATCGCGCACGAACGCCTCGTGCGAGAGATCGTCTGTGTCGCGCTGCGACAGCCCGGTGCCACGGGCGTCGTACCGCACCACGTAGTGCCCCGCCTGCGATGCGCTTCGTATCCTATGCAGATCGGGAAACAGGTAGTCGAGAGAAAACGACTCAAAGATGTGCGGGCACGCGACGAGGGGCGGTCCATCGCCCTCGCCGCAGTAAGCGATGCGGACGCCGTCCTCGGTTGTGCAGTAGCGGACTTCGCGTTCCATTGCACGGAGTATGCGTGATCGCAGTTGGCGCATGCTAGCGGGTCAGGCGGTCGAGCAGGCCCTCCAGCTCGTCGTCGCTGTGGAAGCGGATGACGATGCGGCCGCCGTTGCGGCCGCGCCTGAGCGAGACGGGCGAGCCGAGCGCGTGGCGCAGGTCATCTTCGATCGCGCGGGCGTGCGGATCCGGCTTCGCCGGACGTATGGGCGGTGGCTTCGTTACCGTCGACGTCGCCTTCAGCGCGCGGGCGATCTCTTCGGATTGCCGGACGGTCATGTCGTCGGCGACGATGCGGCGCCAGGCGTCGAGGCGGATCGCCGGATCGTCGATGCCCAATAGCGCGCGCGCGTGGCCCTCGCTGATCTGGCCGGACGCCAGGCTGGTGCGGATGTCCTCTTCGAGCGTCAGCAGACGCAGCGTGTTTGCCACCGCCGCACGGCTGCGCCCGATGCGCTGCGCGATCGTCTCCTGTGTCATGTCGAATTCGTCGATGAGGCGGCGGAAGGCGAACGCTTCCTCGAGCGCGTTGAGATCTTCGCGCTGCAGGTTCTCGACCAGCGCGAGCTGGAGCAGCTCGCTGCCGGCGGCTTCCTTGATCACGACGGGCATGCGCGCGAGACCGGCCATCCGCGCGGCCTGCAGGCGCCGCTCACCGGCGATCAGCTGGTAGGTCTTCGGGCCGAGATCCGACGCGGCTTCGGTGACGATGACCGGCTGCAGCACGCCGTGCTCGCGGATGCTCGACGCCAGTTCTTCAAGCGCGGCGGTATCGAAACGCACGCGCGGCTGCTCGGGGTTCGGCACGATGAGGTCGATGTCGACTGACTCGAGGCCGGCGCCGCTCCCCGTCTTCGGGATCAGCGACGAGAGGCCACGGCCCAGCGCCGGGCGGTGGGATGACGTCATGCGGGCACCTCCGTGCGTGTCCCGGCGATCAGCTCGCCGGCAAGCTCGTCGTACGCGCGGCTACCGCGAGAAGTGGGATCGTACTGCCCGATCGGCAGGCCGTGGCTCGGCGCCTCGCTCAGCCGCACGCTGCGGGGAATGATCGTCTTGAAGGTGTTCCTGAAGTGCAAGCGCACCTCGTCAGCCACCTGCTGCGAGAGGTTGGTCCGGCCATCGAACATGGTGAGCAGCAGGCCGCGCAGCTTGAGCTGAGAATTGAGATTACGCCGCACGAGGTCGAGCGTCGCGGTGAGCTGGCTGAGGCCTTCGAGCGCCAGGTATTCGCACTGCACCGGCACGATCACTTCGTCGGCGGCGGTGAGCGCGTTTACTGTGAGCAGACCGAGCGACGGCGGGCAGTCGATGAGCACGTAGTCGTACTCATCGCGGACACGCTCGAGCGCGCGCTTGAGGCGGAATTCGCGCGCCATCATCGGTACGAGTTCGACCTCGGCGCCGGCGAGCGCGGGGGTTGCCGGGACGAGCATGAGGCCTTCGACGCTGGTCTTCGTCGCGGTCTCGCCGGCGTCGGCGCCGCCGACGACGACGTCGTAGCTGCTCGCGCCCTGCGTGCGGATGCCGAGACCGGCGCTCGAATTGGCCTGCGGATCGAAGTCGAAGATCAGCACGCGCGGGCCGAGTTTAGCGACGGCAGCGCCGAGGTTGATCGCCGTCGTCGTCTTGCCGACGCCGCCCTTCTGATTGGCCAGCGCGATGACCGTCATCGAAGCGCGACCTCCGGATAGCGCTGCAACCGCTGCTCGACTTCGCTGCGCGTGGGGATCGCCGCCGTGCCGACGCCGCCCACCGAGAGGCTCGCGGCCGCCGCGCCGAACCGCGCCGCTTCGTCGACGTCGCCGGTTTCGTGCAATCGTATCAGGAATGCCGTGGCAAAGGTGTCGCCGGCGCCCGTGGCATCGACCTCTTCCTCCGGGAACGCCGGCATCTTGCGCCAGCGGCCGGCCGCGTACACTTGCGCGCCGTGCGCCGACTCGGTCATGGCGACGATGGGGATGTCCGCGGTCCAGCGCGCCAGCTCGTCTTCTCCGCCGGTGAGATCTTCATCCGAAACAAAGAGCGCATCGCAGCCGGACCAGAATGGCTCGCCGCGCCAGGGGGTGTGCAGCACGCGCTCCTGTGCATCGGCGGCGCGCAGCCAGCCCTGCACGGAGACCCCCACCAGGGACGCATCACCGAAGAGCGATGCGAATCCGGGCGCGATCTCGCCGAAAACGGGGCCGAGCAGGACGATCGGCGCTGCGCGCCAGGCCTCCGGCACGTCGGCCGCAGTGATGGCCGCGGCGCGGTCGCGGATGTGCTGGTCGCGGTGTCCGGCGCTGTAGACGTTCTCGAACACCGTGGTAGTGTCTGACGGTCCGACCGCGATGGTAGCGAACATTAGTTCTGATTGGAGATCCGTGTCCGCTGCCACGCGCGTGACCACGCCGACGCTCAGCCCGAGCCGGTGGGCCTGCGTGGCAGCGAAGGTGACGGTGCCGCCGAGGCGCCAGCCACCGGGCACGAGGTCCCGGACGGCATGGCCGACGACGACGAAGTCGGGTACGTCCACAGCGGGGCGGATCAGCGGCGCGGGATGATGGAGACTTTGCGAGTGTCCCCTTCACCGAGGCTGGATGTCTCGACCTGGCCGTCTTCCGCCAGGGCGAGATGGATGATGCGGCGCTCGTTCGGCGGCATGGGCTCGAGCGTGACGGGACGGCGGGTGCGCTTCACCTGCTCGGCCATGCGGAAGGCGAGGGTGTTGAGCTGCTTCTCGCGGCGGCGGCGGTAACCTTCGATATCGACGGTGAACGACATGTGCTGACCGAGCTGGCGGCTGGCCATCAGGTTGAGCAGATATTGAAGCGAGGCCAGGGTCTCGCCGCGGCGGCCGATGAGGATGCCGAGGTCATCGCCCTCGACATCGAGCACGGCTTTGGCCATACCGAGGCCGTCGCCGGGGGTCTCCGCATCGCGAATCGAGACGTCGGCGGTGACGCCCATTAACTCGAGGAGGTGGTCGAGCATCTGCGCGGCCATCTCGGCTTCGTCCTCGATCAGCTCGCCCTCTTCGCGGTCGGCGGGGACGGGCGTTCGCCCGGATGCTTCTGCCGATTCGTCGCCGATCAGGCGGACGCGGACGAGCGCCTGGGCGCCGCCCACGCCGAGGATGCCGGACCTGGCCTCGTGCACGACCTCGACCTCGACCTGGTCGCGGTCGGCGTCGAGTTCTACGAGGGCATTTTCGATCGCTTCTTCGACTGTCTTACCGCTTGCCTCGACGGCGCCCATTTCGTTTCCTTCGCGCTGCGCGCTCCCCACGGAGCATGGGATTTGGTTTTCCATCGGCATTGACATCGGCGCCGGCATCGGCGCCCGCTGCGGAGAGATCCGGCGCGGTGGCGCGGACGGCACGGGAGGTCTTCGGCTGGGATGCTCCATCGGCGGAGGCGAGGCGCTCTGGGCGATCGGCGCGGACGCGCGCGGCGGGGGCCGGAGCGGATGGCGGGCTGAACTGCAGCATGCTCTTCCAGTTGACCTGCCGGCCCATGTAGAAGTACTGGAGCACCACACCCGACACATTGGAGACGAGCCAGTACAGGCCCAGGCCGGCGGGCACGTTGAGTGTCCAGAACCCGAACATCAGCGGCATCATCCACGTCATCATCTGCGCGGTCTGTTGCTGCTGCTGGGACTGAGCGGTGGCGCCGGCTGCGGGCGTCGGGGTGATGAGCTTCTGCTGCACGTACATGCTGAGGGCGACGAGCACCGGCAGGATGAGCGTGCCGTCGGACTGGCCGAGGTCCCAGAAGAGGAAGTTGTGGCTGAACGGCACGGCCTGGTGCACGTACGAGATCGGGTAGAGGCGCTGGGAGAGCGTGACGAGGCTCTCCGGGGAGCCGCCGAGGGAGAGCCGGATCACCTGGTAGAGGGCGATCCAGATCGGAAACTGGGCAAGCATGGGGAAGATGCAGCCGAGAGGGTTGACACCGGCTTCCTTATATAAGGCCATCGTCTCGGCCTGGAGCTTCTTCGGGTCCTTGCCCTTGTACTTCTTCTGCAGTTCCTGCATCTGGGGCTGGATCTTCTGCATCGCCCGGCTCTGCTTGTACTGGCTCGAGGTGAGCGGCCAGGTGATCACCTTCATCGCCAGCGTGAAGACGATGATGGCGACGCCGAAGTTGCCGCCGAAGACGCGGGCCATGGCGACCAGCACATTCGTCATGGGGTCGACGAAGAGGAGGTGGAAGATCAGGCTGAGGAGGGCAAAGGGGTCCATATCGCCAGTCTATTGTGGTAGGGGCACGCTGCCGGGCGGGCCCAGATTCGCGGCATCGATGGTGAAGAGCGTGGCGCTGTCGGGCACGATGTAGACGATCTTGCCTGCGGTATCCGTAGTCAGGTCGGCGAGGATCTTCGTATTCGCAATCACGACGGGGCTTGCATCGCTCTGTTTGCCGGTGGCGAGGTCCAGCTTGAACACTTTCCCATCCCGCGCCGCGGCGATGAGGCCGCCGCCGGCGACCACGGGAGTGGAGCGGACCGCTGCGCCGGTGTCGAAGGGCTTGTCCCAACGGCTGGCGCCGGTGCTCGCGTCCACAGCGTACACCTTACCGTCGAGGCTCGCAGCGTAGATGATGCCGCCCGAGAGCACGGGCGTGGCCCAGAACCAGTTGCCGGCTTTCAGCGACCAGTTCATCGAGCCGTCGTCGACTTTCACCGAGTAGAGCTTGTCGTCGAAGGCCCCCACGTAGACGGAATCGCCGGAGACGAGCGGCTTGGCGGCGACACCGGAGCCGGCGCCATCGAAGCGCCAGTTCTGGCTGCCGGAGGACTTGTCGAGGGCGTATAGCGAGCCGTCGAGCGAGGTGACGTAGAGGGAATCGGCGGCGAGCACGGGCGTGGCCCAGACTTCGCCTTTGGTGGTGGCGACCCACTTCTGGCCGCCGGTCTCGGCATCGAGGGCGAACACGTGCTTGCCTTTGGTGCCGTAGTAGAGGGTGCCGTCATCGACGGCGATGCCGCCGACGATGCCATCGCCGGCTTCGTCGCGGAGCCAGCGGAGATGGCCTGTGCTTATGTCGATGGCGAAGAGGAAGCCTTTGAACGTACCGAAGTATGCCGTCTTCTTGTCGGTGGAGATGCCGATGTCGCCGTAGACCGCCTGAATCTTGCCCAGGGCGTTGGATTCGACCTTCGTGACGGCATCGACCTGGCTGTTGAGCCGGCTGCGCGCGCTGGTGTCGGCCACCGCGGCGGTGGCCGCGTCCTTGAGCACCTTGATGCTGGGGCCGGCGACGTGGAGGTCGCCGACTTTTGCCTTGAGCGACGTCTTGTCGGCGTCCGGCAGGCCGGTGCTGTCGATCTGGGCGTTGAGGGCGCGTTGGGCGGACTCGCTGACGGGGTAGGTGTTCTTATCGGCCGGGGGGAACTGCCAGGTGGCATTGCTGGAGCCGGCGGGCAGCGCGTACACGTGGGATTTGTGGGTGACGAGGACGAGCTCGGAGCTGCCGGACTGGAGGGCGACCGCGGGCGCCCAGCCGGCGGGTGCGGGTGGGAGGCCGCAGCCTGCGGCGAGCAGCGCGAGTGCGGCGAGGGCGATCGCGGCGCGGCGGCCGCGCCGGGGAAGCGGGAGGCGGGACGCGGGACGCGAGGGGCGTCGCCTAAAGGCGGCGGATGTTGGAGGTTGGATGTTGGAGGTTAGAGGGCCGTCGCCGCGTATTCGGCGAGTCTGTGGGGCGGTTGTAAATGTTTCACGTGAAACATTTACAAACATTTGAGCTAGAGGTTGTGAGTCAGCCGCCGCTCGGGGAGGGGTGGCGCCGACGTCACTGGAACGCGCCGACATGGTGACCGTGATCGACGCCTCGGTTTGAGGGCACCTATTCCCCTCGCCACTCTCCACGGCGAGTCTTCGACGGCGAGTCTTCGACGGCCCCCTCTCTGGGAGGGAACGGGAGCTTGGGGGTGGGGTCGGGAATGTTTCACGTGAAACATTTACGAACGTTTGAGCTGGGATGGGGACCGCGACTCGGGGGCACCTATCCCCCGGCCCCTTCCCTGGGAGCGTAGGGCTTGGGAGCTGATGGACTCCGGAAGTCGGCGATGTTGGATGTTGGATGTTGGATGTTGGATACGAGGCCCAGACCGTTTCACGCGAAACAATGACGAACGTCTGATCTAGAGGCTGTACGTCAGCCGCCGCTCGGGGACTTGGGCTACGAGATGTTTCACGTGAAACATCTTGTTGGTGCCGAAGCAGGCGCTGGATCCGCGCACGGAGCGTCACTGTTTCACGTGAAACATTCTTCACGCGCGTGAGTGCCTTTCCCCGCGGCGAGCGCTGCGCTCCGGGACAGGGTCGAAGCCGCCGTCGTTGAGAGGGTTGCAACGGAGGAGGCGCCATAGCGCTTTAGCGGTACCGCGGGCTACGCCGTAGCGCGCGACTGCCTCGTATGCGTACTGGGAGCAGGTGGGTTGGAATCGGCAGGCGGGGGCCATGCCGGGCGACACGTGGCACTGGTAGAAGCTGATGGCACCGAGGACGAGCTTTTTCACTCAGGCTCCTGGCGGGGTGTTGAACAACCGATCTCGGTGCTCCGGCATCCTACTCCGCCGCATTCTGAGTATGCTCAGATTGGTCAGCGGGGCGGAGCTGAAGCTCCTCCACTACCCTTTGCACACTCTGCTGACCCTCGGCCGGGGCCGGCTCCGCCAATACGGCCGCTCGCTTCATCAATATATAGAGGGCCTCGCGCAGCTCCCGGTAGGATGCCGCAGCGCAGGGCTTGCGGGCGCCGATGACGATATCGAATCCGACCGCCGCGCCGGTCCTTCTCGCGGCCTCGCGCAGCCGCCGCTTGATCTTGTTCCGGACCACCGCGCCGCCGACGACTTTGCCGGCGACGAAGCCAAATCGTGTGGCATTGCTTCCATTAGGGGCGACGCGCAGGACGAGCAGCCGGTCCGATTGCACGCGCCCTGTGCGATAGGCCGCCGCGAAGTCTTTTCGCCGCCGGAGCCGCTGCTCTTTGCGCATGAGCGGGGCGTATGCTCGACATAACTGAGCGTACCCCTTGTACGGGCACTCTCTAGACGACGACCAGGCGCTTGCGGCCGCGGGCGCGTCGAGCGCGGAGGACGCGGCGGCCGGCGGTGGTGGCCATGCGATGCAAGAAGCCGTGACGGCGGCGCCGCGGGATGACTTTGGGTTGATAGGTACGCTTCGGCACGTCCCCTCCTTGAGTCCGGCCATCACTGCCCTCTGTTGGGCGCATCAGTATATGGAGGGTGGGGGGTGCGGACAAGCGGAGGGCGGCGGATTGCAGCGGTCGGCCTAATATCGCTGATTGGGCTTAACCGTAAAGAAAGGGCACAATAGACCGGAGACCAACGCGATGGAAAAGCAGATCAAGAATCCGCGGGTGGACACCAAGAAGATGAGTCAAGCAGCTCAGCGACTCATCCGCGAGAACAAGAAGTGGCTCAAGGAGATGGCGAAGAAGTAGCGTGGCTCCGAGCCCTCGTGGACACCGTCCGCGAGATCCACAACGACATCATTGCGGCTTCTGGCGGTGCCCTCGGCGAGGAGGGAAGGGGAGCTTGGATGGAGGTCGGCGAGGTGAAAACGGACCTGATCCCCCTCGCCACTCTCCGCGGCGAGTCTTCGACGGCGAGTCTGCGACGCATCTGGCATCGGCGGAGCTGAAGCTCCGCGGCTACGGACGCCGGGACCTAACCCCCTCGCCAGCGCTTGATCCACCCCGCGTGCTGCGCCTCGTGCGAGCTGTGCAGACCCGCCTCGCCGTACAGCGAAGCATCCAGCCCTCGCGCGGCCGCAGACGAGATCGCGTCGAGCAGCCTCTGCCTCGATGTCGCCAGCTCCCACCGCACCTGCGCCAGCGGCAGAGCTCGGCGCAGGTCATGCGCCAGCGCGTTGTAGGCCTCGTCCAGCTCGCCGGACATCCGCCATGCCGAGTCGTAGCCGGCCGAGATGCGCACCACCTCGCTCGCGCGAATGTCGTCCCATTGCGCAATGTGCGCCAGGTGGTCCTTGACCGACCAGCCGTCGAGCGACGCTTCCGTCATCAACTCATCACTGAGCCCGTCGATCGCCGAGAGCAACTCCTCCCGCATCTCCCGGTAGTGCCGCAGCAATGCTTCCCGATCCTCGGCCATGCCGATCGCTCCTAATCCCTAATCACTAGCACCCGTCCGCTTCGAGATCGCGTCCACCTCCGCCATCTCCTCCCGCGTCAGCTTCCACGCGCCCGCAGCCACGTTCGCCTCCACCTGCTCCGGCTTCGTCGCGCCGGCGATCACACTCGGCACGAACTCATGGCTCGCCAGCCAGCCGATCGCCAGGTCGAGCATCGTGTGTCCGTGGGACTCCGCGAACGCCTCCAGCTTCTCCAGCACGTCGAAGTTCGCGTCGCTCATCGCCGACTTCGCGCGGTCGCCCATCGCCGCCAACCGCGTCCCCTCCGGCGCTGCCTCGCCGCGGCGATACTTCCCCGTGAGGAATCCGCTCGCCAGCGGGAAGTACGGCAGGATGCCGAGCCCGTACTTCTGCGCCGCCGGCGCTAGCTCGCGCTCGATGCGACGGTCCAGCAGGTTGTACTGGTTCTGCGCCGAAACGAACTCCGTCAGGTGCGTGCTCCGCGCCACCCACTGCGCCTCCACCGCCTGCCACCCCGTGAAGTTCGAGCAGCCGATGTACCGCGCCTTCCCCGCCCGCACGACGTCATCGAGCGCTCGCATCGTCTCCTCGATCGGCGTCTTCGCGTCGGGAAAGTGGATCTGGTAGAGGTCGATGTAGTCCGTCTTCAGACGCCGCAGGCTGTCGTCGACCGCCTCGAAGATGTAGCGCCGTGACGCGCCGACCCACAGCGGCCCCTCGCCCATCGGCCCCATGAACTTCGTCGCAATGATGGCTTCCCGCCGATGGTCCTGCAGCGCCGCGCCCAGGAACTCCTCCGACTTCCCGCGCCCGCCGTAGATGTCCGCCGTGTCGAAGAAGTTGATGCCGCAGTCCAGCGCCTTGTGCACCACCTCGGCCGACTTCTCCTGGTCGATGCGCATCCCGAAGTTGTTGCACCCCAGCCCCACCGCCGACACCTGCAGCCCCGACCGCCCCAGATTCCTGTAGTCCATGCTTCCGTCCCTTTCCCTTGAATCTCCGCTCCCGTTCGGCCGTATTCTGCCGCCGCTCACCCGCAGCGTCGCTTCCGTCTCCGCTTCCGTCTCCGGCTCCATCGCCGCACCTCGTCAGATCGCGAGTGGCGCGATCTTAGCAGAGGTCGGCCACAACGAACACGGCGTGGCCACAACAACTTCCGACTTCCGATTTCCGACCTCCCGCCTCCCGCCTCCCGCCTTCCCGCCTCCCGCTTCCCACCTCCCACCTCCCACTCGCGCCGTCGCCACCCTTCCCCTATCGTTCCCCACGATGACTCCCCACCAGATCGCCGCTCGAGAGAAGCAGCTCCTCGGCTCCCCCTGGCGGCGCTTCCTGCAGTCCGTCCCCGGCCAGATCCTGCTCAATCCGCCCATCTACAACCTGCCGCGAGAGATGCTCATGCAGGCCGACCACCGCGTGCTCGAGATCGGCTCCGGCGGAGGCGGCCGGCTGCTCATCTTCGACCAGAAGCTGCGGTTCCAGCACACCGCAGTCGCCGGCGTCGAGCCATCGCGCCGCCTCGCCGAGCGTGCCGGCCGCGCCTTCACAGAGGCATCGCGCCCATTGACGTCGCTGCTCGCCGATCCGGCCGCGCTCCCGTTCGCCGATGGCGTCTTCGATGTCGCCTACTGCGACGACCTGCTGCGCTTCCTGGACGTCCGCGGCGCCCAGTCCGTGCTGCGCGAGGCCGCGCGCGTGCTCCGGCCGGGGGCGCTCCTGCTCGCCTGGGATCTCGCGCCCGCAGCCGGCAAGTTCGGATGGTGGCAGCGCCTCTGGCTCCGCCGCTACCCCGGCCGCATCGCCAGCGAATCGAGCCTGATGTCGCTCGCCGAACGCAGCGGCTTCGCCTACACGCGCTCGGCCAACCTGCGCCCCTTCTTCTGGCCCCCGATCCCGCGCGCGTCGTTCATCGCGGGGACGCTGCCGCCGGGCTGGCGGCGTGAAGGCGAGAACCTCATCCCACCGGAAGGAGCGTAATCGAAGCATGTTCAATGAAACGCGTGAAGAACTCTACTTCTAATCCGGGTGCCGCAGGTTCGAATCCTGCCGGGGGTGCCAGCTTCCACTAGAGCGCGGCCGGCACGTCGAGATGCGTCATCGGGCGGCTGGCTGGAAGAGCTCGATCGGGTTACCGGAGGGGTCGTCGAGCAGGATCTGCTTCCCTCCCGGACCGGTGACGATGTCATTGCGGAAGCGCACGCCTTCGGCTCGCAGGCGCACAACCTCGGCGGCGATGTCATCGACCACGAAGTGGATCCGGTTCCAGCCACCGGGGGCCGGATGCGTACCGTCGGGCATGGGCCGACCGGCTGAGCTCTGCGGTCCGCTCAGGAGCAGGCGCAGGTTGCCCCGGAAGACGTCGGCGAAGGCCGGGGCGTTGGTACCGAGTGTGAAACCGAAATGCTTCGTGTAGAAGTCGACGGCGCTAGGGACGTCATCGACCATGTAGCGGACGTTAACAGTTTCTTCGGGCATGGGATTACCTCCTTGCAGGTTGCTGTCGGATGACGTGGAGCAGGAACTGGACGCGGTTCTCGATCTCCGCCGCGGTACGCTGGAACGCGAGATAGCTCTCCTCGTCGGTGTCCCCCTCCAGCGCCGGATCGGCGATGCTCCAGTGGATGCGTTCGGGGCCCCCTGGGAATTCGGGGCATACCTCTCGTACCCGGTCGCAGAGGGTAACCACGTAATCGAAGCGCCGCCGCGCGAACCGGCTCAGGGGCTTAGATCCCTTCGAGCTGATGTCGATGCCCCGCTCGCGCATCACTCTGACCGCGTTCTGATGCACGCTCTTGGGATGACTGCCGGCGCTGTGAGCGTCGACGGTGTCGCCGGCCAGCTGCCGAAGCAGCGCCTCGGCCATCTGCGAGCGGGTGCTGTTGCCCGTGCACAGAAACAGCACCCGGACGCGGCGCCCCTGAGCCGCATAGCCGTCTCCGACGGGGCGGGCGAGGGCAAGCCCCGGGTGGAGCGCTACGCCGGTCGCCGCCAGCACCTCCAGGCATCGAGCGAGGTCGACGCGGTAGTAGGCGTCTCGCCCGTCGGCCGAGCTTCGCCGCATCGACACCAACTGCCCTGCCCGCAAGCGGGCGAGGTGATAGGAGACCAGGTTCTGCGGCTTGCGGAGCACCTTCGTGAGCTCGCGGACCTGCCGGTCGCTGCGGGCGAGTTCGCTGAGCAACTGCCAGCGCAGCGGGTGTCCAGCGAGCTGCAGGAAGCTCGGCGGTGCCGTCTTGGGGCCACGCTCCACACTCATGTTCACCACGATACATCAAAGCGGATCGATCGGTCAAGGCACTTTGATAGATATTTGGGAGGCTTCGGCTGGCCGTTTCCGAATGATGCGCGGCACCGGTGAGATCCTCGTTCCGGATACAGTGCGCGGCTTGCTGTCGGGCAAGGGCTTCGTGCTCGGCGACCGCGGGGAGTTCGTGCCGAAGGGGCTCGACGAGGGCGTGCGGCTGTGGGAAGTGCGGTGGCAAGAGTAAGTACGTCGGCGGTATGCCGCCCGTTTTCAGTTGATAACTATCGCGTTTTCGGTGGCGGAGGCCGATTCCGATGCACAGCGCATGCGCCGTCCCAACTTTTTAGACTGTGCTGGGTAGTGATGATCGGGAGGCACCTCACCGCGCGTACAGCTCGTGCTCCCGCACATAATCCTCGACACCATCCGGCACCAGATAGCGGATGCTCTTCCCCGCTGCCACGCGCGCCCGGATGTCCGTCGATGCCAGATCGATGCGCGGCATCGAGAACAACTCGATGCGCGCCTTCATGCCCGGAAGGCTGAGCGCTGCCGCATTCACCTCCTGCACGTCGCGTGGCGCCACCGCCAGCACCGCGTGCGCCACGATGCGCTCCGGTTCGTGCCAGTTCGGCAGATCCGCCAGCGCGTCCGCACCGATGATAAAGTAGAACTCGTCGTCCAGCCGCTCGCCCGCCAGCGCCTCGAGCGTGTCCGCCGTGTACGTCGGCCCGCTCCGCCGCAGCTCGATGTCGCTGATGCCGAATCCGTCGTTCCCCTCGAGCGCGAGCTTCAGCATCGCCAGCCGATGCTCCGCCGGCGCGATCGCCCGCCCGCTCTTCCGCCACGGCTCTCCCGCCGGCACGAACAGCACCTCATCCAGCGCGAGCTGCTCGCGCGCCTGCTCCGCCAGCACCAGATGCCCCAGGTGCACCGGATCGAACGTCCCCCCCAGCACCCCTACCCGCACGCCGAACTCGGATCACGTCCAGCCTTCAGTCCGCCGCTTGTCCGTCGTATCTTCTTCGCACCGCGGCATGCTGGGTGTTCGAAGTCTCTGCGTTCTCGCCTCCCGGGTCCCGTGTCTCGCGTCCAACGCCCCTGCCCCATCACTCCTCCCACCGCAGCTCGATCTCCCCGAACCGCACCGGGTCTCCCTCGCGGGCGCCCGCCCGGCGCAGCGCACCCACCACGCCCATGCGGTTCAGCCGTTTCATCGCCTCCGCACGTGACTCATCCGACTGCAGGGCCAGCATCTCCACCAGCATCACCGCCTGGTCCCCCACCACCCGGTATGCGCCATTCTCGCGCTCGATGCTAAACCGCGGCCCCTGCTGCGGCGGACGCAGCACGGCGACGTCGTCGTCCGGCCCCGGCTGCGGTTCCTCCTCGCGGAGCCGTTGCAGCCGCTCGAACGTCAGCTTCGCCAGCTCCGTCGTGCCCTGCCGCCCCGCCGCCGATATGAATACGCACTCTCGCCCGAGCGCCGCCGCCACGCGCCGCAGCTCCCCCTCACGAGCCGCCGCTTCCGGCACGTCCATCTTGTTGAACGCGATGATCTGCGGCCGCGCCCCCAATTCCGGCGTGTACGACCGCAGCTCGTTGTCGATGACCTCGATGTCGTGAGTCGGGTCCGGCTGCGATGCATCGACCACGTGGATCAGCATTCGCGTCCGCTCGATGTGGCGCAGGAAGTCCAGGCCCAGCCCGTGCCCCTCGTGCGCGCCTTCGATCAGCCCCGGAATGTCGGCCATCACGTACGAGTCGTACCCCACCTCCACCACGCCCAGGTGGGGTTCCAGCGTGGTGAACGGATAGTCGGCGATCTTCGGCGTCGCCCGCGAGACGGCCGCGAGCAGCGTCGACTTGCCGGCATTCGGCAGCCCCACTAGCCCGACATCGGATAGCAGTTTCAGCTCCAGCTCGATGCGCAGCTCTTCACCATGCTGTCCCGTCTCCGAGACATGCGGCGCCTGGTTGCTTGGCGAAGCGAAGTGCGTGTTGCCCCGTCCGCCGCGGCCGCCGTGCGCTATGACCAGCCGATCGCCTTCCGTCTTCAGGTCCGCGATCAGCTCGCCCGTCGTGGCGTTCTTGGCGATCGTCCCCGTCGGCACGCGCAACTCCAGGTCGCGCCCGTTGCGCCCGTGCTTCTTGTTCTTTGTCCCGTTTCCCCCGCGCTCGGCCCGGTATTGCTTCTGGTAACGAAACAACCCGAGCCCGTTCATAGCGTTGTCGGCGATCAGCAGCACGTTACCGCCGCGGCCGCCATCGCCCCCGTCCGGACCGCCGCGCGGAACGAACTTCTCGCGATGAAAACTGATCAGCCCGTGCCCACCGTCGCCGGCGCTGGCCTGGATCTCTGCATGGTCAATCAACGGGTCACTTCCAATGTTGGGGTTTTATAACGATCATTATAGGGGCGTGGGAACGGTGGGAGTCGTGCGATTTGAATCTGTGGATAGCTTCGCGAACCGCTCTACGGCTGCGCTATGTAAAGCCGATGATCGATCAGGTGTTGACACCATGGGGTAGACTAATCCTCGTGCCAACTGCAACGGCGCAGTACACCGGCCCACTCAGCGTGGGTCTCGCGTTGGGCGGATGGCGTGGGGGTGAACGCCAGCAGTAGGAGGCAGCGAGCATCAGGGGCACGCTCAGCCCGCGCTCATTCAAAGACTCACGAGCGCGTGTCAGACCAGGCAGGACTTCAGGTCCCATCGTGCGCACGGACGCGCGAACAAACCATAGGCCTATCACCCACGGCCTCGTGCTGGTCGCTATCTCTCTCGTCGTAGGCTACGCAACCATCACCGGCGGCGCGCTGCGCGGTAAGACTCAGGCGTTCGCGGCGCCCGTCACCGGCCTCACCCTCCCCGGTGTCAGTTCGAGCATTCCCGCCGTCGATCAGACGACCCTGCGGCCGCCCGCCATCAACCGCACGACCCGCGCCGTGGTCCAACCGTCGCCCAGGCAACAACAAGTGAAAGAGCAGCTCGCCGCCATTTACGCGACGCCCACTGTTCAATCGCCAGCGGTGCAGGAAGACGCCGTTGTCCGGGCGGCGTCCGTCGTGCCCACGCCTGACCTTCCGCCTTATCAGGTGCACATGGTGGCTGAAGGCGAGACCGTCGGCTCCATCGCCGCAGCGTACGGCCTCAGCCCGGAGTACGTCCTTGCGAACAACGCCGAGATCCGCGACTCCGACTTCCTCAAGCTCGGCCAATCTATACTCCTGCCGGCGGGCAACGGCATTCTGCATGAGGTCCGCTATGGCGAGACCCTGAGCGATATCGCCGCGCGCTACGACGTGCCTGTCGGCGAGATCACATCGTTTGCGGCCAACCACATCACCACGCCCGACGACATCACGGAGACCCAGCTCGTCTTCGTGCCCAACGGCAAGCCGATCGCAGCCGCTCCGACAGCTGCGGAGCCTGTCCCCACTGATTCGGCCGATTCGGGTACGCGTGAAGCCGGTTCGACGCCGGAGCCGGGCAACGGTGGCGGGAACTCCGCCAACAGCGGCGCTCCCTCGACCGCGAGCCGAAAGACCGTGAGCAACGGCAGCGCTTCGTCAGAAGGCCTGATCTGGCCGGTGCGCGGCTCCATCTCCAGCTACTACGGCCCATCGCACCCGCTCGGCATCGATATCGATGGCTTTAACCTGCCCGGTGCGTCGATTGCCGCCGCCACCAGCGGTACGGTCGTCTTCGCGGGCGGCAACGCCTGCTGCTCGTACGGACTCTACGTGGTGGTCATGAGCCGGGGCGGCATCGAGACACTGTACGCTCACCTCAGCTCGATCAGCGTCTCGCAGGGGGAATCAGTCTCGCAAGGCGAAGAGCTCGGCATCATCGGCTCCACCGGCTACTCGACTGGCAGGCACCTGCACTTCGAGGTCATCGACAACGGCGTGCGCGAGAATCCCCAGAGCTATCTGCCGTAGGGCGGTGTCTCCGGGAGCCAGCCGGAGCTTCCCCAAACGTATCCGCGCGTTGCTGTTTTGGTCAGCGCTTGTAGTCGAGCACGAGGATTTGCGTCTCTTCCGGAAGCGAGCTGCGCGTGACGGCGATCTTGGCGTGCGTCTCGGGATTCTTCGCGCCCATCTCTTTGAGGAACCGGTCCAGTGGATCGAGCGCCGACCGCTCCGTATCGGTCTTGTAGTGCATCGGGATCACCAGGCGCGGCTCGATCAGCGCGATCGTCGCGGCGGCCGGCGGCCCGTCCAGCGAGTCGCCGCCGCCGACCGGCACCAGCAGGATGTCTACGGCGCCGATCTCCTCCACCTGCTCAGACGTCGGGATTACGCCGATCGCGCCCAGATGGCCGATGCGCAGCTCCTCCAGCTCGATGACATACGACACGTTGCCGGTCTTGTGATCTTTGTCCCGCGGTGTCGCCACGCCGACGACCGACGTACCGGCGATCTCGAATTCGCCGGCTCCGGCGATCACGCGAGGCGAGCCGGCGACGCCGTCTACCCAGTTGTGCGCTTTATCGTCGAAGCTGATCGTCACCAGGTCCGCCGTCGGCCGCCCGATGGTGTACCCGGTGCTCTTGTCGCACGGGTCCGTAACGACGGTGGCCTCTTTCGCGCGGATGCGGAAACAGCAGTGTCCGAGCCAGGTAATCTCCATACGCGCAGACTAGCGAGAGCGCCGCGCAGAGGCTAGCTGGGTGACGAGGGGACGGCGCTGCGCTGGCCGATGTTGGAGGTTGGATGTTGGAGGTTGGAGAGCTAACCCCCGAGTCACGGAGGCAACAGAGAAGGCGGCGTTTGAGACGAGATGCGAACGGCCCTCGCCCGTCTAGAGGCCTACGACTGACGGCTCTGAGAACATTGATCGGCGAGAGCGGGTGTGTTCCAATGCCGCTACTCCGCATCTTTCCCATGCATACGACAACGGACATTAAGTAAATGCCGCGGATGGGGTGATGTCAGCGCGCGCCGACGCAGCCTCGTCGGCCCCGGAAGGAACCGCTCATGAAAGTCCTGTTCGCTCTCGTACTTATGGCCGGCGTGTTGAGCGCCGGGTGCTTCGTTAACGTCACGCAGTACATCCACCCGGATGGCTCGACCGTTTTCGTCGGCGACTTCTATAACGACGCCGAAGGCCCGGGATACGGGCCGGCAGAAGTCTCGGGCAAGGTGTACGACGCAGCGGGCAACCTCATCGGCAACGCCGGCGGCTACTTGTGTCCCGGCGGCGTCTACCCGAAGGGGATGATCCCCTTCAAGGCGTGGGTGGGCCCGACCGCCGCGAAGCCGGCGCGCGTCGACTGGAGTGTCATCGACCCACCGGCGAACCCCTATCTCGCGACGGGGCTGACGGCGAAGGTGACGAATACCTACACGATCGGGAGCCAGACGTACGTCGTCGGAGAAGCCACCAACAACAGCAAGAACATCTACGTCGCTGCCACGATCTGCGCGTCGTGGACGGACGCCAACGGCCACGTGGTGCGCGAGACGTGGAACAACGGCGGCGCCTGGCGGTTCAACCCCGGCGACGTGCTCCCATTTTCGATCAACGTCGATGCGCCGCCCGCTGATTCCACGATCCATTTCTACCTCGATGCCGGTCGCACCGATGTCCCCGGGTACGTCGCTCCGAACACCCTTAGCATCCCGCTGAGCGCGTTACAGCACAGCTTCCAGCAGACGCTCCCGGCGCCAGGCGGCGGGTTCGTGACGCTCGGCATGGGCGAGGTGAAGAACACGGGCAGCGGCCACTTCCTCGCCGACGCCGTGGCGAACGTCACCGATGCCTCGGGCAAGCTCCTGGCAACGCGCGGTGAGCCATCGCAATGCATCGTGGATGCGCCTCCCGGGGGGATCACCTACATGTCGTATACGGTGACCGCGAACGTGGCGACGCCGCCGAAGATCACGCTGCAGGGTGTCCAGTACAACAATGGCACCGTCTACTTTCCGAAGACGAGCGATCTGCTCTTCAAGGTCGATAACGCGACGCACCTGGTCACGGTGACCGGCACGTTGACGAACACATCCGCGGCCGTACTGAAGTCCGCGAACGTCTGCGCTGCCGCGTACGACCATGGCGGTATCGTCCGCAACATCGGCATGACCAACCTGGATCTGCCGCCGGCGGGCCTCGCGGTGGGTGCGAAGGTCCCCTTTACCGTGATCATGTCCGCGCCCGCCGGCATCACAAGCGTAAAGGCGATCGCGGACGGCGTGGACAAGTAGCCGAGCGCGAGCACGTGCGCGCGGCGGCTCGGCGTTCAACTTCGCCAGCACAATCGTGGTCGGCCGGAGGGCGGCGCCACGAGACGGCGCGGGAGAAACCACCGAGGCACAGAGAAGGCTGTGTTTGGACGGGATGGGATCGGTCGTCGCCCGCTTTTAGAATCTGACGACCGACGCCCGACGACCGACGACCGACGCCCGATGATGTTCTTGTACCCTCGTCGCATGGGAGAAGCCCCGTACGAGTATCGTGGTCTGAAGGCGCAGGCGTGGGATTTGCTGCGCGGCGACTACAGCACATGGCCCGACCGTTGGTTCTACCGAGACGCCATCGCGCGCAGTGGCGAGCCGGCGCTCGATGTCGGCTGTGGCACGGGGCGGCTCGTGCTGGATTACCTGCAGCAGGGCATCGATTGCGACGGCGTCGACAATTCGCCCGAGATGCTGGCACTCTGTCGCGAGAAGGCGCGCCGCCTCGAACTCTCGCCCAACCTTTATGAGCAGCGGATGCAGGCCTTGGAGCTGCCTCGGCGTTACCGCACGATCTTCGTGCCCTCGAGCTCGTTCCTGCTGCTAACGGACCCGGTCGACGCGGCTGAGACGATGCGCCGCTTCTTCGCGCACCTGGAACCCGACGGCTTGCTGCTGATGCCCTTCATGGTGCTCTGGCCCGGCGCGAAGCCTCCCCAGCACGACACCTGGTCAGGCTGGTTCAAGGCGGGCGAGGCGAAGCGCCCCGAAGACGGCGCCACCGTGCGGCGCCACCAGCGCGTGAAGTTCGACCGGGAGCAGCAACTGCAGCACGGCGAGGACCGCTACCAGGTGGTGATCGGCGGCCGCGTCGTGCAGGAGGAGGTGCATCTCATGTCGCCAGCGACGCGCTGGTACACGCAGGAGCAGTCGCTCGCCGTCTACCGCGCGGCGGGCTTCGCCGATGTCCGCGCGACGAACGGTTTCACCTTCGAGCCGGCGGCCGGCGATGAACGCGGCTGGACCGTTTTCGGGACGAGGCCATAACGACACGATCGCTCCCGATCGTAACGTAGGAGCATGCCGTAATATGATCGCATCCTCAGATGACCCTACGGGGGAGGCGCATGCCATCTCCACCTGCACCTGATCCCGAAGACACCCTGATTCCGCGCATCGGCGAGGCCAGGGCGTTCGCCGCTGGCCGCTACACGGAGCGCCGGTTACTCAACGAGGGCAGCCAGAAGGTCGTGTACCTCGTGCACGACGAGGAGCTCGACCGTGACTGCGCGCTCTCGATGATCAAGGCGGAACTGCTCGAACCGGATGACCTAGAACGCCTGCGACGCGAGGCGCAGGCAATGGCGAGCCTCGGCGCCCACTCGAACATCGTCAGCGTCTTCGACTTCGGCCGGGAGGACGGGAAGCCCTACCTTGTCTGCGAGTACGTGCCGGCTGGCGAGCTGAGGGCGGAGTTGCGTACCGCAGGCGGCCCGCTCGCACTCGAGCGCGCGCTGACGATCGCCGCCGACATCGCGCGAGCGCTCGCGGTCGCCCATGACCGCGGCGTCATCCACCGCGATGTCAAACCGGCGAACGTCTTTCTGTGCGCGGACGGCAGTGCGAAGCTCGGCGACTTCGGGCTGGCGTTCTCGCTCGACCAGTCGCGGCTGACGATGCCCGGCACCGTGATGGGCACGGCAACGTACATGGCCCCCGAACAGGCGCGCGGCGAGCCGGTAGACGCGCGTAGCGACCTCTACGCCCTTGGCTGCCTGCTGTACGAGATGGTGTGCGGCCGGCCGCCGTTCTCGGGCGATGACCCGCTGAGCGTGATCTCGCAGCACGCCAGCGTCGCGCCGGTTGCACCGGTGCTGCACGTAGCAGGCCTGCCGCCCGCGCTCAACGGTTTGATCCTCCGCCTGCTGGCGAAGTCGCCCGAGGACCGCCCGCAAAGCGCGGCAGCCGTCGGCGAAGAGCTCCACCGTATCTCCGAGAGCCTGCGACAGCCGGCGTCCGAGCGGACACGATTCGAGCGGCCGCAGCGCCCTCGGCTGACGCGGAGAGGGCGGCTGCTGGTTGCCGGAACGGCCCTGACCCTGATCGCAGGCGTGGCGATCGCGGCGACCCTGGTATTCGCGCTGCGCGGCCACGGTCAGTCTCACAACACCGTGGCGAACCTCCCCTTCGTCGCGGAGAACTACACGCCGGCGCTCGAGCCGCGCGTCTGCCCGCCGGAACTGACGAGTGACCGGGCCGTGGTCTGCCACGACCTGGTCGTGCCCGAGACCCGCAGCAACCCGGCCGGCCGGAAGGTCCGGATCTTGGTCATGGTCGCGCCCTCGAAAGCAGAGCACCCGGGCGTTCCGACCGTGTTCATCGGCGGCCCCCTGGGCACCATTTATGCCAGTGCCACCTTCGGCGGAAGCGTCTTGAGCCAGCCTGCCGGATTAGATGTGCGTGACTATGGCGACGTCGTGGCTTTCGGCGTCCGGGGACGGCAGTTCTCTCAGCCGCTCGCCTGTCCCGAAGTGTCGGGCCTGTGGCGCGAACTGCTGGCCCTGCCCTTTAACGGCCCGGAGGCGAACAAGCTCTTCCTGGACGCCGCAGACCAGTGTGGCCGGCGGCTCTCCGCCGAGGGCGTCGATCTGAATGCCTACGGACAGGAAGACATCGTCAAGGACGTGCGCGACCTCGCGATAGCCATGGGCTGGGGTCAGATGAACTTGCAAGGAAGCCTCGATCTCTTCCGGGTCGCCGTGCTGCTCGCCGCGGGCTACCCGGACCGCGTGCGCTCTGTGGTGCTCGAGGATCCGTTCCCAGTGGACGCCGCGTGGTACGACGACCGTCTCAGTAACGCCAATGCCGCGTTCCAGGCATACTACGCCGCGTGCCGCGATGATCCGGCCTGCGAAAGAGCGTTCCCTAACCTTCAACAGGCGGTGCCCGCAGCGCACGCAAAGGACCAGCAGGAACCGCCCGTGGTTAACGTGCCGGACCCCGCGGGCGGCCCCGACGTTAGCGTGCTGTTCGACGGCGACCGTCTAGTTGATATCGCGAGGCGCGGGCTCTCACTACAAGGTCTTCTGCCGACAGCTGGTGCGGTGTGGAGTTCACCATTGGGTTCATCACAGGAACAGAGCGCCCTCCGGACCGGCGCCACCTATGTAGTTTTGGTTTCCGCGCCCGGAACAGACGGGGACGCCTGGGGGCAAAACTTCAGCGCATACTGCGAGGATGTGAATGAGCACGTCGTCCGGGGCGCGCTAGCGACGGAAGAGACGCTGTACGCGCTGTTCCGCGGACTCGCCGGCGACCCCTTGCTCGAAGTCTGCTCTCACTGGCCGACCCAGGCACGGTCCAGAGCGATCGGACCCCTTGAGACCGTCAGCGCTGCGCCGGCGCTGATCCTCACCGGCGCGCTGGAACCGCTCGCGGGGCCCGCCTACGCGCAGCGAGCAAAGAAGTCATTCACGCACGCAACCGTCGCCGTGTTCCCGTCGCTCACGTCGCAAGTGCTAACGGACGGGCCGTCGTGCATCTCCGCGCTCCGGCTGGCCTTCCTGCGCGATCCCAAGGCCAAGCGCGACGCCCTGAGGGACGGCTGCATCGCGCAGGTGCCGCCGATCGCGTTCGCGGGAACGTGACGGCGGCCGCTTCGCGCTCTTCAGGTCACGCCGGCCCGAACAGGGGTGGCAGACGACCGCGCTCGATGTTGCTCCATAGCAAAGACGTAATCTCGACAAGCGGCTGGCCCTCACCCATCATCCAGTAGGCGGCCGTCGCTACCCGGGGCTGATGTTCTGGTTCCTGTGGAACAGGTTTGTCGGGTCGTACTTCCTCTTGATTGACCGCAGGCGCTCGTAGTTCGGCCCGTACGCCTCGGGCACAGGATCCTCGCCCTCTGCCCCGATGTAGTTCATGTACCGTCCGGATGCCATGTACGGTTGCATCGCCGCGTACGTCTCACGCGCCCAGGCGATATTCATGTCCGTCTCGCTCCCGTCCATCCACTCGGAAACGATGAGCATGTTGTAGCCAGGCTGGCGGTGTGGAAACGCCGTGTCGGTGACGCCGATCCGCGTCGCGGCGCCATGGAAATGCTCTAGCACGATACCGCTCATCGGCGAGGGGCACGTGCTGAACTTGTCCACCAGCGTTTCGATGGCTGCGTCGCTCAGTTCGCTCAGAAAGTTGGACTTCCAGTAGTTCATGGCACCTTTTGGGAATCCGTCGTCGAGCATCATGTTCGTCGCTGAGTAGCTCGCGGGGCCGATCACATCCATGATCGGCGCCCCGAACTCCTTCACCGGACGGACCGCTGCCGCAGCCTCCGTGGGACTGCCGCAGTGGCAGACGACGAGCGCGGCGATCGGCAGTCCAGATCCATCCGGTGCGTGGAGGAGTCCGCTCCACATCATCAGCTCATCGGGAAGGTTCGCCGTGAACTCGCGGAAGAACCGCAGGACATCCACGGCCTTGTCGAGCGGATGCGCCGCGATCCCGCTCACGACAGGCCCGACCGGGTGGAGTTGGAACTCGAACGATGCAGCGACGCCGAAGTTGCCGCCGCCACCTCGCAGGCCCCAGAAAAGATCCGGATGCTCGGCGGCGCTCGCGGTGACTACCTCGCCGGCGGCGGTAACGATCTCCACCGAGAGCAGATTGTCCACCGATAATCCGTACTTGCTCATCAGCCACCCTAGGCCGCCGCCCAGCGTCAGGCCTGCGAGGCCCGTGGTGGAGATGAACCCGCCGGTCGTCGCCAGCCCGTGGAGCTGCGTCTCCCGATTGAACTCCCGCCACGTGACGCCGCCCTGGGCGCGTGCCGTCCGGCGATCTCGGTCTACCAAGACCCCCTTCATCAGCGAGAGATCGATCATCATCCCGTCATCGCACACGGCGGTGCCGGCGGCGTTGTGTCCGCCCCCACGTACGGCGATCTCCAGGTTGTGGCTGCGTGCGAAGTTCACCGCCTCGACGATGTCGCTGGCCCCGAGGCAGCGGGCGATCAGCGCCGGGCGCCTGTCGATCATGCCGTTGTGGATCTTTCGCGCGACCTCGTATCCGTCATCCCCCGGAAGTAACAGTTCGCCGGAGAAGCTGCCCCTCAGCTCTGCGATTCCTGCCTCGTCGATCGTCAGTTGCTGTGTCACGCCGGACCTCCTCTGTTTTGCGCAGCTTCTGTCGATTGGAGATCGACCTTCCGCGCGGCGAAATAACCTTAAACGCTCTTCAGGTCACGCCGTCCCGAACAGCGGTGGCAGCCAACTCGGATGCAACAGCACGAGCACGCCGAGCGCGAGCAACCCGGCCCCGATCGGCGCGACGCCGCGGTCGCCCCGGGGACCTGTCTTCTCGAAGACCATCACCAGCGTCAACACCGCCATCCACGCCAGGTTAGCGACGCCGACGGCGAAGGCGACGAGCATCAGCGCCCAACAGCAGCCCAGGCAGAACAGCCCGTGCGTTCGTCCCATGCGAAACGCCTCCGCGCCACCCCGCCGGTAATGCTTCATCAAGAACGCGCCGGGATGCCGGCACTCGCTGAGGCAGCGGTCCTTCAGGTCGGAGAACTGAAACAGCCCGGCACCGATCAGTACGCTGCCGCCGATCAGCCAGTCGTGATCGCGCAGCCAGGGCCACGTGTCTACCGTCCGATGGACGACGATGTCACCGCCGAACGCAAGCGCGCCGAACACGGTCCAGATCAACGCATAGCCGAGCAGGAACAACGTACGGACCACATTGGCGTGCGGTTGATCTCCTGCCGTTCGGTTGAACAGCCGGATCAGCGGCAGGCTCGAGGGGAGCATCATCGCTGCGATCATCACCTGCCAGGCGACAAGAAAGAGCAGCAGACCGAGCCAGGGCGTGAGGCCGCCTTCGATGAGGTGTCCGTGGTGAAGCTCATCGGCGCGACTCGATGCCTGGGCAAAGAGCGCCAGCGACCACGCGCCGAGAATCGGCCAGACAAGTGTGGGCTGTGGCAGCCTGGCGCGCGTGCGGACGCCAGCGATCACCGAAGGCGCCGGTGCCCAGATCGCCGCAACGGCAAGCGCGCTGACCGCAGCGGCGATCAGCGCGAAGCGCGGTTCGACGTGCGCGCCGCCGCTGGCATGTAGCAGGGGCGCGAACGAGATCATCGACCTCTAATCTGCACGGAGAGCCGGGACCTGCTCAGCCGTAGAACTCCATCTTGTACTCGGACTGGATGGCGTTTCGCCCCGTGTAGTCCCAGGCCATCCCGTACTTCGGGAGGTTCAGCTTGTTCTTCGAAGCCTTGCCGACCCATGCGGGCGATCCCGGTACTGTGCTGAAGATGCTATCTCGCAGCGTGGTGACGGTGCCGTCCCCACCGCGGTACGGCTCCATGTCGGCATCGATGATGCCCTTGATCCTCAGAGTCCCTTTACCGCCGGCCATCTCATGCTCGATCGGCGCGTACTCGACTCCGAGCACCTCGCCTACCAGGCCCGCGAGGTCGGCAAGTGGCCCGCCCAGCTGCCCCGTGTACGCCCGCTGGATCGCGTCGCGTTGCTCAGGCGATGCCTTCTCCTCGATGAACATCACCAGCTTCCAGGACTTTGGAGCAAGCACGTTCCCCGGGATGTGGACGACGCTGACGATGCTGAGTCCGGATACGTCGATGCCGTCAATCTGTCCCTTCTTAAAAGAGTGCGACAGGAACGAGAAGCACTCGCCCCCGTCGGGATCTTCCCCTACCCAGCAGGGGCAGAGTATGCCGCACGAGCAGACTTCGAGAAGCGTGCCCTCGAGCTGATAGACGGCCTTTTGCTGCTGTTTTGTCGGAGCCGTGGTCACCATGTGGAACTCCTTTGTGCCGCGATTCGAGCGCCCGTGGATTCGGTAACGATGATCGTACGCCCTGTCTATCGCCGTGTAAAGACCTTGATCCATCACGAAAATCGTGAAAGCGCTTAGGCGCTCCCCTAATCAGACAGGGATCGCCACCTGGTGTAGGCTATTCGACGTGAGCGATGCGACGCCCCGTTCGATGGGGCTCACTCAAGGCCAGCCGCGCGGTGGCTCGGCCATCGACGGCCGACCGGCCGCATTAGCGACGATGGCCGTGGTGGTGGTGCTCTGCATGACCACGTGGTTCTCGGCATCGGCGGTGATCCCGCAGGTGCGCGCGGAATGGCACCTGGGGACCAACCAGTCTTCCCTGCTCACGATTGCCGTGCAACTGGGATTCGTTGTGGGCGCCCTGACCTCCGCGCTGCTCAATCTCGCCGACGTATTCCCGCCTCGCCGCGTGCTCTGGGTCTCCGCGCTTGGCGCCGCAGCCGCTAACGCCTTCATCGCCGCCGCGGGCAGCGTCGAGGTCGCGTTGCCATTGCGGTTCCTCACGGGCGCGTTCCTCGCCGGCGTCTATCCCGTGTCGCTGAAGATCATGTCGACCTGGTATCGGACCGGGCGGGGAGTGGCGCTCGGTATCATCGTGGGCGCGTTGACGGTGGGCTCGGCGATGCCGCACCTCGTCAACAGCCTCGGTGGCATCGACTGGCGGGCCGTGATTCTCGTCACGTCGTTGCTTACAGCCATCGGCGCCCTCTTGACGATCGTCGCCGTGCGGGAGGGTCCGTACCCATTCGCGCGAGCGACATTCGATCCGCGCCAGGCGGGCCAGATCTTCTCCAACCGCGGGTTGCGCCTCGCCTCGCTGGGCTACTTTGGACACATGTGGGAGCTGTACGCCATGTGGGCCTGGTTCTTGGCCTTCTTCACTGACGCGCTCGTCCAGGACGGACTGCTCGGCAAGCAGCGCGCCGCGGCGCTGGCGACGTTCTGCGTCATCGGCGTCGGTGCGCTCGGCTGCTATTTGGGCGGCGTGCTGGGCGACCGCTGGGGACGCACGCGTACGACGGCAACAGCGATGATCATCTCTGGTTCATGCGCGGTGGTCATCGGGATGTTTTACGGTGCGCCCTATCAGATCGTTCTAGCGATCGGGTTGGTGTGGGGGCTGACCGTCGTGGCCGACTCAGCGCAGTTCTCGACGATCGTGAGCGAACTCGCGGACCAAGCCTACGTGGGCACGGCGCTCACGCTCCAGCTGGCAATCGGCTTCACGCTGACCGTCGTCACGATCTGGCTTGTTCCCGTCCTGCGCGACGGGCTCGGCTGGCGCTGGACGTTCGCGTTCCTGGCGCCAGGACCCGCTGTCGGTGCGCTGGCCATGCTGTACCTACTGCGCCTACCGGAGCACCGCCTGATCGCAGGAGGACGCGGGTAGCCGTGGTAGAGACCAGTCTCGACGCTCCGAGCCGGCACCGTGCGACACGACGGCGTCACCGTCCGGTAAGCGCCTACGCGCGCTGACTGGCGTTGCCCAGCGCGCCCCACGTCGCTACGCAAAACGGCACGAAGTACGTCAGCGGTATCTTCCAGTAAAGCGCTGGGGGGAAGTCACCGTGCGCGAGGATGTTGCCCTGGTTGATGGCCGTGAGGAACGTTCCGACGACGACCGCCGTGAGGAATGAGCGGCGCAGCATTGGCGTATAGTACAACGCGCACCGTGGGCAGTGCCGCTCTCTGCCGGCTGTCCTCTTACCACCGACACGATGGCGGGATCGCCCACTCGTTGCGGGTAGACTTTAACGTATGGGACACCAACCTTACGGACTCCGGGCGGCGGCGCTGGTGGCGATGCCGCTCGGGCTGCTAACCGCGATCGGAACCCTACTGCCGTGGGCAGAGAGCTTTGGGTTTTCGCAGGCCGGAATCGGTTACGGTGCTGGTGCCGCTGTGCTCGTAGCGGGCATCAGCATATCCGTGCTCTCGGGCTGGTACTGTGTTCGAGCGTTTTCGCCCAACCTGTATGTGGCGGGCCTCGTCGTCCTGGCGACATCGTCCGCAGTCGCATGTGGGCAGTTCTGGATGGCGGAGGTGAGAACCGCAGATCCCTATTCAGGCGTCGCCTTCTTCATCACACCTCGGGTCACGGCCGGGTTGGGATGGTACTTCAGCGCGACCTTTGCGTCGTGCTTATTCGCGCTGGCATGCGCGGAGGGAGTTTGGATCGGGAGGTCGTCGAGGCGGCTGGCGCCTCGCCTGCTACCTGGCATTCCCTAACCCTCCTCTGCACCCTCTGCGACTCCGCGGTTTTCCCGGAAGACTTCGGCGGCGCGCCGCGTCACGCGTAGTTCGTCCGAGGCCGCAGGATCCTGTCCGCGCATGGCCGTCGGCCCCTACGTACCAACCCCATCGTTCCTCCCCGCCCTCTGCGACTCTGCGGTTTTCTCCGACGACTCCGGGGTCGTTTTCGCCACCACAGGCGATCGGCTAGATTTGAGGCCGGATCGTACGTCCGCCGCCAGGGGTGTACCGATGAACACAGCCGAATTCCTCCAGATCAGCGCGATGGTCGTCCCCGACCGCACCGCCCTCGTCTGCGGCGACAAGCGCGTCACCTTCACTGAGATGGCGGACCGCGTGAACCGGCTCGCGAACTGGCTGCAGGGCGCCGGCGCCGGCGCCGATCATCCGGTCGGCGGCATGTCCACCAACGGCATCGAGTTCATCGAGACCTACTACGCCGCCGCAAAGATCGGCGCGACGTTCGTGCCACTCAACTACCGGGCGAAGACGGAAGAGCTGACCTACATGATCAACAGCTCCGACGTCACCGTGCTCTTCGTCGGACAGCGCTATCTGGATCTTGTCGCCACGCTGCGCCCCACCTTCACCGGCGTCCAGCACTTCGCCTGCTACGACCATGCGGCCGAGGGCATGCCCTGTTTCGACGACATCATCGCGCAGTCCAGCGCAGAAGAGCCCTTCGTCGAGATCGACGAGAGCAAGCCCACGGTCCTGATCTACACCTCCGGCACGACCTCCCAGCCCAAGGGCGTCGCGCTCTCCTACCTCAACCTCTCCGTCTACGTCACCAACACCATGAGCCCCGCCGACCCCGACACCCCGGCCGAAGTTACCCTGCTCTCGGTGCCCATCTTCCACGTCGCCGGCTTCACGCCGATCACGTCGTCCGTCTGGGGCGGCCGCACGCTCGTCGTCCTGCCGCAATTCGACCCCAAGCTCTGGCTCGAGGCCGTGCAGAAGGAGCGCGTCACCCACAGCTTCGTCGTCCCGACGATGCTCAAGCGCATCATGGAGCACCCCGACTTCCCCAAGTACGACCTCAGCTCGCTCAAGCTGATCACCTACGGCGCAGCGCCCATGCCGTACGAAGTCGTCTCCCGCGCGGTCGATGTCTTCTCCTGCGGCCTGATGAACGCCTACGGCCAGACCGAAAGCACCTCGACGATGACCTTCCTCGGCCCGGAAGACCACCAGATCCCCAAAGAGCCCGGCCCGGAGCGCGACACGAAACTACACCGCCTGCGCTCCGTCGGCCGCGGCATGGACGACGTCGTCATCGCCATCATGGACGAGCGCTTCGACATACTCCCCGCCAACCAGGAGGGCGAGATCTGCGTCATGGGCCCGCGCATCATGAGCGAGTACCACAAGCAGAAGGAGGCCACGCAGGCCGCCATCCACGACGGTTGGTTGCACACCGGCGACGTCGGCTACCTCGACGACGACGGCTACCTCTTCATTACCGGCCGCAAGAAAGACCTGATCATCCGCGGCGGCGAGAACATCTCCACGGCCGAGATAGAAAACACCCTCGACCAGCATCCGCAGGTCGATGAGTCCGCCGTCATCGGCGTGCCCGATGCCGAGTGGGGCGAGGTGATCAAAGCGATCATCGTGCCGCATGCCGGCGCCGCGCCGGAGCCCGCAGAGCTACAGGCGTTCGTGAAGGACAAGCTCGCCAGCTATAAGGTCCCCGCCTACTTCGCCTTCGTCGAAGAGCTCCCCCGCAACCCCATGGGCAAAGTCCTCAAGACCGAGCTCCGCAAAGTCCACGGCGTCCCCGGCAACTCCTAGCGGGACGACCCCCCGTTGGCTGATCCGCCAGCTCACCGGCTGAGCCGCCCGGCAAATCGGTTGCCCTCCGGGGTGGCCATCTCCTACACTGCCGACAACAGCCAGTAGCCCAAGGAGAAGCGAAATGCGGACAGCGTTCATGTCGATCCGGAAGGGATTTGTAGAGGACATGACGCTTAATGCGAACGTTGAACTTGGGGATCTTGGCGCATGTAGACGCCGGTAAAACAACTCTCACCGAGCGGCTGCTCTACGCAGCCGGTGTCATCGACGAGATCGGCAGCGTCGATGACGGCAGCACACAGACCGATACCCTGGCACTGGAACGGCAACGCGGCATTACGATCAAGTCCGCCGTCGTGTCGTTCGTCATCGATGACGTCACCGTCAACCTGATCGACACGCCCGGCCACCCGGATTTCATCGCCGAGGTGGAACGCGTGCTGAGCGTGCTCGACGGCGCCGTACTGGTGATCTCCGCCGTGGAGGGCGTGCAATCGCAGACCCGCGTGCTGATGAGGACGCTGCAGCGGCTGCGCATTCCCACCCTCATCTTCGTGAACAAGATCGACCGCGGCGGCGCGCAGCACGAAGGTGTGCTGCAAGCCATCGCGGAAAAACTGACGCCGGCAATCATCCCGATGGGATCGGCGCGCGGCCTTGGCACGCGCAGCCCTGGGTTCACGCCGTACGGCGCCGGCGACGTTGCGTTTACCGCCGCGCTGGCCGATTTGCTTGCGGAGCACGACGATGCCTTGCTGGCCGCGTACGTCGACGGCGAGACGTCAGTTTCGTACTGCGAACTCCGGGGCGAGCTTGCGGCACAGACCAGGCAGGCGCTGGTGCATCCGGTCTACTTCGGCTCGGCAATCACGGGCGCGGGCGTCGATGCGTTGACTGCTGGTATCACAGAGCTGCTGCCTGCGGCCGAAGGCGCTGTCGACGGTCCCGTTTCGGGCACTGTGTTCAAGGTCGAACGCGGTCCGGCCGGCGAGAAGATCGCCTACGTCCGCATGTTCTCGGGGACAGTACGGACGCGCGATCGGCTGCAGTTCGGCCGCGAAGACGAGCGGAAGGTCACCGCGATCCGGGTCTTCGACCGCGGCTTAACGGTCCAGCGACCGTCAGTCGTGGCGGGGCAGATTGCCAAGCTCTGGGGTCTCGGTGACATCCGGATCGGCGACGCGATCGGCGCATCGCGAACGACGGCGGAGGGCCATCTTTTCGCCCCGCCGACGCTGGAATCAGTCATCGTCCCCCGCCGCCTCGGCGACAAAGGTGCGCTACAGGTTGCGCTCGCCCAGCTCGCCGAGCAGGACCCGCTGATCAACCTGCGGCAGGACGATGTTCGGCAAGAACTGTTCGTCTCGCTCTATGGTGAGGTGCAGAAAGAGGTCATCCAGGCAACGCTGGCGAACGACTTCAACATCGACGTCGAGTTCCGCGAGACGACGACGATCTGCATTGAACGGCCCTTCGGCACCAGCGAGTCAGTCGAGGTCCTCTACGCCAAGACGAAGACAAACGTCACCGGGAACAGCTCGCCCATCAGCTCGAACCCGTTCCTCGCCACGGTCGGGCTGCGCCTCGACCCTGCGCCGATCGGCTCGGGCATCGAGTTCCGGCTGGACGTCGACGTTCGCCTGGTGCCGATCTACATCTACAAGACCGTCGACACCTTCGTCGACCACATGGGGCAGTACGTCCGCGAGACGCTACAGGAGGGCCTCTTCGGCTGGCAGGTCACCGACTGCACCGTGACCATGATCGACAGCGGCTACCGCGCCCCTGGCAGCACGGCCGCCGACTTCCGGAAGCTCACGCCGCTGGTCCTGATGAGCGCCCTGAAGCAGGCCGGCACCACGGTGTACGAGCCGATGCAGCGTTTCCACCTCGAGATCCCGCCGGACACGTTCGGGGCGACCGTGCCGGTGCTCGCGCGGCTGCGCGCCGTTCCGCAAACACAAGAAATGCGCGGTTCGGCGTACGTGCTGGAGGGTGAGATTCCGGCGGCTCGGGTGCACGAGCTGCAGCAACAGCTGCCGATGCTGACGCGCGGCGAAGGCGTCCTGGACTGCGCCTTCGACCGCTACCAACCGGTCGATGGCACCATCCCCACTCGCCCGCGGACGGACCACAACCCGCTCGACCGCAAAGAGTACCTGCTGCACGTCGTGCGGCGGGTCTAGATCAAGGAGACGCGCATGCCTGCGAAGAAGATGCATGCCGATGAAGTGGACATTGACGCCGACCTCGTGCGCCGGTTGCTCGCGGCAGTTTCCGCAGTGGGCCGGCCTCTCCGTCGAGCCGGTACCCTCCGCTGGCACGGTCAACGCGATCTATCGGCTGGGCGACGATATGGCCGTACGGTTACCGCGCATCCACCGGTATGCCCGCGCTCTGGAGACGGAGTATGACTGGCTGCCAAAGCTTGCACCGCACCTAACGCTTGCCGTCCCTGAGCCGCTCGCGAAGGGCCACCCTGCGAGTTGGTACCCCTTCTCTTGGGCGATCTACCGATGGATTGACGGCCAGCCGTATGCAGGTGAGCTCATCGACGATGAACACCAGGCGGCCAAGGATCTTGCGCGGTTCGTGGTCGAACTGCGCCGAATAGATATCGTCATCGGGGCACCTCGCGGCGGGCGCAAGCCACTCCGCGAGCTGGACGCCGTCACGCGCGCGGCGATCGAGTCGGCGCGTGACGTCATAGACAGCGATGCGGCCAACGCCGCCTGGGAGCGCGCACTCGAAGCACCGGTGTGGGACGGAACGCCGGTGTGGATACACACCGACCTGCTGAGGCCCAACCTGCTCGTTCACGGCGGCCGGCTCTGCGCGGTCATCGACTTCGGCGGTGTCGGCGTCGGTGATCCCGCCGCTGACGTTATCGCAGCGTGGAGCGTGTTCAGCAATACCGGGCGATGGACATTTCGCGGTGCCCTGGATGTCGACGACGGCACGTGGAACCGAGCACGCGGCTTAGCACTCCACCAGGCGGCCATGATTATCCCGTACTACCCCGAGACGAACCCAGGGTTTGTCGAGCTGGCAAAACGCACCGTCGAGGAAATCCTCGCCGATCACAAGCATGGCGCATGACGAGCCCGAAAAGGACGACCACAATCCACGCGACCGCAGGGAATGCCTGCTGCAGGTCGCGCGGCGGGTCTAGCACAGTAGGAGGTTTCTCTTGAAGAGCTACAAGCCAGTCATGAGTTTTGGCGAGGACGTCGCCGAGATGTTCGACGACGCGCAACGCGGCGACGAGATTGCGGCCGTCGCGTTCCTGGAAGAGCTGGCGGGTGGCGGTCCGGCGTTGGAGCTTGCCATCGGCACCGGCCGCGTCGCGCTGCCGCTCGCCGCTCGCGGGATCCGCGTCGACGGCATCGACATCTCACCGGCGATGGTCGCGCAACTGCGCGCGAAACCCGGTGGCGACCAGATCGCGGTGACGATCGGCGACTTCGCCGATGTGCCCGTCCCGGGCACGTACCGCTTGATCTTCGTGGTGTGGAACACGCTGTTCAACCTGCTCACGCAAAACGAGCAGGTGCGTTGCTTCGAGAATGTCGCCGCCCATCTCACCGGCGACGGCTCTTTCGTCGTCGAGGCTGGCTCGCCCGACGTTCTCTACCGCCTGCGCGACCACCAGTACGTCGATGCGGAAGCTATCGAAGTCGGCGAGGTGCGTCTGGACGTGCTTCGGCACGATCCGGCCAGGCAGATGATCGAGGAGAGCCACGTGACCCTCTCGCGCGAGGGTATCCGGCTGAACCCGGTCGTCCAGCGGTACGCGTGGCCCGCCGAGCTCGACCTCATGGCGCGGATCGCCGGGCTGCGCCTGAAGGAACGCTGGGACGACTGGGGCCGAAGACCGTACAGCGCCACGGGCAGCACTGTCGTGTCCGTCTACGGACGCTGAGCTTCTGTTGACAGTCGCCACGCTCGACGATCTCGCGACCGAACTCTTCGCCGTCTAGCGCATTCCTCAACTCACCTTGCGCCACGCCACTGCTAGCATAGACCATGCCCACCGATGCGGAGCTGATGCAGATCGAGATCGACACCATGTGGCTCACGGACGCCCGCGGCCGCCTCACCACCACCGCCGAGCGCGAAGGCCGGCCCGCGCCGCACCTCGTGATCGCAACCGCAACCGACGGACAACGCTTGGCAATCGGCAGCGAAGTCCCCGATGCACTCGCGCTGCAACTGCGTGCGCTGATCGACGAGGGCGTGCGGTCCACCGATCCATCCGCGCCACCTACGGCGATTCCGAGATGCATTCAGCTTCTCGAACTCGTGGTCGGACCTGTCGAAGTAGCTTCCGGCCCGAGCTACTGGGTTCCGTCTCCCACCTTATATACATCGGACGCCGATATCGTTCGATCGGATGGCGACAGCAGTGAGCCGCTCACGCCGCCCGATAACGCGAACTGGAGTGCAGAAGAGTGGCACGAGCTGATCGACGGCGCCTTCGGCCCCTGGGCGATCGCCATCGACGGCGGTCGCGTCGTCTCCATCTGTCACTCCGCCCGCCTCACCGACCGCGGTGCCGAAGCCGGCACCTGGACCGCTCCCGGCCATCGAGGCCGCGGGCTCGCCGCCGCAACGACAGCCGCCTGGTCGAGTCTCTTCGACCGCACCACGCACGATCTGTTCTATAGCACAGCGGCCGACAACCACTCATCGCAGAACGTCGCGAAGCGACTGAACTTGCGGCAGATCGGGTGGCTCTGGGGGCTCTCCTCGCCACGGCCCGCGTGACTCCCGCGAAACGAAGCGTATGCTAAGGCCAGCATCACGCCGCCCGCACCGGAGACCATATGGCCGAGACCAAAGACTCCGAGACCGCTGGCGCCTGCTCGTACCAGCACAAAGGCTGCTCGCAGAGTCGCCGCAGGAGACAGGAGACGAGGACCCATGAGCGAACGTGAGGTCCTGTACTGCACGACCGAGGACGGCGTCCGCATCGCGTATTGCGTTCAGGGCGCTGGACTCCCGATGGTGGTGTGTCCCTTCTTCATAGAATCCTTCGCGTTCGATCATCTTCTTCCTGAGGTCGTCGACTTCATGGAGATGCTCGGTCGCGGGCGCGCACTGGTCCGCTACGATGGCCGCGGCACGGGCCTGTCCGACCGCAAATTCGTCTTCGGCCGGCAGTCATTCCCGCGAGATCTCTCCGCCGTCGCCGACGCCTCTGCTGTTGATGCATTCGTGCTCTATGCCAGTGGTACGGGTGGCCCTGGCGCAATCGAATACGCCGCGACACACCCGCAACGCGTTTCGCATTTGATCCTCTTCAACACATTCGCGCGGGTGGAGGCGGCAATGGACCGGAACGCCCTGGAGGCGATGGCGTCTCTTGCCGAGTCGGACTGGCCGATGGCAGCGCAGACATTTGCTGACATGACGCTGCGCCGCGAGTTTCCCGAGGCGGCGCTGAGGTGGAGCGAAGTTTTCCGCCGATCGGCCTCCGGAGAAGCGGTTGCAACCGGCCTGCGCGCCAGCGACCCGGGCCTCGACGTCTCGGATCTCCTGTCGCAAATCACCGCGCGCACCCTGGTCTTGCATCGCCTTGATGGCGGGATAGCGCCGTTCGAGGAAGGACAGCGGATCGCAGCGGCGATACCGGGTGCGAGGTTCGTTCCGCTGGGAGGGACGGCGGCGCATTATTCGCTCGGCGATACGGGACCGCTCCTCAACGCAATCGACGCGCTGCTCGGCGATCGGCCTGATCGCGGTCCCGCGCACGCGCCCTCCACTGAGACCGCAGTGTCGGTGCACACCGTCCTCTTCACCGACATCGAGTCTTCGACCCAGACGACGCAGCGCCTCGGCGACGCAGCGGCGCAGCAGCTGGTGCGCGCCCATAACAGCATCGTCCGCGACGCGCTGGGCCGGCACGGCGGCCGCGAGATCAAGCACACCGGCGACGGCATTATGGCGTCGTTCGGGTCGGCATCGGGCGCGGTGGAGTGCGCGATCGCGATCCAGGGCGCCGTCGCCGAGCGGGCGGAGCTGCCGCGGCTGCGGATCGGGCTGAACGCCGGCGAGCCGATCGCCGAGGACGGCGACCTCTTCGGCACGACGGTGCAGCTCGCGCGCCGGATCTGCGACCGCGCCGAACCGGGAGAGGTGCTGGTCTCGGACGTCGTCCGCCAACTCGCCGCGGGCAAGCGCTTCCGCTTCACGGACGCCGGCGTCTCCGCCCTCAAAGGCTTCGATGAGCCCATCCACCTGTACGAAGTGCGGTGGCGCGAATGAGCATGAACCCGCGCGTCCAGTACGCCAAGACCAGCGACGGCGTAAGCATCGCCTTCACCACCTACGGAGAGGGGCCGCCGGTCCTCTTCTGCCTGAGCCACGCGATCAGCATGCAGAGCATATTGAGCGACACGTCCGCGGACCCCTCGTACGTCCGCGAGCTGGCCGCCCGTACCAGGTTTACGATCTTCGACCACGCGGGCATCCGCGCGTCGCGGCGCGACGTCAGCGACTTCTCGCTCGACGCTCAGTTGCGCGCGATCGAAGCCATCGCGGCACGCCTCGCTGACGACCCGTTCACCCTTGTCGGATCCACCACCGGCTCCGCCAGCGCCGCGCTCTACGCCACCCGGCACGGCGGCCGCGTCAAGGAACTGGCCCGTGTGTACCCTGCTCCCCTCGTCACCGACGGCACGGCTGCCGCGATGCGCGAAGATTGGTCCCTTGCCCGCCGCCGCTTGGCCGGCCACGCTTATCCTGAGGGGCCCGTCTCCCGTCAGCGTTGGTACAGCAACGCCATGCGCGAGTCCTTGACGGCCGAGGTCGCCGCCGCGTACTGGGAGGAGTTCGCGCGCGCAGACCTGAGAGAGATCTATCGGCGGATCCCGGTCCCTACGCTCCTTTGCGGGCCGCCGGCGGGGCAAGGCCGCGCAGACACCCTCGCGCTCGCGAGCCTTGTGCCGGACTGCCGCGTCGCGGTCGTATCCAGCGGCGGCGAGGGCGCCGCGGCGGCGATCCTCCAGTTCATGGCCGCGGATGCTGCTCAGGTCGACACCTCTCTCCACGGCGAGTCTTCGACGCTTGCTCCCTCCGGCGATGCGCGCGCCACCGCCATCATCCTCTTCACCGACATCGCTGACAGCACCGCGCTGACGGAGCGGCTGGGTGACACCTTGTTCCGGACGGCGGCGTGTACGCTCGACGAAGGGATGCGCGCGGCGATGCGGGAGGCGGGCGGCGCGCCGGTCGATGGGAAGGTGCTGGGCGATGGCGTCATGGGGGTGTTCACGTCGGCGTCGCAAGCGATCGCCGCCGCACGGCGCTGCGTCGAGATGAGCGCGGAGAGCGAATTGCGGCTGCACGTCGGCCTCCACGCGGGCGACGTGATCCACGAGGCGGGCAACGTCTACGGCGGCGCGGTCAACATCGCCTCGCGCATCTGCGGGCTGTCGGCGCCCGGCGAGATCCTCGTCTCAGCCACGATCCGCGAGCTGGCGCGGACGTCGGCCGGAGTCACCTTCGCCGACCGCGGCGAGCACACGCTCAAGGGCATCGTCGACGCAGTGCGGCTCTACGAAGTGCGGTGGCGAGAGTGAGCATCGAGCCACGTGTCCGCTACGCCATCACCTCGGACGGTGTGCGCATCGCCTACAGCGTCTTCGGCGACGGCCCGCCGCTCGTCGTGCCGCCACTGCTGTTGGGGAGCCACCTGCAGCTCGAATGGGATGTCGCGAGCCGCCGCGCATCGTACGAGCAACTCGCCCGGCGCGCCACGGTCATTCGGTACGAGGCGCGCGGCCTGGGCATGTCGCAGCGCGTCGCGGCCGATTTCTCCGATACCGCTGCCACGCGCGATCTGCAAGCCGTCTGCGATGCAGCCGGCGTCGCAACCTTCTCTCTCTTCGTGCATACGACTGGCGGCGTCGTACCGCAGGACTTCATGCTGCTCTATCCCGAGCGCATCAGCCATGTCGCGTGTTGGGTCTACAGCCGCGATGACCGTACCGTCGTCACGGCGCGGCTGCGCAAGCTCGACTTCCTGATGGACGAAGACTGGGAACTCTACACCGACATCCGGGCCCTGGTCTGGTTCGGGTGGAGTAGCACGGGCGCAGAGGCGATGAGCGCGCTCATCCGCGCGACGTACACGCCAGAGACGCTGCGCGCAGCGGACGAGATACTGGCCGCGAGGCGCTGGCCGGGCGGTCTGCGGACGGCTGCGCCTCTGCTGCTTCTGCACGAGGCCGGCAACGTCGCGGCCAGCCGCTTCGCCGGACGTCTCGCTGGAGACAATCCGCTGGCGCAGATACTCGCGATTCCGGCGCCCGCGCGCGACGTCTATGGCGGCGAGCTCGCCGTCGCGGCGGTGCACGAGTTCGTCGCGCGGAGCGAGCAGGCCGAACTGCCGCAGCTCGCCGCCATTGCGGCGGGTGCCGGCGTGCAAACGATCCTCTTCACCGACCTCGTGGGCCACACGGAGATGATGCAGCGCCTGGGCGATGAGCAGGGCCGCGACGTGCTGCGCGAACACGAGCGCCTGACGCGCGACCTCTTGAAGGAGTACGGCGGGACTGAGGTGAAGACCATGGGCGACGCCTTCATGGCCTCGTTCGATTCGGCGCACCAGGCGCTCACCTGCTCCGTCGAGTTGCAGCGTGCCTTCACGACGCGCGATATTCATGGCGAGCGGCTCCAGGTCCGCGCAGGTCTCAATGCCGGGGAGCCCGTCGCCGAAGCAGGCGATCTCTTCGGTTCGTGCGTCATCCTCGCGTCGCGAGCAGCAGCAAGCGCCGGCGCGGGCGAGATCCTCGTGACCGATGTCGTCCGGCAACTCGCCGCGGGCAAAGGGTTCACTTTCGCCGACCGCGGCGCCGCAGCGCTCAAAGGCTTCGATGAGCCGATCCGCTTCTATGAAATGCGCTGGCGAAAATGAGCATGGAGCCGCAGATCCAGTACGCGCGCACGGATGACGGCGTCAGCATCGCCTACGCCACCACCGGCGATGGGCCGCCGCTCCGCCGGTCGAGGATTCGCAATCTGTGGTCCCGTCCGCCGATTTCCTGACAGTCGCTACACGGCTTAACACCTCTTCTTGGGCGCCGGGCCCCGGACTGTCCTCGACAGCCCCGCCTGAGCTGTGAGATAGTTGCCTCGTAGCACGGGAGCAACGCCAATGGATGACGCCGGACTATCCGAAATGCTCCGCGAAGATCGGGCTGAATGGGACGCTCTCGTCGCGCTATTGGATGCCCATACCGATCGAGCGCTTCATGGCGGCGAATCGGGTTGGGCCAGTCGCGACGTCTATGCGCACCTTGCTCGGTGGATGGAACACTCCACCGCCGATCTTCAAGCTCGGCTGGAGGATCTCACGCTTCCGCCGCTTTCGGGAACGGAGGATGAGATCAACGCCCGCTGGCAGCAAGCGGACAGCGTGCTGAGCTTTGCGGCGGCGCGGGAACGCGCACACGCGATATTCGAGCGGCGACTGCGCGCGATCCAGGCGGTACCGCCGACGCGCTGGAGCGACAAGATACTCGAAGCCATGGCCCGCGCCGACGGCGCAAATCACTATCGGAACCACCGAAGCTACATCATGCTCAGGTAACACATGGACACGAGGGCGTGACTGGAGCGGAATCGAGCGTTATGCTGTAGCGAACATAACGAACACGGAGGCCCAACCATGGTAGTCGAGACCAAAGACCCCAAAGCGACCGGCGCCCGCTCGTACCAGCAGTTCATCGCAGGCGAATGGACCCCGGGCGCCACCGGCGAGACCTACGAGCGACGCAACCCCGCCACCGGCGCGCCCGTCGAGATCATCCCATGGGGCGACGCGCAGGACGCCCGCAAAGCCATCGACGCAGCCCGCAAGGCGTTCGACTCCGGCACCTGGTCGAAGGCGCCCGCGACCGAGCGGGCCACCGTGCTCCGCAACGTCGCGGCGAAACTCCGCGCGGAGCTGATCACGCTCGCCCAGCTTTTGTCGAAGGAAGTCGGCAAGCCCTCGAACATGGCCATCGCCGAGATCGCCATGGCCGCCGACGTCTACGACTACTACGCCGGCCTCGCGCTCGACATTAGGGGTGATGCCATCACTAACTTCGCCCCCGACGCCGTCGGCCTCACCGTGCACGAGCCCGTCGGCGTCGTCGGCGTCATCACCCCCTGGAACTTCCCGGTGCTGCTGATCACCTGGAAGCTCGCCCCCGCGCTGGCCGCCGGCTGCACTATCGTCGCCAAGCCGTCCGAGTTCACCGCCGGCACCACCTTCGAGCTGGCGCGCATCATCACCGAGGCCGGTGCGCCCGCCGGCGTCATCAACGTCGTTACCGGCCCCGGCGCCGTCGTCGGCGCGGAATTGGCAGTGTCCCCCAACGTCGACAAGATCGCCTTCACTGGCTCCACTGCCGTTGGCAAGACGATCATGCAGGCCGCATCCGGGAACCTGAAGAAGATCTCGCTCGAGCTCGGAGGCAAGTCGCCGAACATCGTCTTCGCCGACGCCGATATCGATCAGGCGGTCGGCGGCTCCTTCTTCGGCATCTTCCTCAACACCGGACAGGTCTGCCAGGCTGGCTCGCGGCTCTTCTTGCACGAGTCGATCAAGGAGGAGTTCATGACGAAGCTGCAGGCCTTCACAAAGACCGTGAAAGTCGGCAACCCCGAAGACCCGTCCGTCACGATGGGTCCCGTCATCAACGAAGCCCAGCTCGACAAGGTCGTGCGCTACGTGCACGTCGGCCAGGAAGAGGGCGCGTCGATGCTGTGCGGCGGCGGCCGCCTCACCGGCGATGGCTACGACCAGGGCCTCTTCGTCCAGCCGACGATCTTCGACAACGTCACCAACACCATGCAGATCGCCAAGGAAGAGATCTTCGGCCCCGTCCTCTCCGTCATTACCTTCAAGGATGCCGACGAAGCGCTCCGCCTCGCGAACGACACCGTCTACGGCCTTGCTGCCGCCGTCTGGACCAAAAACATCGATACCGCCTTCAAGATGGCGAAGGGCATCAACGCCGGCACCGTCTGGGTGAACGCCTACCACAGCGCCGGCCTACCCTACATGCCGTACGGCGGTTACAAACAGAGCGGCATCGGCCGCGAGCTAGGCCACGAAGGCCTCGAAGAGTACATGGAGACGAAGGCGATCCAGATCAAGCTTTCGTAACTTGCCCCGCGCGTTATCGAGAACGGACCGCCTGTTTGGTCGCAGACGGCTTAGCGAGTTCTGATGCGTCAACAGTTAGATTTGTTCGGTCGTCAGTCCGCTGAATGCCGATCTCCATGACTGGAACAATTGCGGAAGGTCTGATTAAGTCCGGTCCTTCGCCGATGTTGGCGGCTCCAATACCGAACTTGATGAACAGCGCCCATAAACCGTCACTAATACCTTGCTGACGGAGCATGATTTCCACAAGCTCCTTGTACGTAAACGTAATCTGCTGCGCCTCTGCCATCGATTATCCTCCACCTGCGCGACCGCCGCGCACATCCTGTAGTGCCGTCATCGCCAGAGCGCGTGGGGTAAAGACTGCCGGCACCCCGGGTCCTAGAGTGTCCGCTTCCGCCTCTGTTTCGATCATCATGATGCGAGTGCTCCTCGTTTGCCTAGAGAGCAATTGGTCTAGCCGACCGTCGAGCCGATCAACCAATCGACGCCAGAGATCTTCCGCGCCGACCCTTGCAGCGATAGCGGATACCAAGAATTGATTAAGGCTAACTCCGTCTCGATGGGCGAATTCGGCCGCTCGTTTGTGGATGCTGCGCGGAAGGCGGAGGGAAACTGTCCCGCTGAAGCCTTGCGAAGCAAATGGCTCCGGGACTTCCATGCCTTGACTCTCGGCGGCGTCAATCCAACTTTCTGCGGCGGACTCAAGGTTACGATATGCGTTTTCAATCGAGTCACCCTCGGCAAAGCAGCCCGGAAACTCCAGAATCTGAGCTGCATAGAGTCCGGAATCGTCCGGCATGATTAGCCGGGCGTAAGGTCGCCGCAGGTAGTCTCGCGCGCTAGGCATGGTTCGGGTTCTCCTCGTAGAACAGATCGTCTTCTAGCACATCAAGTATGGAATCCACAGTTACTCCAGCCATGGCTCCCGGGTGATCGGGAATAGTGAGCGGGGGCCGTCCGTCCTTTACAAACGTAGGCTCCTTGCCTCGATCCAGTCGGCGTCGACCGGCAGACTTGGCGAGGCTCTTCAATTGTCTACTTCGTACGTTAGCCTTGCCGGCCCGAAGGCTGCGTATGGTACGGCGTAGCTTCTCAATCTTGGCTGCCTTCTTGATACCGTATGTGATACCAGACGCAAGCCTTTCACGTCAATAGTTCGGCATCGGACCTTTGACTCTGAAGCTATTCGACTCCAAAGCCATCCAGATCAAGCTCTCGTAGACAACCGCCCGGCCAGATCACGCGCTCAAGCAATACGGCACGAATCGCGACGGTGCTCGCATCCGGTTGCCCACTGCCGCCTCTGGTGTCTCCACGCCAATGGCGAACGGCACACGATGCGAAGTCTCCCCATTCCAACTCGACCGAGACGCGATCATACTGAGTCTCGCGTCGCCATCCAGCGTGGTCACAGGAGGAGGCGTAGAAGTGGTCGAACAGCACGAGCCCATTATGTTCCGCCGACGGTCCCGCGTAGATGAGGACGAGCTGCAGCGACTCTTCGAGGCCGCGTGGGGCACCCGGAAGACCGACTTTCGCCCGGTGCTCGAGCGCAGCTTTACCTGGGTGACGGCTCACGATGGACGAACTCTCGTGGGTTTTGTGAACGTCGCCTGGGACGGTGGTGTGCACTTCTTCCTGCTGGATACGACCGTACATCCGGATTGGCAGCGACGCGGGATCGGCACGCGACTCGTCCGAGACGCGCTCGACGCCTGCCGCGGCTCGGGCGAATGGATCCACGTCGACTTCGACCCCCTGCTGACGAGCTTTTATCACGATGCTGGTTTCGGGCCGACGACCGCCGGCATCAGCCGGGTTCGGTGACGCTTTCAGCCCGCGTGCCCGGCGACCACTCGAGCATCCGGTACCGGAAGACTTCCTCGAACCCGAGCCGTCGATATACGGAGTAGCCCATGGCCGAAGCGCCGAGCACCGCCGTCGTGCAGCCAAGCGCGCGCGCTTCCACCATCGCGTGCCGTGTCACCGCCGCGCCGATCCCTCGCCGTCGAACGTCGGGAGAGGTCGATACGAAGTAGATGCCCGTCACGTCGCCCGTCACCAACAACGAGACCGTGCATACGGATGCCTCTGTCAGGTAGCCGACGTAGTGGCGCCAGGCCACATCGTCGCCCAGCCCGATGCGCCGCCAGATGTCGGTCACCCAGTCCGCTTCGCGCGGCCCTTCACCGAACCCGCTCGCCAGCACCCGGCGGTACGCGTCGATGTCCGCATCATCCCGCACGCGCTGGATGGCGAGATCCTGCAGAGGAGGAAGCTCAACGGGCGCATGCCCAAGGTCGGCGACCATCGCCGGCTCTTCGCCGCCGTCGACGAACCCTCGAGATGCCAGCCGCCCGGCCAGATCGTCCGGCTGCATGAACGGAGAGATGTGCCACGATCCCGGCAGCCCGCGGTCTCGCAGCTCCGCGGCCCATTCGTCGATCAGCGCATCCGCTCGCTCCGGCGATGCGTCGCAGTGCACGACCGCATTGTGGTAGCCGAGGGGTGACCCTCCGACCGTCCACACGATCTCCCGATCGCGCCGCTCCTCCCCGCCTCCCGCGCGCCCCATCTCCATCAGAAACGCCGCGATGTTGTCCGCAGTCGGCTTCGCACGCAGATCCGTCATCGCCATACGGTAGAACCACGCCTCCAGGCCCGCAATCGCTAAAGAACACTTGTGCTGGAAGCCGCGTCGGTGGTACTGTCGCCGTTAGATGATCGCCCCTCCGATCAATGAAGAACGCGGCCTCGTCGCTCTCGCGGTAGCCCTCGGCGCATGCGAAACCGGCGGCGAACTTTCCGACGCGGAGCTACGGGCAGTTGCAACCGCAGAGACCCCCGCGAACCCCGCAGCCGTGGCCGAGCACCGGCGCCTCATACGCCGCGGAGAAGATCCGCTCGGCGAGAGCTTCTGCTCCGTCCGCACGAGTGAGGTACGCCGCAAGACAGGTTCCTTCTACACGGATCCGCCAATTGTCGATGCCATGCTCCGCTGGGTCGCTGATCAACAGCCGGGCGAAGTCGTCGATTGTGGCGCCGGCACCGGTCGCTTTGCGATTGCTGCTGCGCGCCTGCCGGGCGTCACATCGGTCATCGCGGTCGAGATCGACCCCGTCGCGAGCCTCATCCTCAGGGCGCGTGTCGCAGTGCTCGGGATCAAGAACATTCGACTGCTGAACACCGACTTTCTGAGCTTGCAGTTGGAGCCGACGAAATTGAGGCGGGCATTCGTCGGAAATCCGCCGTACGTCCGACATCATGGTCTCACTGCCGAGCAGAAACGCTCCGGACAGCGGGTCGCTGCGAGCCTCGGAATAAAACTGTCCGGTCTCGCGGGGCTGCATGCGCATTTCGTCTTTGCGGCCGCCGTGCTTGCCAAGCCGGACGATGTCTTGTGCTTCATTCTCAGCGCCGAGTGGCTCGACGTGAACTATGGCCGCGGCCTCCGCGATCTGATGCTCGATGGACTCCGCGCCGAAGAGGTGCATCTCCTCGACGCATCCACCGCGGCGTTCGCCGACGCAGCCACGACCGCCGTCATCGTTTGCGCCAGATCCGGCGGCGACGCCGAAGGGATCCGATTCAAGAACGCCGCGAGCCTCACCAACCTTGCACAGTTTGGCCTCGGTGGGAGGGTCGTGTCCCGCTCCGATCTTCAGTTGGCGAAGTCGTGGGGCAAGATCGCACGCGGCCGCTACGGAGACGTCGACGCCACTCGCATCCCTCTCGGCAGCATCGCCCGTGTGCATCGCGGCATCGCCACCGGAGCGAACCAGTTCTTCGTCATGACAAGGGAGCGGGCCAAAGAGCTCGGGTTGCAGGACTGCGTGCGCCCGGTTCTCACCCGCGCCGAGGATGTGCTGACCAGCGGCGGCGTCGTGCGCGACTCACCTGAGCGCAAAGTGATGCTGTGCCCCCCGGACCGCATGACCGCCGCCGACCGGCGTGCGCTCAACAAGTACATCGAGGCGGGAGAAGCGGCGCAAATTCACAAGCGGTACGTGCCGTCCCACCGCAATCCCTGGTGGAGACCGCAGGTGCTTCCGCCGCCCCCGATCGTGGCCACATATATGGCGCGACAGGCGCCGGCGTTTGCGCTCAATCCTGATGGCCTCGTCTTCCTCAACGTCGTCCACGGCCTGTACCCGCTGCGGCCGCTCAACGACGAGCAGCTGCGGCTGCTGGCGGAGGCACTGACGCGTTTGCGCGAAGGCTATCGCGGCGAGGGCAGGACGTATCAGGGCGGCCTTGAGAAGTTCGAGCCGCGCGAGATGGAGCTGCTAACCCTCGAGAGCGCCGCGGCGCGGACGTTCTCGCTGCTCTGCGATGGCTAGGATCGAGCCTCCCCGCTGGACGGCAGAGCAGCTCGAAGCCGATCGCCTTCGTTCTCTGTCGAACTTCGTCCAGTCGTGGGGTATCGAGGGCACGAAGCGGTACGAATCCGCGGTCGCGGAACTGTCACAACGGCTCGATCGTCTGTTCTCGGCGAGCGGCGACTTGGCCCAACTGTCGGGCTCGACGTTCGTGCAAGACGCCTCGTTCTGGAAGCCGCACGCTTCATCACAGCGCCGCCCGTAAGCGCCGATGATCTCAAAACCCTTGTCGGCGGCAATGTCGGGCAGAAGCGGCCCGATGAAAAGCGTGCTGCGGAAGCCGCACGCATCGTCCGGTCCGCGTGGGATCCGATTCGTTTTCCCTGGCTGCGCGAAAACAGGCGCGCGACCGAGACGGAGCGCAACACGGCGATCTTGTGGACCGCGAGTATCTGGGCGATCGAGTCCATGCGCACCTACCAGGGCAACACACCCCTCCGCGCTCAGGAAGCCCAAGTCTCTGATGCTCTCACGGCCGCCGGCTTCGAGCCGGTACGTACGCGTTTTATCCTATCGCTGGAGGACATCGATCGCGGCACCTTTACTGCCGGTGAGTGTCGCGTCGGCGATCACAAATGCGATCGCGCGGTCCGCCTTCACGACGGCCGGCTGTTGGCGATCGAGTGCAAGGTTTCGAACAGCGCCGTCAACAGCAAGAAACGCCTCAACAATGACGTTGGTGCCAAGGCCGCGGCTTGGCGAAAGAGCTTCGGCGAGCAATTGATAACAGCGGCGGTCCTTTCGGGCGTCTACTCGCTTGGCAACCTCGTCTCGGCCCAATCGCACGACGGCGTAACGATCCTGTGGGCTCACGATCTGAAGCCGCTCGTGGCGTTCGTCCGCGACGCGCGCTGATCCGTCCTCAGCAGCCGGCCACTGTCCGATCCGGCCTCTGTTGTTCAGCCAAGACCGCCTTCAGCTTGCCGCCGGCGACCCAACCCACAGATACACCCTGTTTCTCGTCTCGCCGTTTGGCTTCAGGAAGCCTTCTTTCACTAATTCCGCGAGATCACGCGACGCCGTGACGGGAGACACCTTCGTCATCCGCAAGTATTCCCCGCGCGTGATGCTTCCGGTCTGCATTGCTTGCAGCAGACCGTCGACTTGCCGCTGACGCATGTTGCGACTCGCCACCATCGCTTGCAATTCTTCGAGCCGCCGGTGCCAGTCGGTCATGCGATCTTGCAGGCTCAGAACCTCCGACCCAACAGCGCGCACAAAGAGTTCCACGAAAGCCGTCGCATCGTAGTCGTCCGAATACTTGTCGCCAAGGGTTCGCTCGATCGCAGTAAAGTAACCGTCTCTCACGCTCAGCAGCACGGACTCCACCGAGAGCAGCCTCTTGAAATTGAATTCCGATCGCTGCAAGATCAGCGTTGCGAGCCCCCGCGCGGTTCGGCCGTTGCCGTCCCAAAACGGATGGATAGCCACGAAATGCAGGTGCGCTAACCCCGCGCGGATTACTGGATGGATCGTCGTGTCGCTATCACGTAGCCACGCGCCGAAAGAGCGCATCAGGTCCGCGACATCGCCTTGATCGGGCGGCGTGAATTTACCACCGACTGTGTTCTGCCCGTTGCGATACACGCCCGCTGTTACGACCTCGCTCGCGCCGTAAAGCACGTTCCGATTGATCTCGCGCACAACAAGCTCGTCAATCGGCTGGTCCGGAATGTCACTCAAGTAGTCGATGAATTCGTATGCACGCAGCGCGCCGACGTTTGCGAGTTCATCCTCACTCAGGCCCGCCTTTGGCACTCCCTTTTCGAGGCTGGCGACCGCCTCCTCATCAAGCTCGGCTCCTTCAATGCGAGTTGTCGCCGCGGCGCGCTTGATGGCGATCTCCCGGCGAAACCAGGCCTCGTGCTTTGGCATCAGCAGCAGATGATCGAAGAGCCACCGGCTCTGCTCCATCTGCCGAAGCTCCGCCGCCATCGTCGGCGTTTCCGTGTATCGAGGTACATAGGATCGCAACTGGGACTGCCCCTCAGAAACGCTATCATTCGATAAGCAATGATATGAATGATAGTATCAGTGAGCCGAATCGGCAATGTTCCCGCCTCCCGCTTCCCGCCTCTCGCCTCCCCACCTAACCCAACTATTTCCCGCCCTGATCCCCGGTGCTATCCTGCCCCCAGATCCCAAACATATGTTCACTCACCTGCACCTCCACACGGAGTACAGCCTCCTCGACGGACTCAGCCGCATCCCCGACGTGATGGATCGCGTCGCCGCGATCGGCCAGACCTCCGTCGCCATGACCGACCACGGCGCCCTCTACGGAACCGTCGACTTCTATAAGGAAGCCCGCGCCCGCGGCATCAAGCCCATCATCGGCATCGAGGCCTACATCGCCCCCGACTCGCGCCTCAAGAAGTCCGACTCGCGTGCCAACAACTACTTCCACCTCACCCTCCTCGCCAGGGACATGGAGGGCTACCGCAATCTCATCCAGCTCTCCACCAAGTCCCATCTCGAGGGCTTCTACTACAAGCCTCGCATGGACAAAGAGCTGCTAGCCGCGCACGGCAAGGGCATCATCGCCCTCAGCGGCTGCCCGTCCGGCGAAATGCACAAGCTGCTGCTCGAAGATCGCTACGACGAGGCGAAGGCCCTCGCCGGCTTCTTCGGCGACGTCTTCGATGACTTCTACCTCGAAGTCATGAAGCACGACGAGCCCGAGATCAACGCCCAGTGTGAGAAGGTCATGCGCGGTCTCGTCACGCTCTCACGCGAAACATCGGTCCCGCTCGTCGCCACCAACGACTCCCATTACACCGTGCAGGCCGATGCATCGATCCACGATGTGCTGCTCTGCATTGGCACGAACTCCACCGTCGACGACCCGAAGCGCCAGCTCAAGATGCACGACACCTCGTACTACGTGAAGTCCGAAGATGAGATGCTCACCCTCTTCCCCGAGACCCCCGAAGCCGTCACCAACACCCAGCTCGTCGCCGATCAGTGCAATCTCGATCTCGAGTTCGGCCGCCTCCACCTGCCGGAGCCCGAGGTCCCCGCAGGCGTCACAGCGCACGAATACCTCACATCGTTAGCACGCGAAGGTCTCAACCGCCGCTACCCCTTTGCCGACGACGCCGTGCGCGACCGCCTCCAGTACGAGCTCGATGTCGTCGAGAAGACCGGCTTCACCAGCTACTTCCTCGTCGTGCACGATGTCGCGCAGTTCTGCCAGCGCCAGGACATCATGCTCGGCGTGCGCGGTTCCGCTGCTGCCAGCATCATCCTCTACGCGCTCGATGTCACCTTCATCGATCCCCTCGCGTTGCGCCTCGTTTTCGAGCGCTTCCTCCACGTCGACCGCAAGGAGCCGCCCGACGTCGACTTCGACATCCCCGACGACCGCCGCGACGAAGTCATCCGCTACGTCGCCGAAAAGTACGGCTACGACCGCGTCGCCCAGATCATCACCTTCGGCACCATGGGCGCGAAGGCCGCCGTGCGCGACACCGGCCGCGCGCTCGGCATGGCATACGGCGATGTCGACCGCGTCGCCCGCCTCGTCCCGAACGCCCTCCACATCACCCTCACGAAGGCGCTCGACGAGAGCCCGGAGCTCGCCAGCGCCTACGAGCTCGACCCGCAGGTCAGCAGGCTCATCGACACAGCGCGCCGGCTCGAGGGTGTCGCCCGCCACGCCAGCACACACGCTGCCGGCGTCGTCATCTCGCGCGAGCCCCTCGTTGAGTACGTGCCGCTGCAGCGATCACCGCGCGGCGACGAATCATCGATCCCCACAACGCAGTTCGCCATGTCGCAGGTCGCCGAGATCGGCCTGCTGAAGATGGACTTCCTCGGCCTCGCCAACCTCACCATCCTCGGCCGCGCCGTCAAGATCATCGAGCGCACCAAGGGCATCAAGATCGACCTCGCCGCACTGCCCGACCACGACGAGAAGACGTACGAGATGCTCGGCCGCGGCGATACCTTCGGCGTCTTCCAGCTGGAGTCGCCCGGCATGCGCCGTCTGATCCAGGAGCTGCGCCCCGACAGCATCGCCGATCTCATGGCGCTCGTCGCGCTTTACCGCCCCGGCCCCATGGCCCACATCGGCACCTACTGCCGCGCGAAGCACGACCGCTCGCTCGTCCAGTACCCGCACCCTGATCTCGCCGAGATCCTCGACGAGACCTACGGCGTCATCGCCTACCAGGACCAGGTGCTCTTCGTCCTCCAGAAGTTCGCCGGCTACGACCTCAAGGACGCCGACGCGATCCGCAAAGCCATGTCGAAAAAGATCGCGGCGCTCATGCAGGCCGAAGGCGGGAAGTTCGTCGCCGCATCGATCATCAACGGCTACAGCGAGCAAGAAGCGCGCGCCATCTTCGACCTCATTCTCCCCTTCGCCGGTTATGCCTTTAACAAGGCACACTCCGCCGTTTACGGCACCATCGCCTACCAGACCGGCTACCTCAAAGCGAACTACCCGCACGAATACATGACCGCCGTGCTCTCCAGCGCCGGCGCCCACGAGCGCATCGCCCAGGCCGTCGCCGAGTGCGTGCGCATCGGCGTCGCAGTGCGTGCGCCCGACGTCAACTCCAGCGGCGCCACCTTCGAGCTGCACGAGATCGACCCGGATGGGGTTGTAGCTGACGCAGAAATGTCTCCAACATCCAACATCCAACATCCAACATCCAACCGCGGCGTCCCCACCGTCTGCTTCGGCCTCGGCACGGTGAAGAACGTCGGTATCGGCGCCGCTGAATGCATCATCGAGGCGCGCGACGCCGGCGGTCCCTTCGCCAGCATCGAAGACTTCACGAAGCGCGTCGACATGAAGGCGCTCAACAAGCGCGCGCTCGAGTCGCTCGTGAAGTGCGGCGCGCTCGACGCGCTCGCCCGGCGCGGCATGCTGCTCGGCAATATCGACCGCATCGTCTCACTCGCCCAGCGCGAGGCGAAGCTCAAGGAGACCGGTCAGTCCACCATGTTCGACATGTTCGGCGACAGCGTCGCCACGCCGCTTTCCTCACTTGAGCTTGTCGAGTACGAGATCTCGAAGGCCGAGATGCTCGCGTGGGAGAAGGAGTTGCTCGGCGTCTACGTCTCCGAGCACCCCTTCACGAGCGCCGCCGTCACCATCGCCAAGCACACGTCCGCGCTCGTCAGCGAGATCACCGCCGAGATGGACGGCCGCGACGTCGTCATCGCCGGCATGGTCAACGGCATCCGCTCGCTCACCACCAAGGCCGGCAAGCTCTTCGTCGCCGTCACCGTCGAGGACCTCTCCGGCAGCACCGAGGTCACCGTCTGGACCGATGTCTACGAGCCCACGCGCGATCTATGGGCCCCCGGCAATATCCTGCTCATGCTCGTCCGCGTCCGCGAACGAGCCGATCGCCTCCAGTCTTCCGTGCAGCAGGTATCGCTCGTGCAGGCCGCCGATGGCTCCTTCAGTCACGAGCAGTTCGGCATCCCGCCCTGGCTCACCGATGCCGTCCGCGCAACCGCCGGCGTCGCCGTCCGCCTCCTCCCCGCCGGCGACGAGCGACCAGCGACCAGCGACCAGCCACCACCGACCAATAGTGCCCTCCCGCTTCCCGCTTTCCGCTTCCCGTCTCCCGCCGACGCTCGGTCCGCCCCCGGCACCAACGCCGAAACGGCCTCCAACGGCGCTACATCCGACGCCAGCGACCAGCGACTAGCCGCTGCCCTCCAACCTCCAACCTCCAACCTCCAACCTCCAACCCCCGCCTTCCGTCTCCCGTTTCCAGCAGCGCGACCAGCGCGACGCTCCGCTTCCACCTCCACGAGTCCGCCGACGCCGACGCCGACCGCGCCCGCCTCGACGCCCTCATCACCCTCCTCGCCTCCTACCCCGGCGACGATGGCGTCCGCCTCTTCCTCCATCTGCTCGATGACGACAAGATCGAGCTCACCCTCCCCGACGCCCGCATCTGCGAAGACCTGCGCGCCGAAGGCATCGCCGTCCTCGCCCCCAACGGCAACGCCGACCCCCTCCCCCAGCCCGGCCTGACCCCGGGCCCCGAGCCTGTGGAGGCCTAGCATCGTCAGCGCCTGTTGCACCAAAGAGATGGCATCGCTGCGGCGAGCCCGCGCGCAGTCGGACACGGCCCGAAAGCAGCAAGCGATCGATTAGCCGCCCTGGAGGAGCTTCCGCATCGTCGCCGCCCGCCCGTAGCGGTGCTGTCGTAACGCGTCGAAGAGAATAGTTCGTACCGTCCTTCGCGCGAGCCGCCCGTCAGCTGCTCTTAGCAGCGGCAGCTGCTGTTCCACTTCTCAAGCTTTCTGGCGAGATCATGCTGTGCCTGCCGTACGGCGCGTGTCAGATCCAACCGGCCTTGAGGCAACTCCGGCTTCATTTCTATCACGATCGGCAGCACCGTCTGCGCGCGGCTACCACCGACCGAAAACGTACAGTTATCCCGTCAACTTGGCGAGAATCGTCTGGTCGGTCGACTTGATGGCCCCACTTTTGTTGATGTCGTGCGTCGCCAGGTTGGAGCGGCGCACACCCGGAACCTCGACGTGCCCTGCGACGGTTTTATCGCGCGACGGTGAGGCTCAGGCCGAACCCCTGTAACCTAAACCCTAAAACCTACAACCTGAGCCGATCACCAGCCGCGCTTCGAGAGGATCTCCGCCTCCGGGATGGCGCCGATCTCCAGCCCCTTCATCGCCGTGCCGGTGCCGCGGGAGACTTCGGCGATGATCGCGGCGTCGCGGAAGTGCGTGGTCGCCTTGACGATGGCCTTCGCCATCTTCTCCGGGTTCTCCGACTTGAAGATGCCGGAGCCGACGAACACACCCTCGGCGCCGAGCTGCATCATCAGCGCGGCGTCTGCGGGCGTCGCGATGCCGCCGGCGGCGAAGTTCACCACCGGCAGCTTGCCCAGGTCGTGCACGTCCTTCACCAGCTCGTACGGCGCGCCGAGGTTCTTCGCCTCCGTCGCCAGCTCGTCCTCGGGCATGGCCTGGATGCGGCGGATGTCGTCCCAGAGCTGGCGCATGTGGCGCACCGCCTCGACGACGTTGCCGGTGCCGGCCTCGCCCTTCGTGCGGATCATCGCCGCGCCCTCGCCGATGCGGCGCAGCGCTTCGCCGAGGTCCCGGCAGCCGCAGACGAACGGCACCTTGAACGGATGCTTGTTGACGTGGTGCGCCTCGTCGGCCGGCGTCAGCACTTCGGACTCGTCGATGTAGTCGACGCCGAGCGCCTCCAGCACCTGCGCCTCGACGAAGTGGCCGATGCGCGCCTTCGCCATCACAGGGATGCTCACCGCGGCGATGATGCCGGTGATCATGTCGGGGTCCGACATGCGCGCCACGCCGCCGTCCTTGCGGATGTCCGACGGCACGCGCTCGAGCGCCATCACGGCGCACGCCCCGGCCTCCTGCGCGATCATCGCCTGCTCGGGCGTCACGACGTCCATGATGACGCCGCCCTTGAGCATCTGTGCGAGGCCCTTCTTGACGGTCCACGTACCCGTCGCCGAAGCGCCGTCCGCGGCCACGCGGTCATTGGTAGCAACCATCTCTATTCCTCCAGCGGCAGGTAGCTTGCGTGCGTCAGTGTACCGAATCGGCTTGAAGCTCCGATGCGTCGAGCGCGAACGCCCGCGGTTCGCCGAGGTGCAGCGCTTAGCGGACATGAATTTTGAGGTGACGTTTACCTAGGCCCCGCCCTTCCCTAGGTGGGAGGGGAGTTTAGGGGTGGACATCAACACGCCTCGGAGGGGAGCTCGCAGGGCAACCGATCCTCCGAGTGAGAGGCGCCGCTTCCGTCGGAGATGGGAACTGCATAACTCACGCAACGCCGGGCCATGTGTTAGTGCTAAGCGGGTAAGAACCGCCCAGGATGGTCAGGCGGGCCGTCGGAGCCAACTAATTTCCGCAAGAACGCAAAGAATGCGTGCAACCAACCTTCTCTCTCGATTGCCGGCTGAATAGCAGACTTCATTGTCTGCGGGCGAGGCATCTCGGGGTGCCTCACAAGAAAGACTTCTCGAAATCCTTCGATCTCAAAGCCGACCACATTACCAGTCGTTGGATCGATTCTGGCCCAGATTTCCCCATTCAGGTCAACCGATGTGGCTGGACGCGACTTCCCGACACGCATGAAAAGCGTATCGGAGCGCCTGTCGTACTCCACCACCCAATCATCCACTGGCGGGAGTTGATCGATCTTGATCTCTAGCTCGCTGGCCACAGCATCACCGACTCTCTTGCTTTCGCCTCCCAGGCATGATGTGCGGTTATGAGAAGACCCTTGCCTCCGCCGTCATATTCGACAATTACACGGACAAATCCACCGTGGAAGGGCGGAGGCAGCCCTGATGGACCGTAAAATACGTGCCTGGCCGCATGGGTATCACTCTGATAGATGGCTAAAGGATCGTGGATGGCCTTTACGGCCTCATCCTCATGGCCCTTCATTTCAGGGTGCCGAGCAACAATATGGCTCTCCCAGTATCCTGCCGACCACACGACCTCTATGGCGTTGTGTGGCCCCATTGCCCGATATCTTCGAAAACGGTTCAGTCCGCCGAATCCCATGATATAACGCTGCTCCCATCAGAAACGGGATCACGATGTCAAGATCTAAAGATCAGTTCTGCGAACGATTGTCCTGATTAATCCCAACCCGCAACCACGACACAGGGCGGCGTGGTCGCGGGTCACCCCGCGCGTTCCGCCAGCAGCCGCGATACGCGGTCGAGGATCCGGCACGCCACCTCATACTTCGAGAGCAGGGGGAGCTCTTCGACGGTGCCGTCGGCGGCGATCAGCGTGACGAGGTTGGTGTCGGTGGCGAAGCCTGCCTGCGGCGCCGTCACGTCGTTCGCGGCGATCAGGTCGAGGCCCTTCTTGGCGATCTTCGCGTGGGCGTTGATGAGCACTTCCTGCGTCTCGGCGGCGAAGCCCACTTTCACGTATGGCCCCTTCAGGCTCGCCAGGATGTCCTCGTTCGGCACCAGCTCGATCGATATCGCTTCGGCGCCGCGCTTGATCTTCTGGCCCGAGGCCGCAGCCGGCCGGAAGTCCGCCGGCGCCGCCGCCATGATCACGGCGTCGCACCCCTCGGCCCGCACGAGCGCCTGCGCCATGTCGGCCGTCGTCCGCACGTCGATGCGATCGACACCGTACGGGGTCGCCAGCGCAGCCGGTCCGGTGACGAGCGTCACGGCGGCGCCGCGATCGCGCGCGGCTTCGGCGATCGCGAAGCCCATCTTGCCGGAAGATCGGTTGCCGAAGTAGCGCACCGGATCGAGTGGCTCCTGCGTGCCGCCGGCGCTGACGACGATGCGGCGTCCCGCAAGGTCGCCCTTCGCGCCGAGCGCCTGCCGCAGCGCGCCGAGCACGGTATCGGTGTCGGCCAGCCGGCCCAGCCCCATGTGGCCGCTCGCCAGCCTGCCCTCCGCCGGGCCGACGAAGATCACACCGCGCTGACGCAGCGTATCGACGTTCGCGCGCGTGGCGGCGTGCTCCCACATCTGCGCGTCCATCGCCGGCGCAAGCAGCACCGGCGCCGTCGTCGCCAGCACCGTGAGCGCCGCCATATCGTCGGCCAGGCCGTGCGCCAGGCGCGCGATGGTCGTCGCGCTCGCGGGCGCGATCAGCACCGCATCGGCCGCGCGGGCGAGCGCCACGTGCTCTTCGGCCAGCGGCGACTGCGGGTCGTACATGTCGGTGAAGACGGGGCGCCCGGTGAGACCGCGGAACGTCAGCGGCGTCACGAAGCGCTGCGCCGCCTCCGTCAGGACCGCATCGACGAGCGCGCCCGCCTGCGTGAGCTTGCTGGCGATGTCGGCGGCCTTGTAGCTGGCGATGCTGCCGCTGACGCCGAGGACGACGCGCTTTCCGTGCAGCGGGCTGCCTTCGAGCATCTCAGTCTCGCCGCGTGTTCATCTCGTGGATGAGCCGGAGCCCGGTGAGGGTCAGGTTCTGGTCCACGGCGTCGAAGACCTGCGTCTCGCGCGCCAGCCGCTCGGCCCAGCCGCCCGTCGCGATGACGCGCGCGTTGCCGCCGAGCTCTTTCTTGAAGCGCACGACCATCCCTTCGATCAGCCCCACGTAGCCGAAGAGCGTGCCCGACTGGATCGCGGCGACCGTATTCTTGCCGATAGCGCTCGTCGGGCGCTCCAGCTCTACCCGGTAGAGCTTCGCCGCGCGCTCGAACAGCGCCTCCGATGCGATGCCGATGCCCGGCGCCAGCGCGCCGCCGAGGTACTCGCCCTCGGCGCTGACGGCGTCGAAGACGGTGGCGGTGCCGAAGTCCACGATGATCAGCGGCGGCGGACCGTACAGGTGCAGCGCCGCGACGACATCGACGATGCGGTCAGCGCCCACGTCGCGCGGGTTGTCGTAGAGGATGCGGACGCCCGTGCGCGTGCCGGTGGCGACGACCAGCGGCTCGATGCCGAAGTAGCGCGTGCAGAGCTGCTCGAAGATCGGCGCCAGGTCCGGCACGACGCTGGCCATCACGCCTTCGGTGATGCTCTCGACGGCGATGTCTTCGGCGTGGAGCAGGCCGAGCATCATCACGGCGTACTCGTCGGCCAGGCGCTCGTTGTCGGTGGCGAGGCGCCAGGTCGCCCGGATCGCAGCGCCGTCGAAGACGCCGATGGTGACGTTGGTGTTGCCGACGTCGAACGCGATGAGCACGCTGCCCTCCCGGCGATTATCGCCGGAAGTATACAGCCGGTGTGAGAGGGGACTGCGGCGGCGTCAAGCGCTATTAAACCAGCTGGCGAGCTGAGCGCACCCGCCGGTGGTTGAGGTGCGGTTACATTGAGTCCGCTGATACAACAGAAGGCTCGCCAAAGAGCGTCTATCAGGACCGGAAATGCCCGATCCTCGGGAACGGCGTCGCAGCGCGAAGTGACATCTAACGCCCGCGGGGGAAGAAGTAGCCAACGACTAACCCTATGCCGATCCCGAGCGCTATGAGTGCCGCATCCGGGATGGTTCGCTCTCCTTCTTCCGCCGCACTCTGGCGACGAAAGAAGTCGAAGCAGCCGTACGTGGCGACAACTATTTCATCTCGCACGGTACACGCGGTTTCACTGAGTCTCACCAGCCTGCTCCCTGATCGCCGGAAGTATATAGCCGCGTGCGACGGCAACTGGGTGGTGTCGAAATGGTGACGCTCCTGACGGAACAGTTCGGAGCGTCCGGGATAATCAAAGACCCGAGGCGTCGTGCTCTACCGCGCCCCGCCGCCGCAACCGCCACCCGGCCGCGGAAGCAGCGATCATCGCGCTGACGAGCGCCCCTGCGATCGCATAGCGCCAGCTCCCGCTATCGCCGCTGTTCGCGCGCGCAGCGGGCAGCGCAGCCGCATCGACCGGCTGCGATACGCCGCCGACGAAGCCGGGCGGCGTCACCGACACCCTGCCCACCATCTTGCCGGCGGCGATGCTCGCGTTGATGTTGGCCGGATCGGCGTCGGAGCGCAGCGCGTGGATGTCGCAGTAGTAGGTGAAGGTGCCGTTCGAGGCGAAGGTGTGGTCGAAGGACTGCCCGGAGCCGGTGAGGTTCGATGACGTGCGCCAGTCCGGTACGCCGCCGGTCTGGGCGTAGGAGACGACCGCATGGACGCCGTTAAACCAGACCCAGTGCGCCGTGTCGCCGGTATGGATGGCGATGATCGCCGCATTGAACTGAAATGCCGCGCCCGAGCCGCCGTTCTGCTGGCCCACCTGCACCGTCGTCGTCGCCGCTTCCGCCCGATGCTGCGGCAGCACCGACAGCACCGCCATCATCGCGATAACGGCCGCGAGCGCCGGCAACCGCTCGAGTCCGGCCGTCCATCCCGCGCGCAGGCGTGTTCGCATCGTGATCACCCGGCGCCTCCTTTCGCTCATGCAACCATTGTTACGAACGGCGCGTTGCCGCGGATGCAGGGGTCGCACGCTGCGCCGCTGAGGCGCTAGTCGAACAGGGTGCGCTGTGGGGCCGGCGCGGCGGAGTTTGGCTCGATGCCGAGGTGCTCGTAGGCGAGGCGGGTGGCCTGGCGGCCGCGGGGCGTGCGCTGCAGGAATCCCATCTGCATCAGGTAGGGCTCGTACACGTCCATGATCGTGTCGGATTCCTCGGAGATCGAGGCAGCGATGGTCTCGAGGCCGACGGGGCCGCCGTCGAACTTCTCGATGATCGCCCGCAGAACGCGGTAGTCGACGCTGTCGAGGCCTAGGTGGTCGATCTCGAGGCGGGCGAGCGCTTCGGCGGCGACGGCTTCGGTGATGTGGCCGCCGGCCTTCACCTGCGCGTAGTCGCGGACGCGGCGCAGCAGGCGGTTGGCGACGCGCGGGGTGCCGCGGGCGCGGCGGGCGATGGCGTCGGTGCCGGCTTCATCGATGGGCACGCCGAGGATGGACGCGGAGCGCCGGATGATCTGCGTCAGGGCATCGACGTTGTGGAAATCGAGGCGGTAGACGGCGCCGAAACGGTCGCGCAGCGGCGGCGACATCATCGCGTAGCGCGTGGTCGCGCCGACGAGGGTGAAGGGCTTGATGGCGAGGCGGATCGACCGCGCGCCGGGGCCCTTGCCCGTGATCCAGTCGATGGCGCCTTCTTCGAGCGCGGGATAGAGGAACTCCTCGACGACGCGCGAGAGGCGGTGGATCTCGTCGACGAAAAGCATATCGTTGGTCTGCAGGCTGGTGAGGATCGCGGCGAGGTCGCCGATGCGCTCGATCGCCGGGCCGGAGGTGACACGGATGCTCACCTGCATCTCGGCGGCGATGATGTACGCGAGCGTCGTCTTGCCGAGGCCGGGCGGCCCGTAGAGCAGCACGTGGTCGAGCGGCTCGCCGCGCTGGCGCGCCGCCTGGATGCTGATGCTGATGTTGTCTTTGACCTTCTCCTGGTTGATGTAGTCGGCGAGCGTGCGCGGCCGCAGCGACGTATCGACCTGGAGGTCGCCCTCCTGGGGGTCGCCGGCGATGATGCGCTCGGACTCGGGGCGGGTGTCTGGCATCGGGAGCATGATATTGGATGCTGGCCCGTTGGAGGCGAGAGGCGGGAGGCGGGGATTAGATGTTGGATGTTGGATGTTGGATACGCCGAACCACAGATTACGCCGATTTCACAGAAGTGGCGTTACGGGCGGGTTGGAGGTTGGAGGTAGATTGCTCGAAATGGAACTCATTCCCCGACCCGCGCAGACGCCATCGGACATCTCGGCGGCGATGCTCGAAAGGGCAGAGACGCTGCCGGGCGGAAAGGATCCGCGCATCAGGTGGATCCTCGGCTCCGCCGAGGATGCGGCGTTCGATCCGCCATATGCGCTCGCGATCGCCGGTGACGCCCTGCACTGGATGACCTGGGAGACGGTGATCCCGCGAGTACAAGAAGCTCTAGCCGCCGACGCGTTTCTCGCAATCGTCACCGCGGTTGCCGTCACGCCGCCGTGGTTTTTGGAGTTGCAGGACGTGATTCGCCGCTACTCCGTGATGCAGAACTTCGAGCCATACAGCCTCGTCGATGAGCTGCAGAAGCGGCATCTCTTCGAAGCGGTCGGAGACGAGACCGTCGGCCCCGAGCCCTTCCCGCGAAGCGTCGCGGAGTACATCGACGCACTGCACGCAACGTCGGGGTTCCCGCGCGAGCGCATGGGGGCCGACGATGCGCGGCTCTTTGACGACGCCGTGCAGACACTCGTCGCGCCGTTTGCGAACGCCGGCGTCCTGGAACTAGGCGGATCAGCTCAGGTCATTTGGGGAAGATCGCTTGGGTAACCGATGCGATCGCGACTTCGCGCCAACGCGCCGCGAGCGGACAGACCTACCCGCGCACCGGCTACACAAATCGCTTGACGAAGGCGAGGGCCGTGTCGGCGACCTCCCGCCAGCCGCTGTCGATCGTCAGGGCGTGCCCTCGATTTGGCATCTCGATGATCTCCGTCACACCCTCGTTGCGCTTCTGCTTCTTGTAAGACGCATTCGCGATCGCCCACGGCACGGTGTGGTCGCGTTCGCCGGACATGATCAGGAGCGGTCCACGGGCGGGGTTCTTGGTGTCCACCTTCGCTTCCGTCCACGGATTGAGGTTCGCGGTCGCCGCCTGGAAGATCGGCGCGCCAGATGCCGGCACGGCGAATGTTTCGTACAGCGATTTTGCCTCGTCTTCGCTCACGGCGTTCGCGAACGCGAAGCGGAACTGGTCATAGGTGAGCGGCACCGCGCGGCTGCGATTGAGCGGGTTGTGAAGCACCGGCGCTGCCGACCGCAGCGCCGATAGGGGCAGCGGCAGCACGCCGCGGAATGGTGCGGGGTCGATCGCCACCGATGCGGCGGCGAGCCCGCGTCCCGCGACGATCTGGGTGAGCAGCCCGCCGAAGGAGTGGCCGATCACGGCCGGCTTCTTCTTCAGCTTGCCGATCACGCCGGCGAAGTGGTCGGCGACCTGCCCGACGGTCTTGTGGGCGAACACTTCAGGATGCGCCTTCGCCTCCTCGACGGTCTCCGGGTCGTCTGGCCAACCGGGCGTGAGCGGGGTGTAACCGGCTTCCTCGAATACGGCAACCCAGCGGTCCCAGCTGGAAGGCAGCAACCAGAGGCCGTGGATGAACACGACCGGCGTCCGCCCTGAGTCGTTCGTCTGCTCGATCTGCTGCTCTGCGTGCTCTGTCACCGTCACCATGCAGCCATCTCCTCTCCGTAAACTGCGGCGTCGCGCGGGTCCGTCCCGCGTTCCTCCAATCAGGCAAACTTGGTCCGTTCCGAGAACTCCGATCTTAGTGCTGGCGCCGCTCGGCGACAAGCCGGACGAACGGCGCACCCGTCAGCAGCGCAAGACCTAGGCCGCAGCACTTCGCCGCAGAGCCGGCGGCGCGCGGAGAGCTTTGCGGCGATGGACGCCGACTGCGGCGGAATGTAGGATCGCAAACACGATTTGGGGTCAACTGACACTGGAGCGAGGCGACATGGATTTCGAGCTGCAGGCGATGACCGAGCCCGGCCGCCGGTTCGTGGCGCTGGCGGAGGAGCACGCCGCGGACTTCGCGACGCGAGCGGAGCAGCACGACCGCGAGGGCAGCTTCCCGCACGAGAACATGGACGCGATGAAGCAGAGTGGCTTCACGACCGCCACCGTGCCCGAGGAGTTCGGCGGCATGGGCGTGTCATCGATCCACGACTACATGGTGGCGATCAGCCGGCTGGCGCGCGGTGACGCGTCGACGGCGATCGCCGTGAACATGCATCTGGTGGGCGGCGCCGTGGCGAGCCGCTTGCGCACCGGGATCATCGCGGCCGGCGGCGATGTCGCTGTGGTTGAGGGCCTGCTCAACGGCATGGGCCGCGCCGGCGTGATCATGTGCGGGCCTTCGACGGAACCGGGGACGGATGTCAACAGCCCGTTCACGGAAGCAACGCGCACGGCCGATGGCTGGGTGATCAATGGGCACAAGATCTTCGGGACGCTGTCGCCGGCGGCGCAGATCTTCGTATCGATGGTGCGGGTGCGCGAGGGCGGCAGCGACGTGCGCGCGCTGGCCATCGTGGCGAAGGGCACGCCGGGCATGGAAGTGATGGATAACTGGGACGCGATGGGCATGCGCGCGTCGGGGAGCCATGACGTCGTGTTCAAGGACTGCCATGTGCCGGAGGCATCGGTGCAGCTTGTGACGGCGGAGCCATGGGGCATGGCAACGCCCGCCGGCGTGGACTTCGCGCTGGCGGCGAATTCGCCGCTGGTGGCCGCATTCCTCGGCGTCGCCGAGGCGGCGCGCGACTTCACCGTGCGTTCGACAATCGAGCGCAAGAAGGGGCGCGCCGGGAAGCGCCTGGCGGAGCGCGTGCCGCTTCAGCTGCTGGTGGCGGAGATGGAGATCGACATCGCGACGATGCGGGCGTTGATCAGCGCGCACGGGCGCAGGATCGACGAGCACTTCGCGCAGTATCTACCAGGTCAAGCGCCGAATGAGGTCGCGGACGCGATGATGAAGGACCACCAGTGCACGAAATATGTGGTGAACCGCAAAGCGATCGACGTGGTGGACCGGGCGATGACGGTGAGTGGGGGCGGTGCGTACATGAGCGCGCATCCGCTGTCGCGGCTATACCGGGACGTGCGTGCGGGTCCGTTCATGCAGCCGTACGCGCCGTATGAGGCGCTGGAGTACATCGGCAAGGTGACACTGGGGGTTGATCCGCAGATCGACCGGTAGCCTTTGGAGGCGAGAGGCGAGAGGCGAGAGGCGAGAGGCGAGAGGCGGGAGCGGCTTAGTTCTGCTCGATCGATCAATGGCGGATCACGCATAATCGAGCTATGCCACCGCAGATCCGCTACGCGAAGACCTCCGACGGGGTGAACATCGCCTACTACGCCATCGGGTCGGGACAGCCAATTGTCTACGTGCCGCCGATGCCGATGACTCACGTCGAGCTGGAATGGCGCGTCGACGACTTGCGCGCTGCCTACGAGCGGACCGCGCGCAACAATACATGGGTGCGATACGACGGGCGCGGGTTCGGCCTTTCTGACCGCGACGCCACAGATTTCTCGCTCGATGCGATGGTGCGCGATCTTGGCGCCGTCGTCGACGCGCTCGAATTATCCTCGGCCGTGTTCATGGCCACCGCCTCCAATTCGGTAACTGCGCTGGCGTACGCATCGCTGCACCCCGAGCGAGTCGCCGCGCTCGTGTTATGGGAAGGCGTGGCACGAGGGCCGGACGGCCAAGACGAAAGCTTCTTCCGCTTGGCGCATACGAACTTGCCGCTCCTCAAGCAGCTTCTGGCCGGTGCGTGTGGTTTCGCGAATGAATCGGCCACCAGAGAGATGGAGCTCCTGATGGATGAGGCGGTGACGCAGGATAATTGCATCGCGTTCTACGATGCCGTCGCCACATGGGACGTGACCGACCGGCTGCCAAGTGTGACTGCGCCCACGCTTGTCCTGCATCGCCGTGGCATCCGGTGGATATCGAGCGAGGCGTGCCGGCGCCTCGCGGCCGCGCTTCCCAACAGCACGTTCACCACCGTTGAAGGCTCAGCGTTCGCGTTCACTGATCCCGCATCTAGCGAGGCGATCGGCTCGTTCTTGAGCGCGCACTTTCCGCGGCCGGCGGCCAGCGAACGATCGAGGACCGAAGGCACCGGAGGCGTGCGCATCATCCTCTTCACCGACATCGTCTCGTCCACCGCGCTGACGGAGCACATGGGCGACGCGGCATTCCGCGACGCGTCTCGCGCACTCGACAGTCAGCTGCGCGCAGCGATGCGCGAGGCGGGCGGCTTACCGGTCGAAGGGAAGGTGTTGGGCGACGGCGTCATGGGCACATTCGCGTCCGCGCGGGAAGCCATTACAGCCGCGCTACGATGCAGCGCGCTGAGCGCGGCGTCGGAGTTGGAGCTGCACATCGGCCTTCATGCCGGTGACGTCATCCATGAGGGCAACAACGTCTACGGCGGCACGGTCAACATCGCCTCCCGCATCTGCCAATTGTCGGCGCCCGGCGAGATCCTCGTGTCGGACGTCGTTCGCGGGATGGCGCGATCGTCCGCTGGCGTCGAGTTCGCGGATCGCGGCGAGCAGGAGATGAAGGGTGTCGGTGAGCCTGTGCGGGTGTATGCGGTGCGAACGGAGGGCGCGTGAACCGGCGTAACGATCCGCCCAGACTCGATGAGGTGCACGTCACGACCGCAGACGGCATCGACATCGCTTGTTTCGTGAGCGGAGAGGGTCCCGATCTCATCCTCCTGGGCGCACCGCCGTTTGTTGACACCCGCTTTCAATGGCACAGCAAACGTCTGATGACCGCCCGGATCGAGGCCCGGCTGGCTCGGCGCAGGCGGGTGATCCAGTTCGATCCACGAGGGTGCGGTGCATCGCAGCGGAACGTCCGCGACTATTCGCTCGCGGCGCGTGTCCAGGACCTCCGGGCCGTGACGGACCGCTTTGCGCGCGCTCCCGTACCAGTGGTGGCCTTCGTGAACTCGGGACCCGTGGCGATCGCCTACGCATCAGCCAACCCCGGCCTTATCTCCCGTTTGGTCCTGCTGGACACGTACGCCTACGGGCCAGATTTCTATGAGCACCCGCAGATCAAGGCGATGCTCGCGCTCCGTGAGCACGACTGGGAGTTCTACACAGAGACGGTGGCAACTGGCGTCACGGGTTGGCGAGGGGACGCATACGCGCGCGAGATGGCGCGGCTCTTTCGTTCGGCCACCACACCGGAGACGGTCCGACGGTTCTACGATGCGGATCTGCTCACGGATGTCAGGACGCTCCTTCCAGCGCTTACGATCCCGACGCTGGTGATTCACAGCGCGCGCCTTCCATTCCTTCCCCTGGCGATCGGAGAGCGCCTTGCCTCCGAGATCCCTCAGGCGCGCCTTCGTGTCATCGACTCAATGTGGGGGCCAGACAACGACACTGAAACGCAAGCGGCGGTTATTGATGACTTCTTGGGCGATCTGTCACCGGAGCCTGCGCCCGACGAGCCGCGAGCAACGATTGAGCCTAGCGCTACCGCGATCATCCTCTTCGCGGACATCGTCGACTCGACGGCGCTGACCGAACGCATGGGCGACGCGGCGTTCCGGGAGCGGGCGCGCGCGCTCGATGCGTCGCTTCGCGGCATCATCACGGGTGCGGGTGGCACCGCGATCGACGGTTTCCTGTCGGGCGATGGGATACTGGCGACGTTTCCGTCGGCGTCGCAGGCGATCGATGCGTCGCTCCGCTGCGGCATCGCGGGCGCCGGCGGCGGATTGCCGCTGCACCTCGG
>JALYKW010000037.1 GCA_030774575.1 Chloroflexota bacterium | reverse complement strand
CATCGACTGCGCTTCGCGCTGCAGCCGCAACAGGTCGTCGGGTTCGAGGAGATCGCGCTTGATGACGGAGAGCGCGCATTCGCGGTCGAGCGCCGTGTCATGTACGAGGTAGACAATCTTCTGTCCGCCTTCTCCGAGGACGCGCCGCACGACGTACCGGCCTGAAGAGAATGACTTTTCGCGGGCTGCGACCATCGTCATGGTCGCCTCAGTCCGCCCGGGCTCCACGTCAATGAGAGGTTGCTCCCAAGACTGCGACTCTGGCGATTGGCTGCCCAATGCACTGGCTGATCCCTGCCGGCGTGCGCTGTCTCCGAGGAAGTCGTCGATTGCTTGTAAAGCGGACGCCGGATCACCGAGGTATGGGCCCCAGCTGGCGCCATCGAGGACGACGAGACGGGCATCCGGGATCGCGGACGCAAGGCCCATTGCCAGATCCAACGGCACGCGGGAGAACTGTCTTCGGTGGAGGACGAGCGTCGGCATCTTTAGCCGGGGCAATAGGTCGGTCACATCGAAGTCGTCCGTGGCACGGAACATCGCCTTCTGCGTCTCCTGGTCGAGGCACTCCCGAATAAAGGCGGCAAATCGATGCGCTGGCTCCCCCTGCGGCCAGCCCATCAGGTCGTGCGCCAGCGTCTCGGTATATAGCTCCCAGTCCTGATCCAGGAGGAGGCGTACCGCCTCGACCCGCGGGGACCTGGAGAACCTGTCTCGCGCCCGGGCCCACGTATGCCAGAGGATCAGGTGGGAAACCCGCTCTGGATGCTCGGCGGCATAGGCGATAGCCGCAGGCCCGCCATGGTAGAAGCCGAAAAGAACGAATGGTTGTGGGCCGAGCTTGTCGGCGACCGCTTCCAGGTCGCGCAGGTTGGCGTCCAGCGTGTGATTGGCGTGGCGGCTCTGGTCTGGACTCCGTTCGGAGAGGCCGCTTCCCCGATTGTTGTATAAGACGAGCTTCCTCTTCTCGGACAGGGACTCGTACCAGCTCCTAATCTCAGGGAACTGCCATTCAAGCTGCAGATGGTGAAATGGTCCGGAAGGCGTGTGCAAGAAGGGTGGCCCATCGCCGGATGTCGCGAAGGCGATGCTCACTCCATCCGAGGTTTTCGCGTATTGGACACGCGGTGCTTGCACCGACTCCATCTCCCTTCAACGTATCGTCCCATTGCCCCGGGAAGCGCATCGCCCAAGGAGCCCAGTGTACGGCGCGGAGGGCCAGCCGTCCCGTCAGCCCGTTTGGGTGATCGGTGCGCGGCGTGGCTACAGAGTGGGGTCGGGTGGACCTCGAGTATCGCTCGCTCCTTGACGACGAACAGCGGACCCGCACGATTCGGTCATGGTGCCGGCCCTCTACTGGCAATGTCTTCATTGGAGGAGTGTTTAGTCCAGAGGCGCCCCGCGTGGCGCGCGGCCCCGTCAGCGCATAAGATCGTCGAGGGTGAATGCGATGTTAATTGAGCCGGCGGCGTCTTCCCGCGCTTTGCACCGCTCGTCGGAGCCATCCTCAAGCTACAAGCATTTCGTTGGGAGGTCGCCAAATGGTTTCCAGCTACACCAAGGACTTTGACATCACCTGGAAAGACCCGGCTGACGCCGGGTTGACGTGGCTCTACGACCCGATGCACGCGCCGGACCCCGTGTGCCAGGCCGCCGGCGAATTCTGGGACCGCATGTACGAGAAGTACATGAGTTGCCGCAACACGTACGTTAACCGGTACGCGTTCTCGACTCAGCCCACCCCGCGGCCGCCGACGCCCGAGATCCTCGAGCGCGGTGTCCTCGATGTCTGGACAATTGATTATTTGCCGGAGATCACATCGGCCTGCGCGCGGATTCGCTCGAAGAACTACGACGCAATGAGCCTCCCGGGCCTGGGCGACGCTATCGACGGAGTGATGGCGGAGGCGGTTCACGCCTTCGGATTCACGATGAAGCCGATCACGGGCTTCATGGGTCCGACATTCGGCTTTGTAGGGTTCCTCGAAGGCGAGCTAGGGCCCGCGGCGCCCCAGCTGGCGGCGACGATGTTGCAGGGGTTCGAGAACGGCACAGCGGCTGCAGGCGCCGGACTTAGCGAGCTCGCCGAAGAAGCGGCGAAGCGCCCTGCCGTCGCGGACGCGCTGCGTCGCGGGCAGTTCGACTCGCTGGAGAGGGTCGAAGGCGGCGCGGAGTTCCTCTCGAAATTCGGTGCATATCTGGATGAGTTCGGCTGGCGTGTCGACAGCTGGGGGGTGATGGAGCGTCCCACCTGGGCGGAGAACCCGCGCATGCCGCTGACGCTGCTCAGCCATTACATCAGCGATCCAGATCGTTCGCCGCGCGCGGCCATGGCGCGATCCGTCGCGCAGCGCGAGGAGGCGATACGCCATGCGGAGAGCAAGCTGGACGAAGAGAAACTGCCGGCGTTCCGCTCGATGCTGTCCGCTGTGCAGGCGCACGTGCCGGTCAGCGAAGGCCGCGCGCTTTGGCAGTTAATCATCATCGGTTCGTTGCGGCTGCCGTATCTTGCGCTGGGCCGCAAGCTTGAGGCCGCGGGCGCGCTCACCAGCCCGGATCAGATCTTCTACTTCAGCACCGAGGAGCTGCGTCTGGCGGCGCACAACCCCACCGCGGACGTAGGCAATACGGCCGCTTCGCGACAGGCCGAGTTCGCCGCCGCGCGCGAGCTGAAGCCGCCGCCGTTCCTCGGAGCGCCGCCGGATATGGCGGCGATGCCGGCGGAGATCGTGCCTCTGATGACGCTCTTCTTCGGTATCGCGCAGCCGGAGGTACACGGTCGGGAGATCAAGGGCCAGGCGGCGAGCAAGGGGGTCGTGCGGGCGAGGGCGCGTGTGATCAGGGATCTGACCGAAGCGGAGAACCTGCAACCCGGCGAAGTGCTGGTCTGCAAGACAACGGCGCCGCCGTGGACGCCTCTATTTGCCATCGCGGCGGCAGTCGTCACGGACTCCGGCGGCGTGCTGTCGCACTCCGCAATCTGCGCGCGGGAGTATGCGATCCCTTGCGTTGTCGCTACACAGGTAGCAACGGAGATGATCCCGGATGGATCGATGATCACTGTTGACGGCACCAATGGGCTCGTCCGCATAGAGACGTAGCAAGAGCAATCGCACTCGATCAAGCTCATCGGCAGTGGCACGATCTGGTCGTCGTGCGGAACATTCATCGCTCCGAAAACGCTAACTCTTACGAGTCGCCCCTTGGTTGTTTAACCGGACGATCCCCGCTCCGCCATCGACGGTGATGGTCTGTCCGTCACCGATGCGCTCTGTCGCGCCCTTAACTGCCACGACTGCCGGGATGCCATATTCCCGCGCCGTAATCGCTGGGTGGGAGAGCGGCCCCCCCGTCTCGGTCACGATCCCCGCGACGATCGCGAATAACGGCGTCCAGGCAGGCGTGCTCATCGCGCACACCAGGATGTCGCCACGTCGCAGCCGCGCGCCCTCCTCCGGACTGTGAATGATCCGCGCTGTCCCCGTCGTCACTCCGCGGCTCGCGGCCGAACCCCGGAGCTCGTCGCGCGCCGCCTCGTCATTGGACGGCTTCGCTGCGAGTGTGCCGATGATCGCCGGTGGCTCGATCTCGCGCCACCGCTCCCACGCTGCCCTCCTCTCAGCCACTAGCCCCCCTAGGTCAACCGACGGATTGCCTTCAATGTCCTCCGGCTCTAGGAGAAACACATCGTCCGCGCGGTCGATCGCCCCGGTCGTAACCATGCGCGCGCCGATCCTCAGCAGTAGGGCGCGCACTTCACCGGCCAACACCATCTGCCAGTACGCCCTATCCTCGCGGATGCGGACGATCCCATCCAATCGCGCCACCGTCTTGGAAAACTCCTCGTGTTTCTCGCTGGGCAACTGTGAAAGTGCGCGCTCCGTCGCTTCCCGGCGCCGCGCCTCGCTCCCTGCAGCCACCTGCGCTGGGGAGACGCTCCCGGATGCCAATTGCGCGCGGATCAATGAAAGTGGTGCCTCCGGACGCTCGCGCCACGTCGGCATCACCAACTCCCATCCCTGAGAGCGCGAGCCGTGACGGTCGATGAGCGCATCGAACGCCGAGAGGAACGCCGAAGCGTCCGGCTCGCGGCGCAGCAAGGCTAAGAGGTCTTCGTCTGAAGCGCCTGTCATCACGCGTGTGACTGCCGGCGTCCGCCGCGCGAGTTCGGCGAGGTCCCAGATTTCTGCGTCGATGGCCTGCGTCGCGTTCTCGCCGCCCGGCAGGACTTCGAGCGCTACCAGCGGCGCGTCCTCGCCGGACGCTTCGGCCAGCATGGCACTCAGGCGCATCCCCGGTTCGAAGAGGAGCGCCAGCGACGTGAATGTCTGATGAAACCCATACGCCCACAGTTCGGCAATCACGAGCAGCCCGGCACTACCGTCCGATGCCGCCAGTTCCTGACACACACGCTCGACGCGCGGGCGGCAGAAGTTCTGCCAGAACTTGAGAGGACCGCCGTATTTCGCCGACACCTCGCGATAGCGGAGCACGTTACGCATCATGCGCTCTGGCTCGTACGGACTCTCGCGTGCGTACAGGAACGGACCGGCGTACTGGAAACGATAAAACACCGCCGGCGCTTCCATCCCGACCTCTTCCCAGGCGCGATCCAGCCCGGACGGCCAGTGCTTGTGCAGCCACAGCTCCATCGGCGGCATGGGCGCGGGCCAGTGTTCTGTGTCGCGCATCCACTCGTACGCTTCCGCTCCTGGGTACACCCACTCCACCGCGATCTCCGTTGCGGTTCCAGGGTTCATCGAGGTACTCCCGCTAGTCATCCGTCACTCCTCTACAGGGCTTAGGGCTGGTTACGGACGTCTTCGAATGGCGCAGCAGCATGGCCCCCGCGTCCTCATTCGTAGCGTCAGGTGGTGCTTACCATCGTCTCCGCCGGTACCTGGATCGTCTCCATCGTAACGAAGCGGTGGATGAACATCGAAGCCGCTACCGCGAGCGCCGCCGTCGAGATGACCGCCAGTGTCACGAGGCGGAACGTGCTCACGTCGCCCCCGGCGCCGCTATGATCGTTGAGCACGCCCGCGAGAATTCCCGCCCCGATGATGCTGCCTGCATATCGCATCATGGAACTCGTCCCAGCGGCCGATCCAGCCATCATCGGCGGCGCCGACTCAATAGCTGCCGTATTGGCCGCGCCGACGCCAAGGCCGAGCCCCAGTCCAAGCAGACCGAGGCAGACGGCCAAGTATCCAGCCGAAACTGTTCGGCTCAACCCGGCGAGCAGCGCGATCGCAGCGATGAGCATCAGCACTGACCCAATCTGCGCCGGCCATCGCCGCCCTATGGCGTCGGACATGCGCCCGCCAAACGGCGCGGTAACTGCAACCAGCACTGACATCGCACCGAGCAGCAAGCCAGCTTCTTCTGTGCTCTTTCCCAGCACGTCGCGCACGAAGAATGGGATCATTAAAAGCGTCGTGTACATGGTCAAGTTCGTCAGAAGGATGTACGCACTCGCCGCAGCGAACGACCGCTCTTTGAACAGACGCCACTCGCCAGCTGGAGACTTCGTGACGAACTGGCGCCAGGCGAATGCCGCGGCGAGTCCGAGAGTGCCTGACCACCGCAACGTCATCTGAACCGGACTCGCGTCTCCTCTAAGCGCACCAAGTTGAAGAGTGAGCGCGATGAGCATCGCGATGAATAGCGAGGTGCCCACCCAGTCCACCGGCGTGCGCGGCAGCCGCTCGGGCTCGCGTACCTCGACCCTCTCCAGCAGGACGAGCGCGAGCAGAATGAACGGCACGCTGAGCGGAAAGAGCCAACGCCATGAACCGAACGCAAGAATGCCCGCGCCAACCAGCGGTCCAGCCGCCGCCGCGAACGACAGGACGGCTCCATTGATCCCGTTCAGCCGTCCCAGTCGATCAGGCGGAGCTTGCGCGCGTAGCATGGCCATCCCGTTCGGGATAAGCACCGCGCCGGCAGCAGCCTGCGCCACCCGCAGCATTACAAGCACAGGAAAGTTTGGGGAGGCGGCCGTCGCGACGGCAAGTACGAGGAACACCAGGAGGCCGCCGCGAAATACGCGGGCGCGCCCGATCTGATCGCCGAGACGGCCACCCAGGGGCTGCGCGACCGCCATCGCGATAAGGTATCCGGAGATCAGCCACGCGACCGCGCCGTGGCTCAGCGCGAACTCGTGGCGAATGTCGGGAAGTGCTACCGCCACCATGGTCGAGTTCAGCGGCGCGAGGATAGCGCCGAGCGACGACACCGCGAGCAGCAGTGGGACGCCGTCGCCAGTGGTTCCGGTGCGGCTAGTCAAGCGTGGTGATGGGGCGGCACTGCAAGAGGTACAGGGTATCTCTCGCGATCGCGCACTCCACGTCAACGGGTCGGCCGACGGAGCCCTCGAGCGTGAGCGCGAGCTGCGCGACATCCCTCACCTGCGCCTCGGTAAGACTCGGCACCGCCCGGAGTTGCGGGGGAACGTCGCGTTCGGCCGTACCCGTTTCAGTCGGCACCGTCATGCGGTCCTTCTGTGCGATATCGCGCCACGCCACTTCGAGCCCCTGCTTCCGCACTACAAACGTGTCCGGCATAGCCGTGCCGCTCACGATGCTCTCGCCCAAGCCCCAGTTCGAGTTGATCATGAGCTCATCGCGGCTGCCGGAAACAGGATTCGCACTGAAGACCACGGCAGATACATCCGATGGCACAAATTGTTGCACGAGCACCGCCATCTGGACGCCGTCCGCACACAATCCGCGCTGTTGCCGATACGCGAGGGCCTCGCGCGAAGTGGCAGACATGACGCAACGACGTATCGCGTTCAGGACCGCGTCGACTCCGCGTATGTTCAGGTACGTGTCGTGTTGTCCTGCGAACGACGCATCTAACCCGTCCTCATCCAGCGCCGACGATCGCACCGCGACGGGCGGATGCGTTGTCCCGCATCGTTCCCCGAGTCTGTGGTATGCGTGTTCGATCGCCGGCAGCAGGCCATCGACGAGCGTGTGCTCGGCCGCCGCGATCGCCGAGATTGCAAAGCCGTGTGGTACCGGGTGCCTCGACGCGAGGCGACTCAGGCTCGCGGCCTTACCGCCCACCAGCGCTTCGTGATGGCAGTCGTCCTCGCCCAACCAACGAATCGTACTCATCGTCACTCCCTGTCGCCCGCGCGCGGCCGCCGTGCCCGCGTGCTATCCCTATTCCGGCCGTCGCGCAACGATGAGACCCGCGTTGGCGGCGGGCCGGTGCGCCTAGGCGGACGACAACTGTTGCCTCATGACTCTGCCCGTGACGTTCAGCTAGATTAACGGAACGTTATCGAAAACGCGATAGTGGATTCGACCTCGTCGCGGTGACCAGAAGGAAGAACAGCAATGGTGTCAAGCTTTAAGGAGGACTTCAGCGTGGCGTGGGAGAACCCGTCCGACGGCCAAATGCCGTGGCTCTTCGACGCGATGCACACGCCGGCGCCTCTATGTCCGCTCGCCGCCGAGTTCTGGGATCGCCTGATGAGTGCGTACATGGGAATGCGTACGGTCTTCGTCAATGGCTACGCATATTCGTCGCCTCCGACGCCACGACCGCCATCTCCCGAGATCCTGGTCTGCGCGACGACGGCGCCGCCCTGGATCCTCCTGTTCGCGATCGCTGCCGCAGTCGTCACCGACTCAGGCGGCGTGCTCCCTCATTCGGCGATCTGTGCGCGCGAGTACGCCATACCTTGTGTGGTTGCCACGCAGGTCGCGACGCAGGTCTCCGGGACGGATCTACGATCACGGTCGATGGGCCGAAGGGCATCGTGGTGATCGAAGGCTAGCTAAAACCGAGTTCTGCGGTGAGGGAGTGGTGTTTTCCGGCCGTAACTCCTCACGGCGGAAAACCAGAGTGGTAGCTGCGCAACTACCCGCGACACCGCCGTGGTGGCCAAACGCGATGTTGTCATCGTGCATGGTCATCGCGGGGCCTTTAGCTAGAGGTTGATCGAAGAGCCGTTCGGTGCGCAGACGCCGGCGGGGCCAGACTGGGCTCCTGATCTCGCTCGCGGTGGGCCCGCTCTTAATCCAGGCGAAGCGCGAGTCGCTAGAAGAGCACTTTCCGCGCCTCTCTGGCTGCCGGCGTTCATCGCGCCTATCAGGCGTACCGGCGCCTTCGGCACGAGGAAGCCGATGCTCGCGGTGAAGCCGTGCAGGTACGGCTTGCCGCCGACGGGGCCGATCTCGCCGTTGCAGAAGAAGCCGGCGACGGGCAGCCCCTCGAAGCGCTGCGCCAGCGCAGCGGCGTCGTGGTGCGGCGCGCCGAACAGGCCTACGCCACGCCCGTTGCACGAGCACAGCAGCGCCCCGGCCGGCGCCCCGCCGAGCGAGGACGTCGCCGCGTCGAGCATCGCGCGCAGATCCTCGTCGGCCGCGCCCGCGTCACGCACCTGGAACTGCAGCGTCTGCCCAACGCGCGGCAGCGCGCTCACCGCCAGCGAGCCGCTCTCGCGGTCGGCGCCGATCAGATTGCGGATGAGGAAATCGCCGCGGCCGAACTCGTCTCGGTACTCGTCCATGGCGATGCCGACGAGCAGGTTGCGCTGCGCGCGCTGTTGCATTTCTTCCGTAAGGCCGCGGAAGGTATCGGCGAGCACCTCGTACGCTGGCCGCTGGCCGATCGTCCGGATCATCTGGCCGTCCACGCCGGTGATTGTCCACGGCCGGCCGATCGGCGCCGCGCCCTGTGCGACGACGGCGCGCAAGGCCCAGGTGCCGCCGATCGATGCGACGACTGTGCCGGAATCGAACACTCGATCGTTGAGGAAGAGATGCGTGCGCCGCGCCGCGACGTTGCCCGACGCCATGCCGCCGACGATCGCCGCGCCGGCGTATGCCTCGGACAGCGACGCGATCAACCGCTCGGCGTCGATCGTGAACGGGTCGCCGAAGCAGATCCAGCCGTTGCTCGCGTCGGCCGAGACGCCCGTGAGCCGTTCCCACGCGGCGGCGTCGTCCACCGCGAGCAAGTCGTCCTGTGTGAGATGCGCCGTCGCGATATCGGCGCCCGGCAGCGGCATCGCAGCGATGGCGATCGCGGGGACGTCCTCGACCTCGCGCGCGCCGCCAATGACGCCCTGTCCCGAGCAACCGATCAGCGTCCGCGCGGCGCACAACGCGCCCGCGGCGGCGACGATCTCCGCGAAGTCCGACGCGTAGTGGTGGCTCGCGAAGAGCAGCGCAAGATCGCAGCCGTACACGCCGTCGTGCAGGAGCTGATCCCTGATCTGCTCCAGCGCGACGTGCCAGTCGGGGTCGCGCGCGACGATCGACGTCCCGGCCATCGGTTCCCTCCGCTGCTCCGCGCTCAGTCTTTCGAGGCGATCAGCTCGACCTCGTTGCCGTCCGGGTCGTCGACGTACATGCCTCGCAACCGCAGGAACGGATGCTCTCCGTCACGGGGCTCGAGCCCGTGGCTGCGCAACCGCTGGCGCCATTCCTCGAACTCTTCCGTGGCCACCTCGATGCCGAGATGGTGCAGCGTCCGCTCTTTGCGGTCCGTGGGGAAGGTGGGCGCGTCCGGCGGTAGCGGAACTAGGACGATCTGCTGCGGGCAGCTCACGGCCGGCGCGCCGGCGCGTAGAAAGCGTGCGCCGCGAAAGTCGGGCGGTGACATCACTTCCAGACCGAGAACATCGCTGTAGAACCTCAGCGACTCCTCCATGTCGTGCACCCAGATCACGATCTCGCCAAGCCCGCGTATCTTTGGCATGTCGCCTCCTCGTTCGTTCCCTGCGGCGCTGAAGCGTACGGCCACCTGAGCGCGACCGTCAACATGAGCCCATCGTGAGCGCTGAAGGTGTATAAGATCGAACAAGTGAGGTGGAGAAGATGAACGAACAGAAGCACAACGAGCTCTCCTCCTCAGGAGAGCTATGTCACTGAGTCCAAGGGGACGGAGCGTCCGTTCTCCGGAGACTCCCACTCCGGCCGGCCGATCGGCTATTCTGCCACCAGACCTCCATCGCAGCGCGGGAGCGACGCATGAGTCCCAGGATCACTGACAAGACGAAGGCGAAGAAGCCCTCGATCACGCTTACCGACAGCGCGGTCGCCAAGCTCGAGGAGGTCATCGCCGCGAACCAGAACGTCATCGGCCTGCGCCTGCAGATCGCCGGCCGCGCGCACGGCCAGTTCGAGCACGGCCTCGGCCTCGTGCAGGAGGGCGCGCCGGTGCAGGAAGACGATGTCGTCGAGTCGGCTGGCCTGCGCGTCTACGTCGAGCCGCGCAGCGCGAAGTACGTCGACGGCGTCACCATCGACTACCACTACAAGGGCCCCGACGTCAGTGGCCTTGAGTTCAACAACCCCAACCCGCTCTGGTTCGACGAGCGCGAGGTTCAAATCCAGCAGCTGTTCGACCAGCAGATCAACCCCGCGATCGCCGCGCACGGCGGATCGGTCAGCCTGCTCGGGGTCGACGATACCACCGCCTTCGTCGAGCTGGGCGGTGGCTGCCAGGGCTGCGGCATGGCCGACGTCACCCTCAAACAGGGCATTGAGGCCACGATCCTCGAGACCGTGCCGGGCATCGAGCGCGTGGTCGACCAGACTGACCACGCCTCCGGCGAGAACCCGCACTACCAGCCTGAGAAGAAGTAGGCCGGACCGATGCGCGTCCTCCTGGTTTCGGCGTATGAGATGGGCCACCAGCCGGTCGGCCTCGCCGCGCCGGCCGCCGCGCTCCGTGCCGCCGGCCACGACGTGCGCTGCCTCGACCTCGCCGTCGACCTGCCCTCGCCTGAGCGCGTCAGGGAGGCGCGCCTCGTCGCCGTCTCGATCCCGATGCACACGGCCGCCCGTCTCGGAATCGAGTTCGCGCGACGCGTGCGCCGCTTGAGCCCCCGCGCGCACATCGCTTTCTATGGCCTGTACGCCGCGCCGCTGCACGACCGCCTGACGCTCGCCGGCCTCGCCGATTCCGTGATCGGGGGCGAGTACGAGCCGGGCCTCGTCGCGCTCGCCGATCGCCTCGCCGCCGCCGGCGACGCTGCGCACGGCACCCTGCCCGGCGTCGGGTCCGAGGCCCGCTTCGCCCGCCAGCGCTATCCCGTGCCCGACCGCGGCGGCCTCCCGCCGCTCGATCGCTACGCGCGCCTCGACCTCGACGGCGAGCACCGCCTCGCCGGCTACGTCGAGGCCTCGCGCGGCTGCGCGCACACCTGCGCGCACTGCCCCATCACGCCGGTCTACGGAGGCCGCCTGCGACTCGTGCAGCGCGAGACCGTCCTCGCCGACGTCGACCAACTCGTCGCGATGGGCGCGTGCCACATCACCTTCGGCGACCCCGACTTCCTGAACGCCGTCCCCCACTCGCTTGCCATCGCCGAGGCGATGCATCGGCATCATCCCGGCATCACGTTTGACGCGACCACTAAGGTCGAGCACATCATCGAGCACGCGGACGTCCTGCCGCGGCTGCGCGCGCTCGGCTGCCTGTTCGTCACCTCGGCGTTCGAGTCGACGAACGACGAGATCCTGCGCGTGCTCGAGAAAGGACACACGCGCGATGATATGGAGCGCGCGCTCGAAATCGCGGCGCGTGCCGGCATCGCCCTGCGTCCGACGTGGATGGCATTCACGCCATGGACGTCATCGCAGGATCTCGTCGATCTGCTGACATTCGTAGAAGAGCACGGCCTCGTCGCCCACGTGCAGCCCGTCCAGTATGCCCTGCGCCTGCTCGTCCTCCCCGGCTCGCCGCTGGTCGACGTGCTCCGCACGCAGCGCCTGCTCGGCCCGTTCGACGCAGAGCGCCTCACCTACGCCTGGAACAGCCCTGACCCGCGCGTCGACGCGTTGCAGTCCGAACTCGCGGCGATCGTCGAAGCCGCCGCGGCGATCTCACACGACCACGCGGGCGAGCGGCCCGAGATCACCTTCGCGAAGGTGAAGCGCGCCGCTCTCCGCGTCCTCACCGGCCTCGATGCGGTCGCCGCGGTCGCGCCCCAGCCGCGCCGCACCGTGCCCGGCCTCTCCGAAGCCTGGTTCTGCTGAGCGGAGCCCACCGAGGAGCAGTTGGCTCCCCTCGACCGGGCACTCGCCGTCTAGCCCTGACATCGCTGGCAACCCTGTAGGGCCCGCAGCACTGTTGCGTCCGTGCGAAATGACGGCGCTGTACCCTCCACGTGCGGGTCTCACTCGACCTTGAACACCAGCGCCGCGTGCGCCGCCCGCAGCGCAGTCTCCACGTCCGCCGGCGCCTCACCGCTCGCGAAGATGAATCCGAGGTACGCGCCACCTTCCGGCAGGGGCACCAGCCTGCTCCCCGGGTGCTTTGTGATCGTCACCGAATCGACGAGTGGCACGGCCTCCGCTTCCTCGACGCGGTGCACCGCGACGAGGGTCCCAGCCCGCGGGATCGGGATCATCATCACGCCCGCGGCGCGCGCCTCACGCTCGTACGACGGCACCGGCGCGCCGATCGCGTGCCGCAGGATCAGCTCCTCGAGCGACATGGCCGTCCCGAACGACAGCGTGCGTGAGCACAGCCCGCCGATCGACCGCGCGGCGATGTCGATCGGGAACACGCCATCGTCCTCGATGCGCAGCTCCACGTGCACCGGCCCGTCGCTCAGTCCCAGCGCCGCCACCGCCCTCGCCGCCGTCTCAGCGATGCGCGCCTGCGCGTCGTCCGACAGCCGCGACGGCGTCACGTAGATCGTCTCCTCGAAGTATGGCCCCTCCAGCGGGTCCGGCTTGTCGAACAGCGCCAGCACCCACAGCTTCCCCGAGGTCAGCAGTCCTTCGAGCGACACCTCGGTCCCCGGCACGTACCCTTCGACGAGTAGCCGGTCGGCGAACTCACCGCACTCAGTCGCCGCCCCCGGGTCCGCGACGATCCGCTTCACTCGCTCGAACGCCTCGACGAACTGCTCCGCGTCATCGACGCGAACCACGCCCCGGCTCGCCGAAAGCGACAGTGGCTTGATGACCGCCGGGAAGGCGATCGTGCGTGCGACGTCGCGCGGATCACCGCCCGTAGCGATGACCCGGAACCACGGAGACGCCACGCCCGCCGCCGCCAGCCGCTCGCGGAGCAGCGCCTTGTTGCGCGTCGCGTCGACCGCCGCCACCGGGTTGTGCGGCAGTTCCAGCCGCCGCGACGCGCGCGCCGCGAGCCGCGTCCCGCCGTCGTCGACGGCGACGATCGTGTCGAGCGGGAAGTGCGCGGCGAAGGCCTCGATCTGGTCCGCTCCCGCGTCCGGGTCGGCGAAGTTCAGCGCGACGAAGCGCCCGGGCAGCGCCTCCTGCAGCGGGTTCCGCTCGTCCGACCCGACGACCACCTCCACCTCGAGCCGCGCCGCCGCCTCCATGAAGTCGGGCGCGCGGTAGCTCTCGTGCGGGATCAGCAGCATCACACGTCTGGGGTTCATGCTGGACTGCCGACGGGTCTCCGATGAACTGACACAGCGTAGTCGTGCCCCGTGTCCCATGTGTCGCAATCCCAAGTTGACCATCGCTCGGCGAGCACGAGGCCCGCTAGGTCGGCGATCTCGTCGTATGTCTGGATGGTCAGTCGCCCCGGCATGATCTGAAAGCCCGCGATGAGCACCCCGCCCGGTTGCAGATGGCGTGCGAGGTTCGCGACGACGGCGCTCTCGGTCCGCGGAGTCAGGAAGATCATCACGTTGCCCGCCATAACGATCGCGTCGAACGAATGGGCGAGATCAACGGTCGCAAGGTCGGCGAGGCGCCGTAGCAAGCATCTCTGGGTCGATGTCGACGCCGACGACGTCCAGGCGGCGACGCGCGAGTTCGCTCCCGACGCGGCCCGTGCCGCAGCCCGCATCGAGCACGGACGCAGGCACGAACCGCTGGACGAAGTTGGCTTCGCCGTGCACGTCCTCGCCGGCAGCGGCGCGGCGCTCATACGTCGCGTCGTAGACCTCACCGGAGATGCTGCGGGCCTCGAGCCAACGGTTCGATGTGTCGCCCGTCATACAGGACCCCCAAGGCGGCAATTATCTTTTCGCGCGTTTTCCTAATCATACGCCGAGGGAGCGCCGCTGTGCACGGGCGCGGCAGCCGCGCTCAGTTCGCACATTAGTCCAATTCTGTCGTCCAGACCACTGACCGCCGCACGAACACGATGAGTTGATCGTCGCGGGACGCGCGAGTCACGCGCCGCATTTGATGGAAGTCTTCGCTCGCTCGAAGATGAACCACAACGCCGCGTGCTAGTACGTCGTCATCACGTACTCGATGCCGCGGCGCCTGCACCAGATTTCCGCGGCTTTGCGTTTTCGCTGGACTTCGGGCGAATCAACGCGGCTCGGGTCTTTAACCTCGACGATGGCGATGCGGCCATCGGTGTACTCGACGAGAAAATCCGGACGATAGCGGCGCTGGTGCTTCTGAGCGTCTATCCACGGAATTGAGATGCCGTGGCGCTTCATCCATTTTCCGACCACCGGATCCGAGTCCAACTTCATCATGAACAACTCCTCCATCGCGGAGTCGAAGACTTCGAAGTTGTATGGTGACTTCTTCGGGTCGACGTACCGGCCGTGTTTGCTAATCGCCATGTTCGATGATCCCCGCTACCAAACCCGGATATGCCAGAATCTTCCTGCGGACCTCCGGGAGCTTCTTGAAGGCGAATGCCAGTTCGCGTGTGTCCGCCAAACCGAGGGAAGGCCCACCGAGAAATTTCTCCCGAACGTGCGCAATAATCGCGCTATACACCTGGCTCTTGAATGCGGCGGCGTAGCCAGCTATGACGGCCATCTCCTCCGCGTCTTCAAGAAGGCGTGACTTGATCGCATCCCGCATGTCTTCGTCTGATAGCTCGATCTTCACTGCCTCGCCCGTCATCTTCTCGGGTGCACTGTGGTACTGTCTCCATCCCTTTCCGGCCAGTTCTTTGCCAATAACGGACTCTATGTCGACGCGTGTGATCTCCATTGTCGTGGACTCGTACTCGAACGCAGCGAGGATTGCGCGCCAGTCCTCGCGCGGCGTGGCAGGCCCTTCGATCTCCCCCAGGTCGAATTGGCCGTCATCTTCGAGACCTTCGATCTCTTTGGGAAGGTCGACAATCAGCTCGGGTCGCATGACTTCCTGGCGCGGAAGCGGCTGGGGCAGGTCTTCTGTTTCGTCGAAGGTCTGGTCGATTTCGACGTTCTTGCGGACACGGCTCCCGAAAATATCCCACAGCCAATCGTGCTCCAGCTTCGGGTGGTCGACGACGGCGCAAATCTGAGGCTCGTCCTCGACGACATCCTTCGTGCGGACGCGGCGAAGACCACGACCTATCACCTGTTGCCCATACACTCGGCTACTGAACTTTCGAAGCAGGAGAATCACGCCCACTTCGGGTACGTCCCAACCTTCGCGGAGCATCAGGACGCTGACTACGGCCTTGTACGGTTCCTTCGTGCGCTTCTGGCGGCCCATTTCGCTCGCCTTCTTGCGATCCGCCTCGTCGCTGTCCTCGGTGACCAGCAACGTCTTGATCTTGAAGTAGTTCTGGAGCGTCTTGGCCGCTTTCTCCGCGTCTGCCTTGCAGACCGCTATGACGAAGAGGATTGGCTGATATCGCTTTCGCGCGCGGGTCTCCTGCTCTTGTACGCGCTTCAAAGCGATCGCCATCTGCTGACGCATGGGCTCGTCGTCAGTCACCCATTGCGTCGCTGTTATGCCTTTGCGATCGACGTCGTCCCAGTCGATTTCCTCCACGCGCCGCCGTTCACCGGTCACTGCATCGGTGTAGGTCAGCTCCACAACGCGGATGTCCGGTTGATAAACAACAGGTGTCTTGATAATCTGCTCGGCGAGCGCGTCCACGACGCCGTACTCGTAGATCATGTCGCTATCCGGTGTCTTGCCGTCAGCGCGATCGGGTGTTGCCGTTGTGTCGACGCGAAGGATCGTCTTGGGCCGCACTCGTTGCAACGTCGCTTCGTACTCTTCGGCAGGCGAGTTGTGTGCCTCATCGTTGAAGAGCGCAAAGTGCTGCCCTCGCATCAATGCGGCAACGTTGGACTGCCCCGACTTGTTCGATAGATAGAACTGGTGGATGTTCCCCAGCACGATGCTGGCGCCGAGGAAGCTTGCCATACCACTGTCCTTGCCGCTGCCGAGCGTCGTGAGCGTGAAGTCCTGGGGCTTGGTGAGAGACCAAGCCGGCAGCAGGTCGCGCGCTACGAAGACCTTGCCCTTCTCGAAGTCATCCTGAAGGCGGTCGCGAACGATCAGGTTCGGGCACAGAAGTAGGATCTTCTCGACGTGGTGCGCGATGCGAAGCCATGCGACAAGCGCCGCTATCACGGCGGTCTTGCCGCCACCGGTCACGATGTTCAAGAGAGCGCCGTTTTCAGCGATAACGGACCTTCCGAGAATCTCGTGGCAATAGATGACCCGGAGGAAGGCGTCCCACTGGTGGGGCCACAGCGTCCCTTGGCGCGGCTTCATGTCGTCTTGGGGATCGCACAGAAAGTCGATGTAGCGAAACGTATCGAGCAGCACACCGGAATAGCACGCATGGTGAGGCAGCTCGCGCTTGACTTCGTCGCACACAAGGCAATCATGGTGACGCCTCGCAGGAGGGGGCGCCACCATGCAGACCACGATCACCACGTTCGACAACAGCGCAGAAGGCTGGGAGCGCGCACTCTACGCCTTCCTCGCCGAAAAGGAACGACGCTCAGGCAGCCGGCGCACCGTCGAGGGCTACAGCCGCATGCTCCAGCACTGCTTCGGCACCATCGGCAAGCCGCCCGACCGCCTGACCAGCCAGGAGATCTTCGCCTGGGCATACGGGGCGGGCCTCTCCGGCAAGCAGCCGTCGTCCGTCACCATCGGCGCCCGGCTCGCCTGCCTCTCCAGCTTCTTCCACTTCCTGATCCGCATGGATGCCGTCACGGCTAATCCCTGCGACGCGCTGGAACGACCGAAGGTCTCCGTCGCTCCACCGCGCGGCCTCGGCGGCACCGATATCCAGAAGCTGCTCGCGATCATCCCCGAGACGCCGACGGGCCTGCGGGACCGGGCGATCGTCCTCACGCTGACGCTCACCGGCCGCCGCCGAGCGGAGGTACTGAACATGAAAGTCGGCGACATCACGCAGGAGGACGGGAAGACCTGGTATCGCTACCGTGGCAAAGGCGGGAAGGCGGGCAAGCGGGAGCTGCCGGAACCGGCGTTTGTCGCGCTGACGTTGGCGCTGTCGGCCTTCGGGCACGACATCGCGGCCATGGCGCCGGATGCGTCATTGTGGCCCGCACGTCGCGGCGACACGCGGGGGATCACGTCGGGCTCTTTCTACGGCAATCTGCAGCGCTACTTCCGGCTCGCGGGGCTGCCGCCGGCGGGCGTGCACATCTTCCGGCACTCAGCGGCGAAGCTCCGGCGCGACGCCGGCGAGTCGATCGAGGACGTCAGCCGGTTCCTAGACCACTCTTCGCTGGCGGTGACCTCGATCTACCTTAGGCGGCTCGAAGGCGAGGAGGACCGGAGCTGGGCTAGGGTGGCAGCTGCGATCGGAGTGTAAAGCGGCCGTAGCCGGCGTGGTTCCCGTCGGCGCCTATCGTTTGTAACGCGTGCGTGACGTAACGTAGGACTACATTTATGAAGGAGGACAACCATGCCGTCGCGAGCCACTACTCCGAAGCCGACGTTCCAGGACGCCCAGATCATGCTGCAGATCGCCCAACTCTCCGCCGCTAGCGGGGTGCCTGCCGCGATGAACTGGCTGTGGAGCGATGACTTCAATCCCGATTACGCAGAGTTCATCAAGGTGTACCCGCATGGTAGCGAAGGATACGGGAAGGCCCGCCTCATTGCGATCCACTACGAGACGATCGGCACGCTCTGGAAGAACAAACTGATCAGCGACGACCTTCTGTTCGACTGGCTCAGCGTAACGGGTGTCTGGGACCGGCTTCGATCGCTGATACTCGCGGAGCGGAAGGCGTTTGGCATGCCGGCGCTTGGGGAGAACTTCCAGAAGATGGCGAGGGCGCAAGCGAGGCGAGAGAAGAGTTCGAGCTGAGCGTCCAGCGTTTGGCGTTGGCGCGCGGGGACCACTTGCGCAGACATCTTGTCGTCTTCGCTGTCCTGGCGCTGTTCCTTCACGGTTGCAGCGCCAAGCCCAGCACCTCCGCGCCATCGACGCAGACTGTCACTAACTCAGCACCAGCATCATCGACCGCGGTCAGCGACCCGTCGCCGGGCGAGGCATCAGATCCCGATACGAACATTACGCCTGACACCACGCCCCAGGTTGGCGGCGGCGTACGCTGCGGTGTCGAGCGCTGGCCGGTCAAGACGCTCAGCGACGGAGACGCGGGAAGGATCGACTTCACTCCGGTGCCGGCCACCGTCGCACAGCTCCGAGCGCTGCCGTTCCCGGCGTCGCATCCGCAGGCATCGCGGATCGCGCCAACGGAACTGACGACGTTCTCGATCACCGCCACGGTCGTCGAGTTCAAGCTCGAAGCGGACAAGGACATTCATGTCGTGATCGCTGATCTCGACGACCCGGCGCAGACGATGATCGTCGAATTTCCCGATGCCGCCGACTGCTCCGGCGCCGTTGGCTCCGCGCATCGGGTCGAAATGGAGGCAGCGCGGGCGGCGTTGATCGCGGCGTTCGGGCAGCCATCGTCGTCGAGCTTCAGGCGCATCACCGGTACTGCGACGTTCACCGGCGTCGGCTTCCTCGACGTGCTGCACGGGCAGACCGGCGTCGCGCCGAACGGCATCGAACGGCATCCGGTGCTCTCGTTCAGCACCGGCACAAGCTCAGCGCTGCCTGCCAACAACCCGCCGCCTGTGCCGCCGCCGGCAGGCGTAGCGTTCACCCGCGGTTGGGGGCGCCCGTCCCGGCGGAGTCGCGAGCGCGACCGTCCAGACGTCAGCGGGTGCGCTGTGCTCGGTCACCTACGTGACGCCGGCGGGGACGAATAGCAAGGCGCAGGGACTGGGCGCGAAGACGGCGGGAGGCGACGGGGTCGTGTCATGGTCGTGGAATATCGGGTCGAGCATGCGCCCGGGCACCGGCACGGTCGCCGTGGGTTGCGGCGGGGCGAGCGCATCGGCACCGATACAGATTGGGTGAGGCCGTGCCTTCCACATCTCCGGCGACAAACTAGGGAGAGGGATGAAGGAGGATGAACTCCCATGGAGGCACAGACCCTGACGTTTACGATCGAGCGCGAGACGAAGAACACGGTCCGCTATCAAGAGCAGACGGAGGGCAAGCCGCCGGCCATCGGCACCCTCTACGTCCAGAAGTGGCTGCTCGGACAGAACCCGCCCGCCACCCTGTCGGTGACGATCGCGGAAGCTACGTGATAACTCGCCGGCACAACGGTCTATGAGTCCGAGAGCGGCGTTCGGCGTTGCGACATTCGTCGCTGGACTCGTTGCCACCGCCTGCGGCTCAGCATCGCGGGTAATACGTCAGTAGGGACGCTGACAGATCGCGTGGCTCTGGCAGTTTGGTTCTGCGCACTCCTGAACAGACTGGCGATCACGCTCTCCACACGTGCTGCAGACTTTGACCGAGAGGATCCGACTTCTAGCTACATCCCAGCGCAGCCAGTTGTGTGCGGACTGGAGGCCGCGAAGCGTCGCCACCAGCTCAACTTCGTGTTTATGCCGGAGGCCCGTCTGGCCGTCGCCGGAGTCAGGGTGCTCTTCCGTCATGCCGCATGATATCGACCACGGGCTGGAGGATTCTGTGATTCGGCTGACAGCAACCGTGACAGCAACCCGGACGGACGCGGGCGGACGAGTGCGTACTAATATGGAAAGCACTCGTGGATTTTCGATCGTGTACGGACGCGGATGGACGGGCGCGTACAAAACGCCACGGTCTTCAAAACCGTTGCGGGGCGGCCTGCGTCGTCCCGGGAGGGTTCGACTCCCTCGCACTCCCGCCAATTGGCAGCTGAACGGAGGGAACATGCCGGAACTTCGTGGCTTCACTCACGTGTCATTGTCCGTGCGCGACTTGGAACTCAGCAACGAGTGGTATCAGCGCGTACTCGGGCTCGCGACGCTTGTGGCGCCGTTTCTCCGTGAAGGGATGTACCGCGAGACGTTGCTTAGCCTTGCCGGCGGCCGAATGGCGCTATGTTTGCAGCAGCATCTCAACAACGACGGAGCTGCGTTCAGCGAGCTACGAACCGGCTTGGACCACTTCGCGTTCTACGTTCCCTCGGTTCAGGACTTCGAGGGATGGCTGGCGCGGTTTGACGACCTCGACGTCCCATACAGCCGGGAGCCTGATACGAAGGAATGGGGAGCAATGGCAATACTTCGCGACCCGGACAACATTCAGGTCGAGCTTCATTGCCCGCGGAGATGATCTCGCGGGGCGGCCCGCGTTGTCTCCGGCGGGTTCGACTCCCTCGCACTCCCGCCACCCATCGGTCCGACGCTCTTGCGGCCCCGCATTCGTGCGAATCACAACAATGCCGTCGCGCGGCGGAACGTAGGCCTGGAGGCGTATGCCAGAGCCAACGCGGTTCCCGGTGCGCGGAGGGCACCTACTGACGAAACGGAAGAGGGCCGCTGGCAAGCGG